>CP155577.1:1347500-1997995 GCA_001306305.2 Citromicrobium bathyomarinum
GGTTAGAGCGCACCCCTGATAAGGGTGAGGTCAGAAGTTCAAATCTTCTCAGGCCCACCACTATCCCGTTTGGTAAGGGGCCTTAGCTCAGCTGGGAGAGCACCTGCTTTGCAAGCAGGGGGTCATCGGTTCGATCCCGATAGGCTCCACCAGCCAACCGGAACTCCAGAGATGAGGAAAACAGATCCTGCTTCGGCAGGTAGGCGACATCTGGTCGCCGTCTTTGACATTGTGAATGGGTTTTATAATCGATGCCGCGGCGCATAGTGCGTCGGCTTTCGGGCCGACAAGCATGTGCTGCAACATTAATCAGATGATTTATCTGGCTGAGATTAAATTCTTTCCGCGCCATCGCGAAGACGAACGGGCTTTTATGCAGGCCTGTCGTTGATGGTGTGGATTCTCAAGCGTGAGGTAAGAGCATTTGGTGGATGCCTTGGCGTATACAGGCGATGAAGGACGTGGCACGCTGCGATAAGCGTGGGGGAGCCGTGAGCAGGCTTTGATCCCGCGATTTCCGAATGGGGAAACCCACCTTCACCATTTCTCTTCGATGGTCCTTCGGGACGATCGGAGCGAGGTGGACAAGGTATCACCGAAGTGAACACATAGCTTTGGTGAAGCGAACCCGGGGAACTGAAACATCTCAGTACCCGGAGGAAAAGACATCAACCGAGATTCCCGTAGTAGTGGCGAGCGAACCGGGACCAGGCCAGTGCCTTGGATTTAACTAGCGGAACAGTTTGGAAAGACTGGCCATAGCGGGTGACAGCCCCGTACGCGAAAGTGATTTTCAAGGACTTGAGTAGGGCGGGACACGTGAAATCCTGTCTGAATATGGGGGGACCACCCTCCAAGCCTAAATACTCGTATACGACCGATAGCGAACACAGTACCGTGAGGGAAAGGTGAAAAGCACCCCGATTAGGGGAGTGAAACAGTACCTGAAACCGGATGCTTACAAGCAGTTGGAGCCCCATAGGGGGTGACAGCGTACCTCTTGCATAATGGGTCAGTGACTTAGTCTATGATGCAAGCTTAAGCCGTTAGGTGTAGGCGCAGCGAAAGCGAGTCTGAATAGGGCGACAGAGTATCATGGATTAGACCCGAACCCCGGCGATCTAGGCATGGCCAGGTTGAAGGTGCGGTAACACGCACTGGAGGACCGAACCGGTGAATGTTGAAAAATTCTCGGATGAGCTGTGTTTAGGGGTGAAAGGCCAATCAAGCCGGGAAATAGCTGGTTCTCCGCGAAATCTATTGAGGTAGAGCGTCGGATGTATGCCGATGGGGGTAGAGCACTGGATGGGCTAGGGCTGCGCGAGCGGTACCAAACCTAACCAAACTCCGAATACCATCGAGTCTTATCCGGCAGACAGACGGCGGGTGCTAAGGTCCGTCGTCAAAAGGGAAACAGCCCTAACCTACAGCTAAGGTCCCCAAGTCATCACTAAGTGGGAAAGCATGTGGGAATCCCAAAACAACCAGGAGGTTGGCTTAGAAGCAGCCATCCTTTAAAGAAAGCGTAACAGCTCACTGGTCTAAATAAGGGTTCCTGCGGCGAAGATGTAACGGGGCTCAAGTGATGCACCGAAGCTTAGGGTGTACAGTTTACTGTACGCGGTAGCGGAGCGTTCCGTAAGCGAGTGAAGGAGAAGGGTAACCGACTCTGGACGTATCGGAAGTGCGAATGCTGACATGAGTAGCGACAAAGAGGGTGAGATGCCCTCTCGCCGAAAGACCAAGGGTTCCTGCTCAACGCTAATCGGAGCAGGGTTAGCCGGCCCCTAAGACGAGCCCGAAGGGGGTAGTCGATGGGAACCACGTAAATATTCGTGGGCCTGAAGATGTGTGACGGATGACGGACGTTGTGTGTCCTTATTGGATTGGGCACGCAGCCAAGTTGTCCCAGGAAATAGCCTCTTCATATAGACCGTACCCGAAACCGACACAGGTGGTCAGGTAGAGTATACCAAGGCGCTTGAGAGAAGTATCCTGAAGGAACTCGGCAAATTGCCTCCGTACCTTCGGAAGAAGGAGGCCCCATTATTGCGCAAGCAGTAGTGGGGGGCACAGGCCAGGGGGTAGCGACTGTTTAGCAAAAACACAGGACTCTGCTAAGTCGGCTTCAAGACGACGTATAGGGTCTGACGCCTGCCCGGTGCTGGAAGGTTAAGAGGAGGAGTGCAAGCTCCGAATTGAAGCCCCAGTAAACGGCGGCCGTAACTATAACGGTCCTAAGGTAGCGAAATTCCTTGTCGGGTAAGTTCCGACCTGCACGAATGGCGTAACGACTTCCCCACTGTCTCCAGGATATGCTCAGCGAAATTGAATTCTCCGTGAAGATGCGGAGTACCCGCGGTTAGACGGAAAGACCCCGTGCACCTTTACTGCAGTTTCAGAGTGGCATTAGGAAAGAGTTGTGTAGCATAGGTGGGAGGCTTTGAAGCGACGGCGCCAGCTGTCGTGGAGCCATAGGTGAAATACCACCCTGCTGTTTTCTGATGTCTAACCTCGCACCGTTAGCCGGTGTAGGGACCCTCTGTGACGGGTAGTTTGACTGGGGCGGTCGCCTCCTAAAGAGTAACGGAGGCGCGCGATGGTAGGCTCAGGACGGTTGGAAACCGTCTGCGAGAGTGCAATGGCATAAGCCTGCCTGACTGCGAGACTGACGAGTCGAGCAGAGACGAAAGTCGGTCATAGTGATCCGGTGGTCCCTCGTGGAAGGGCCATCGCTCAACGGATAAAAGGTACGCCGGGGATAACAGGCTGATGATTCCCAAGAGCTCATATCGACGGAATCGTTTGGCACCTCGATGTCGGCTCATCACATCCTGGGGCTGGAGCAGGTCCCAAGGGTTTGGCTGTTCGCCAATTAAAGTGGTACGTGAGCTGGGTTCAGAACGTCGCGAGACAGTTTGGTCCCTATCTGCCGTGGGCGTCGATACTTGAAAGGAGTTGCCCCTAGTACGAGAGGACCGGGGTGAACGTGCCTCTGGTGTACCTGTCATCCTGCCAAGGGTGCCGCAGGGTAGCTATGCACGGACGGGATAACCGCTGAAAGCATCTAAGCGGGAAGCCTCCCTTGAGATTAGGTATCTTCGAACCGTCGTAGACCACGACGTTGATAGGCCGGGTGTGGAAGCGCAGTAATGTGTGGAGCTAACCGGTCCTAATAGTTCTGATCATGCTTGAGAGTTCGCACCATCAATGACAGTCCTGCCTGCAGGCTTCGTTGACCGGAAAGAATACTCGAAGCCAGATAGACGCCTCGAATACCAACACATCGATTATAAACCGCCGCACGCAAGCTTCATTGCTTCGTGGTCATAGCGCCTGTGACCCACCCGATCCCATCTCGAACTCGGACGTGAAACCAGGCAGCGCCGATGGTACTAGTGCAAAAGCACTGGAAGAGTAGGTCGCCGCGAGGCATTGCAGCTTGCGGGCAGCGGAAGTAACCCATTCACTTGTCGAAGGGCTGACCCATCAAGGGCGGCCCTTTTGGCGTCTCTGACGCCTACGCCAAACCCGACCCCCTCGAGGGAAAGGCAAGGCACAGGCTGCCACAGCAGCCGCCGGCGGTCCTCGCCGGCTCATAGGTGACGCGGGATGGAGCAGTCCGGTAGCTCGTCAGGCTCATAACCTGAAGGTCGTTGGTTCAAATCCAACTCCCGCAACCACCTAAGCAACTCCGTCATATCCCTACCACCACCCATCCCGCAGAGACCCTGCGATCAATCGGCCGTGACCCCGCGGTCGCCCAGACGCCCGCGCAGCAGACCAAAACTGTCCTCAAAACGCTATTGCGAATTAAACGCATGAGCGCTACGCGCCCGTGAACCTTCACGGAGTCTCTCATGTACCGCTACTTCGTCGGCGCGCTCGCGCTGGCACCGCTTTCGACCATCGCGTTGGCGCAGGACATCGCGCCTCCCGATGGCGCCTCTTCCGACGCGGACGAGCAGAGCACGATTATCGTCACCGCAGCTCGCACCCAGCTTCCGGCGAGTGCGCTGCCGCTGACCGTCGACATTATCGACAGCGAGGCGCTGGAGCGGCAGGTGCAGATCTCCGGCTCCACCGTCGACGCGGTATCGGCATTGCTGCCGTCCTTCTCGCCCACTCGCGAGAAGCTGACCGGGGCGGGGGAGAGCCTTCGCGGTCGCGCTCCGCTCTACGCGATCAACGGCATTCCCCAGTCGACCCCGGTGCGGGACGGCTCGCGCGACGGCTACACGATCGATCCGTTCTTCATCGACCGGGTCGAGGTGATCTACGGCTCGAACGCGCTGCAAGGGATCGGTGCGACCGGCGGTGTGGTCAATCAGGTGACGGTTGGCGCACCGCGAGAGGACGGGGTTTCGTTCCGCACGCTGTCGCAGGTGACGCTGCCGACCAACTTCGAAGGCGAAGGTATCGGTGCGAAGACCGGGGCGCTGGTAGGCTATCGGGCCGGGCCGTTCGATGCCAGTGTCGGGGCCACCTACGAAAAGCGTGGCGCCTTCTTCGACGGGAACGACAACCGGATCGGTGTCGACGGGACGCAGGGCGACATTCAGGATAGCGATAGCTGGTCGGTCTTTGCGCGCCTGGGCTACGAGCTGGCCACTGGCGCAAAACTGGAAGTGGTCGCCAACCGGTTCGAGCTGCAGGGCAACGCGAACTATGTGTCCGTGCCGGGTGACCGCTCTGCCGGGATCCCTGCGAGCAGCATTCGCGGCGTGACGCCCGGCGACCCGCCTTCCAACAAGGCGGAACTCCTCTCCGCATCGCTGGTCGATCCCGATCTCGGCGGCGGCACCTTCGTGCTGCAGGGCTTCTACAGCCGCACCAATGATGTGTACGGCGGCGGCGTGTTCGGCACTTTTCAGGACCCGGCGATCGATCCCACGGGCAACCTGTTCGACCAGTCGGCCAACCGTTCGCGCAAGCTTGGGGGCAAGGTCAGTTACGAGCGTGCGGTTCCCGGCTTCGACGACCTGGTCCTGACGGCAGGCTTCGACGCGCTGTTCGACCGCACCGAACAGGTACTGGTGCAAACCGACCGGGTCTGGGTGCCGCAGACCGATTTCCGCAGCCTCGCTCCGTTCCTTCAGGGCAATCTCGCGCTGGCCGACGGGCTGGTGCGTCTCGCTGGCGGGCTGCGGTTCGAGAATGTCCAGCTCAAGGTCGACGATTTCACGACTCTGGCGAGCTACGGCCCGGTCAGCGTGACCGGGGGCTCTCCGTCCTTCGAGGATGTGCTGTGGAACGGCGGCATAATCGTCGAGCCGATCGACGGCCTTCGCGCCTACGGCAGCTATGCCGAGGGTTTCACGATCGCCGATGTCGGGCGGATCCTGCGAGGGATCAGCCAGCCAAATATCGACGTCGATGACTACCTCTCGCTCGAACCGGTGGTGTCGAACAATCGCGAACTCGGGCTCGAATGGGATCGCGGCGCCCTGAAAGCTTCGGCGAGCTATTTCTGGTCGTCGAGCGAGTTCGGATCGATCCTCGTCCTGCGCAACGACGTGTTCGAAGTGGAGCGCCAGCCGATCGAGATCGAGGGCTTCGAAGCCAGCCTTTCGTGGCAGACGCCGGTGCCGGGCCTCGCGCTCAGCGGGGGCTACGCCAACCTCACGGGACAGACCGATGGCGACGGAGACGGCCTGATCGATGAGGATCTCGACGGTGCGAACATCTCGCCCGACCGGATCAACCTCGCGGCGGACTACAGCGCGGGCCGTTTCAGCGCGCGAGCTCAGGCCCGCATGTATCTCGAACGCGAGTTCAACGACGCGTCCACCGCGACCGATTTCGATGGTTACACGCTGGTCGACGCGTTCATCTCCTACCGCACCGATTTCGGAGAGATTTCGCTGGCGGCGCAGAACCTCACCAACGAGTTCTTCATCACCTATGACAGCGACACCGTGCGGGTGACCGACAGCCGTCGGTTCTTCTCCGGCCGCGGGCGCACCTTCACGCTGAGCCTCCGCAGCGAGTTCTGATGAAGCTGCTCTCGCTCCTGCACCGCTGGACGGGCGGCATCGTCGGCATTTTGCTGGCGGTCATCGGCCTGTCCGGCACGGTGTTGCTGTGGGAAGGCAGCTGGATCATGCTCGACGGGGCGCATGATCCGGCAGTTACCGATCCCGTGGCGATGGGGCGTGCGATCGAGGTTGCGAGAGAGGCCGCGCCGGGCCTTTCGCGCGTGACCTTTGCCGGGGATGAGATCGGTCTGCACCAGGCGGTCTATTCCGACGGCAGCGGGGCCTATATCACGCAGGACGGGACCGTCGTCGATCGCTGGTCCGGCATGTGGGAGCGGCCCGAGCTCTGGCTGTTCGATCTGCACCACTACCTGTTCCTGGGCGAAACCGGGAAGACGATTACCGGGGTGCTGGGCATCCTCTTGCTCGCGTTCACCATCAGCGGAACGATCCTGTGGTGGCGCACACGCAAGACGTTCCGGTTTCGCCTCTGGCCGCCCCGCTACACCGCCAGCGCCATCGTGCGACACCATCGCGATCTGGGCGTGGTCGCCTCGCCGCTGCTGATCGTGGCGGCGGCGACGGGTACGCTGATGATCTTCCCGGCGGTGAGCGCTTTTCTGCTGTCCCCCTTCGGCGAGGCACACCAAAAACCCGCGGTTCCGACCGAGCTTGCCCCGGTCGGTCCGGCGACCGACTGGCAAAGCGTGATGCGCAACGCGCAAGAAGCCTTCCCGTCGGCAGCGCCGCGACGCCTGATGTTGCCATCGAAGCCCGGCGAGCCGATCGCAATCCGCTTCCGCCAGGATTTCGAATGGACGCCGAACGGGCGCAGCTACGTCTGGATTGCTCCGGACAGCGCAGCGGTGGTCGGCACGGACGACCCTGCGAAGGCCGGTGCGGTGTCGGCGATCAGCGAGACGTTCTACCCCATTCACGCGGCCAAGGTTGGCGGGATCGTGTGGCGGCTCGCGATGACCTTTGCCGGGCTGGCGCTTGTCGTCCTCGGCCTCCTAGCCAGCTATAGCTTCTGGAGAGGGCAGATCGGCAAGCCAGCCGGTCGTCGGCGAGTGGCACCGCGTCCCGGACGAGCGATCGGGCAGCCCTGACGCATCGCGGACATCACACGTCGGGCAGGCGCTGGTCGGCGAAGCCCCATCCGGCGAGGGTCTTTGACTGCGCGCGATCGTGCAGCCGCTTGGCATCGCCGATGGTAAAGCCGCGGGCGTTGTTTAGCTTCTTCAGCTCGTTCCACGCCACGGGTGCTGCGACCGGTGCGCCTTCTCGCGCGCGGGCGGAGTAGGGCATCACCGCCGTGCTGCCGCGCTGGTTGCGCAGCCAGTCGATGAAGATGCGGCCCTTGCGTTTGGCCTTGCTCATGGTCGCGGTGAACCGGTCGGGCTCGGCCTGCGCCAGCGCCTTGGCGAAACGTTCGGAGAAGCTCTTGTGCGTATCCCATGAATGACCGGGCGTCAGTGGCACGACGACATGCACACCCTTGCCGCCAGTCACCATCGCGAAACTGGTAAGGCCGATGTCGGCGAGGTGTTTGCGCAGGTCCATCGCCGCTTCGCGCACGTCGGCAAAGTCCAGCCCTTCATCTGGATCGAGATCGAAGACCATCCGGTCCGGCTTCTCGACCGCGCCGGTGCGCGCGCCCCAGCCGTGGAACTCGATGGTGCCCATCTGCACGCACTGAAGCAGGCCGCGTGCGTCCGAGACGAAGAGGTAATCTTCGGTGCCGCCGTCCTTCTCCTTGATCGGAACTGCCTTCACGCCATCGCCGAAGCCGCCGTTATCGTGCTTCTGGAAAAAGCACTTCTTCGCGCGCCCTTGCGGGCAGCGCACAAGGCTCAGCGGGCGTTCGGTCGCGAAAGGGAGCATCAGCGGAGCGATGGCTTCGTAGTAATCCGCCAGATCGCCCTTGGTCTCTCCGCTGTCGGGGAAGATCACCCGGTCGCGGCTGGATATCTCCACGCTGGCGGAGGGGGATGGCGCGGTATTCTTGCGTTCGTCGCCGACATCCTTCGCCTCCTTGTCCTGCCGCAGCCCGAGGAAGCTGGCGTGGCGGACCCGACCCTCCGCGGTCAGCTCGGCATAGGCGATTTCGGCGACCAGATTTGGGGTGACCCAATGCGCCTTGCGTGCGTCGGCCTTGGGCACGTCGAGCGGCGGTGTCTTCCGCTCGATCCGGTCGAGCTTGCTGCCGAGGCGGTCGAGATCTTCGCTGTCGAACCCGGTGCCGACCTTCCCGCGATAGATCAGGTCTTCACCATCTTTCGTGGCGAGCAGGAGGGATGCGAAGGGCCGCGCCTTGGCCGAGCTTTCGGACCAGCCGACGATAATGAACTCTTGCCGCTGGACGCACTTCACCTTGACCCAGCTTTTCGTTCGGCTGTGGCGGTAAGGTGCGTCGATCCGTTTGGCGATGATCCCTTCCTGACCCGCACCGCACATCTGGGCATAGAGCTTCTCGCCAGCGCCGATGATGTGGTCTGCGACATGTATTGGCGGCTCGGCATCGCTTAGCAGTGCCTCGAGGCGTTCCTTGCGCTCGATATTGGAATGGCCGGTCAGGTCTTCGCCATCCACTTCGAGCAGGTCGAAGGCGAAGAAGGCGAGCTTGTCCTTCGGCCCCTGTGCCCCGTGCCCGCGCTTGAGCACCGATTGCAGCGTCGAGAAATCAGGATTGCCGTTCTTGTCCAGCGCGATGATCTCTCCGTCGATCAGCGCAGGGGGCAGGTCGAGAGCGGCGATCGCTTCCACCAGCGGGCCGAACTTCTCGGTCCAGTCGTTCTGGTTGCGGGTCCACACCGTGACCTTGTCGCCTGCGACCGCGATCAGCGCGCGATAGCCGTCGAACTTGATCTCGTGCATCCAGCCATTGCCCGTGGGCACTTCGTCGACCAGCGTGGCGAGCTGCGGCTTGGCGAATTTGGGCGGCTTGCCTGCCTTCTTGCCGCGACGAGCGTGCTTCATCTCGGCGAGAGGCTCGACTGCCTCGTCTTCGCCGGTTGCTTTGTCAGGCTCGCGCCCTGCGGCGATTTCCGCCATCGAGCGTCCGGTATCGACGCTGGTCAGCGCCTTTTCGACCAGCGCATCCCCTTCCTGCGCGTGCTCGTCGTCCAGCTTGCGCAGCAGCCAGTTCTCGCGCTTCTCGCCCTTTTTCGGCTTCATGCGGATCAGCAGCCATTCGCCCTTCATCCGCTCTCCGTCGAGAACGAAGTGGAGGTGGCCTTCCTCGATATCGTCGGCGCTCTTGCCCTCGATCGGGTGCCAGGTGCCGCGGTCCCAGAGCATCACCGTGCCGCCACCATATTCGTTCGCCGGGATGGTGCCCTCGAAGGTCGCGTAATCCATCGGATGATCTTCGGTCCGCACCGCGAGCCGTTTAATGTCCGGGTCGGGGGAGGGGCCCTTGGTCACCGCCCAGCTTTTAAGCACGCCGTCGGCTTCCAGCCGTAGATCCCAATGCAGGCGCGTGGCGTCGTGCTTCTGGACCATGAAGATGCGGTCCTTGCCGCTCTTGCCTGCCTTGCCCGCAGGCTCCTTGGTGCGCGAGAAATCGCGCTTCGCGTTGTATTCGGCGAGCGGGTCGTCCTTCTTCGCCATCGCCTAGGCGCTCTTTTTCTTCTTTGTGGAGGATTTGGTGGGCTTTTCACCGTCGACCGATTTCTTGAGCGCGGCCATCAGGTCGATCACGTTGCCGCCGCCATCGCCGGACGGCTTCTCGACATCCTCGATGACCTTCTTGCTGCCCTTCGCCTTGGCCTTCTTGTCGATCAGCTTGTGCAGCGCTTCGGCATAGCGATCTTCGAACTCGCTTGCGTCGAAGGGGGCGGATTTCTTCTCGATCAGCGTGCTGGCGAGGTCGAGCAATTCCTCTTCGGGCTTGTCGTCGCCGATCGAGCCGAAGAATTTCTGCCCCTCGCGAACCTCGTCGGCATAGCGCAGCGTTTCGAGTAGCATGCCCTTTCCGCAAGGCTTGATCGCGACCAGTTTCTCCTGCCCGCGCACCGACAGTTGGCCGAGCGCGGTCTTCTTCGCCTTGCGCAGCGCCTCGCGCAGCACAATGAAAGCCTCCTCCGCCAGGTCGTCCTTGGGGACGACGTAATAGGGCTTCTCGAAATAGAGCGGATCGATCTCGGTCTGGTCGACGAACTGGACCAGTTCCAGCGTCTTCTTGCTCTCGACCTTGACCGCCTCGATCTCCTCGTCCTCCAGCAGGACGTAGTTGTTCTTCGATAGCTCGTAGCCTCGGATGATGTCGTCGCGGTCGACCGGGCCGACACCCTCGACCACCTTTTCGTAGGAGATGCGCTTGCCCGAAGGCTCGTGGATCTGCCGAAAGCTGATCTTGGCTCCGCTTTGCGAGGCGGAGTAGATTTCGACCGGGATCGACACCAGCGCCAGCCTGATTTGTCCCTGCCAATATGCGCGCGCGGCCATGCAACCTCCTTGTTTGCATGCCGAACGAGCGAGAACCGCGATTGGTTGCGAGCATGCCATCCGAGTGCCGAGGCTATCCTAGGTTGATATCGGAACGGCTGGTTCTCCCACCCGTAAGACCACCGGGTGTCAGCCAGCAGGGAGTGCGTCCATGAGTTCCGAAAATACGGTAAGCATCAATGGACAGCCCCATGCGCTGCCGGACGACCCGCGGGTCAGCCTGCTCGATATGCTGCGCCATCATCTGGGCCTGACCGGCACCAAGAAAGGCTGCGATCATGGCCAGTGCGGAGCCTGCACCGTGCTGGTCAACGGCGTGCGGATCAATTCCTGCCTGACGCTGGCGGTGATGCACGATGGCGACGAGGTGACCACGATCGAAGGGTTGGGCACTGCCGAGAACCCCTCGCCATTGCAGCGCGCCTTCGTGGAGCGCGATGCCTACCAATGCGGCTATTGCACCCCCGGCCAGATCTGCTCCGCGACCGCGATGCTGGAAGAAATCGCTGTGGGTCTGCCGAGCGATGCGAGTGCTTCCTTGGAAGGCCCGATGGAGGTCTCCGCTGACGAAATTCGTGAAAGGATGAGCGGCAATATCTGTCGCTGCGGGGCCTATGCTAACATCGTCGATGCCATCCGCGATGTCGCAGCCGGAGAGGTCGCATGAGGCCGTTCGATTATCGGCGCGCCGAGGGCATGGACCATGCGGGCCAACTGGTCGCCGCAAAGAACGCGCAGCCGATCGCCGGCGGCACCAACCTGCTCGACCTGATGAAGCTGCAAGTCGAAACCCCGCAGGCGCTGGTCGATATCAACCGCGTCGGCCATGCGGAGATCGAGGATACCGACGACGGCGGGCTGTGGATCGGCACTTTGGCGACCAACACCGCCACCGCTGCGCATCCGCGCGTGCGGGCTGACTACCCGGTGCTGGCGCGCGCGATCCTTGCCGGCGCGACGCAGCAACTGCGCAACCGCGCGACCACCGGCGGCAACCTGTGCCAGCGGACCCGCTGTTATTACTTCACCAATATCGATCAGCCCTGCAACAAGCGCGAGCCGGGATCGGGCTGCGGCGCGATTGAGGGGATTTCCAAGCTGCACGCGGTGCTCGGCACCAGTGACCAGTGCATCGCGACCTATCCGGGTGATATGGCAGTGGCGCTCAGCGCGCTGGACGCAACAATCCATATCGCCACCGCCGACGGCAGTACGCGCGCCGTGCCGGTCCGCGAATTTCACCGTCTGCCGGGCGATACGCCGTGGAAAGACAACGTGCTGGAACCCGGCGAGCTGATCACCGGCGTCACCGTACCACCGCCGGGCGAGGGCGCGCAGATCTACCGGAAGGTGCGAGAGCGTTCGTCTTACGCTTTTGCGTTATGCTCGGTCGCGGCGATTGTCGAAATGGATGGCGACCAGATCGCGCGTGCCGATCTCGCCTTCGGCGGACTTGCGCACAAGCCGTGGTTCGATCCCAAGGTCGGCGAAGTGCTGGTCGGCCAGCGCCCCGGCGCTAGGCTGTTCGACGAGGCAGCCGATATGCTGCTGCGCGATGCGCGCGGCTATGGCGAGAATGATTTCAAGATCCCGCTGGCCCGCCGCACATTGGCCGCGGTGCTGGCCGAAGCCACGGGAGTTGAACTGTGAGCACATATCTCAAGCAGGATGAACCGGACAACGCCAACCGCCTCGACCAGATGCGTCAGGGCGTGCTGGGCACCGATACGGCGCGGATCGAGGGGCTCCTGAAGGTCACCGGGGCCGCGCCCTATTCGGCGGAGTACCAGCTCGAAGCCTGCCTTGAAGGGGTGCTCGTCACCGCGACGATCGCCAAGGGAGAGGTTACCGGTATCGACACGGATTCCGTACTCTCGATGCCGGGCGTGGTGACGGTCATCGACGATCCCGCGCTGATTGCGCGACCTGCGCAGGGGACTGCCGGAGAGGCGCCGGAACAGCCCGCGCGCAAGATCGGCTATTTCGGCCAGCCAATCGCACTGGTGGTCGCCGAAACCTTCGAGCAGGCGCGCGATGCAGCCAAGCACCTTTCCGTAAGCTACCGCGAGGACGACGACGCTGCGTTCGATCCCGAAGCGGTCGAGGCGGAGACCAAAGATGGCGCAACCTCGCAGGGCGACCTTGCTCATGCAATGAAGGTAGCGGCAGCCTCGGTCGACCAGACCTACCGGACGGAGGGCCATTCCTCCGCCGCGATGGAACCGCATGCGGCGATCGCACAGTGGGATGGCGACACGCTGACGGTTTATGCATCGCTGCAGATGCTCAACTACAACATCTCCGAACTGGCGGATTCGCTGGGACTGGACGAGGACAAGGTACGGCTGGTCTCGCGCTATGTCGGCGGTGGCTTCGGATCCAAGCTGGGTATCAGCGAGGAAACCGTCGCGGCCAGCGTGGCGGCGATGAAGCTGGAACGCCCGGTCCGCGTGGCGATGCTGCGCCAGCAGGTCCTGCAGTGCATCATGCGCCGCTCCGAAACCCGCCAGCGGTTCCGGCTCGCGGCGGGCGAAGACGGGAAGCTGACCGGTTTCGGCCATGAGGCGCGCGTCTCCAACCTGCCAGGCGAGAGCTTTGCCGAGCCGGTGCTGCAATCGAGCCATTTCCTCTACGCAGGCGAAAACCGCGAACTGAGCATGGAGGTCGCGCGCATCCACCGGATGACCGCAGGCTCCGTCCGCGCCCCGGGGGAAGCAGTGGGGATGCCTGCGCTCGAATGCGCGATGGACGTGCTGGCGGAGAAGTGCGGGGTTGATCCGGTCGAGCTGCGGTTGCGAAACATTCCGGACAAGCATCCGGCCAACGGCACACCGTTCTCCTCGCACAAGCTCGCCGAATGCCTCAAGCAGGGGGCCGAGGCGTTCGGCTGGGACAGCGGTCCGCGAAGCCCGCGTCACACGCGCGAAGGCGAGTGGTGGATCGGCACGGGCATGGCGAGTGCGGCGCGCGTTCACAATGTCGGCGAGGCCAAGGCACGCGTCACGCTGAAAGCCGACGGTATCGCTTTGGTGGAAACCGACATGACCGATATCGGCACCGGCACCTACACCATCCTGGCGCAGACCGTGGGCGAGATGCTGGGCCTGCCGGTCGAGAAGGTGCTGGTTGAGCTGGGCGATACCCGCCATCCACGCGGACCGGGCTCGGGCGGAAGCTGGGGCGCGGCCTCGATCTGCTCTGCGGCCTACCTTGCCTGCCTCGCGCTGCGCGAGACGCTCGCGGAGCGGGCGGATGTTTCCGAGGAAAACTTGCAATTGAAGGACGGCGCCGTGGTCGGCGGCGCATCGCTGGTTCACCTGCTCGACGGCCGGGATTTGGCCGAGGAAGGCCATTACGAGCCGGGCGATGTCGCAGACGACTTCACCGCCGCCGGGTTCGGCGCGTTCTTCGCCAAGGTGCGGGTCAACCGCTTCACCGGAGAGACGCGCGTGCAGCACATGACCGGCGCGTTCGGCTTCGGCCGGGTGCTCAACGCCAAGACCGCGCGGTCGCAGTGCCTCGGCGGGATGACCTGGAGCATCGGCGCGGCGCTGACCGAGGCGATGCTGTTCGATCCCGTGGACGGCCACCTCGCAAATTGCGACCTCGCGGAATACCACGTGCCTGTGAACCGCGATGTCCCCGATCTCGACGTGCTGTTCGTGGAGGAACGCGACGGCGCGGCGAGCCCGATCCAGGCGAAGGGCATCGGCGAACTCGGCATGTGCGGCGGCGCGGGCGCGATCGCCAACGCGATCTACAACGCATGCGGTGCGCGCGTGTTCGAGTTTCCGATGACGCCGGACAAGGTGCTCGCCGCGATGCCGGACTGATCGGGCCGGACTGATTGGACGTCAGAGCCCGCCGAACTTGCCCGCCTGATAGTCGCGGATCGCTTGCGCGATCTCTGCCTCGCTGTTCATCACGAAGGGGCCGTGCGCCACCACCGGCTCACCGATCGGATCGGCATGCCCGAAAAGGATACGGCACCCGTTCTCGCTGGCGACCGCGAGGCCATCGCCATCGCCGACCTGGGCCAGCGTATGTTCGGGCACGGTCTCTTCGCCGATCTTCGCCTCGCCTTCGACGGTGTAGAAGAAGACGTTGCGACCTGCCGGTGCGGGGAGGGTGGCGCTTCCACCGGGCGCGACCTCCACGATAGCCAGCATCACGTCGGTTAGCGAGTGGATCGGCGCTCCGTCGGTGCCGGAGACCGCGCGCATCGAGACGCCTTCGCCCAGCTCGATTGCGGGGATATCCGCCGCAGGCACCGGGATATAGGCAGGGTCGGTCATCTTCAGCCGCGCGGGCAGGTTGACCCATAGCTGCAGGATTTCCAGCGGCCCGCCGGTGCGCTTGAACTCTTCCGGCGAAAGCTCGGCATGGACCAGCCCGCTGCCCGCGGTCATCCACTGCACGCCGCCCGCCTCGACCACGCTCGCGCCGGAACCGCTGTCGTGGTGGGCGAGACTGCCTTCGAGAATGAAGGTCACCGTCTCGAACCCGCGATGCGGGTGCGGGCCGAAAGGCAGCCCGCGATTGCCGGGCGGGTAAGTCTGCGGGCCGTGATGGTTGAGAAACAGGAACGGGTCGACCTGCGGAAGACCCGGGCCCGGCACGGGGCGGCGCGTGGTCAGGTCCTGAATGTCATCGCGCATCGCGCGGTGGAGAGAGAGAAGCTGGCGGCTGCTCATGCGTTGTTCTCCGGAATCAGCGGGTCAGGTCCGGCTGGCACGATGCCGTTCGGATTGATCCGCTCGTGACTCTCGTAATAGTGGTGTCTGATGTGGCGGAAATTGACCGTTTCCGCGATCCCGTCCAGCTCGTAGAGCCGCCGGGTCAGCGCGGAAAGGTTGGGGTAGTCCGCAATCCGGCGGATATTGCACTTGAAGTGCGTGTGATAGACCGGATCGAACCGGATCAGAGTGGTCCACAGCCGAATATCGGCTTCGGTGAGCCGGTGCCCGACCAGCCACTCCTTTCCCTCAAGCCGTTCCTCCAGCTCGTCCAGCACCGCGAACAGCGGCTTGACCGCTCTGTCGTACGCATCCTGCGTGGTCGCAAAGCCGGCCTTGTAGACGCCGTTGTTGACTGCGTCGTACACCCGGTCGTTCAGCGTATCGATCTCATCGCGCAGGTCGGCGGGGTAGAGGTCTAGGTCGTTGGCGCCGCATTCGTCGAAAGCGGTGCCGAGCATGCGCAGGATGTCCGCGCTCTCGTTGTTGACGATCGTCTCGGTCTTCGTGTCCCACAGCACCGGCACGGTGACATGGCCAGAATAGTCGGGCTTGGCGTGGGTGTAGAGCTGGTGGAGGTGGTCCGCGCCGATCGCGGGATCGCCGGTCACGCATTCGCCCTCGCGGAAGGACCAGCCGCCTTCCTTCATCAGCCAGTGCACGACGTTCAGCTCGATCGCGTCGGTCAAACCTTTCAGATGCCGCGCCGCATTGGCCCTGTGCGCCCACGGGCACGCGAGGCTGATATAGAGGCGATAGCGGCCCGGTTCGGCGACGAAACCGCCTTCCCCGGTGGGACCGGGCGATCCGTCGGGCGTGATCCAGTTGCGAAACGCGCTCTCGTCGCGCTCGAACTCGCCACTGTCCTCGTCGTTATGCGCCCACTCGTCGTGCCATGTGCCGTTCTTCAGGAAACCCATCGTTCTAGAGATCCTCTGCCGAGAAGGGGAATTGGCGCTTGCCGTGCTGCACCGAGATCCAGTGCGTGGTGGTGAAGGCCTCGATCGCCCAGCGCCCGTTGAACCGGCCGACGCCCGAGTTCTTCATCGCCCCGAATGGCGCGAAGGGGCTGTCGTTGACCGGCTGGTCGTTGATGTGCGTCATGCCCGCTTCGATCTTCTTGGCGAAGGCGAGAGCGCGGCCCTCGTCGCGGCTGAAGACCGAGCTCGACAGGCCCATTTCGGTCGCGTTCGCCAGTTCGAGCGCGTGCTCTTCGTCCCGTGCGCGCTGGATAGGGGCGACTGGGCCGAAGATCTCGTTCGCGATCAGGCAATTGTCCTCGCCCACATCGGTGAAGACGTGGGGCGGGATGACGAGCCCGTCGGGCTCTCCGCCCAGCGCGCAGGTCGCGCCCTGGTCCTTCGCCTTGGCGATCATGTCCATGATGCCGTCGAACTGGTCGCGGTTGACGACGGGGCCGATGAAGCAGTCCGCCGCATCACGCTTGCCGACCGGTAGCTCCTTCACTCGGGCGACGAACTTCTCCACGAACTCGTCGTGCACCGCGTCCTCGACCACGATCCGGTTGGCGATCATGCAGATCTGGCCCTGGTGCATGAACTTGCCCCAGACGCTCGCCTCGACCGCATAGTCGATATCCGCATCGTCGAGCACGACGATCGGCGAATTGCCGCCGAGTTCGAGTTCGAGCGACTTGATCCGGTCGCCATCGAGCGCCGCCTTGCCGACGCCGCGCCCCACGGGGGTGGAGCCGGTGAAGCTGACCACCGACGGAATCGGATCGCGCACCAGCGCATCGCCGACCTCGGAACCGCTGCCGGGAAGGACCGAGACGAGGCCCTTGGGCAGGCCCGCTTCCTCGCAGATCGCGGCGAAGATGGTCCCGCCGGTGACCGGCGAATCGCTGGCGGGTTTGAGCACCACGCCGTTGCCCAGCGCCAGCGCGGGGAAAAGTGTGCGCGCGGTCAGCTGGAGCGGGAAGTTCCACGGGCTGATCAGCGCGACCACGCCCGCCGGCTGGCGATAGGCGCGGCTTTCCTTGCCCGGGATATCCTCGGGCAGGATCGCGCCTTCGACCATGTAGGGCAGGGCGGCCGCCTCCTGCCGCGCGACCTGCGTCACCAGCATCAGTTCGAGCGCGGCCTTGACCTGCGTCCCGCCGACTTCGCGCACGATCCACGCGGCGATCTCGTCCTTGCGCGCCTCCAGAATGTCTCCGATCGCGAGCATCTTCGCCGCGCGGGCCGAGGGCGGAAGCGCGGCCCATTCGCCTTGTGCTTGCCTGGCGGCCTTGCACGCCTCGTCGACGTCGCTGGCCTGCGCGGTCTTCATCGAGAAAATCTCGCTTTCGTCCCACGGGCAGATGTTTTTCAGGGTGTCGCCTGTGCCTTCGCGCCATTCACCGGCGACGAAGAGGCGGTCGAGCTTGCTGTATTTTTCGGACATATCTGGCGAACGGGCAGCTGCCGGTATCGTTTCAGCATGTCACGGGGCAAATTCGCGATCTCTGTTATCGGAGCGAGTGGAGGGAGGCGGGCTCAGACCAATTGCTTGGCCAGCTCGCGCCATTGCCCTGCAGAAGGCTCGCGCCGCTCGTCTGCAATGTAGAACAGCGTGTCGCCACCCCTGATCTCCCGCTCGCCCACGCAGTTGAGGTCGAGATGTTTGCCGCCAGCCTCGCTCACGCCGATCAGCGTGATCCGGTGCGACCGCTTCAGCGCGACCAGCGCCTCCAGATAGGAGAGCGGCGGAGTTTCCTCGGGCACGCGCAGCGAGAAGGCGGTGCTTTCCGTGCGCGAGGAGAACAGCAGGTTTGCAAGGCGCGAGGCCCCCGGATCGTGCGCCGCGCGCACCATCATGTCGATCGAGATCGAGGAGAAGACCTCTATATTGTCGATCTGGTGTTCGATCAGCCGCGCGGCATCCTCGTTCTCCATATGCGCGACGATATGCACATCGGGTGCCGCCGCACGCGCGGCCAGCGTCGCTGCCAGCGTGTCGTCGTCGGTTGCGCCGCGGATCAGGATCGTACTCGCGCGGCTCGCGCCCGCACGCTTGTAGCTGTCGAAGTCGGACAGGGTCTCGGCGAACACGAAGTCGATCGCATCGGGCATTGGGCTCGTGTCGACCGCTGCGGCCAGCAGCACGGGCCGGGCGTGATAGGACCGGTCCGCCAGCAGGGTTTCGATCAGGCGCTTCGTCGCGCGTTCCTGCCAGCCGACGATCACGACATGATCGTGGCGGCTGGCATAGCTTGCTTTGCCGTCCAAACCTCGCCTCCAGTGGTTGCCGATATCGCTCACCGCCTTGCCCAGCACCGCGGTAAACAGCGCGATCGCGCCGGGCAGGATAATGATTGCCGCCGCCGTTCGCCCCGCTGCGGTCTGCGGGCTCAGGTCGCCATAGCCGACGGTGGTGGCGGTGGTGGTGTAGTAGTAGAAATAGACCAGGAAGTCGCTGATCAGCGCGGTCTCGCCCGTCACGACGAGCACGAAATAGCTGAGCAGCGCGTGCAGCACGATCACCGCGATCAGCACGCTCCAGCGCAATGTCGCGATCGCGTAGTAGATCCGCTGCCATGTGCGCCGCATTGCCCCCATAGGTCCACTGCATACCGGATGCGCGCGCGATACCTCAAGGGGCCACGCCGAATGCGGGAACGAGCAGTGGAGGGCACGGTTCTCGAAAGAGGAAGGTGAAAGGACCGCCATGACCGAAAAGGGGCAAACGCTTCGCGACATTCCGGTCGGGATCAAGGCGAAGGGCGACCGCGTCGAGTTCGACTCGATGGGCGAGGTTCGCGTGCCCGCCGACCGCTATTGGGGCGCGCAGACCGCCCGCTCGCTCCAGCATTTCGATATCGGCGAGGATCGCATGCCGGTCGAGCTGTGCCGTGCCTATGGGTATCTCAAAAAGGCCGCTGCCATCGTCAACCGCCGCGCCGGACTGCTTGCGGCAGACAAGTGCGAGGCGATCACGCGCGCCTGCGACGAGCTGATCGCGGGCGAATTCGATGACCAGTTCCCGCTGCGCGTATGGCAGACAGGCTCTGGCACGCAGACGAACATGAACGTCAACGAGGTGATCGCAAACCGCGCGATTCAGCTGCTGGGCGGCGAACTGGGCAGCCAGAAACCGGTCGCGCCCAATGATGACGTCAACAAGAGCCAGTCCTCCAACGACACCTTCCCCACCGCGATGCATCTGGCCGCGCTGGGCGCGCTCGACGCGCAATTGATCCCCGAGATCGAGCAGCTGGCCGAGGTGATCGAGCAGAAGGCCGGCGGCTGGATGGACACGGTCAAGATCGGTCGCACCCATCTTCAGGACGCGGTGCCGCTGTCGGTCGGGCAGGAATGGAGCGCGTGGGCCGAGGCGTTGCGCGCGGCAGTTGCCGATCTTGAACATGCGCGCGAGGGACTGCTCGCCATCTCGCTTGGCGGGACGGCTGTAGGCACCGGGCTCAATGCGCCGGACGGCTTTTCGGATCATGTCGCGAAAGAAATCGCGTATCTCACCCGCCTGCCGGTGCGCACCGCAGCCAACAAGTTTCACGCGCAGGGAACGCTCGACCCGATCGTGCGCCTGTCGGCCGCGCTGCGGGGCGTTGCGGTCGCGCTGATCAAGATCGCCAATGACGTGCGCTGGCTGGCGAGCGGCCCGCGCTGCGGGATCGGCGAGCTCAAGCTGCCCGCGAACGAGCCGGGCTCTTCGATCATGCCGGGCAAGGTCAACCCGACCCAGAGCGAGGCGCTGCTGATGGTGGCGATGCAGGTGATCGGCCACGACACCGCCAACGCGATGGCGGGAAGCTGGGGCAATCTGCAACTCAACGCGATGCGCCCGGTGATCGCGGCGAACGTGCTCCACTCGATCCGCATCCTCGCCGATGGCTGCGCGAGCTTCCGTGAAAACGCGATCGAGGGCACCACGCTCGACGAGCAGCGGATCGAGCAGCATCTGGAGCAGTCGCTGATGCTGGTGACCGCGCTGGTGCCGGAAATCGGCTATATGGACGCAGCGCATATCGCAGAGGCCGCCGCCAAGAACGGCACCACCTTGCGCGAGGAGGCGATCGCCAGCGGCAAGATCAGCGAAGAGGATTACGACCGGATCGTGCAGCCGAGGACCATGATCGGCAACGGGCTGGCCGGGGCCTAGATTCAGGTGACGTAGCGTGCCGTAGCGGCAGTGTCGCCGCGGACCTGCTACGCATTTGACTCATACCCTTCGATCGCGCCAAGCGGTTTGGAAACACGCAAAAGCGACATACGAGGAAGGACAAGAGAATGGGCATGCGCGAACTCGCCGGGCTGAAGGTTGCCGAGGAACTGGCCGACTTCATCGAAGCGCAGGTGCTTCCCGGTCTCGACATCGACGCAGACGCTTTCTGGAGCGGCGCAGCGGACATTTTCAGCCGTTTCGTGCCCCGCAATCGCGACCTGTTGCAGAAGCGCGAGGCGATCCAGTCGAAGATCGACGAATGGCATCGGCAGAACCCCGCGCCGATCGATGCCGACGCCTATCGCACCTTCCTGACCGATCTCGGCTATCTGGTGCCCGAGCCGGACGCCTTCAGCGTGAACCCGCAGAATGTCGACCCGGAACTGGCGCAGATTGCCGGCCCGCAGCTGGTGGTGCCCGTGCTCAACGCGCGCTTCCTGCTCAATGCCGCGAACGCGCGCTGGGGCAGCCTGTACGACGCGCTCTACGGCACGGACGCGATTCCCGGCACGCCCAAGCCGGGCGGTTACGACGAGGAACGCGGCGCGATGGTGATCGACTGGGGTCGCCAGTTCCTCGACCGCGCGGTGCCGCTGGAAGACCAGCTGTGGAGCAACTGGGATGGCAGCGAGCCCAAGCTGAAGGCCCCGGCTCAGCTGGTCGGGCGCAATGGCAAGAACTGGCTGATCCGCCACAATGGCCTGCACGTCGAAATCGTGATCGATCCCGATCACCCGGTCGGCGCGGGCGACAAGGCCGGGGTCGCCGACATCGTGCTGGAGTCCGCAATCTCGACCATCTGCGATTTCGAGGATTCGGTCGCGGCGGTGGATGCAGAGGACAAGGTGCTGGGCTATTCCAACTGGCTCGGCCTGATGAAGGGGGACTTGCGCGAAACCTTCATGAAGGGCGGGGAGGAGATGACCCGCACGCTCAATCCCGATCGCGAATATGTCGGCCTTGATGGCGAGAGCTTCACGCTGCCCGGGCGCAGCCTGCTGCTCGCGCGCAATGTCGGCCACCTGATGACGACGCCCGCGGTGCAGCTCCCCGATGGCGGCGAGGCGCCCGAGGGCATCCTCGATGCGATTATCACCGCGACGATCGGCTGCCATGA
Organism: Citromicrobium bathyomarinum; assembly: GCA_001306305.2. NCBI lineage: Bacteria > Pseudomonadati > Pseudomonadota > Alphaproteobacteria > Sphingomonadales > Sphingomonadaceae > Citromicrobium > Citromicrobium bathyomarinum. The sequence continues at coordinate 1,368,965 of CP155577.1, forward strand.
CCTGAAGCGCACCGGCACGCTTTCCAACAGCCGCGAAGGCTCGATCTATCTCGTGAAGCCCAAGATGCACGGGCCCGAGGAATGCGCGCTGACCAATGACCTGTTCGACGCGGTGGAGGATATGCTCGGCCTCGCGCGGCACACGATCAAGGTCGGCGTGATGGACGAGGAACGGCGGACCTCCGCCAATCTCGCGGCGTGCATCCATGCGGTGCGCGACCGGATCATGTTCATCAACACCGGCTTCCTCGACCGCACGGGCGACGAGATCCACACCGCGATGCGAGCGGGTGCGATGAAGCGCAAGGGCGCGATGAAGGAGACGCCCTGGATCGCGGCCTACGAGGATCGCAACGTGCAGATCGGGCTCGCCTGCGGCCTTTCGGGCAAGGCGCAGATCGGCAAGGGCATGTGGGCCATGCCCGATCGGATGGCGGACATGCTGGCGGAGAAGATCGGCCACCCGCGCTCGGGCGCGAACACCGCTTGGGTGCCATCGCCGACCGCGGCAACGCTGCACGCGACGCATTACCACATGGTCGATGTCTTCGCGCGGCAGGACGAGCGGGCGAAGGAAGCAATCGCGCCGCTATCCGACCTGCTGACCATCCCGCTCCACCGGGGCGAGAACTGGTCGCCCGACGAAATCCGTGCCGAGCTGGAGAACAACGCGCAGGGCATCCTGGGCTATGTCGTGCGCTGGGTCGATCAGGGCGTGGGCTGTTCCAAGGTGCCCAACATCGACGACGTCGGCCTGATGGAAGACCGCGCAACGCTGCGTATCTCCAGCCAGCACATCGCCAACTGGCTGGAGCATGGCGTGGTCAGCCCCGAGGAGGTCGACGAGGTGCTGGTCGCGATGGCGAAGAAGGTCGATGCGCAGAATGCGGGCGACCCGGCCTATCGCCCAATGGCCGATAATCCGGAGCAGAGCCTCGCCTTCCAGGCCGCGCGCGCGCTGATCTTCGAAGGGACCGAACAGCCCAGCGGCTATACCGAGCCGCTGCTGCACGCCTATCGCCAGAAGGTGAAGGCGGGGGGCTAGCTCAGGCCGAGCAACTCGCACCGCCCAGCACGCAGAAGCGCGCGCAGTGGGGGTGGTTCAGCTTCACCGCGGCATTGGCATCGGCCAGCGTTTCGCCGAAGTCGAACTCGCGATCATGAGGAATCAGCGTGCACGCCACCACGCGCGGGGCGGGTTCGCCCTTGCGGTGGACGACCATGCGGCTGGTCGCGCACATGATGTCGGCAGGCGACTTGCCGAGAATGTCCCAGCAGGCGGTGGTGATTTCGGCGACGTCCTTGTCCGCGTCCATCTCGGGGAAAAGGACGCAGCGTGAGGGATCATGCGCGTCGATACGGATGGTCTCCCGTTCGAATAGCGCGGCATAGCCGTCGCGCGCCTCGACCATCCCTTCGCCGGGCAGCAGCCTCCCGGCAACCGCGATACGAAAGCCGTGCTCGGACAGCCAGCGGAGCCCGCCGATCGCGGCATCCCAGCTGTTCGGCCCGCGCTCGCCCTCGTGCACGGGTTTGGTGTGATGGTCTAGGCTGACGCGGATCGTCAGCTTGTCGCCATAGGCCTCGCGCAGGGCCAGCAGCTTGGCCTCGTGCCGACGCATCGGCTTCATCGCGTTGGACAGCACCAGCACGTCGAACCCGCGCGAGAGCGCGTCTTCCAGCATGGCCATGAAATGCGGGTTCATGAACGGCTCGCCGCCGGTGAAGCCGATCTCGCGCGTCGACCACCCATCGCGCTCGATCTCGTCGAAATAGCGCGCGGCGTACTCTGCGGTCAGGTATATCAGCGCATCGTTGGTCGGGCTGCTCTCGATATAGCAGGTCGCGCAGGCGAGATTGCACAGCGTGCCGGTGCACAGCCACAGCGTCTCCAGCTCCAGCAGCGGAACCTGCGCGCGCGGCGATCCGTCGGCGGTGATGTCGGGATCGGTGAACTTGCCTTCGGGCAGGGCATCGGCCTCGACCGCGAAGGGCGAGGGGCCTTGCGGCGCGTTGCGGCTTTTGGAACGCGACGCCATCAGCGCAGCGTCTTCCTGAACCATGCGCGCGTTTTGGCGTAGCCCTTGGGCACGCTGCCGAACACCGTGCCTTCCCACGCGCTGAACGCTGCCGCCTTGGTGATCTCGCTGCGGGTCGGATAGGCGATAATCGCGCTGCCCATAGCGAAGGTGCTCGCCTTGCCGGTAATCGCTTGCGTGAAAGGCAGCAGCATTTCGCCCGCATTTTTGCCGACGATGCTTGCGCCGAGAACTTTCTTGCCGACCATCACCACCTTCAGGTGGCCCCGCGTGTCCCCTTCCGCAATGGCGCGTTCGTTGTGGTCGAAGCCTTCGCGCACCACGGTCACCTTGTCGCCCAGCTCCTCGCGCGCCTGCGCCTCGGTCATCCCGATCTGCGCGACTTCGGGGTCGGTATAGGTGCACCAGGGCAGGGCGGACCAGTCGACCTTGGTCGGCACGCCCAGCGTGATTTCCAGCGCGACGTTGGACCCTTCGTAGTCAGACACATGCGTCAGCCGCGGGCCCTCGCGGCAATCGCCGATCGCGTAGATATGCTTGAGGTTCGTGCGCCGCCGCGCATCGACCTTGATCCCGTTGCGGCCCAGCTCGACGCCGATCTCTTCCAGCCCGTAGCCTTCGGTGCGTGCCTTGCGCCCGGTGGCGATCAGCAGGTGCGTGCCAGCAACCTCCTGCCCGTCTTCCAGCGTCACGGTGAGGCTGGCGAGCACGCCGGGCGTCACCCTGGCGGCTGTGCCCTTCACGAACATCACCCCTTCGGCCTTCATCTGTTCGACCACCACCGCGACCGATTCCGGATCGTCGCGGCCCATGAGCTCGCCCGGTTCGATGATGGTGACTTCGCTGCCCAGCCGCCGGAAGCTCTGCGCCATCTCCATCCCGATCACCCCGCCGCCGATGATGACGAGGTGCTGGGGCAACTGGTCGAGATCCCAGATATTCTCGTTGGTCAGGTAGGGCACGCTATCCAGCCCCTCGATCGGCGGCACCATCGGTTCCGACCCGGTGGCGATGACGATCTTTGGGGCACTCAGCTCGACATCGCCGACCTGCACCTTGCGCGGGCCGATGAAGTGCGCGTGGCCGCGATAGACGTCGCAGCCCATCTCCTCGAACCGTTCCTGGCTGTCGTGCGGCGCGATGTGCGCGATCGCTTCGTGGATATGCGCGTGCACGCCGGTCCAGTTGACCTTCGCGGCGGCCATCTGGATGCCGAAGCGTTCGTACTCGTTCGCTTCCGCTGCGCGTTTGGCGGCGGTAATCAGCGCCTTGGACGGTACGCAACCGTTGTTGAGACACTCGCCGCCCATCTCGGCCCGCTCGATCAGCGCGGCCTTCAGGCCGAACATCGCGCAGCCGCCCGCAGCGGTGAGACCGGCCGCCCCCGCGCCGATCACGATCACGTCATGGGTAAATTTCATGCCTGTCCCTGAAACCAAGCTTGCCCGAGAACCGAACCTCGTGCTGTGTGTGGCATATTCGCAGGCAAGGGTCGAAACGTTTCATGAATCTCGAAAATTCGCAGAACTATTATGGCGAGGTGCTGCAAGGCTCCGCCGATCTCAAGACCGATGCCTGCTGCACGCTCGACGCACCGCCGCCCGCGCTGATGGCGCTGCTGCGCAATGTGCATGAGGATGTCCGCGCGCGCTATTACGGTTGCGGGCTGGTCGCCCCGCAGGCGATCGAGGGGGCCAAGGTGCTCGATCTCGGTTCGGGCAGCGGGCAGGACGCCTATCTGCTGGCGCAGATGGTGGGCGAACATGGCTCCGTCACCGGCGTCGACGCGACCCCCGCGCAGCTGGCGGTCGCCCGCGAGCATGAGGACTGGCACCGCGAGCGGTTCGGCTATGCGAAGAGCAACGTGCGCTTCATCGAAGGCGACATCGAAAAGCTGGGCGACCTCGATCTGGAAGATGGCAGCTTCGACGTCATCGTCTCCAACTGCGTGATCAACCTGGTTGCAGACAAGCGCGCGGTGTTCGACGCGGCCTACCGCCTGCTCAAGCCCGGTGGGGAGCTCTATTTCTCCGACGTCTATTCCGACCGCCGCGTGCCCGAGGGCCTGCGCGACGATCCCGTGCTGCATGGCGAGTGCCTGTCGGGCGCGATGTACTGGTTCGACTTCATCGCCTCGGCCAAGGCCGCCGGGTTCCTCGACCCGCGACTGGTCACCAGCCGCCCGCTGGGGATCAACGATCCGCAAATTCAGGAAAAGCTGGACGGGATCGCCTTCCATTCGGCCACCGCGCGGCTGTTCAAGCTGCCCGAGTTTGAGCCGCTGTGTGAGGATTATGGGCAGGCTGTTCGCTACAAGGGCACGGTCGCGGGCGAGGAGCGCGTGTTCGTGCTGGACGATCATCACAGGATCGAACGCGGGCGCATGTTCCCCGTGTGCGGCAACAGCTGGAAGATGCTGGCCGACACGCGCTTTGCCGAGCATTTCGAGTTCTTTGGCGACTTCGGCACGCATTACGGCATCTATCCCGATTGCGGCACGCTGTTTCCGCTCGCCGGAGCTACGCCCCAGGTCGCGACCGGCGGCGGCTGCTGTTGAGCCGGATTCTTGTAACGGGTGCCGCCGGGCTTATCGGCGGTGAAGTCTGCGCGCGGCTGGTCGCGGCAGGGCATGGCGTGACCGCGCTGGTCCACCGCAACCCCGAGGTGCGCGCGAACGACGGCAGCACCGTCGCGATTGCCGAGGCGGTGCCGTGCGATATCCGGCAGGACCGTCTGGCGCTGGACGCAGCGACGTTCGACCGGCTGGCACAGGCGCACGACCTCGTGATCCACTGCGCGGCCACCATCCGTTTCGACCTGACCGACGCCGAGTACGAGGCGACCAACACGCGCGGTACGGCGAATGTGATCGCGCTGGCGCAGGCGGGCGGGGCAGGGCTGCTGCATGTCAGCACGGCCTATGTTTGCGGCACGCGCGACGGGATGATCCGTGAGGACGATCCGCTGCCCGACAGCAGCTTTGCCAATGGTTATGAGGCGAGCAAGGCGGCGGGTGAGCGCCTGGTGCGTGCCTCCGGCCTCGACTGGGCGATAGCGCGGCCCGGGATCACGCTGGGCGAATATCAGAGCGGTCGGGTACGCCAGTTCGACGCTCTCTACATGGCGTTCCGGCTGATCGCGGAGGGACGCATCAGGCTGGTGCCAGCAGGGGCGGACGCGACGCTCGCCTTCGTGCCGATCGACCATGTCGCTGGCGGGATCGCGGCGATGGTCGAGAGCTGGGAGGCCGCGCGCGGTGGAACCTACCACCTCGTCCCGTCCGAGCCGCTGCCGATGGCCGATTTCGCGCGCGCGATCGGCTCGGTCGAAGGGCTGCGCTCGCCCACGCTGGTCGATCCCGCGCGCTTCGATGCAAGTACGCTGCCACCGCTCGAACGGCGGCTGCATGGGCGGGTTTCGGCGCTTTATGCCAGCTATTTCCAGCGCGACCCGCGCTTCGACGACAGCCGCTTTCGCGCGCTCACCGGGATCGAATCCGGCCCGGCGGACGAGGCCTATCTGCGCCGGTTGATCGATTTCTGCACGGAGGAAGGCTTCCTGCCCGCTGCCGGAGTGCTGGCGCGCTAGCTCACCGGATATCGGGGTAGTCGCGCTCCATGCGCCCGCGCAGGCCGAGGGCCCACAGGATGCCGACCTTGAAGTAGATCCAGTTGGCTTTGAGCGGACCCCACGCGGCGATCCGCCGGTCCGATGTCCGCACCACGCGGGGGACCATGCGGATGCGGCCCAGCCGCGCGAATTTCACGCACAGGTCCGCTTCTTCCATCACCATGTCGCCCGGCGTACAGCCGCCGATGGTCAGAAAGTCGGCGCGGCGGAAGAACATCGCATGGTCGCCGAACAGCAGGCGCACGCCGCGAAAGAACAGGTGCGGGCGGCACAGCAGCGGCGCGTACCAAGTCTTCACGTAATTGTGCGCGCTGGTCAGCCAGCGGGTCTTCGCGCCGGTAATCAGAGGAGTGAAGCTGGCGAGCGCGATGCGCTTGTCGGCGAGAGTGTCGCGGATCACCGCGACCATGTCGGCAGGCGGAAAGCTGTCGGCATGGACCACGCAAACCAGAGGTGCCCCGGCGGTTTCGACGCCCGCGTTGATCTGCCGCGCACGCCCGCGTTCGGCGGAGAGTGTCTGCCACCCGGCTGCGCGCGCCAGAGCAAGCGTGTCGTCACTGCTTCCTCCGTCGACGACGATGATCTGCGCAGGCTTTGGATCGAGTGTGGCGAGATGCTCGGCGAGCGCGGGAATAGCCGCCGCCTCGTTCAACACCGGCACCACGATCGCGACGCCTGTATCGCTCACGCCAGCAGTTCCGGCCATGCGGCGAGATCCTCGCCCGTATCGATATCGGTCAACTCGGGCAGCAGGTGCGGGACGATGCCCCTGGCCTCAAGCCGCCGCATGGTTTCGGGGAAGACCGCGTCCGTGCTCCACTCCATGTCGACGAACAGGTCGGGGCAGGGTGCGCGCAGGCCGAGCAGCCAGTAACCGCCATCATCCGCCGGGCCGATCACTGCCTCGTGGCTCGAAAGAGCATCGCCAGCCTCGCGCAACAACGCGGCCGTCAGACCGGGGCAGTCGCTGCCGATCATCATGCCCGGAGTGGGTACGCGGGTCAGCTTTTCGCCCAGATCGCCGTCACCCTGATCGCGTACGTCGAGTTCGCTGCCGAGCCACTCGCGGAAACGGTCCGGCTCGCTACCCGTCACCCGCAGATGGAACGGCAGGCCGCTGCCGCGTGCCTCGCGCACGGTCAGTTCCAGCAATGTGCGGTAGAGCTGCGCCGCGCCTTCGGCGCCCAGCGTCGGGATCAGCCGGGTCTTGGCCTTGCCCGGCTCCGGCCAGCGGGCGAAAATCGCGATCTCGGGCGTCATCCTTGCGGGCATAGCGACAGCGCGCGACTTTTCCCATAAGCCAACAGGCATGGCCCGCATTTCACCCCTGACCGTACTCGCCGTCGCGCTGGTCGGCGGGTTGTGGCTGGCCGAGCGGGCGCGGCCGCTGCGCCGCCAGACGCACTCCACCGCAACCCGACAGGCGCGCAATCTCGCGCTGGGGGCGGGTACGATGCTGGTGGTCACTGCGATCGAGATGCCGCTGCTTACCCGGCTGGCCAAGGGCAATGTCCGAGCCCGGCGGGGCCTCGTGCAAGTGCTGCCGCTGCCGCGCCCGTTGCAGATCGTGCTGGGCGTCGCGGCGATGGATTACGCTTTTTACTGGTGGCACATCGCGACCCACAGGGTGCCGTTCCTGTGGCGGTTTCACCGGGTGCATCACATCGATCCGGACATGGACATGACCACCGCGCTGCGGTTTCACGCGGTCGATATGCTGGTCTCATTGCCCTTCAGGGTCGCACAAGTGGTGCTCAGCGGGGCAGACGTGCGCATACTGATGGCACACCGGCGCTTCTTCGATGCATCAGTGCTGTTCCACCATTCCAACCTCGCGCTGCCGGGGCGGTGGGACGAGACCCTGTCGCTGATCCTCACCACGCCGAAGATGCATGGCGTGCATCACTCGAAGGTGTGGGAGGAGATGAACAGCAATTGGACCAGCGGGCTGAGCCTGTGGGACCGGCTGCACCGCACCTTGCGCAGCAAACCGCAGGAGCGGATCGAGATCGGGGTCGCGGACGCGGACGCGGACGCGGCCTCGCTGGCGGACCTGTCGCTGGGCAACAGTCTGACCGCGCCGTTTCGCGTGACGCCCGCGCCGCTCCCGCCGGGCGCTGTCAGCCTGCGCTAGCCGCCCTTGCGCTGCGCGGCTGGCGGCGTGCCGCTGAGCACCTTGCGCACCAGCAGCACCGCGACCAGCCCGCCGACGAGGTTGGCGGCCAGTTCCGCAGCGTAGATCGCGTCCGAATCCCAGACAGGCCGCAGCAGCCAGCCGAATGGCAGCATCACCAGGAACACGCGCGCGCAGCTTTGCGCCAGCGCGAGGCCTGCCTTGTCGACCGCGTTGAGGATGCCATTGCCCACGATCAGCAGGCCGAACCCGGCATAGCCCCATGCGGCGATCTCCAGATAGCGGGAGAACTGGCGCACGATGGCCGGGTCGTCGGTGAAGAAGCCTGCAAACCACTTCGCCGCTGCGACCAGCGCGACCGCAATCACCAGGCCGTAGATCACGCTGAACAGCCCTGCGCCGCGCGCCGCCGCGCGCGACCTTTCGGGCTGGTTTGCGCCCCAGTTCTGACCGACGATGGCGCCGATCGAACCCGACAGCGCAAGCAGCGGGACGATCGCGAAGCTCTGCAGCCGGCCCGCCGCGCCGAAGGCGGCGACTGCGGACTGGCCTTCCAGCGCGATCAGCGCGGTCAGCACCGACAGGCCGATGGGGTTGATCGCGTTGGAGAAGGAGGCCGGGCCTGCTACCTTCATGATCGCCACGATCGGCTCGCGCGGGTTCTCGCAATCGCGGATCAGCGCCGGATTGAACGGCAGGTGCGTTCGCCCGACGCACACGACCGCCAGCACCACCGCAATCGCCCAGCCGATCAGCGTCGCATAAGCCGCGCCTGCGATCCCGAAGCCTTCGAACCCGAATGCGCCGGTGATCATGATCGGGTCGAGCACCCAGTTGACCGCCGCGTAGGCGATGTTGATGAAGCTGCTCATCTTCGCTTCACCCTGTCCGCGAAGCACTCCGTTGAAGCCCATCAGCACGAGCGAAAACGGGAAGGCGAGCGCGAACGGGTCCATATAGTCGCGGATGAGCGGCAGCAGGTTGTCCGGCGCATTCATCAGCCGGAACAGCGGCTCCTGCAGCAGCCACAGCGCGAGCCCCAAGATCACGCCGACCACCGTGGCGAAGACCACGCCCAGGTTCGCCCGCCGTGCGGCCTGATCGTGATCGCCCGCGCCGAGCGAACGCGCGACGACCGAATTGATGCCGACCATCACGCCCACGCCAAGACTGGTCAGCGCGACCGAGATCGGGAAGATGAAGCTGATCGCGGCGAGCGGGTCGGGCCCCAGCTGACCGATGAAATAGGCGTCGATCAGGCTGATCGACATGATCGCGGCGACACCGATGATCATCGGCAGGGTCTGCGTCACGAGATGGCCCGGAATGCTCCCGCGCGTCAGCTTTGCTTGTTTGCTCATTGCGCGGGTCGGTAGACCGAACGTCGCGCAAGCTAAAGCGCCAAATCCCCGCGCTTGTGCGCGCGCCACGCGTTGTCCTATCATGCCCGGCAAACAGACATGAAGGAGAGGCCCGATGGCGACGCAGGCGAAGCTCGATTACGAATGTTCGAAGGAAGAATGGCAGGCGCGGCTCGATCTCGCCGCCTGTTATCGCATCTTCGACCTGCTCGGCTGGTCGGAATCGATCTACAACCACATTTCGGTCGCGGTGCCGGGCGAAGAGGGCGCTTTCCTGATCAACCCCTTCGGCCTGCTGTACGAGGAAGTGACGGCCTCCAACCTCGTAAAGATCGATGTCGAGGGCAATAATATCGGCGGTTCGCCCTACATGGTGAACAAGGCGGGCTTCACCCAGCACGCGCATTTCCACAAGCATCTGGGCGAGCGGGCAAATGCTATCTGCCACGTTCACACCACAGCGACGATGGCGGTGTGCAGCCACAGGGACGGATTGCTGCCGACCAATTTCTACGCCTGCAACTTCCAGAACCAGATCGGCTATCACGATTTCGAGGGTGTCACGGTGCGCGCCGAAGAGGGCGACCGTCTGCTCGAGAACCTCGGCGACAAGTCGATCCTGATGCTGCGCAACCATGGCCCGGTCGTGATGGCCAAAACGATCCAGCAGATGTTCGTGATGATGTGGTCGCTGCAACGTGCATGCGAGATTCAGGTCGCCACGCTCAGCCAGGGAGAGGCGGTAGTGGTGCAGCAGGACGTGGTCGATGTCCACCAGCGCGACCTTGCCGTCATGCAGGGCCAGGGCGGCGCGGGCGTGTTCGATTTCGAGGCGTGGAAGCGCAAGGCGACGCGGATCGACGACAGCTGGCAGCAGTGAGCGATCCTGCACCCGCCGAAGCGCGCCATTGCGGCAAGTGCGGCGGGCGCAGCGCCGAAGGGTTCGTGGTCGACATGGGCTATGGCGAGGTGCAGCCCGCCCGCTGGCAGGAAGGCACGCCGCAGACCGGCTGGACCGGCAGCGTGAAAGTGGACAAGAAGGCGCTCAAGCCGCTGCGCGCGTTCCGTTGCGAGCGGTGCCATCTGGTCGAGTTTTATGCGGATTAGCTTGGTGACGCCTTGACGAAGATGACGGTCAATAATCGGCCGGTGCAATATCTGCTCGACCCCGAAACCCCGCTGCTGTTCGCACTGCGCGAGGCAAGCAACCTCACCGGCACCAAGTTCGGCTGTGGGACGGGCGATTGCGGTGCGTGCATGGTGCTGATCGACGGCGTGCCGCTGCGATCCTGCCTCGTCTCGATTGAGGAGGCGGAAGGGCGGTTGATCACGACGATAGAGGGGCTTTCGCGCGATCGTTCGCACCCGGTGCAGCAGGCACTGGTCGCCGAACAGGCGATCCAGTGCGGCTTCTGCACGCCGGGGATCGCGATCGCCGCGGCCGCGCTGCTCGAGGCCAATCCGTCGCCGAGCCGCGCGGACATGGACGTCGCGATCCCCAACATCTGCCGCTGCGGGGTTTATCCGCGACTGGCGCGGGCAATCGTGCGGGCAAGCGAGGCGGCGAGCGGTGCGCAGGCCATTGAAGCCGCCCCGCCACCCGCGATCGATCCCCAAGAGGCGGCGCGCGATGTCCCGGCGCTCGCACCGGTCGAGCCGCGCGCCGACTAGCGGTTACATCTTCAGGCGAACGCCGAAGCGGGCGCTGAACGGACGACCCGGCTGGATGTTGTTGTCGCCGTGAGCGCTCGGATAGTAGGTCTCGTCGAACAGGTTCTCGACGTTCACCTGCACCGCGATCCGGTCCGTGACGTCGTAGAAGATCGCCGCATCCACCCGGACGTAGTCGGGCAGCGTCACGTTCTGGCTGAAGCTGGCGAACTGTTCGCCCTGATAGATCAGGCCTGCGCCCACGCCCAGCCGGTCGGTCAGGTTGAACCGGTTCCATGCGGTGATCTGGTGTTCGGGCAGTTGCTGCAGCCGCGTGCCGGCGACCGCAGCATCGGTCGTCTCGGTAATCTCGCCATCGAGATAGGTATAGCCGAGGCTCGCCTCCCAGAAGGGCAGGATTTCGCCGGTCAGGCTGATCTCGAAGCCTTCTGTGCGGCTCGCGCCGGTCTGCAGCGTCAGCCCGGTATTGTTCGGATCGGGCGCGGTTGTGTTCTCCCGCTCCAGCCGGAAGATCGATGCAGCGGCGAGCAGGCGCGGACCGATCGCCCATTTGACGCCGATCTCGTAATTGGTGAACTGCTCGGGCTCGAACGCGGCGTCGCCGGGGCTCAGGATCACGAACTGGTCGCCCGCCTGCGGCAGGAAGCTTTCGGAATAGGCGGCGTAGAGCGAGACGTTCTCGACCGGCTTGACGATCAGGCCGACGCGCGGGCTGAACTGCTCGTCCACCCGGCTGCCATCCACGGCATTGACGAGGTCGACCGTATCGAGATCGAAGCGGTCGAACCGCAGGCCCGCGACCAGTTCGACGAAGTCGCCAATTGCGATCTGGTCCTGCACATAGGCGGAGAAGGTCGTCAGATCGCTGTCGCGCGCGCGGCTGGGTGCAGTGGTGAAGGGCGGGACGAAGATCGTTTCGGCCAGCGGCGCGCTGCTCGCACCGGCGAAGGTCACGTTGTCGCGGCTATTCTGCGTGTCCTGCCTGCCGCCCTCGATGCCGACCAGCAGCGTGTGCCCGATCGGACCGGTATCGAATTCAGCGACCAGGTTGGCCTGCCCGATCAGGTTCTCGCGCTGTGTCGCATCGGCGTAGCCACCAAGGCTGACCGAGGTGCCGTCGGTGCCGCGCGGCAGGATGTTGGCATAGGCCTTGTCGTAACTGGCGTACTGCAGCGCCGCGTTGACGCTGACCGCGGGGGACAGACGATGCGTCACCCGCGCGCGGGCGATGTGCGCTTCGATCGTGCTCCGGTTGAAGTCGGGATCGCCGAAGAAGGTGTCATCGTACCCGGTCAGCGGCCCGCTCTGGAAGGAGGGGACGCCGCGGTCGGTGGTCCGCCGGTCATCATCATAGGTGTACGACACGTCGAGCCGTGTGTCCGGCCCGATATCGACGCCGAGCGTGGGCGAGATGCCGATGAAGCGACCCTCGTAGAAATCGCGGTTATTGTCGAATTCTTCGTAGGTGGCGTTGAGGCGCAGGCCGACCGTCTCGGTCAGCGGCTGGTTGACGTCGGCGAGCAGCGCGAAGGCGCCGAAGGTGTCGAGAGAGGCATCGAACTGACCGAAGCCTTCGTTCGTCTGAGCCTTCTTGCTGACACGGTTGACCACGCCGCCGCCGCCACCGCGCCCGAAGATCAGCGCATTGGCGCCCTTGAGCACTTCGACCCGGCTGATGTTGTAGAGCGAGCGATAATATTGCGCGTCGTCGCGCAGACCGTCGAGATAGAAGTCGGCGGTGGTTTCCTGCCCGCGGATGAAGATCTCGTCACGGTGGCCTTCGCCCGATTCGAGGCTGATTCCGGGCACGAAGCGCAGAGCCTCGCCCAGCTGGCGAATCGACTGGTCCTCCAGCTGGTCCTCGGTGATGAAGGTGGCCGATTGCGGCACATCGATCAGCGGGGTCGGGGTCTTCGTGGCGGTGCTGCCATCCGCGGTATCGTATCCCGCACGCTCGCCGGTCACCACAATCTCGGCGGGAAGGTAGTCGCGCTGGGGCGTCGCGCCGTCCTCTGAATCGGTATTCGCCATTGCGGGGCTGGCAGTGGCGCAGACGATCGCGGCGCCGAGGAAAAGGCCGGACCGGAAGGAAGAGCGGTGCATGAGAATCCCTGATGCGAGTAATTAGCGTTTGCGGGATGCCCGCTATTGATAATTAGTCGCACAGGCAAGCCCCTGCGTGGGGAATGAGACCCGCGCAAACGAACCGACCCAACATGAACACCCTGGCGGGGGGCAGGATGAACCGACGCGCGAGGCCCGTCTCAGGAGCCCGAACGCGCGCCGGTTCACTTGCGGCTCTAGTACGCTCCTTGCTGTGCGGGTGCCGTGGCCTCCCCGATCAGCGCGCGTGCCTCTGCAATTGCCGCATCCTGCGCGATTGTGCCTTCCTGCAGCTCGTTTCCGATGGTCAGCAGCCGGGCGCTGATAACCGTGCCGGTCTCGGCCTCTTCCTCGATCGTGATGCCGCCATTCGCCTCGGCTACCTCGGCCCACATGTCGCGCACCGCCGCCCAGTAATCCTTGGTGGCCGCCCAGTAGGCGTCGGCAGCGCCGGTGTTGTAGCCATCGAACCGGTCGTAGGTGTTGAGGACGTATTCCTGCACCACCGGCTTCAGCCCGTCTTCTGCCGAAGCATCGAGCATCATCTTGGTGTTGTCCTGCCAGTGGATCCAGCCGGTCGGGGTCAGCTGGTGGCGGTTGATCCCTTCGTAGCGGTCGTAGATCGGATGGCGCACTGCGTCGCGGCGGGCGAGCGGGCGGGTGGTCCAGTTGGAACGCCAGCGGCGAATGCCCTGACTGTCCTGCCATTCGCCCCACCCGGCATAGCGCGGGCTGTCGTCGACCTGATAGACGGTCTGCGACCAGCGGCCGTTGCGCATCCGCTCGGGCATTTCCTTCCATTCCCAGGTATTGGGGCCGGTATAGGCGAGGATCTTCTCGGGCTCGTATTGCCAGTCCTGCCGCCAGTGCTTGATGACGAATTCCTCGCCCTCGTCGCCGACCACCAGCAGGTGCTGGAGGACGATTCTTGTGCCGGTATCCTCGATCACGCGGACCGATTCATACCCGCCCGAAATCTTGCGATCGAGCGGTTCGTAGCCTTCCATCCAGGGCGTCGATTCCTGCATGTCGAAGCGCACCTTGTAGTCGCCCGCCATCGACAGGATGGTCTCGCGGTCCTTCTGGAAGTGCGCGCGCTCGACCGCTTCGCCGCGGTCCGCGATGGGGCCGTCGGCGAGCGCGGGGCTGGCGATGGCAGTGGTGGCGAGCAGGGCTGCGCCGATCAGTGTCGTCAGTTTCATGTGGTCCTCCCTCAGAATGAAAAGTTGATCGAAACGCTGGCGTTGCGGCCCGGCCGGGTGAAGGCCGAGGTGATCGTCGATGTGGCGGAAAGGCCGCGCACGTCCTGCCAGTAGGCGTAGGTCTCGTCGGTCAGGTTGAAGATGCCGGCGCGCAGCTTGAGCGCATCGGTAATCGCGACGAAGGCGGTCGCGTCGAGCACGGTGAACGCGTCGGGGCGATAGCAATCGCCGGTGCACGTGCCGGTCGTCTCGTCCAGTTCCTTGCGCGCATGGTGGATCGCGGTCAGGTTGATGCCGAAGCGCCCTTGCGGATGGCGGTATCCGATACCCGCCACCAGATTGAGCGGATCGATGGTCGATAGCGGCTGCGGCGCGGCGCCCGGCGACAGGATGTCGCCATCGGCATAGGCGATCGCGAAGTTCGCCGTCAGGCCGTTATCGGCGCGGTAGGATGCCTTGGCCTCCGCCCCCTTGATCTCGACCGCGTCGAAATTGACGTACTGGTATTGCGCCGGGTCGGCGGGGGTGAACGATCCGCCCACGATCTGCTGGCTGATGAAGTCGTCGTAATTGGCCTTGAAGCCAACCACCTGCAGCGAGACCGCATCGCTCGAAAAGCGAATGCCGCCCTCCCAGCTCTCGCTGGTTTCCGGGCCGAGGTCCGGGTTGGGCAGCGAGGTGTAGCCGTAGGCGAGGTTCTCGAAGAAATTGTTCACCTGATAGGGCGTTGGCGCGCGGAAGCCTTGTGCGTAATTGGCGAAAAGCAGGGTGTTCTCGGCCAGCTTCAGCGTGACGCCCAGCTTGGGCGACAGGCGGTTTCCGCTCTGGGCCGATCCGGTGAAGCTGGGCAGCAGCGGATCGTCGGTCGGCGAGAGGTCGTAGAAGTCGAACCGCACCGCAGGAAAGATCGTCAGCCGGTTGTCGAACAGCGCGATCTCGTCGGCGAGGAAGATCCCGCCCAGCGTGAAGTCGGTCGCGGGGAAGGCGCGCGAGGGGAAGACCTCGCCTGCGGGCGGCTCGGTCCCGTCGCGCAGGCCCTCCTGCCGGGTGAAGCTGACATCGCCGCCGAAGGCCAGCACATGGCCGATCGCGCCGGTCGAGAAGACCTTGCGCGCCTCGGCCACGCCGCCGAAGACCTCGTTCTCGAAGGTGTTGAGCCGTTCGCGATCGGGGCGCGGGGTGGCACCGACGGGGGAGCGGTCCTCGTCCGCGAACTGCACGTCCTTGCCCGTCTGATAATAGGCCGCGACATGCGCGTAATCGACCGCGCCACCGCCGCTATAGGTCCAGTCGAGTGAGACGCGCTTGCGGCTCGTCGTGTCGTTGGCGGTCAGGTCGTCGACGATCCAGCTGGGGGAGGGGCCGAACAGGAATTGCGGGCCTTGCCCGGTCAGCACGTCGGTGAACAGCGCGCTGTCGAGGTACTCGCCCGTGAGGCGCAGGCGGTGCGGCCCCTGTTCCCACACTAGCTTGCCCAGAAACGCGTCGGACTCGCCATCCTGCGGGTTGGGCAGCGTGCGCGCCTCGCCGAGCCCGCCGACCGTGGCCTTGTTCTCCAGCTCGTGGAAATCGCGGCGGGTGTAGGCGAGCATCGCGGAGAACGCGCCGCTCTGCCCGGCGAGCGCGACGGTTTCGGAGAATTCCTCGTCAGCGCTCGAATAGGAAGCGCTGGCGAAACCGCCGAAAGCATCGGTGCCGATCAGGTCGACCGGATCGCTGGTGGTGAAGCTGACCGCGCCAGCCAGCCCGTCACTGCCATAGAGCGCCGATGCGGGCCCGCGCAGGATCTCGACCGACTTGACCAGGCTGACATCGGTATAGCCGCCACGGCCCGCTTCCTGCGCGCCGAAGGTGAAGCCCTGCGGCGTGCGGATGCCGTCGACCTGGATCAGCACGCGGTTGCCGCCGATCCCGCGGATCACGAAATCCTCGTTCCGCGCGCGGCCCAGCGTGCCCAGCGCCGCCCCGAAGCGGGCAGGAGCGCGGCGGACGGAGACCCCCGGTTCGTAGCGGACCAGATCCTTGATGTCGGTCACCATGTCGTCGGCAATGTCCTCGGCGTCGATCACGGTGACGGTGGCGGGCACATCCTCGATAGCGAGCGGAGTGCGGGTTGCGGTGACGACGATCTGTTCGCCTTCGCCAGCCGCCTGCGCGGCCTCTTCGCTACCGGTGGCGGCGTCCTCCGCATGGACCGCGCCGGGCAGGGCGGATGCGCCCAGCAAAAGCGCGATACGGAAAGTGTGGTCCCTCATAGCGATCCCTTTTGTTGCAATTGATTCGCGATAGCTCCGCCTAATGAGAAGGGTTCGCAATTACAACCGCTGTATGTCGAGAGTCTCGTCTTGGCTGGGGATCGACGCGGCGCTAGGCGAGCGGCATCAGTTTCATCGAAGGGATGCGGATCATGAAAGCGACCATCTGGCACAATCCGAAATGCGGCACTTCGCGCAAGACGCTTGCGATCCTTGAGAGCCTCAAGGCGGTCGACCTCACCGTGGTCGAATATCTCAAGGAGCCGCCGACCCGCGACAAGCTGGCCCAGCTGTACCGCGATGCCGGGATCACCCCTGCCGAAGGGCTGCGCACACGGGGCACGGACGCCGAAGAGCGCGGCCTGCCCGATGCCGATGCGGACACGATACTGGATGCGATGGTCGCTGACCCGATCCTGATCGAGCGCCCGCTGGTCGAGACGGAGAAGGGCGCACGCCTGTGCCGCCCGCAGGACCGGGTGCTGGAAATCCTCTGATCTGAAGGGGCTTGGCTAGCCCGGGTACGTGCGGAGCGACCTAGTCGTCCGCGCGTGCCATCAGCGCCTCGTCGCTGTCGAGCCGGGTCCAGCCGATCACCATCACCGCCACGCAAAAGCCGATGATCGCGGCGAAACCTATCCAGTCGCTATGGCCGTACAGCCACACGCCCAGTGCGGGCGCGTAGATGTAGCTCGCGCCATTCACGCTGGCGACCTTGCCCGAAACCTGCCCCTGCTCCGGACGGCTGACCGCAAGCGACATGCCCGAGGTGAAACCGGGGCGGAACAGGCCGAAGCCGAGCGCGGCGACGGCAAAGCCAAGCGCGATTCCGTGAAGGTCGCCCGCCGTGCCGAAGATCGCCGCGCCAACCACGCTCAACGCCATGCCCGCCAGTGTCGAGACGCGCGGGCCGAGATGCAGAATGGGGATCAGCCCCCATTGCGCCAGCAGGGTCGCCACCGCGCCGATCATCAGCACGATGCTGACCGGTCCGGCACCCGCCAGCGGATCGTCGCGCAGGCCCAGCCGGTCGAGCACGAGGAAGCCCGCGATACCCAGCATCATCGCCTGCGCGTGGCCGCCCAGCAGCCCCGCCAGCAGCCACGGGCGAATGCGCTTGTCGGCCCATTTCAGAGCCGGTGCTTCGGCAGGCATGGACGTGTCCTGCCCGGGGGGCGTATCCGCGTCCTCGTCCGACGGCTTGTCGGTCGCATGGCGGCCTGCGCCGCTGCCGCCATAGGGCGCATCGAAGGCCAGCCCACGCGCGGCGAAGCGCGGCTCGTCATTGGGCAGGCGGAGCCGCAGCGCGACCATCGCGACGATCCCGATCAACGCGAAGGAGAAGAACGGGCCGGTCAGCCCCACCAGCGGGAAGATCAGCAAGGGGGCAAGAGCGGGGCCGATCACCGTGCCGAGCCCGAAGCTGGACGAGATGAGCGACAGCGCCTGCGTGCGCTCGGCGCGCGGGGTGCGGCTGGCGACATAGGCCTGCACTGCCGGCGGCGCGGCGGAACCCAGCAGCCCGTAGAGCGAACGGCACAGCGCAAACAGCAGCAGGGTCAGCAGCGGGGTCAGCCAGCCCGCAAGGCCGATCCACAGCACCGCGCCGCACAGGCCCATCGAGGCGACGAAGCCCGCGAGGCCCAGCCCCATCATCGCCTTACGGCCGCGCCTGTCCGACCGGCCTGCCCAGTAGGGGGCGAAGATCACCCAGAGCAGTGCGGACCAGCTATAGGCCAAACTGATCCACACGTCCGCAACGCCCAAGGCCGTGCCGATCGAGGGCATGACCGATTGCATCGCGGTGTTGCCCGCCGCCGAGACCAGCACGACGGTGAACAGCAGCGCCATGCGCCCGCGCGGGATGCCCTGATGGTCTGGCGGAGCCGGTGGGCTCAGAAGGGAATTCTCGGAAGCGGAGGGGGGATTGTCGGCCATTACGGCGCGACGCTAGGCCGCGCGCGCGCAGGTGGCAATCGGCGCTCCCCCATAAAGGCTATTCGAAGGTTTCGCCCATGCTTTCCGCGCTCGGCCCGGCGAGCTGGCGGTGAACTGCGGCGAGGACGCCCAGCATCAGCACGATGACGACCGCATTGACCGCCGAATTGATCAGCCCCGAACCGATCAGCATGACTTCCTCCCCCATCAGGCCGAAGACCAGCATCACGATCATGCCGATCACTCCGCTGACGACCACGAGGGCGATGAAAAGCAGCAGGTAGAAGAAGAACAGCCGCACCGAATTGCCCTTGGTCAGCCGCCACGACCGCAGCAGGGCGGTGAGGGGGTTGTAGACCTTGTCGATCGCGATGACCGGCGCGAGCAGCGAGAACTTTACCATCAGGTAGATGAAGGCGACGAACAGCAGGAGGCCCAGGATCACTGCCAGCGCGGTGATTTTGCTTGCGATTGCGACCCCCATCAGCACGCCCCCGATCACGCCCACGCCGATATACAGGATGATCGTCGCTGCGATCGAGGTGAGGAAGCCGATCGCGCCGACTGCGATCGCCTGGCCCACGGTCGGGCGGTTGTCCGCCCGCAGCAGCGCCAGCAGCGCGAGCGTGCCGACCGTCTGCGCCACCACCAGCAGCAGCATGATCCACCAGATGTCCGCGTAAAATGCCATCACCTGATCGAATGCCGCGGACGGATCGTTCGAATTGGGCTCGACCGTGAAGTTGGCCGTCTCCGGCATCAGCAGCGCGAAGGCGAGATAGGGCAGGAAGAAGAACACCCCCGCCACGGTCGCGACCACGCCCAGATTGGCCTGAATCAGGCTGAGCGCTTCGGTCCACGCGCGATTCATGTCGAGTTTCATTGGCAACCCCCTTGTGTGCGGCTCTTGATAAGCGCCGGGTCATGGGCCACGCAAACGAAAATGGCCGGACTTGAACAGATCGAATGGCACGTCGCCGCGCAGCAGGTGCCCTATCGCGAGGCGCTGGACCAGATGGAGGCGCGCAACGCAGCGATCGAGCGGGGCGAGGCGCGCGAGCTGATCTGGCAGCTGGAGCATCCCCCAGTCTACACCGCTGGCACCAGCGCTGTGGCGAGCGAGCTGCTCGATCCGCGGTTCGAAGTGGTCGAGGCGGGGCGTGGCGGGCGCTACACCTATCACGGCCCCGGCCAGCGGGTGACCTACACACTGCTCGACCTGCGCAAGCGCGGCAAGGATGTGCGCCGCTTCGTCCATTCGCTGGAAGGATGGGTGGTGGAGACGCTCGGCGGGCTGGGGGTGGAGTGCTGGACGGTGCCCGAACGGGTCGGCATCTGGACCAAGGGGCCCGATGGGCGCGAGGCGAAGATCGGCGCGATCGGTGTGCGCGTGCGCCGCTGGGTGACGATGCACGGCTTTGCGGTCAACCTGTCGCCCGACCTGTCGCACTTTACCGGAATCGTCCCCTGCGGGATCGACGAGTTCGGCGTCACCAGCCTCGCCGATCTGGGGATCGCGCTTGCACCGGAGGCGTGGGATGAGGCATTAAAGGCCACCGCGCCCACGTTTCTCGAGGCGCTCGAACGACAGGATGCGTCATGACCCGCAGGATTTTGGCCATTGGTGCAAGCGCTTTGCTGCTCGCCTCGTGCGGGGGAGGCAAGGATGCCGCCGAATCAAAAGAAGCCGAGGATACCGGCCCGCAGGGCGAAGTGCTGGGCGGTACGATCACCGACTCGATGTTGCCGGTGGTGATGGTCCAGTCGCAGTCGCCCAAGCGCGGCGGCGAAGATGGTGAAGAAGGCGAGGATGGCGACGCCTCCCAGGATGGAGCGGACGACGCCGAATAGCGCCGCCCGCTCGCAGATCATTGCGCCTGCTCGCGGCGCGCCGGGTCAGGCGCTCGCCGCAGCTTCCTCTTCCAGCGTCGGATAGTCGATGTAGCCCGCTTCGCCCGGCAGATACCAGCTTTGCGGCACGTTGACGTTCTCTGCCAGATGCGCACCCTTGGCGATCCGGGTGGGCAGGTCCGGGTTGGAGATGAAGGGCCGGCCGAAGCTGATCGCGTCGGCACGCCCGCTTTCCACATCCTTGGCGGCCTCCTCCGGCGTGTAGTCGCTGTTGAGGACCAGCGGGCCTTTGTAGATGTCCCGGATAAGCGCATCCTGCTGCGGCACGTCGGTCGCGCCGAAGGTGCCGTTCGGCCCGGGCTGGCGCAGTTCGAGGAAGGCGACCTTGCGATCTTCCGCCACCTTCGCTGCTGCGCCGAAGGTTTCCGCCGGATCGGGATCGTCCGCGCCTTGCGTCTCGCCATTGGGCGACAGGCGCAGGCCCACCCGGTCCGCGCCCCATGCGTCAATCAGCGCGTCGAGTACCTCGCCCAGCAGGCGGGCGCGGTTTTCTGCCGAACCGCCATATTCGTCTTCGCGCAGATTGGTGCTGCGACGCAGGAACTGGTCGATCAGGTAGCCATTCGCGCCGTGCAGCTGCACCCCGTCGAAACCGGCAGCCTTCGCGTTCTCGCCCGCCTTGCGATAATCTTCGACCACGCGCTTGATTTCGTCGATCGAAAGCGCGCGTGCCTGTACGTGGTCCTTGCGGCCCGTGGGGGTGTGCGCGTGGCCCGGCGCGGTGGTCGCGCTGGCGGATACCGGCGGATTTCCGCCAAGGAAATCGGGGTGAACAATCCGCCCCATGTGCCACAGCTGCAGGACGATCCGCCCGCCTTCCTCGTGCACGCCGTCGGTGATCGGCTTCCAGCCCTCGACCTGCTCGTCGCTCCAGATGCCCGGCGCGTTCGGCCAGCCGAGCCCTTCCACGCTGATCCCGGTCGCTTCGCTGATGATCAGCCCGGCGCCCGCGCGCTGGCGGTAATAGGTTTCCATCATCTTATTCGGAACGAAATTCGGCGGGGTCGCGCGGCCGCGCGTCAGTGGCGCCATCAAAATCCGGTTGGGCGCGGTGATCGCGCCGAGGCGGATCGGCTGGAACAGGGCGTCGTGCATGGAGGTGTTCTCCTTATTTGGTTGACCCGTGGGCGTCGGGCGGAGTTAGGGGCGCGCCATGGCCACGACAAGCAACGCGCATGAAAGAACGCCTTTGCAGGGGGCAAGCCAAAACCCGCGCGCGCTGCACTGGGCGGCGCTGATCGCGGGCAATGTGGCGCTCGCGCTCGGGCCGTGGTCGGTCCGCCTGGCGGACAGCGGCCCGGTGTCTGCGGGCTTCTGGCGGCTGGTACTGGCGTTGCCGATCATCTGGCTGATTGCGCGCAGTGCGCGTCAGCCTGTGCTGGGCGTGCCGCGCCGCACCGCATGGCTGGTCGCGCTGGGGGCGGTCGCCTTCGCGCTCGATCTGGCCAGCTGGCACATCGGGATCGAACATACCCGGCTGGGCAACGCGACGCTGTTCGGCAATGCGGGCAGCATCGTGCTGCTGTTCTGGGGCATCGTGATCGCGCGGACCATGCCCGCGCGGGCCGAGTGGGCGGCGATCGTGCTGGCGCTGGGCGGCGCGGCCATCCTGCTGGGGCGCAGCGCACAGATCAGCGCGGATACCCTGATGGGCGACCTGTTCTGCATCACCGCCGGGATGCTTTACGCGATCTACCTGCTGTGCCTGCAGGATGCGCGCAAGGGGCTGGGCGGGTGGAGCCTGCTGGTGCGGGTGTGCTGCATCGCCGCGCCGGTGCTGCTGGCGGTGGCGCTGTTGCGCGGCGAGCCGGTGTGGCCGCACGACTGGCCCCCGCTGATCGTGCTCGCGCTGCTGAGCCAGGTCGCGGGGCAGGGCCTGCTGGTCTTCGCTCTGCGCGCCTTCCCGCCGATGATAATCGGCCTGGCGCTGCTGATGCAGCCTGCGGTGGCGGTACTCTCCGGCTATCTCGCGTTCGGCGAAACGCTCGGCCTGCTCGATCTCGTCGGCATGGCGATGGTTGGCGCGGCGCTGGCGGTCGCGCGTGCGCGGGTCGGCTGACACCCTATTTGGGGTGGTCTTCCAGCCGCTTGCGGAACAGCGCGAAGCGGGCCTCCACCTGCTCCAGATCCGGACCGGTGAGGGAGGCTTTTGCCTGGCGCATCAGCTGGTCCGCCTCGTCGCGGATGTTCTTGTGGCGCACCGGATCGGTGATCGTCACAGCGGCGCTTTCTAGAGAATCAAACATGACCGCGGCTGCCGGCGGACTGGTCGCCGCAGCAGACCGGATCGTGCCGAAGCCGCGCCCGAGATAGTGGCTGAAATCGTCCGCCATCGGCCGCAGCGGGCGTCGCCCGTCCTCGTCGGGTTCGCCCACCGACCAGTTCAGGTCGCGCTTGCCCAGTTCGGCGGTGGCCGCGCCGATCCAGTGCAGCGCGGAGATAGCCGTGAAAGGGTCGTTGATGCCGGGCGACAGCGCGCGCAGCCCG
This sequence comes from Citromicrobium bathyomarinum, assembly GCA_001306305.2. Taxonomy (NCBI): domain Bacteria; kingdom Pseudomonadati; phylum Pseudomonadota; class Alphaproteobacteria; order Sphingomonadales; family Sphingomonadaceae; genus Citromicrobium; species Citromicrobium bathyomarinum. The sequence continues at coordinate 1,391,696 of CP155577.1, forward strand.
ATCTCGACCAGTTCGTCGATCATGAAATGCAGATCCTGCGCCGGGGTCCGCGCATCGCCCAGCGCAATGCACTCGCGCACCTGCTCGTCGCAGGCATCGTCCGGCTTTTCGGACCAGTACCCGATGGCGACCGAGGGGTGGCAGAAATCGCCGGTCCGCACCGCCAGTTGCAGTTCCGACCCGCTCTTGCGCGCAACCTTGAGCAGCTCGTTCCAGTTGATCACCTGGATGTAGCCGGTGCGCGAGGCAAATACGGGCGTGCCCTCGCGCACCTCGCCTTCCACGCGCGCCTTCATCGGTTCGTCGAAATTGTCGCGGATCGCGTTCAGCAGGCGGCGACCGATCCCTTCCAGCACCGCATTGATCCTGATCGAGGAGGGCACGTGGTTGAGGAAATAGACCAGCACCATGACCGAGACCGCCATCAGCACGTAGGCGATCAGCAGCGACAGCTGGGGCACGAACCCGTCGCCTTGCGAGGTCAGAACGCCCGATTCATCGGGCATCCGCACCGACAGAAGCACCGTGATCGCGTAGACGAAGGTGCCGATGAAGGTCGCCAGGCTCAGCTGGTTGCCGCGATCTTCCATGAAGTTGGTCAGCAGCCGGGGGCCGTAATTGCCGCTGGCATAGGCGACCGCCGCAATCGTAATCGAGAAGACGGTGGACGCCACCCCGATCATCGAACTGGCGATCACGGTCAGCATGTTGCTGGCCCCCTGGGGCCGGGCGGGGGGCAACCAGTTGAGATGATCGACCCACTCGGTAAGGCCCCGCCGGTCAAGCTCCACCGTCAGCATCGCCAGGAGCAGGGTCGAGATCGCGAACAGCCCCGGGAAGAACCAGTAGCTAGCGTTGATATCGCTCCATAATTTTTGAAATCTGGCGATCATCTGGGGTATTTCACTCCGGTTTGGTGGCGAAGTTAGGGACTTTGCCCGCGTGTGTCTCGCAGCGAAACGGGAATGCGCAGATTATCCTTACCAGAATTGCGCTGCGGCAGGCTTCCTGCGATTGGACGCGGGCATGGCGGGGCCGGATTTCCCGCCCTCTGAAAGGACACACATGGCTGCCCCGATCGCCGATCCCACTGTTGCAGAGCCGCAGATTGCTCAGGCCGACGCAGCGATCTCGGCCATAGAGAACCTCGTCACCCTGACCAGTCAGCAGTACCATCTGGGTTCGTTAATCCTTATGGTTAGTTACGCGGCGTTCTTCGCGTTCATTCTGTTCTTCCTGATGAGCGTGCAGAACCTCGCACCGCGTTATCGGCTGGTGCCGATTCTCTCGGCGGTGGTGATGGCGAGCGCGGGGCTGACCCTGCTGCAGGAATTCGGGCTGTGGAAGGAGAGCTATGCCTACGTCGACGGTCTGTATCGCCCGCTGGCGCAGAACGACAGCTTCTCCAACGCCTATCGCTACGGCAACTGGACGATCACCGTGCCGATCCTGCTGGCTCAGCTGGCGATCGCGATGGGGCTTCGCCAGGCGGAGGTGCATCGGCGCGCGCTGCGCATGGCGGTGCCCGGCGTACTGATGATCTGGACCGGCCTCTACGGCCAGTTCGGCGCGGTTGGCGATTTCTCGCATCTTAACCTGTGGGGTGTGATTTCGTCGATCTTCTTCCTGTGGCTGATCCTGGAAGTGCGCCAGACGCTGATCGCGGGGCTGGCGACGACGCCCGACATCCTGAAATCCTGGCCCAGCAACCTGTGGTGGTTCTTCCTCGCCAGCTGGGGCCTCTATCCGCTTGCCTATGCCCTGCCGCAGCTTGGCGCGACGGGCGATCTGGTGGTTGCGCGTCAGGCGATCTATTCCTTCGCCGATATTGCTTCCAAGCTGATCTACGGCATCATTCTCGCCCGCTTCGTCCTGCGGCGCAGCGCCTTCGAGGGCTATATGCCCGCCGCCGAAGCGCTCGCCCCCACGCCGGACAAGCCCAATACCGGCGGGCCCGGATTACGACGCGCTCCCTGACAGCAGCACGTCATGCGAGAAGGGCCGGGGAAGTGGATCTCCCCGGCCCTTTTTCGTGTGTAAGATGTTCGGCTGGCGGTGTCAGTCGATCGTGTCGAGATCGCCCTTGCCGATCGTGCCGCTGGCCATTTCCAGCATCTTGTCGAGGCTCTGCTTGGCCTGCAGGCGCAGGCCTTCCTCGATCTCGATCCGCGGCTCGAGGTCGCGCAGCGCGGTGTAGAGCTTTTCCAGCGTGTTGAGCGCCATGTAGGGGCAGATATTGCAGTTGCAGTTGCCGTCTGCGCCCGGCGCGCCGATAAAGGTTTTCTCCGGCAGCGCCTTTTCCATCTGATGGATGATGTGCGGCTCGGTCGCGACGATCAGCTTGTCGCCCTCGAACGTCTCGGCGAATTGCAGGATGCCGCTGGTCGAGCCGACATAATCCGCATGCTCGACGATCGCCGCCGGGCACTCGGGATGCGCCGCGATCGGTGCGCCGGGGTGCTGGGCTTTCAGCTTGAGCAGTTCGGTCTCGCTGAAGGCTTCGTGCACGATGCACACGCCCGGCCACAGCAGCATGTCGCGGTTGAACTTGCGGTTGAGATAGCCGCCCAAGTGACGGTCCGGGCCGAAGATGATCGGCTGGTCTTCGGGAATCTGCTGGAGGATCGTCTCGGCCGAAGAGCTGGTCACGATCACGTCCGACAGAGCTTTCACCTCGGTCGAGCAGTTGATGTAGGTCAGCGCGATATGATCGGGATGCGCCTCGCGGAAGGCCTTGAACTTTTCCGGCGGGCAGCTGTCTTCAAGGCTGCAGCCCGCGTCCATGTCGGGCAGGACGACGATCTTTTCGGGGCTCAGGATCTTGGCCGTGTCGGCCATGAACTTGACCCCGCAAAAGGCGATCACGTCCGCATCGGTCTCCGCCGCCATCTGGCTGAGCTGGAGCGAATCGCCGACGAAATCGGCCAGATCCTGGATTTCGGGCCGCTGATAGTAATGCGCCAGGATAACCGCGTTGCGTTCCTTGCGCAGGCGCTCGATCTCGGCAAGCAGGTCGTCGCCGGTCGGCGGGCGGGTCTGGTCGTTCATGGTCTAGTGGGCCCCGGTCGTTCGTGTTGGGTGACGCATATAGGACGAACGGGCCCGCGCGCGAGTGTGTTCCTCGCAAAAGCGCATCGGGGGCCTGCGAAGCAGGCTCGCCGAGAGCGAAGATGGCCAGCTTGCCTTGCCCCGGGGGCGTGGGGATGCAAGAGCGCACCTCTATGACCGATCCCGTATTGCAAGAAGCCGCCGACAATCCCTCGCAGTGGCGTCTGGTCGCCAATCGCCCGGTGTTCTTCGGGTCGGCGATCCTGATCGTGGCGTTTGCGCTGTTCGGGGCGCTTTTTTCGGAGACGGCAGGGCAGGTATTCGATCGCCTGCAGGCGCTGATCGTGGCCGATTTCGGCTGGTTCTACATCCTCACCGTGGCCGGTTTCCTGATCTTCATCGTGTTCCTAACGGTCAGCAAATACGGCGACATCAAGCTGGGCCCGGACTGGAGCGAGCCGGAATACAGCCACCTGTCGTGGTTCGCGATGCTGTTCAGCGCCGGCATGGGGATCGGGCTGGTGTTCTTCGGCGTGGCCGAGCCCATGCTGCATTATGCAGAGCCACCGCGCGGTGATCCGCTCAGCGTCGATTCCGCGCGGCAGGCGATGGTGCTCACCTTCTTCCACTGGGGCGTGCATGCCTGGGCGATTTACGCGGTGGTCGGGCTGTCGCTGGCCTATTTCGCGTTCCGGCGCGGCTTGCCGCTGACCCCGCGCTCCGCACTCTATCCGCTGCTGGGCTCGCGTATCCACGGGCCGATCGGCCATGCGATCGACATTTTCGCGGTGCTGGGCACCATGTTCGGCGTTGCGACTTCGCTGGGGCTGGGCGTGCTGCAGGTCAATGCGGGCCTCGCCTATATTGCAGGCGTCCCGCAATCGGCTGGCATCCAGATCGCGCTGATCGCCGGGATTACCCTGCTGGCGACGCTGTCGGTCTATCTCGGGCTCGACAAGGGCGTGAAGCGCCTGTCCGAATTCAACATCGTGCTCGCGGTGATCCTGCTTGGCTTCGTGCTGGTGACCGGCTCGACGATCTTCCTGCTGCAGGCCTTCGTGCAGAATACTGGGGCCTATCTCGGCCAGGTGGTGGAGCGCACCTTCCGCCTCTACGCCTATGAGCCGAACGACTGGCTGGCCAACTGGACGCTGTTCTACTGGGGCTGGTGGATCGCGTGGTCGCCCTTCGTCGGCATGTTCATCGCGCGGATCTCGCGCGGTCGCACGATCCGCCAGTTCGTGCTCGGCGTACTGGTGGTGCCGGTGCTGTTCACCTTCCTGTGGATGACCGTATTCGGCAACACGGCCATTTCGCTCGACATGGCAGGCGTCGCGCCGCTCGCCCAGGTGGTTCAGGACAACCTGCCCACCGCACTCTTCGCGACCTTGGCCGAGCTGCCATTGTCGTCGATCACATCGGTTGCGGCTACGCTGCTGATCGTGACCTTCTTCGTCACTTCGGCGGATTCGGGCGCGCTGGTGATCGATACGATCACCAATGGCGCGGCAGAGGCGCCGCCGGTGTGGCAGCGCGTGTTCTGGGCGATTTGCGCGGGCGCAGTTGCGGCAGTCCTGCTGGTCGCAGGCGGTCTGCAAGCCTTGCAGACGGCCGCCATCGCAAGCGCGCTGCCCTTTGCGGTGGTGATGATCTTCATCTGTTACGGCCTGCTCAAGGCGCTGGCGATGGAGCATGCCGGCGGTGTGCCCGATTACGGTGTGCTGCCCAGCCAGCCGCTCGACCCCGAGATCAGCTGGAAGAAGCGCCTGTCCACCATCACCGGCTCGTTCCGCAAGGAACAGGTGGCCGAGTTCCTCGAACAGAAGGCCTTGCCCGCGCTGGAAGACGTGGCGGCGGAAATGCGCCGCCGTAGTCTGGCCCCCGAACTCACCCGCGATGGCGGCGACGTGCTGCTATCGGTCCCGCATGGCGAACACGGCACCTTCAGCTACGAAGTGCGCGCGCGCTCCTTCCGCCCGCCGAGCTTCGCGTGGGCCGAAGCGCATCGCCCCGGCGACGAGAACAAGCGCCATTTCCGGGCGATGGCGCGCAGCTCCGAAGGCGGCCATCCGCTCGATGTGACGGGGTACACGACCGAACAGCTGATCGGCGACCTGCTCAACCGTTACGAGCATTTCCGCCACGCGCGGCGGCTGGCCTGATCGCCGCGCGCTGGCAGTTAGCGGTCAGCGAGTGGAGGTCTTTTCGGCAGTTTTGGTCGCCGCCTTGGCGGGGGAACCCAGCTTCCTGGGCGTATCGCCGTCGAAGCTGACCTCCACCGTGATCCCGCGATAGCCTGCCGCGGCGAGCGGCACGGCGATGTTCTGCTGCACGGCTGCGCGGGCAGAGGCGCGTGCGAGTTCCATCAGCGCCGGGCTGCGCGCGCTGTCGAGCGCCTCGCGCTCTGCGATCTGCGTGTTGTTGCGGCTCAGATCGTCTTCCGCATCGCGCGTGATCCATAGCCCCTCGCGCATGTACTTCGCGCGCGCTTCATCCAGATTGGGCTTGCTCAGCTCGAGCGCGGGTAGCCGCACGTCCATGGTCTGCGTTTCCGCGTTCCATGACAGGCGCGATCGGTCCATCTTCGACAGATCGACGGAGTAATCCACCCGCGCAGGGATCACCGCGATCTGGCGGCTTTGCAGCGCCCCGAAAAAGCGGCTGTCCTTACTCGCGACGACCGGCGCGAATTCGGCGGTGAACACCACCAGCCGGTTCTGCTTCTCGAACGAGACCAGCGTGGTGCCGATCGGGTCGCCCATCCGGTTGGGGCCGTAGGTACGCCAGCCAATCCATGCGATCGCGGCGAGCAGCAGGATCACCAGAAACCACGGCAGAAACGGCGGGCGTGCCTTCTTGACCGGTTTTGCGTCCTTCGCTGACGCTTCATGCTCGACGGCGGTCTCGGTCTGATCGTCACTCACAGGCATTCGTCTCCACTAAAGGGCGGTCCATCGCTCTTCAGAACGGTTAACCATGTCGCGCCGTTCCAGATCGATGAGGTGGGCGTGAACCGACATTTGCGCGGCCTTCTCCAGTCGCGGATCGAGCCCCTTGTACATGATCGGGATGAACTCAGGCAGACTCCGGGGGCCATCGGCCAGCACCTTCAGGATCTGGCGCTCCCGCTGACGGCGATGCCCGAGCATCGAGCGGACCAGTTGCTGGGGCGTTTCGACCGGTGCGCCGTGGGCGGGATAGTAGACCCGGTCCTCGCGGCTGTAGAGCTTGTCGAGGCTTTCGAGGTAATCCCCCATGTCGCCATCGGGCGGCACGATTACGCTGGTCGACCAGCCCATCACATGATCGCCGGTAAACAGCGCGCCGCTTTCCTCCAGCGCGAAGCACAGGTGGTTGGAGGTGTGGCCCGGCGTGTGGACCGCGCGCAGCGTCCAGCCGTCGCCCGAAACGGCCTCGCCGTCTGAGAGAACCCGCTCTGGCTCGTAGGTGGTGTCGAATGACTCGTCGAGACGCGGGCCGCTATCCGCGATCACCAGCTTTGCGCAGCCCATCACCGGGGCGCCCGTACGCTCGGCGAGCGGGGTGGCACCGGGCGAGTGATCGCGGTGGGTGTGGGTGCACAGGATCGCGGAGATGCGCGCGTCGCCCGCTGCGGCGAGGATCGCGTCGAGATGCTCTGCCTCGTCAGGGCCGGGGTCGATCACCGCCCGATCCGAACCGTGGCCGACCAGATAGGTCTGCGTCCCGGTGAAGGTGTAGGGCGAGGGATTGGGCGCGAGCACTCGGGTGACCAGCGGCTCGGGCTTTTCGGGCGTGCCGGTCGGCCATGGGCGGGGCGGAATCTGAACCATCGCCATTGCATATGGGCACCGCGCTGGCGCATGTCACGCCGCAGATAATCGAGAGAGGTCAGCCTTGAGCGAACATATCCTGGTGATCGACGCCGGAACCACCTCGACCCGCGCGATCCTGTTCGGGCGCGACGGCGCGGTCGCGGGCACTGCGCAGGCCGAGATCACGCAGCACTTTCCGCAGCCCGGCCGGGTCGAACACGATGCGCAGGAAATCTGGCAGGCGAGCCTCAATTGCGCGCGCCGCGTACTCGGCAACCGCCCGCCCGAAAGCATCGCCGCGATCGGGATCACCAACCAGCGCGAGACGGTGGTGGCGTGGGACCGCGAGACGCTGAAGCCGCTCGCCCGCGCGATCGTCTGGCAGGACCGGCGCACCGCGGATGTTTGCCGGCGGCTTCGCGACGAGGGCCGCGAAGAGCCGGTCCACAAGAAGACGGGCCTGCTGCTCGATCCCTATTTCTCCGCCACCAAGATGCGCTGGATGCTCGATAACGTCGATGCGGTCGCACAGGCGCAGGAGGCCGGGCGGCTTGCCTTCGGCACGGTCGAGAGCTGGCTGGTCGCGAAGCTATCGGGCGGGGCCCATGTCAGCGATGCGAGCAATGCCAGCCGCACTCTTCTGTTGCCGCTGGGCGAAGCGGGTTTCTCGCCCGATCTGTGCGATCTGTTCGGCGTGCCGCACGAGGCGCTGCCGCAGGTGGTCGACACGCATGGCGAGATCGCCCGTACCGATCCCGAACTGTTCGGCCGCGCGATCCCGATCTGCGGGCTGGTCGGCGATCAGCAGGCGGCGACGATCGGCCAAGGCTGCCTGTCGGAGGGCGAGATCAAGGCGACCTACGGCACAGGCGCTTTCATCCTTGCCAATCATGGAACCCAAATCCCGCATTCCGAGCATCGCCTGCTCTCAACCGTGCTCACGCAGAACGACGGCCAGCGCACCTATGCGATCGAGGGCTCGGTGTTCGTCGCGGGCAGTCTGATCCAGTGGCTGCGCGATTCACTCGGTCTGATCGACAGCGCGCAGGAAACCGAAGCGCTGGCCCGATCGGTCGAGAATTCGGGCGAGGTGGTGATCGTGCCTGCGCTTGCAGGGCTGGGTGCGCCGCACTGGCGGGCCGAGGCGCGCGGGCTGATCGCGGGCCTCAGCTTCTCCACCGGCAAGGCGCATATCGTGCGCGCCGCGCTCGAATCGATGTCGTGCCAGACCTACGATCTGGCGACCGCCTTCGCTGCCGACGGCGCACGCTGGGAAAGCCTGCGGATCGACGGGGGGATGAGCGCGAACGACTGGCTGGCGCAGGATATTGCGGACATCCTGAACATCGCGGTCGAGCGGCCGCGGTTCGTCGAGACCACGGCACTGGGCGCGGCGGTCGCGGCAGCGACCGGGGCCGGCTGGTTCGCCGATCTTCAGGGTGCGGTCGAGGCGATGCGCGGCCCGATCGACCGGTTCGAACCGGAGATGGACGAGGGCGTGCGCAAGGAACGGCTGGAGCGCTGGGCGCAGGCGCTCGCGAACGCGTGAGGCCGCGCGGCTAGCCTTGCGCGAACTGACGCTCGAGTCGCTCGTGCAACTGGCCGCAGGAGGGCTGGCTATTGCTGCGCGCCATGCGATATTCCGCATCGATCCGCGCGACCCGGGCATGCAGACGCTGCGTCTGGGCGACCAGCGCTCTGGTCGACAGGTCGAGCATGTCCATCAGTTCCGCGCTCGGCGCGCGGTCGGGCGGCAGCTGGGTGTGCCGTTCCCATTGCAGGTCGCTCATCTGCCCGGCGAGGAAGGCGCGATGATTGAGCAGCCAGGCGAGCACATGCATGATCCGGGTGGTCGCCTTGAGCCCCTCGCATTCGAGTGCGCGCCGCAGCGGCAGGTCGATCGGCATCAGTTCGGTCGCGGCGGGGACGAAGGCCGTACGCACCTCATCGGCGAGCACGTTGGCCTCGCAGTAGAGTTCCTCGATGATCAGAGCGGTGATATCGACCGTGTGCTGCATGAGGGTGTCGCCTAAGCCGTTCGGGCTGCTGCGATAAGTGGCCCGCACCAGCCTGTCCCGCGAAGGGGCGGGTGCAACGTAGATGTGCATATCTCCCGCAGGAATCTTGCGCGCCCGTGCAAACAGGCGTGCGCCCCGGGCAAGCGCTCAGGCGATGATGTCGGGGATAAGCTCGTCCTCGATCGCCGCCATCCGGTCGCGCAGTTGCAGTTTGCGCTTCTTGAGGCGTGCGATCTGCAATTGATCGGGCGATTCCATTGCCGACAGCGCGGCAATCGCCGCGTCGAGGTCGCGATGCTCGATCCGCAATTGTTCGAGCCGTTTGCGCAATTCCGCTTCGGTCACGCGAGACGTTCCTCATGGTCGACAAGTGGTAGCCGGCAGGCGATCCGACGCACGCAACGCCGGTTTAATCGCATTGCCTCATAACACCCCTTCGCAGGAATGCGATTGTGTGGTTTTATCCGATTGCGATGGCGGGCAGGCCCAAGCGATCGCGAGGGCCTTTTTCCCCGCCATTAGCGGATGCTCGTCCCCCGGCGAGCAGCTTCGATGACCAAGGAGAAGAGGCATATGAACGCTTCGCACATCACCGCCCTCAAGACCAAGCATGCCACGCTCGACGAGGCGATTGCCGAGGAAATGCGCAAAGCCGCGCCCGATGATGCGACGATCCGAACCCTCAAGAAACAGAAGCTGCAACTCAAACAGGAGATGGGTGGCAGCTGACCGCGATCTAAAAAACGGTCAACCATTTCCCCTGCGCGCCGCAATAGGCTAGTCGCTTGCATATGAAAGCGACAGCCGCGGCGCGACAGATCCTGACCGGCCTCCATGCGTTGATGGCGACGCGCCTGTCTGCGCAGGAAAAACTCGACCGCACGGTGGAACTGGTGGGCGAGGCGCTCGATAGCGAGGTCTGCTCGATCTACCTCCTGCGCTCGGGCATGCTCGAACTGTTTGCCACCCGCGGGCTGAACCAGTCGGCGGTCCACGTCACCCGGATGACGGTGGGCGAGGGGCTGACCGGCACGCTGGTCGCGAACGGCGAGACGCTGAACCTCGCGCAGGCCAAGGCGCATCCTGACTTCCAGTACCGCCCCGAAACAGGCGAGGAGAAATTCTCCAGCTTCGCAGGCGTGCCGATCGTCTATCGCGAACGGGCGGTGGGTGCGCTCAACGTCCAGCACGTCGATCCGCGCCGGTACGAGGATGTCGAGATCGAGGCGCTGCAGACCACCGCGATGGTGCTGAGCGAGCTGATCGTGAATGCCGAGCTGATCGACGAACGCTCGGCAGACGAGGCCGCGCCCGAACGCAGCGGCCCGGCGCAGCTTTCGGGGCTGGCGCTGGTCAAGGGGCTGGCGAGTGGCACTGCCGTCTATCACCAGCCGCGCATCACGATCGACAAGGTCGTTGCCGAGGATACCGAGTTCGAGCGCCAGCGGGTCTATCGCGCGTTCGAGCGGATGCGCGAACAGATCGACCAGATGGGCCAACAGGCCGAATTCGGCGCAGGGGGAGAGACCGACGAGGTGCTCGCCGCCTACAAGGCGTTCGCCTACGACGAAGGGTGGAGCCGCCGGATCAACGAAGCGATCGACGCAGGGCTTACCGCCGAGGCCGCGATCGAGCGCGTGCAGCAACGCACCCGGATGCGGATGCGCGAGATCGACGATCCGCTGCTCGCGGACCGGATGCACGATCTGGAGGATCTGTCGAACCGCCTGCTGCGGATCGTCGCGGGCCAGATGGGCACGGCTGCGACCACCGGCCTCAAGAACGACACGATCCTGATCGCCCGCAACCTGGGGCCTGCCGAACTGCTCGAATATGACCGGCGGCGGCTCAAGGGCGTGATTCTGGAAGAGGGTTCGCTGACATCGCATGTGGTGATCGTCGCGCGGGCGATGGGCATCCCGGTGCTGGGCCGCGTGCGCGGTCTGCGCGGCATGATCGGCGAGGGCGATCACATATTGCTGGATGCGGACGCAGGGGTCGCCCATGCGCGTGCTCAGCCGACGATCGTGGAAGCGTTCGAGGCGCGCTTCGCAAAATCCAAGGAACGCCGCGCAGCCTATGCCGAGCTGCGCGATGTCGAACCGTTTACCCGCTGCGGCACCCGCATTCAGGTGATGATGAATGCCGGCCTGCGCGATGACCTGACCACGCTGTCGCTGGTCGGTGCGGACGGGATCGGGCTGTTTCGCACCGAGTTCCAGTTCCTCGTCGCGGCCACTCTTCCGGGGCGCGAGAAGCAGACGCGCTTCTACAAGGATGTGCTCGACGCCGCGGGCGACAAGCCGGTGGTGTTCCGCACGGTCGATATCGGGGGCGACAAGGCGGTCCCCTATGTGTCGAGCGACAGCGGCCTGCAGGACGAGAACCCGGCGATGGGCTGGCGCGCGCTGCGGCTCGCGCTGGAACGCGAAGGCCTGTTCAAGGCGCAGGCGCGCGCACTGATCGAAGCGTCGGGCGGGCGCACGCTCAGGGTGATGTTCCCGATGGTCTCGGAACCGTGGGAGTTCGACGCGGCGCGCAAGGTGTTCGAGGAACAGCGCGAGTTTCTTCGCAAGCACAAGCGGATCAGGCCGCCCGAAGAGATAGAGTACGGGGCGATGATCGAGGTGCCTTCGCTGGTCGAAGTGCTCGACATGCTGGTGCCCAAGGTCTCGTTCCTCTCCGTCGGGACCAACGACCTGACCCAGTTCCTGTTCGCCGCCGATCGTGCGAACCCCAAGCTTGCGGCGCGATACGACTGGCTGAGCCCGTCGATCCTGCGCTTTCTCAAGCGGATCGTCGATGCGACCACCGGCCACGAGGTGACGCTGGGCCTGTGCGGCGAGATGGGCGGTCGCCGGCTGGAGGCGCTTGCGCTGCTGGGGCTGGGCTATCGCCGACTGTCGATCACGCCGGTCTCCGTCGGCCCGATCAAGGAGCTGATCCGCCAGATCGACCTCGCCGAAATCGGGGCTTTCATGGCCCAGCTGACCGCCCAGCCGCCCGCCGATACCCGCGCGGCAATCACGCAGTGGGCGCAGGAGCGCGGGATCGAAACCGACTGACCGTGTCTCGCTTGCGAGAAAAGGCCCGGAAATCATGCCATCCGGGCGTTGGCTTCGGGCACGAAGGCCGCTAGACCGGGCGCGTGGCAACCGGGGGCAGCTGGGGCGCGCCAAGGATGGGATATGGCAGAAGACGAAGCCACTTTTGAAATAGACAATTCGGAGCCGACCGCTCCGGGTGAGCGGCTGCGTGCCGCGCGAGAGGCCAAGGGAATGAGCGTGGAGGACGTCGCGTCCGCCACCCGCATTCCCAAGCGGCATCTGGAAACGATCGAGGATGGCGATTTCGCCGTCCTTCCGGGGCGGACCTACGCGATTGGCTTTTCGCGCAGCTACGCCCGGGCCGTCGGGCTGAACGACGAGGAAATCGTCAACGATGTGCGCGAGCAGCTGGGCATCGAAGACCCGGCGGAGCGGCTGCGCGACGGGACGATGCAGACGGAGGACCCCACGCGACTGCCTTCGCGCGGGCTGGTGATCGCATCGATCATCGCGGGGATCGTGCTGCTGATCGGCGTTTTCGCCTTTTCGCGCAGCTTCTTCTCCCCGGAATCCGAGGCGGACTCACTGCTCGCCGCAGAAGAACAACGCACCGAGGCGGAGCAGCAGGCGCAGGCCGCCGCTACGCAGAGCGTCGCTCGCGCCGCTGCGGTCGAGGGGCCGGTCGTGTTCACCTCCACCCAGGACGGCATGTGGGTGCGCTTCTACGACGGCGATGAATCCAACGTGCTGATGGAAAGCCTGATGGGCAAGGGCGAGAGCTACACCGTGCCCGACACGGCGAGCGATCCGCAGGTCCGCACCGGACGCCCGGATGCCTTCACGATTACCGTGGGCGGGAAGAGCGTACCGCGCCTTGCAGAGAATGATGCCGTGGTCAGCGATGTGCCGGTGAATGCGAAAGCGCTGCTCGCCCGGGATGGCGTCGGCCTGCCCGGGACTGCCGCAGCCGATCCCGCCGCGCAAGGTGGCCCGGGTGGCGCGCAGCGCTGAGCGCTGGCACCACTGGTGAGAAAAATTGGGGGGCGATGGTTCAGGCCCGGTTCGTGCCGTGCCGCGCACCATCGCCCGATGGACACAGAGAGGGATTCGATGATTTTGGCCAAGGCACCCGCAAGGAAACGGCTCGCGATTTACGGCGCGCTGGCAGGGCTTTTGTTGACGAGCGGCGTGCCCGCCATGGCGCAGGACAACGATTCCTCGCGCATCCGCAAGCTTGAGGCGGAAATCCGCGCACTTCAGCGGCGGGTCTTCCCGGGCGGCGATGGCCGCTATTTCGAACCCGAGATTTCCGGCCCTGCGAACAGCGGCCCAAATGCCAGCACCCAGACCACGGCAGTGACCGATATTCTTGCCCGTCTCGATGCGCTCGAAGCATCGATCCAGTCGCTCACCCGTCAGGTCGAAGTGGTGACGAATACGCAGGACGGGATCGAGCAGCGGCTCGCCGTGCTCGAAAACGCGACCGCCACCGGTGGCGCCCCCGCCGCGCTGCTGCCTTCCGGCAACGCCGGCGCGTCGAACACGGGCACTGCGGCCACCACCACCACCCGGCCGGATCCGACCACGCCCACGCCGACGCCCGCTACAGCCACCGGGCCGAGCGCGGAGCGACTGGCAGCGGTCCGCGCGATCGCCAAGCCGCAGACCGACGACGCGGGTGACGACGACTATTCCTACGGCTTCCGCCTGTGGGAAGCGGGCTTCTACCCCGAAGCGCAGCAGGCACTCGCCGCCTTTGTCGAAAAGTATCCGGACCACTGGCGGACCACTTATGGTCGCAACCTGCTGGGCCGCGCATTCCTCGACAATGGGCAGGCGCGCGAGGCGGCTCCGTGGTTCCTGAAGAACTATCAGGCCGATAACGACGCGGCACGTGCGCCGGACAGCCTGCTCTATCTCGCCGAATCGATGATCGAACTGGGCGATACCAACCGCGCCTGCATCGCGCTGGCCGAGTTCAGCGAAACCTACCCCGCGCTCGCGACCGGTCGGTTGAGCGATCAGTACCAGGCCAGCCGTCGCAAGGTGAGCTGCTCCTGACAGGCAGGCCGCCCGACCCTGCGCTGATCGAGCGGTTCCGGGCCGACCTCGCGCAGGTCTGGCCCGACGATCCCGATCTCGCAGGGGTTTCGCTGGGAATCGCTGTATCGGGCGGACCGGACAGTCTTGCGCTGCTTTTGCTCGCCAATGCGGCGATGCCGGGGCGGGTGAGGGCGGCGACGGTCGATCATGGCCTGCGCCCCGAAAGCGCGGACGAAGCGGCGTTCGTCGCCCGCGTCTGCGAGGGGTTGGGAATTCCGCATGCTACGCTGCGGGTGGATGTCTCCCCCGGCAACCTGCAGGCCAATGCGCGCGCCGTGCGCTACGAGGCGCTCGGTTGCCATTTCGAGCAGGTCGGCGCGTCGGTTTTCGCCACCGCGCATCATGCCGACGATCAGGCCGAAACCCTGCTGATGCGCCTCAACCGGGGGAGCGGGCTGGCGGGGCTCGCAGGGGTGCGGCCCTGGTCGGTCTTCTTTCCCGAAGGCATCATCGAGGAAATGGTGATGGTGCGGCCGTTGCTCGGCTGGCGGCGCGGGGAACTCGCGGCGGTGGTGCGGGCGGCGGGGATCGAGGCGGTCGACGACCCTTCCAATTCCGACGACGCCTTCGACCGCGCGCGGATGCGCAAGGCGATCGCCGATGCCGAGTGGCTCGATCCACTGGCGATGGCCCGCTCCGCCCGACACCTTGCCGAGGCCGAGGAGGCGATCGGGGACTATGTGTCGAGTGTCGCGAACCAGCTGATCTGGCGCGATGGCGCCTGTTATTTCTGCATGGGCTATCCCCGACTGGTGGAGATCGGGGTGGTCGAGAAGATCCTTGATCGGCTGGGCGGGGGCGAGGTGCGCAGGTCAGAGGTCGCACGCATGGTGGACCGGCTGCGCGCCCGCGAAAACGCGTCTCTCGGCGGTGTGCTCGCCAAGCGGGCATGGGTGAAAACCGGGCCCAACTCGACCAGCGACAGCGTCAAATTCGAAAAAGAGCCCCAGCGCAGGGCGTAAGCCGTCCTGCGTTAGAGGATCGGCTCGCCCATCTTCAGCGTTTCGCCGCGCGTAATCACGACCTTGTCGCCCTTCTTGGCCACCGCGAATACCTTGGCCGCGAATTCGTTTGGCAGGCCGATGCAGCCGTGGCTGGCATAGCCGTTTTCGACCTGCGACCCGTGCAGCGCAACGCCGTCGTTGGTCAGGAACATCGAATAGGGCATCGGCGCGTTGTTGTACTTTTCCGACACATTGTCGCGCATCTTGTAGCGGATCGGGAAGACGCCGAGCGGGGTCGGGTGCTCCTGCGTGCCGACCAGCACTGCCGCCGCGCCGATCTCGTAACCGCCGCGGAAGACCGAGATGACCCGGGCGTCCAGATCGACCGTGATCACGATCGGGCCAGCGGGGACGCCTTTGGTATCCCAGTGCCATTCGCCGTACTTGATCGGGCCCTTGATCGGCAGCACGCGCTTGACCACCATCGGTTCGGAGCGCGAGGCCCGCGACGGGGCTGAGCGGGCGACGCTGCGGCTTGCACCGCTCGCGCTGCTGCGCGCGTCGTAGATCACCTCTCCATCATGGTCCTGGGCGTCGAGTCCGGCGTCATCATCCGTTCCGTCGCCTGCGACGGTTTCGTCGCTCAGGCTCGCATCGGTTACGGTCCCGGGGTCGAATTGATCGCTGTCGCTACGCGCGTTCCCGTCCTCGTCGAACTTGGAGGGATCGACCGGGATGGCGTCCTCGATATTCGGCGCGCTAGCCGCGGTGTTCGCGGCTGTATCGGCATACATCATGCGCGTGCCGATTGCCGCGCCGCCGAAAAGCAGCACGGTTGCGAGCGTTGCTCCGCCGATCCAGAGAAGTGCCTTGGTCATAGTAGTCTTTCCTGCCTCGCGCGCGCGGCAAATCCCAGCGGGCTGCGCCACCGCGTATCGGCGGGGGACGCTATAGCGGACAAAAGTTAACGCGCTGCGGAAAATCTCGCCGCCGCCCGCTAGCTGCGGGTTACCTCGACCGTCTTTTCGCACAGCTCGACCATGCCGAAACTGGTCAGGAAGCTGACATCGGCGGCATCGCGGCCGACGCCGATCTTCACGATGTCTTCCGCCGTTCCCATGCCCGTCGCATCGACCAGTTGCCAGGTCCCGCCTGCATCGCTGCCCGGGTCTTTCAGGAACACCTCGGCCACCGCGTGGAAATCGGGCGGGGTCACGTCGGGCGCGTAGCAGGCGACGAACCGCGCGGGGATCACGCTCGCGCGGGCCAGCGTAACCACCATGTGCGCATAGTCGCGGCAGATCCCGCGCCGTTCGACGAAGCTGTCGAGCGCGGTGGTCGACGCATCCGAACTGCCCGGAGAATAGGTGAACTTGTCAGCCACCCAGCTGCGGATCGCCTCGACCCGCGCTCCGCCCGAAGTTCCCCCGAACTGGTCCTCGACAAAGCTCTGGAACTTGTCGGCGGGACAATAGCGGGAATCGAACAGGTATTTGACCGGGGCGGCGGGCATCTCGCTCGGCCGCAGCTGTTCGAGCTGGTCGAGCGCGGCGATCTGGCGGCGAATCTCGACCTCTGCCTCGTGGCGCACCTCGAACCGGCCATCGGCGCGGGCCCACACCCGCTCGCCGATATCCTCCTGCGCCGGGATCCGCGTGCAGCTGTCCGCGTCGGTCAGATCGGTCCGGCAGTTCAGCAGATATTGCTCGGGAATATCGGCGACCGCGAACTGCATCAGCGCGTCGGTGGGGGCCTGCGTGGTGAAGGCGAAGCTGGATCGGATGGAAATGGCCATACCCGATCAACGCCCCGCCAGCGTAAAGTGCCGGGCGGGATCGTCTTTATTCGTTCGGGGCACCGAACAGATCGTGCTCGTCCGCGTCCTCGACCTGCACCTCCACGATATCGCCGGGGGCGAGGCTGGCGGAGACATTGCGCAGGAACACGTTGCCATCGATCTCGGGCGCGTCGGCCTGCGAGCGGCCGGTTGCACCAATATCGCCGTCTTCGTCAGGCTCGCCGACCTCGTCGATGATGACCGGCAGCGTGCGACCGATTTTGGCCTGCAGCTTGGCCGCGCTGATCCGCGCGGTCGCTTCCATGATCCGGGCGTAGCGTTCTTCCTTGACCGCTTCGGGCACCGGATCGGGCAGGGCATTGGCCGCCGCGCCCTCGACCGGCTCGAACCGGAACGCGCCGACGCGATCCAACTGGGCCTCTTCCAGCCAGTCGAGAAGGTATTGGAAATCCTCTTCCGTCTCGCCCGGAAAGCCGACCACGAAGCTGGAGCGAACGGCTATGTCGGGGCAGATCTCGCGCCAGCCCTTCAGCCGTTCGAGAACCTTGGCCTCGTTCGCCGGGCGCTTCATGCGCTTGAGGACAGACGGCGCCGCGTGCTGGAACGGGATGTCGAGATAGGGCGTCAGCAGCCCTTCGGCCATCAGCGGGATGACCTGATCGACATGAGGGTAGGGGTACACGTAATGCAGCCGGACCCACGGCGGCCTTCCCTGATCGGTGCGCAGCTGACCCAGCTCGCGCGCCAGATCGGTCATGTGCGCGCGCACTTCGCGGCCCTTCCACTCGCGCGCATCGTGGCGCGTATCGACGCCATAGGCCGAAGTGTCCTGGCTGATGACCAGCAGTTCCTTCGTGCCCGCCGCGACCAGCTTTTCCGCCTCGCGCAGCACCGCGTCGATCCGCCGGCTCGCGAGTTTTCCGCGCAGATCGGGGATGATGCAGAAGGCGCAGGAGTGATTGCAGCCCTCCGAAATCTTGAGGTAGCTGTAGTGGCGCGGGGTCAGCTTGATGTCCGCCAGATCGGGCTGAGGGATCAGGTCGATGTACGGACCCTGGCTGGGCGGGGCGTGTTCATGCACCGCCTCGACAACCTGTTCGTACTGGTGCGCGCCGGTCACCGCGAGCACCTGCGGATGCGCGGCGCGGATCGCGTCGGCTTCCTCGCCCATGCAGCCGGTCACGATCACGCGGCCATTCTCGGCAATCGCCTCGCCGATCGCCTGCAGGCTCTCTTCCTTGGCGGAATCGAGGAAGCCGCAGGTGTTGACCAGCACGATGTCCGCGCCCGCATAATCGGCGCTCATCGCGTAGCCATCGGCCCGCAGGCGGGTGAGAATACGCTCGCTATCGACGAGCGCCTTGGGGCAGCCGAGGCTGACCATGCCGACCTTCTTGGGGTCGGGGATCGAGGTGGTGGTTGTTGTCATGATTGCGCGCGCCTCTACACCCAAGTGACGCTTTGCGCTAGGTGGCGCGTCGAACACCAATGGAGGCTGCAAATGGGTCAGATCGATCTGCTGAATATCGTCCTTGGCGCAGCCGCGTTCTTCTTCGTGGGAATGGTCTGGTACGGCGTGTTGTTCGGGAAGATCTGGAAGCGCGCGATCGGGCGCGGCGAGGATGAGGGGTTCAGCGGAGACCGGCCGCTGTGGCTGGTGTTCGGCCTGACCTTTGCCTTCGCGTTGCTGATTTCGCTGACGTTGGCACACCAGTTCGCGATGTCGAGCCCGTCGGTGCGCGCGATGATGATGATCTCGGTCGGTTACGGCCTGATGCTGATGGTGCCCGCAGTGGGTATTCGCTATCTCTATCTCAACGCCCCGTGGCGGGTGTTCGCAATCGACGCGGGCTTCTTCGTCACCGCAATGGCGGCGATGGGCGCGGTGTTCGTGGCGCTGCGCTGACCACGCTGAGTCACGCTATTGCGGGCGCGCTTCGCCGTTGTGCCCGTCGCCGCGTTTCTCACCCTCGACCGTCGGCACGATCTCGACCACGATATCGCCCGCCTGCAGGTTCTGGCACTCGTCTTCCCAGAAGCCCAGCGCCTCGCCATTGCGATAGATCCTGAGGCCCCGGCCGCCGGTCTTCAGCGCGGAGATCGCGCAGCCGCATTCCTCTGCTGTGACGGGGCGCTCAACCAGCTGGACCCGCCCTGCGACGGAGGCCAGATCGGCGAGATAATCCGCGATATGCGCGCCCTTGACGCTGCCCGCGAGCAGCAGCCCGGTGAAGTGGACCGGGTTGATGACGTTGTTGGCCCCGGCCTGCCGCGCGAGGCTCTCGTTGTCCGACGCGCGCACCACCACGCTGATCGGCACCGCAGGCGCGAGCGCGCGCACGGTCAGTACGATCAGGATCGAGGTGTCGTCGCGCCCGGCAGACACAAGCACGCTCTGCGCGCGGTCGATCTTGACCGCCTTGAGCGTTTCGTCCCGCGTCGCGTCGGCGGCCATGATGTTGCAGCCCAGCGCTTCGGCATCGGCGAGGCGTTCCTCACTAGGGTCGATCACGACGATGCATTCCGGCTCGACCCCGCGATCGATCAGTTCGGCAACCGATTCCGAACCCGACACGCCGTAGCCGAGCACCACGATGTGGTCGGACAATTGCTCCTGAATGCGGTTCATGCGGAATTTCTCCCAGCTGCGCTGAATGAGGAAGTTGTAGGCGGTGCCGACGAAAATGAAGAGCACGGCGAAGCGTACCGGGGTGACGATCACCGCCTCCACCAGCCGCGCGCGATCGGTGATCGGCGCGATGTCGCCGAAGCCGGTCGTGGTGATCGAGATCATCGTGAAATAGACGACGTCGAGGAAGCTGACCTCGCCATCGAGGTTATCGACCAGCCCCTCGCGATCCCACCAGTGGATCATCACCACCAGGAAGATGAGGCCCAGCGCCAGCCCCAGCCGGATCGACAGGTCGCCCCATACGGGCACCTTCACCGCGCGCCGCAGTGGCTGGAAGCGCGGGCCGCGCACTTCGCGTGCGCTCGCACCGCTGCCGACCCGTTCGACCTGCTGGCGTCCCCGTTTCCCCCGGTCGCTGCTCAAGGCTGATGCTTTCTCATTGGAAACGAAGGGTTAGACTCGTGCTGCGCGCGCGGCAACCGAATCGCGTCAGCCGTAACGCTCGCCCAGCTCGCCGAGCGAGGCGTGGTGCGTCAGATCGAGCTGCAGCGGGGTGACCGAGACGAAGCCTTCGTTGATCGCTTCCAGATCGGTGCCGTGGTCCAGCGTGTGCTCGATCGCCTGCAGGCCGAACCAGTAATATTTGAACCCGCGCGGATCGCGCCCTTCGACCACGGTGCCGCGCGAATAGTCGTGGAAGCCCTGACGGACCGCGCGGATGCCCCTGATCTGATCGGCGGTAAGGGCGGGGAAGTTGACATTGACCAGCGTGCGCTTGGGCAGCGGCGTGTCGAGCAGCGGGCCCATCACCTTCTCGCCCCAGGCGCGCGCGGCTTCGAACGTGTCGTCGGTCGCCGCGCCTTCCTTGCTGGTTACCTGGCTTAGTGCGATCGAGCGGATGCCCGCCAGCGCGCCCTCAATCGCGGCGGACACGGTGCCGGAATAGGTGATGTCGTCGGCCAGGTTTGCCCCGCGATTGACGCCGGAGAGGATAACATCGGGCGGGCCGTCCATCACCTGCCGCAGACCCATGGTGACCGCGTCGGTCGGGGTGCCGGTGACGGAATAGCGCCGCTCGCCATGCTTGCGCAGGCGGACGGGGCGGGTGAGGGTGAGGGCGTGGCCCATCCCCGACTGCTCTTCATCCGGCGCGCAGATCCAGATGTCGTCGGAGAAGGCGCGGGCGATCTCCTCCAGCACTTCGAGGCCGGGGGCGTGGATGCCATCGTCGTTGGTGAGGAGGATTTTCATCTGTATTCCTTCTCTAATTCGTCATGCTGAACTCGTTTCAGCATCCAGGTTCCCTTCCGCTGCGAACTTCAGCGCAGATGAGAACTGGACCCTGAAACAAGTTCAGGGTGACGACTAAGATTACTCCGGGCTGATCCGCGTCAGACCGCCCATGTAGGGATGCAGCGCTTCGGGCACGTCGATGCTACCGTCTTCGCTCTGGTAGTTCTCCAGCACCGCCACCAGCGTGCGGCCCACGGCGAGGCCCGATCCGTTGAGCGTGTGGACGAACTCGGTCTTCTTGTCGCCGCTTTCCGGGCGATAGCGCGCGCTCATCCGGCGGGCCTGGAAATCGCCCACGTTGGAACAGCTGGAAATCTCGCGGTAGGCACCCTGGCCGGGCAGCCACACTTCCAGATCGTAGGTCTTGCGCGCGCCGAAGCCCATGTCGCCGGTGCACAGCAGCATCTTGCGGTAGGGCAGGCCGAGTGCCTGCAGCACGCCTTCCGCGCACTGCGTCATCCGCTCATGCTCGGCTTCGCTGTCCTCGGGGCGCACGATGCTGACCAGCTCGACCTTTTCGAACTGGTGCTGGCGGATGAAGCCGCGCGTATCCTTGCCCGCCGCGCCCGCTTCGGAACGGAAGCATGGGGTCAGCGCCGTCATCCGCAGCGGCAGATGCGCTTCTTCGATGATGTGCCCGCGCACCGCATTGGTCAGGCTGACCTCGGCGGTGGGGATCAGCCAGCGGCCGTCGGTGGTGTGGAACAGGTCGTCGGCGAACTTGGGCAATTGCCCGGTGCCGAACACCGCATCGTCGCGCACCAGCAGCGGCGGGTTACATTCCAGATAGCCGTTCTCGGTCACCTGCCGGTCGAGCATGAACTGGCCGAGCGCGCGGTGCAGCCGGGCGATCCCGCCGCGCAGGAAGGTGAAGCGTGCGCCGGCGATATTGGCACCGATCTCGAAATCGAGGCCCAGCATCGGGCCGATATCGGCATGTTCGCGCGGCTCGAAGTCGAACTCGCGCTTCTCGCCCCAGGTCGACAGCTCGACGTTTTCTTCCTCCCCCGCGCCCTCGGGCACGTCCTCGGCGGGTAGGTTGGGGATCGCGGCGAGCATGTCGTCCATCTCGGCGCCGAGCACGCGCGCGTCTTCCTCCAGCCGGGGCAGGGTGGTCGCCTTGAGCTCGGTCACCTCGGCCTTCAGCCGGTCGGCTTCCTCGGTATTGCCGCTGCCCATCGCCTGGCCGATCGCCTTGGAGGCGGCGTTGCGGCGGTTCTGTGCGTCCTGCAATTCGGTCAGGACGGCGCGGCGGCGGGTGTCGAGGTCGAGCAGACGCGCGGTGACCGGCTCTGCCCCGCGACGGGCGAGCGCGGCGTCGAAAGCTTCGGGTTCGCGGCGGATGGTGGCGATGTCGTGCATGGCTCGCGCCTATACGAGCCTGACCGCGCTTGGCCAGTATCAAGTTGGCCAGCGATCGCTGTTTGAGGGCCCCGGAGCGATTCGGAAGCTGGATGCGGCATCGGCCCACCGATTTAAGGCAGACGAAGACGCTCGGGTGCCTGCAGCCGATCGAAACTGTGACCCAAATGGCCCAGGGTAACGCGTATGCGTCCGTGAAACCGAACGGTCACAAATGCTCCCCGAAAGTGTCACGTCGCGTCTCTAGCGCCCCTCTCGCGATCACTATTCGCGTCCACATATTCGAATCTTCGGTTTTTTGAGGGGACCGCTCGCTGTGAAAAATCTCCATCGCTCGCTCGTAATCGGTTGTAGCGCGCTGGCTCTTGCCGGCTGTGGTGCCGATGAAATCGTCTCGCCCGGCACGGGCGGCAATGTGACGATCAACAACCCGGCCCCCACGCCGGCCCCGGCACCGGCTCCGACGCCGACCAGCACGCTGGCAACCCCGGCGGCCAGCTGCCCGCAGATCGCCAACCCGACGCAGCTGCTCGACCTCGGCACGATCTCCGGCCCGACCGGCACCTATCGCCGTTGCCGTCTGCCCGAGAGCTTCACGGCATCGTCGACCCTGCCGCGCGTTGCCGGCACGCTCTATGAACTCAACGGCCAGACCGACGTCGGCGTCGACCAGGGCTTCGGCTCGACCAACACTGCCGTGACGCTCGACATCGAACCGGGCGTGATCATCTTCGCGTCGGGTAACGACTTCCTCAACGTCAATCGCGGTAATAAGCTGAACGCGGTCGGCACGGCAGCCAAGCCGATCATCTTCACCAGCCGCCAGAACGTGGAAGGTAGCACCAGCACCGACACTTCGGGCCAGTGGGGCGGGATCATCCTGTCGGGCCGCGCGCCCGTGGTCGACTGCTTCATCGGTTCGGAAGCGGCAGGTACCTGCGAACGCCGTGTCGAAGGTGCGACCAACCAGATCCTGTACGGCGGCGCGCAGTCGGGCGACAGCTCGGGCACGCTCAGCTACATCCAGATCCGCTTCTCCGGCTTCGCACTGGCGAATGGCGACGAACTCCAGTCGCTGACCACCGGCGGCGTCGGCTCGGGCACGGTCATCAACAACATCCAGAGCTACAACAGCTCCGACGATGGTGCTGAATTCTTCGGCGGCAGCGTGCGCGCCTCGCGTCTCGCGATCATCGGCGCGGAAGACGACTCGCTCGACACCGATACCGGCCTCAAGGGTCTGTTCGACCAGGTCCTGATCGTGCAGCGCCCGGCCGCCTCGGACACCGTCATCGAACAGGATTCGGACGGTAACGAGGAAGCGTCCCCGCGCACCAACGTGCGCGTGAACAACGCCACCATGATCGCGCAGAGCAGCATCGGCGACCGCGGCATCCGCGTGCGCGGCAGCTCGGACTTCTCGCTGTTCAACTCACTCGTCTGGGATCGTCTGGGCACCAATAACGGCTGCATCAACGTGCAGGGCGTTTCGGTGGATCGCGCCGCCGGTGCCAACGACGAATCCGGCCCGGTCGTATTCAACTCGGTGGCGCTGCAGTGCGCGACCAACTTCCGCGGCGGCAGCGGCTCGACCGCGGCGCAGGTCGAAGCGCGCTTCGATGCGGGCGCGGCCAACACCAAGGCCTTCACCAACACGCTTGCCCGCCTGACCGGGATCACCACCGGTGCTCCGTTCATCAACGGCAGCGCGGAAAACACCTACAACCCGATCTTCGATGCGAACGCCGTGTCGAGCTTCTTCCCGACCGGCCGCAGCTACATCGGCGCCGTGCCGAGCGAAGCGGCGAACTGGGCCGAAGGCTGGACCTGTAACTCGGCGACGGTGACGCTGGGTCTGAACAACACCGGCAGCTGCGACACGCTGCCGCAGATCTGATCGAGCCAACAGGGGGAGGGGCCGGGCGCTGGTGCGCCGGGCACCTCCCTTGCTCGATTTTCCGATGACGCCCCGGCCATTGCGGCCCGGGTGCACCAGTCTTTCAAGACCTTAGCATGAGGGGGTCTCATACCATGTCCACCGGCAAGCAGTTGGCAGGGCTGCTATTGCTCTCCACCGCGCTCACCTTCCCGGGTGTCGCATTCGCTCAAGGCACGGGTACGGCCCAGTCCGGCAACGCGGCTGCCCAGCCCGCGGTCGAGACGCCCGCTGAGGAGCCCATCAACCCAGACGAAAACGATGCCGCGCAGGAAGGCGAGGGCGAGATCGACGTCTCCGTTCCCGGCGGCAACGTGATCACCGTGACCGGCCGCCGCGGCCCGCGCGACATCACGCGCGGATCCAGCCAGGTCGTCTCGGTGCTCAGCACGGAAGACATCGCGCGCACTGGTGAAGGGGATATCGCCGGCGCGCTGAGCCGCGTGACCGGCCTTTCCAACACCGGCAATGGCCGCGTCTTCGTGCGCGGCCTTGGCGACCGCTATTCGCTCGCGCTGCTCAACGGCCTTCCGCTGCCGTCGCCCGAGCCGCTGAGCCGCGTCGTCCCGCTCGACATCTTTCCGACCGACATCATCGCCTCCTCGCTGGTCCAGAAGACCTATTCTGCGAACTTCCCCGGCGAATTCGGTGGCGGCGTGATCAACCTGACCACGCAGGCGATCCCCGACGAAAGCTTCCTCAAGGTCAGCCTCGGGGTCAGTGGCGACACCGAAACCACCTTCGAGAACGGGTTGCTGTACTACGGCAGCGATATGGACTGGTACGGCTTCGACGGCGGTCGCCGCGATCCGCAGCCCGCGCTGCAGGCCTATCTCGATGGCACGGTCGAGCTTGAAGAGCTGCCTCTGGCGGATCGTCAGACGATTGCCAGCACACTCTCCGTGCCCAACCTGATTGTGCTCCAGAAAGCCGACAAGCTGCGCCCCAACATGTCGGGCGGCCTGACCGGCGGAACCAGCTTCTTCGTCGGCGACGACGCGGAACTGGGCATCATCGCGACCGCCAACCTGAGCAACTCGCTGCGCAACCGCAACGTCCTCAGCCAGACGCCGGTGCGCCAGGAAACCGTGACCCCGGCCGACGACTTCCGCCGCTTCGTGACCGATAACCGCATCCTGCTCAACGGGCTGCTCGGCTTCGGGCTGGAATATGGCGATCAGAAGATCCGCTGGACCAACGTGTATATTCGCGACGTGCTCAAGCAGGCGTCGCTCAGCCAGGGGCGGATCATCGTCGGTTCGGGCGATGACGGGTTCGACAAGCTGATCCAGCAAAACGGCTGGTTCGAACGCCAGCTGATCGATTCGCAGGTGGTCGGCGAATTCCAGCTCGGCAGCGACATCTCGCTCGACCTGCGTGGCGGCTATGCCCAGACCGATCGCGAGAGCCCGTACGAATATCGCTTCGACTATGTCCGGACGAACAACCCGAACGATCCGTTCGGCGATTATTTCGTCAACCCGCTGGACAACAACCTGCCCGGCGGCCAGGCGGCGGTCGCGTTCTCCGACCTGACCGAGAAAGTCTATTACGGCGGCGGCGATCTGACCGTGCCCGTCATGCCCGATGTGCTGTCGCTGACCGCCGGCGCCGCCTACACCGACACGCAGCGCTATTCGGAACGCCGCGCGTTCCAGTTCACCGCGCCGAGCAACTTCCCCAACGGCATCGCGCTGCTGCGTCCGGACCTGCTGATCGCACCCGCGATCATCGAAGCATCGAACGTGCCCGGCTTCGCTGCGCCGGGAGTGTCCGCGCCGGTCGATCTGCGCGAACTGACCGAGGATACGCCTGCGTTCGACGCCCGGCTGAAGGTGATGGCCGGCTATCTGAAGGGCAATCTGACGCCGATCGAGGGGCTGACCATCGATGCGGGCGTGCGCTATGAGGATGGCAAGCAGACCGTCGCCCCGGCGCAGGTCTTCACCAACCAGCCCAACCTCGGCGCGGTGACCGCGATCGAGAACAGCTACTGGCTGCCTTCGGCCACGATCACCTACGAGTTCGACAATGGGCTGCAGCTGCGTGCGAGCGCGTCGAAGACGATCGCCCGTCCCCAGTTCCGCGAACTGCTGCTGCAGGAATATACCGATCCGGAAAGCCTGCGCTCCTTCGTGGGTAACCCTGCCTTGCAGGACAGCACGCTGTTCAACGCGGAAGTGCGCGGCGAATACTATTTCGGGCAGGGCAGCCGCGTCTCGCTGGCGGGCTTCTACAAGTCGATCGACAACCCGATCGAGGCGTTCTCGCAGTTCACCGACAACTCGCAGTCGACCAGTTTCGCCAATGCTCCCAAGGCAGAACTTTACGGTGCCGAGGCCGAGCTGGTGTGGAACTACGACCTCTACGATCTGGGCGGCTTCTTCGAAAGCAAGCGCGCTCTGCTGATCGCGAACTACACCTACACCCAGTCCCAGATTCAGGTGAAACCGGGCGATCAGACCTTCATCTTCATCACCGGTGTAGGGGCGAGCCCGCGCGATGCGACCTCGCTGTTCCGCGATGGCGATCCGCTGACCGGCCAGTCCGATCATCTCGCCAACATCCAGGTCGGGTTCGAGGATATCGACCGGCTGAGCCAGGTGACGCTGCTGTTCTCCTACGCCAGCAACCGCGTGACCAGCCGTCTGGGCCAGAACGCAGGCGGGCTGCCCGACGTGATCGAGAAGCCGGGCGCCAGGCTCGATCTCGTGATCCGGCAGGGTGTCGAGCTGGGCGGTGTGCCGCTGGAACTGAAGTTCGAGGCGCGCAACCTCACGGGGACGGACAATTACGAGTACGTCGCCAATGACAGCGGCCGGGTCGATGTGAACAGCTATCAGGTCGGCCAGAGCTTCGCGCTGTCGCTGTCCGCCGAGTTCTGATCCGACCTTCACGCATCAAGACCGAAAAGGCCCGCGGCGATCCCGCGGGCCTTTTCTTTTTGAGTGCTGGAGTGAAAGCTCGCGGTCCTGCGACGATCCGACGTCAGCCTTCCAGATCGAACGCGTAGCCCTGCTTGCGCACCGTCCGGATCGCCTCGGGCCCGTCCGCTGCCCGGAATGCCCGCCGCAGCCGCCCGATCCACACATCGACCGTGCGTTCGTCGATCGGCGGCTCCAGCTTGCCGAGCCCTTCGATGATACGCTGGCGGGAGAGCACCTCGTCGCGATGTTCGACGAGGAAGCGCAACAGGCGGAACTCGTTCGGGCTGAGCTTCAGCGGCGTGCCATCCCACCGCGCCTGCTGCGCGGCGGGAACGACTTCCAGCAGGCCGACCCGCTTGCGCGGCGGTGAGCGCTGGATTCCATGCTGCGATTGCAGCGTCAGGATGCGGTCGAGCACGCCGTTGCGATCGAGCGGGCCGACCACGTAATCATCGGCACCCGCCTTGATCGCCCGGCGGCGATCCTCGTCGTCGTCCTGCTCCAGCACGATGGTGATGTGGGCATCGGCCAGCCGATCGTCGGCGCGCAGGCGGCGGACCATTTCCAGCCCGGAGATTTCGGGCATGATCCAGTCGACGAATATCCAGGTTGGCCCGTCGACCAGCGCGGACGGGCCGCCGGGGCCGATCCCCTGGAAATCGAACATCTCCCCCGCCGCACTCTGCGGGCTGGGGCCGGGCAGTTCCCCGGTCAGCAGGATATTGACCTTGCGCATGGCTGGTTCGACCTCTTTGCCGCGCAGCCGTGCCGTCATCGTGTGACCGGTTCGTGACGACTTCAAACCCGTGCGAAAAGGGGCCGATCGATCTACGCGAGCGATCGCGACCCGCCACATCTGCAAGCTTGCGGGCAGCGCGGCAAGGGTGCCGGAACGGGCTTACCCACCGGGCGCAAAGAACCACGTTCAATTCGAGCCGTTTCGAATCGGCTCTTTCGCACCCTGTGCCGCGTCCGGCGGTGGAAGCAGGGCAGCGAACCCGAAAAGCCTTTCGCCGACACACCTACTCCCATAGACAGGAAGGCGATGCCCCGGCTTGATCTCCGAATATTCGTGCTCGTCAGCATCGGCCTGCTGCTCGCTGCCTGCGCCGGTGCGCAGGACGAGCGAACGGCCGAGGAAGTGCCGGTCGTCGCGCAGGAGGTGCGCTTTGTTCCCGAGATGTCGCAGGTGGAAGCCATCGGCACGGCCCGCGCGGCAACTTCTGCCGAGCTTTTTCCTGAGACCGCGGGCCGCGTCACCCGCGTGCTGTTCAGCGCCGGCGACTACGTGCGGCAAGGCGCGCCGCTGCTGCAGCTGGACGACCGGGCGGAACGGCTGGATGTCGAAGCGGCGCAGGTCTCGGTGCGCGAGGCGAGCCAGCTGCTGGGCCGCTATCGCCGGATCGAGGACACGGGCGCCATCTCCGAAAGTCAGATCGAGGCGGGCGAAACCGCGCTCGCCGCCGCGCGCGTGCAATTGCGCCAGGCGCAGACGGCACTGGCCGATCGCACGGTCCGCGCGCCGTTCGCCGGCCATGTTGGACTGACCGAGATCGATGCGGGCGACCGCGTCAATGACTCCACCCCGATCACCCAGATCGACCAGCGCGGCACGCTCTATGTCGATTTTCCCGCGCCAGAAGAGGTCTTCGCGAACCTGAGCCCGGGCGACACGGTGGAGGTGACGCCATTCTCCGAACCCGGACGCACGATCGAGGCAGAGGTGGTCGCGACCGACAACCGGGTTTCGCAGGACAGCCGCGATTTCATCGTGCGCACCGCCATCCCCAATCGCGACGACAAGCTGCGCCCCGGCATGAGCTTCCGCGTCCAGTTCACCCAGAGCGGCACGATGCGCGCCGCCGTGCCCGAAGAGGCGATCGTGTGGGGCGGGGAGGGATCGCACCTGTTCCTCGTGCGCGAGGGCAAGGCGGTGCGCGTGCCCGTCACCATCACCTCGCGCCGCGATGGCCGGGTGTTCGTCGAAGGGCGGATCGCCCGCAACGACCGGGTGATCGTGGAAGGCGTGCAGAAGGTACGCGACGGGCAAGACATCCGCCTCGTCCGCCAGGCGCGCCAGCTCGAACAGGATGTCCGCGTCGAGCAGGCGCCGACGCGCGGCGGCGATGACGACTAGGTTCGACCTGCCCATGCTGGCGGTCAAGCGACCGCTGCTGATCGGTGTGCTCAACCTGCTGATCGTGATCGCGGGGATCGCCGCGCTGATCGGCGTGGAGGTGCGCGAGCTGCCCAATGTCGATCGGCCGATCGTCTCGGTCACCGCCAGCCTGCCCGGCGCCGCGCCCGAAACGATGGATGCGGAGGTCACCAGCATCCTGGAAGATGCGGTCGCGCGCGTTTCGGGCGTGCGCCAGATCAGCTCTTCGAGCGAGGAGAACAATTCGCGCATCCGGGTCGAGTTCAACCCGGGCGTCGACCTCGACACTGCGGCAACAGACGTGCGTGAGGCCGTCAGCCGGACGCAGCGCGACCTGCCCGAGCGGGTCGAGCAGGTGACGGTGGTGAAGGCCGATCAGGACGCGCAGCCGATCATGACGCTCGCCGTGCTGAGCGATGCTTACGATCAGGCCGAACTGACCCGTCTGGTCGACAACGACATCATTCCCGAACTGCTGACTGCCGAGGGCGTGGCCAGCATCGAACCATTCGGCGCGCGCGAGCGGCAGATGCGCGTCGCGGTCGATCCGCTGCGCCTCAACCGCTTCGGCCTGACGCTGACCGATGTCGCCGATGCGCTGGAGAATGCGCCGTTCGATGTGCCGGTCGGCTCGTTCCGGTCCGACGCGCAGAGCCTCGTCGTGCGTGCCGATGCCAGCGCCACCGAGCCCGAGCGGATCGAAAACGTAATCGTCAGCGGCAATGTGCGGATCGGCGACGTCGCGCAGGCCGGTTTCGCGCCCGCCAATGCCAGCAACTTCGTGCGCCTCGACGGGCGGCCGATCATCGGGCTGGGTGTGGTGCGACAGGCCAGTTCCAACACGATCGAGATTTCGGACTCGATCCGGCAGGCGGTGGAGCGGGTCAACCGGCGGTTCGACGATGTCGAGGTCCAGATCGTGTCCGACGATGCCGAGTTCATCCGCATTTCGGTGCGCGAGGTGCTGATCACACTCGGCTTCACCATTTTGGTCGTGGTCGCGACCATGCTGATCTTCTTCCGCGCGTGGCGGCCCACGATGGTCCCCAGCACGACCATTCCCGTCGCACTGGTCGGCGTGATCGCGGGCATCTGGCTGATGGGCTTTTCGATCAACCTGCTCACCCTGTTGGCGCTGGTGCTGGCAACGGGGCTGATCGTCGACGACGCGATCGTGGTGCTGGAGAACTGCCAGCGGTTGCAGAACAAGGGACTGGGCAGGCGCGCGGCGGCGGTGGTCGGCACGCGGCAGGTGTTCTTTGCCGTCGTTGCGACCACCGCCGTGCTCGTCTCGGTCTTCGTGCCGATCAGTTTCCTTCCGTCGGAGACCGGGCGGCTGTTCCGCGAATTCGGCTTCGTGCTGGCGGTCGCGGTGATCCTGTCCAGCTTCGTCGCGCTGTCGCTGGTGCCCGCGCTCGCCGCGAAGTCCGATCTGACCAGTGATGAAGCGGACGGCGATGAAGCTGGCAAGAGCCGCCTGTCGCGCTTCGGCACCGCCGTCACCGGGCGCTATGACCGCCTGTTGAAGCGCGCGCTCGACGCGCCGCGTGCGACGATCATCGGCTCGGTGCTGATCGCGGGGCTCGCCGGGTTCCTCTACACCCAGCTCGACAACGAACTGGTGCCGGACGAGGATCGCGGGGTCGTCACGGTCGACGCGACCGGCCCCGACGGCGTCGGCCTCGCTTTCATGGATCGCGAGCTGGACGAGATCGAGCAGGTGCTCCAGCCTTATCTCGACAGCGGCGAGATCGAGAGTACGTTTTCCATTGTCGGCCGCTACGATCCCAACCGCGTGCGCGTGACCGCGCAGCTGGCCGACTGGGGCGAGCGGGACCGCAGCCAGACCGAGATCGTGCAGGAGCTGAACGGCCCGCTGGCGGAAATTCCCGGATCGCGCACCAATGCGCGCGGGCGCGGCACGCTCAGCTTCGGCGGCGGGGGCGAAGGACTGGAGGTCGCGCTGACCGGCCCCGAGTACGACCGGATCTACGCAAGCGCCGATGCGCTGGCGACCGCGATCGACACCCAATCGGACATCCTCTCGAACGCCGAAATCTCCTATCAGCCGACCCAACCGCAGCTTTCGGTCCGGATCGATCGCCAGCGCGCGTCGGAC
Source organism: Citromicrobium bathyomarinum (assembly GCA_001306305.2). Taxonomy (NCBI): domain Bacteria; kingdom Pseudomonadati; phylum Pseudomonadota; class Alphaproteobacteria; order Sphingomonadales; family Sphingomonadaceae; genus Citromicrobium; species Citromicrobium bathyomarinum. Next base: position 1,422,875 of record CP155577.1, read on the forward strand.
CTGGGCGTGGATCTCAACGACCTGTCGCAGACGCTGCGCGCGATGGTTGGCGGAGAGGAGCTGGTCGATTTGAACGTAGGCGATCAGGCGGTGCCGATCTTCCTTACCGCGCAGGCGGTCAGCGTGACCAACCCCAACGACCTGCGCAATCTCTATGTTCGCGGATCGGGCGGTGCGACGGGCGGCAACACTCTGGTGCCGCTGTCGGCGCTTACCACGATCGTCGAAGAGGGGATTGCCGCCGAACTCGACCGGACCGAACAGCGCCGCGCGATCGAGGTCGATGCCGACATCGCGGCGGGCACTCCCCTGCGCGACGCGGTCGACGAGATCGAGCGACTGGCCGAGGAGACGGTGGCCGAGGATATCGACATACTGCTGCAAGGCGATGCGGAAAGCCTTGAGGAAAGCTCCAACGCGCTGGCGCTGACCTATGGTTTTGCCCTTGCCATCGTCTTTCTGGTGCTGGTCGCGCAGTTCGAAAGCCTCACCAGCGCGCTGGTGGTGCTGCTCACCGTGCCCTTTGCACTGGCCGCAGCGGTGTTCGCGCTGTTCCTGTCGGGCGTGTCGCTCAACATCTATTCGCAGATCGGGCTGGTGATGCTGATCGGTCTGATGGCCAAGAACGGGGTGCTGATCGTCGAATTTGCGGACCAGCTGCGCCATCAGGGCCGCAGCGTGCGGGAAGCGGTGGAGGAAGCTGCCGCGATCCGCCTGCGACCGATCACCATGACGCTGATCTCCACCGTGATCGGCGCGCTGCCGCTTATCCTCGCCAGCGGAGCGGGGGCCGAGGCACGCCAGTCGATCGGCTGGGTGATCTTCGGCGGGCTTGGCATTGCCAGCATCTTCACGCTGTTCCTCACCCCCGTGCTCTATCTCGCCATCGCCCGCTTCGGCCAGCCGCGCAGCGTCGACCTCGACAAGCTGCGCGAGGAGATCGATTCGCTGGACGAGGATATGACGGTGGCGCCCGCATGATCCGCACTCTTGCTCTCCTGTCGGCGGCCACGGCGCTGTCGGCCTGCGCCTCGCTCGATCCCTATCCGGTCGATCGTCCGGTCATCGCGCCGCAGGCCTATGCGGCAGATTTGCCGCCCAGCGGGGTGGCGGAGAACTGGTGGCAGGGGTTCGGGGATTCTGTGCTCGACGATCTGGTCGAGCAGGGCCTCACCGCCAATCTCGACATTGCCATTGCGCGCGACCGGCTGCGCGCGGCGGATGCGCTGCTGCAGGCGGAGCGTGCGGATCGCCTGCCCCGCCTCGACGGTGCAGCGGATGCGGCGATCGGCATCGGGACCTCCGACAGCGATTCCGCCAGCATCGGTCTGCTGGGCACGTTCGATCCGGACATTTCCGGACGTCTCTCGGCACAGATCCGTGCCGCCGCCGCCGACTATGCGCAGGCGGAGTATATCCTCGCCGATCAGCGCAGGCTGGTCGCCGCTGCCATCGCCGCGCAATATATCGAATATCGCCGCACCGGCGCGCAGCTGGAGCTGCTGGCGCAATCGACTGAGTTGCAGGAGCGCACGCTCAGGATCGTGACCCTGCGGTTCGAGGCGGGGCTGGCCGCCAATCTCGATGTGCGCCGCGCGGCCGCCGACCTCGCACAGACGCGCGCGCGGCGCGGCCTGATCGAGATTGCGCGCGCGGGCGCCGCCAACCGTCTGGCGATCCTGCTGGGGCAGTCGCCCGGTCTCTTCACCCCGCCGCCTGCGCCGGGCGAACAGACGATCCCCGATTATGCCGGCGGGCCGCCTGCGGGCACGCCTGCGGACCTGCTCCGTCGGCGGGCCGACGTGCTCGCCGCCGAGGCAGCGCTGCTGCGCGCCTCGGCAATCGTCGGGGCGGAGCAGGCGGACCTGCGCCCCTCGCTGACCATTCCAGCCAGCGTGACACTGGGCGACGGCAGTATTGGCGGCATCCTCGACGAATTCATCGCCAGCATCGGCGCCGCGCTCGATCTGCCGCTGTTCGACGGAGGCCGCAGGCGTGCCGAGGTGGACGCTGCGCGGGCCGAGGCGGATGCGCGCTTCGGCGAATACCGCCTGACATTTCTCGAAGCGCTGGGTGAGGTCGAAAATGCGCTCGTCGCGCTGGACGCCAATGGCCAGCGGATCGATGCGCTCAGCGAAGCGATCGAGCAGAGCGAAGCTGCGCTGGAACAGTCGGACGCGCTTTACCGCGAAGGCCTGGCGACCTTGTTCGACGTGCTCGATGCCCAACGCCAGCTGATCGCGAGCCGGCAATCGCTTATCGACAGTCAGGCTGCGCTGGCAACGTCCTTCATATCGTTCCACGCGGCGATTGGCGCGCCGGATGGTGGGCTGCGTTAGGCACTGAGACCCTATCTGGACACGATCGACAGCTACTTCTGCCACTTGAGAGATAAGTGGGCGGCCGATCCGGTAAAACTGCAGAATCTCGAGGACAAGCGAATCGAGCTGGAATTCCTCATCCAGGACTGGTTCGATCCCAATGTCTGGCAGATCGAGAACCGTAGCGAACGACAGCGCGTCAGAAGCGAAATCTTGGCGGCGGAGAGAGGCGCGGCGTTCAACGCGAGCGAGGTGAGCGCGGCGCTGCCCGAGTATAACTTCGATACTGTGATGTTGACCGAACTCGTCGCGTCGGTCGACATTCCCAACATTGTCGGGATCGATGCCTGCGCGGGCATGCTAAGAGCGTCCGTGAGGGCGGTAGAGCCGGAACTGCTCGTTTCCCTCCAAGGCGTTCGGGGAGCGCTCGTGCAGTATCTCGGAAGAAGCGAGCGGACCGGACAGCTTTATATGTGGCGAGCCATAACGAGCCACATGAGCGATCAGTTGAGCCGCGCGTCCGGACGACGCGAACAGCGCGTATCGCGCGACCAGGTGGTCTGCGTGCAGAAGGCAGCGGCGGATGCTGCCGTTCTGGCAGCGCAACCAACGCAGACGCAGCCTGCGCTAGATATCGACATTTCCGATGTCGGCGGCAGGGAGTAGCGGCCCGACCGAATTTCTCAGACTCGCTCAATCTGTCAGTTGGAGGACGAGAATGTATCGGCTCTTCATGCTCATTGCCGCCTGCCTGTCTTGCGCGGCTTGCGATAAGCCCTCGCTGTACGAGACCAAATTGGCCGCTCTGCCAGAGCTCCAGCAGGAGGAAGGGAAGCTTCGCCTAAAGGAGTGCGATCGTCTGGAGGAGACGATCGCCAGTTCGCAGGATTTCTCGGTTGGCGGACGGGGAGCCGGTTTCGGCTTCCAGCTACGCAGCGCGGAATTCAAGAACTCGTCGGCGAAAGATCAGTACCTTCTGTCCCTTCTGAACACCGTCAAGGTGTGTCGCGAGTGGGCGGTATTCGAAGCATCCCAAGAAGAGTTCGATAACGCGTTCCTCGCCATGGTGGATGTGGCCGCGAACAGTTTCGATGCCCAAGTCGTGTCGATAGACGAAAAGATCAGCGGCCTGATCGCCGCCTACCGATCGAATGGGTCGGTCGGTCGGAATGAGCGAATCCGGGCGGGCGAAGTCGAATCCTTGCGCAAGCTGGCCGCCCAGCAGCGCACGGTCGAGCAGAGACTGGCAACCATCGAAGGTCTTCTGACAAATCCGCGACCGCCGTCGAACGCGATGTCCGTTATCGATACGGGCTCCCTTCTTGAGGGCCAATGGCGAATAATGTTCGATCGAGGGTCAGACCGGGTGAACCCGGATCAGATTGAAAGGGTGCGCGGTGAGGTGGCCGCCATGCGGGAGCGATGCGAATTATGGCGCGCAAGCGTGATCGGTTACTCCAGCATAGTTGGGGGAGAAGAGATCAACGATGCCCTTGCCGCCCGACGCGCTAGGAACGTTCATCGATCGCTCGCCATAAATCCGGACGACGACTGGGCTATCGGTGGGGCAGGTGAGACGCAAATGTTCGGCTCGGAAGAAGCTCTGAATCGAGCGGTTCGAATCCGGGCGTGGTGCAAGGTCCGCGTCGAGTAGAGGCGCAAACCAAGGCCTTTCCCGAGCGCTGCTAGTTCGAATCGGAGCGTCGGCCAATTGGTTACTGAGTCCGGGCCAGAGAACGAGGAGAGACCGCTCAAACTACCGACTGGCGCAGTCTATGACGGCGCTATTGCGCTTCGGGAAAGGGCGGAAAGCTGAGCGGGTTTCGTCGAAAACGCAGAAAATCGTCAAGGCTTGGCCGGAGAGGCCTGCCGGCCTTTTCACGGACCAGCTTCGCGGTCCGCGTAAATCGTCGAAAAGATGGTGGGCGCGGCAAGGATTGAACTTGCGACCCCACCCGTGTGAAGGGTGTGCTCTACCACTGAGCTACGCGCCCGGACGGCCCCTCGGGGCCATGCCGAGGGGCGCATTTGCCAATCCTGTCGCTTCAGCGCAAGCGCTTAATCGCCGAAAAGACGGACAAGCACATTCAGCCAGTCGCCATTGCGCGCATCCGGCGTCTTCCGGACCGCGCTGGAAGGCTCCGGGCAGGCGAGGCAATAGGCGCGCATTCCCGGCGTTGCGATGATCTTCTGCAAATCTTGCGCGATCCGTGCCGGCGTCTGTGCTTCGCGCTGAGCGGTCATCGCGAACAGGTCGCCGCCGCGTGCCCTGGCATCGCCGCCGCCGACCAGCTGACGCAGCAGTGTCTGGTATTCGCTGGATTCGCTGCCGAGGAAGCGCGCGTGGTAGGCGTCGTCTTCCAGCCCGGCCTTGCCCGCGACCCATGCCAGCGCATCGTCGAGATCGCCGAACTGGTCGACCAGCCCGTTCTGGCGGGCGGTGCCGCCGTCCCACACGCGGCCCTGGCCGATCGCATCGATCTGCGCGGGCGTCTTGCCGCGCGACTTGGCGACGATACCGAGGAAGCGGTCATAACCGTTCTCGATCGAGGCCTGCAGGATCTGCTCGGTCTCCGGATTGAAGCCGCCGACGAAATCGGGCTGGCCCGACAGCGGCGTGGTGCTGACTCCATCCGCGCTCACGCCGACCTTGCTGGCCAGCTTCTCGAAGGTGGGGAGCACTGCGAAGATGCCGATCGAGCCGGTGATCGTTTCGGGTTCGGCAAAGATGCGGTCGGCCGGGGTCGAAACCCAGTAGCCGCCGCTGGCCGCGACATTGGCCATGCTGACCGCGACGGGGATGCCCTTGGCCTTGTGCCGCAGGATCGCCTCGCGGATCGCTTCGGAGGCGAGCACGGAGCCGCCCGGCGAATCGACCCGCACGACCAAACCCTTCAGATCGTCGTTCAGCGCATCGTCGAGCAGGTCGGCGATCCGGTCGCCGCCCGCGGTGCCGGGGCCGGCATCGCCATCGACGATCTCGCCCGCGATGGTCACCACGCCGATCGCATCGCCACTATCGTCGAATGGCTTGTCCGCCAGCCAGGTGGCAAGATCGGTATGGGCGAAGGAGCCGGGCTTGCTGTCGCTCTTGTCCTTGCCCGCAATCTCCGCAACGCGATCACCGAAGGCGGTCCAGCTGCCAAGCTTGTCGACCATGCCTGCGGCAACGGCTGCCTTGGCAATGTCGCCATTGGCCGATGCGACCCACTCGGCAGGGGTCTGCGCGACACGTTCGATGTCGATCTTGGGGCGGGCCTTCTTCACGCTCGCCTGCCATTCGCTCCACAGCTCGCCATACAGCTCGCGCGCATTCTCGCGTGCGGGTTCGGACATGGAATTGCCCAGATAGGGTTCGACCGCCGACTTGTAGGTGCCGACCTTGAACACGCGTGCATTGACGCCGAGCTTGTCGAGCAGGTCGCCGTAATACAGGCGCTTGCCGCCCGGCCCGGCGATCATCGCGCCGCCCAGCGGATCGAGCCAGACTTCGCTGGCATGTGCGGCGAGGCGCAGGCCGTCGTCCGAATAGGCCATGCCATAGGCGAGCACAGGCTTGTCCGCCGCGCGTACCCGGTCCAGCGCAGCGCCCATTTCGCGCAGGTGCACCGCGCCCGCGCCGAGGAACGTGCGCATGTCGAGCACGACCGCCTTGACCCGGTCATCTTCTGCAGCGGTGTCCAGCGCATGGACCAGATCCTGCACGTCGTGCTCGCCGGTCGGGGCTTCGCCGGAGAGGAGTACGGAGAACGGGTCGATCGGTGACTTTTCCTCGACGATGAAGCCATCGAGGTCGAGCAGCAGGGCGCCATCCTTGACGCTCGCCGGGTTGGGCCGCGCGGTCAGGATTGCGAACAGCAGCGCGAAGAACAGCAGGAGGAACAGCAGCGAGAGGCCGTCCTTGATCCCAACCAGCAGTTTCCAGACGTTCTTCGCAAATTCCATGGTATCGAGAGCCCCGTAGCTTTTAGCTTCCCATACCTAAGGGGCGTTAACACGAACCTCCAGCCGAATGTGCTTGAGCGACATACATGCCTCGACTAGTGGCATTGCTTTAATGGCATCCGCAGGTTCCCCCCCGAATTCCGACCGCTTCCCGGCGGGCGGACACGCATTCCCGCATCCCAGCCTGACCGGCATCGCGCAGCTGGAGCGGCACGAGATCCTCTATCTGCTCGCCGAGGCGGAGCAGTGGGTCGAGTTCAACCGCCAGCCGGACAAGCATTGCGACCTGCTGGCCGGGATGACGATCATCAACGCCTTCTTCGAAAACAGCACGCGCACGCTGCTCAGCTTCGAGATTGCGGGCAAGCGATTGGGTGCGGATGTGGTCAACATGCATGCCGCGCAGTCGAGCGTGAAGAAGGGCGAGACGCTGCTCGACACCGCGATCACGCTGAATGCGATGCGAGCGGACGCGATCGTCATCCGCCACGCGTCGAGCGGCGCGGTCGACCTGATCGACGGCAAGGTGGATTGCCCGGTGCTCAACGCGGGCGACGGGAGCCACGAACACCCTACGCAAGCGCTGCTCGATGCGCTGGCGCTGCGCCATGCGCTGGACGAGCGGGGCGAGGGCGCGGAGGACTTTACCGGCCTCGTCGTCACGATCTGCGGCGATATCGCGCATAGCCGCGTCGCGCGATCCAACATCCTGTGCCTGCAGGCGCTGGGTGCCAGCGTGCGGGTCTGTGCGCCGCCCGCGCTGATGCCGGCGGGGATCGAGATGATGGGCGCGAAGCCTTACGTCGATTTCGATGCCGCGCTGGAAGGGGCGGACGTCGTGATGATGCTGCGCCTTCAGGCGGAGCGGATGAGCGGGCAGTTCATCCCCTCCACCCGCGAATACCACCACCTCTACGGGCTGACGCAGGAGCGTCTGCGCCGCGCCGCGCCCGATGCGCTGGTGATGCATCCCGGGCCGATGAACCGCGGCGTGGAGATCGACAGCGACGTGGCCGACATGCTCGACCGGTCGATCATCACCCGGCAGGTGGAGATGGGCGTCGCGGTGCGGATGGCCTGCCTTGACGTGCTGACCCGCCGCGCGCGCGGGGTTCCCGGATGGGAACGCCCGCTGGGCCAAGGGCAGTGGAAGTGAGGGGGCGGCAATGAAACAGACCCGACCCATCACCTTCGTCAACGGCAAGCTGGTGACGCCCGAGGGTGTCGTCGACGGCGCTCTGCAGATCGCCGACGGGATGATCGCCTCGATCGGGGCAGGGGGAGCCCAGCCCGACGACGAGGTTGTCGACGCGAAAGGCAAACTGGTCGTGCCGGGCCTCGTCGATCTCGGCGTGTTCGCGGTCGACAAGCCCGCGTTCCATTTCGGCGGGATCAGCCGCGCCGCGCTGATGCCCGATCAGTCGCCGCCGCTCGATCTGCCGAGCCGGGTCAACTACATCGCCAAGAGCGGCAAGCCCGACTTCTGGGTCCACCCGCTGGCCGCTGCGACACGCGGACTAGCCGGGGAGGAACTGGGCGAAGTCGCGCTGATGCGCGAGGCGGGCGCACGCGGGATCGCCACCGGCAGGCGCTGGATCGCCGATAGCGGCGTGATGCTGCGCGTGCTGAGCTATGCGGCGATGCTCGACATGGTCGTGGTCGCGCATGCCGAGGATGGCGGGCTGGCGGTCGATGCCGTGGCAAGCGCGGGCGAAATGGCGACCCGGCTGGGCCTGCCCAGCGCACCGCCGCAAGCCGAGGCGCTGGCTGTCGCGCGCGACATCGCGCTCGCCGAGATGGCGGGTGCGCGCATTCATTTCCGTCAGCTGACGACCGCCGCCGCGCTCGATCTGGTGCGCAGCGCCAAGGCGCGCGGTGTGGCGGTGACCGCGGGTGTGACGCCTGCGCATTTCATGCTCTCCGACCTCGCGATCGGGGACTTCCGCACCTTTGGCAGGCTCTCGCCGCCTTTGCGCAGCGAAGACGATCGCCACGCGGTGGTCGCGGCGATTGCCGACGGGACGATCGATGTGATTTCGAGCGGGCACGATCCGCGCGGACCGGAGGACAAGCGGTTGCCCTTCGCCGATGCGGAGCCCGGGATGGCAGGTGCGGAAACGTTGCTGTCGACCACGCTCACGCTGGTGCGCGACGGGGTTATCGATCTGCCGCGCGCGTTCGATCTGCTGGCGGGTGCGCCCGCGCGGCTACTTGGCGTCGATGCGGGCCTGCTGCGCGAGGGCCATGAAGGCGACATCGCACTGGTCGATCCGGAGAAGCCGTGGATCGTGGACCGGCGCAAGATGGCCGCGACTGCCGACAACACTCCGTTCGACGGTCAGCCGATGCAGGGCCGGGTGCTGGGCCTGTGGAAGGGCGGCGTCAGGGTCGACTAGCCAGTCGACCGACGCCCCCGTTCAATCTGAGAGCCACTTAGCGGGTCGCGACCCGGCGGCCCGCGTCGAGCGTGCCGGGTAGCGGCCTGCTCTGTTCCCACGCGATGCAACCGTGACCGGAGGCCTTGACCGTGCGGCACAGCGACTGCGCGCTCGATGCGGCAAGATTGCCGGCCGACAGGCGGTAATAGATCCGCCCGTTGACCTTGGCGCGGGTGATCACCTGCTCGCGGCTTGCGACCTGCGGGTGGCGTTTGACGAAGATCGCCCAGCCGCGCTTGGCATCGGCTTCGCTGCCATAGCTGCCCAGCTGCACCAGGTGCGTGCCGCCTGCGAGGTCTTCGCGCGCTGCGGAGGCCGATGCCTGGGCGGGCTTGGCTGCCGCAACCGGTGCGGGCGCAGGCGCGGCTCGCGCAGGGATCGACTGGACCACCGGTGCGCTGGCGAAACTTGCGGCGGGCGCAGGCTTGGGCGCGGGCTTCGGCGTGGCGGAGGCCTTCGCATCCGCCTTGGCAAAGGTGCTGTCGAAATCGGTTGAGACGGTGTCGCGCGCGCCCACCGCAGCGTCGAGCGGGGCGAGCGCGCGGGCCGCTCCGCTGGAAGCAAGCAGATCGACCGGCGGAAGTTCGCCCGTGACCGGGCTCGCGGCAGCGGTTGCTGCGGCAGCCTTTGCGAGCATCTGATCCGCATTCGGAGCGCCGCCCAGCGCGAGTTGCGCGGGCATGCCGGAATCGGCCTGCGGCTGCACGCCGAGCAGGTTGGCGATGCGGGCGGTGTAGTCTTCCGGCCGGGCGACGCGCGCCCATTCGGAAATGCGCGCATCCAGTTCACCCGGGGCGACGTCTTCTGCGGCGATGATCCGCGCGGCGGCCCAGTTGCCGCCCAGCGCGTAGGCATAGGCGAGATTCTGGCGCATGGTCGGAGTATTCTCCCCGCCACGCAGCGCATTCTGCATGATCTGTGCGCCCAGTTCGGGATTGCCCGCCAGCGCATAGGCGAGGCCCAGATCCGCCGGAGCGATCGCATCGCGCCATTCGCCCAGCGTCTCGATCGCGGCGCGGTTGTCGCCCAGTGCGATCGAGGCGAGTGCATAGCGCAGCGCGGTGCGCGGGCTCACATCGCCGAGCACCAACGCCTCTTCGAGCGCCTGCTGTGCGGATGCGAAGCGGCCCGCCGCGAGGTAGGAGGAGCCGAGCTCTGCCTTTGCCGCCGGATCATTCGGCGCGGCAAGCACGGCCTGTTCGGCCAGGGTGATTGCCTTTTCGGTATTGCCGTCGGCGCGGGCCGTGGCGGCATCGCTGGCCGATGCGGTTTTCGAACCGCCGATGCCGCTGGCGCAGCCGGTCAGGCCGAGCGTGGCCAGCGCGGTGGCAAGCATCAGGGTTTTGGAAAAGTTCTGGCGGATCATCGGTTCATCCCTCCTTGTGGGGGCGCGATTGGACGCGGGCGACAAGCTGTTCGAGCTCGGGTGTGGCGGCGAACATGGCGTCCACCGCTTCGGTGACGAGCGCTTGCGCGCTCCGGTTGGCGAGCGTGCAGGCCAGCCGCAGCTTGAGATGACGCTCTGGGTCCAGGCGCAGCGTGAAGGCGGTGCGCTTGCCCTTCGTTGTGGCCTTTGCTTCGCCCCTCACTTGAGGCGCGCTGGCGACCGCGAGACCGGGACGCGGGAGGCGCGGGGCCTTGGTGCGAACGGCCGCGACCGGTTCGGCTACGTCCGGCTCGCTGGGAGTTTCGTCGGCGCGATCCTGCTCCGGTGCGGTCTCATACGTGGGCGCGGCTGTGCTGCGCGCGTGCTTGCCAAGCGGGGCGAACGCGCTGTCCGGCGCGTCTTCGGCGGCATCGTGATAGTCGGCTGGCTGAGCGGTCTCGCGCGCGACCGGCTGCGTATCGCCGGGTTCGCCCAGATCGTTCCAGCCCAGATCCTCCAGCGCACTCTCCGCCGGCAGCGGGTGCTGCATGTGCGCCCCCGCGACTGTGCCATCGACCATCGGCGACTGACGGCGCATGGCCGGTTTCGCGCCGCCCTTGCGGGCAAGCAGGCCGGGGGAAAGCGAGGCAAAGCTCATGTCGGTCATGCCCGGTGCACCTACTGCGCGACCCGGCGGCCGAACACGCCCTGGCGCGGGGCCTGCGGCAGGTGGGCCGCCGCGCCGGGTGCGGCGAAGACCGTCCGGCGGAAGTTCTTTTCCAGCCGGTCGGACACGTAATTCCACAGCGCGGCGATCTCCGTCGCGCTACGGCAATCGGGATCGATTTCCATGACCGTGCGGCCGTCGATCATCGATGCGGCGAAATCGGTCCGGTGATGGACGGTCACCGGAGCGACTGTGCCGTGCTGGCTCAGCGCGACCGCCGCTTCCGAAGTGATGCGCGCCTTGGGTGTCGCGCCGTTGACCACGAAGACCAGTGGCTTGCCCGCGCGTTCGCACAGGTCGACCGTCGCGCCGACCGCCCGCAGGTCGTGCGGGCTGGGACGGGTCGGCACGACGATCAGTTCTGCAACCGAAATGACCGACTGGATCGCCATCGTGATGGCGGGCGGGGTGTCGATGACGGCAAGCTTGAAGCCCTGCTCGCGCAAGGTGTGAAGATCATGCGCGAGCCGCGCGACCGTGGTCTGCGCGAAGGCCGGATAATCCTCCTCGCGCTCGTTCCACCAGTCCGCCAGTGAGCCCTGCGGATCGATATCGATCAGCACCACCGGCCCCGCGCCTGCACGCTGGGCCTGGACTGAAAGATGGCCGGACAAGGTGGTCTTGCCCGATCCGCCCTTCTGTGAAGCCAATGCCAATACCCGCACCGGGACTGTTCCCCCAATTATTGCACGTCCCGCATCGTTCACCCGCAAACGGGTTCGATGCACGCGTATGGCTTCGCAGGATGTCCTTTATTTAGGGTTAAGGCAGGGAAGGCCGATCGCTTCGCATACTGAGAAAGACCGACGGTAAAGCCAGCCTGCGAAAACGTCGCACAACGGGGCGGGACGTTGCTACTGCGTGGCGAGTGGTTCGCAGGCGTGGTAATCGCGGGTTAACCATCTCCCGCTAGCGCGGAAGGTGAACACGTGCGATCGGCAATGACGGGGAACACCATGACGACGCGAAACGGTCGCAAATTCGGCCTCCGGGCGTCCCTTGCAGGCGCATTGCTGACCCTGCCGGGGCTGGCGCTGGCCGACGTCAATGATGGCGTCGCCGCGTGGGAGCGCGGGGATTACGAGACCGCCGTTGCCGAATGGCGCGGACCTGCTGGGCAGGGCGATGCCGACGCGCAGTTCAACCTGGGCCAGGCCTATCGTCTTGGTCGCGGGGTCGAACAGAACACGCGCCAGGCCGAAGTCTATTACGCAAAGGCCGCAGCGCAGGGGCATTTGAAGGCGGCGGACAATCTGGGGCTGCTGTTGTTCCAGAACGGCCGCCGCGAAGAGGCGATGCCCTACGTCGTTGATGCCGCCGAGCGCGGTGATCCGCGCGCGCAATATCTGCTGGGCATCGCGCATTTCAACGGCGACCTGGTCGCACGCGACTGGGTGCGTGCCTATGCGCTGATTACGCTCGCCAATGCGGCGGGCCTGCCGCAGGCGGCCAGCGCGATGCAGCAGATGGACACGCATATTCCGCTCGACCAGCGGCAGCAGGCGCAGGCGCTGGTGCCGCAGCTCAAGCGCAATGCCGATGCGCAGCGTGCGAGCCGTTTTGCCGCCGCCGATCTTGGTACGAGCGATGCTGCGCCCTCGCGCTCCGCATCCGTTCCTGCCGCAGCCCCGCCTGTCGCGACCAGCGCGCCGGGTGTCCCGACACCGGGCCGCCCGGACCGTATCCCGCGCCCCATCACTCAGACCCGCGTGGCGCCCTCCGTGGCCGCCGCACAGTCCGCGATTGCCGAGGCGAGCCGCGTCACCGGCACCGAGAGCCCCGCAGATGCGGGTGCGACTTTCGCGCGTCGCAGCACGCCCGCAGCAGCCGATCCGCGCGCGGTCGAGCCGCAGCCGACCACGCCGGTCGTCGCGCGCGCCGCCCCGCAACCGCGACCGCGACCCGAGCCGCGTGTCTCACCGCGTCCCGAACCGCAGCCAGCGCCCGTGCGGGCGGGTGCGGGCAGCGGGCCCTGGAAAATCCAGCTCGGTGCCTTTGCCGTCAATGGCAATGCGGAGCGTCTGTGGGCGCGCCTTTCGGGCCGCAGCGAGCTTGCCGGGGCGACCCGCGTGCTCGAACCTGCGGGCCGCGTGACCAAGCTGCTTGCTGGCGGCTATGCCAGCCGCGATGCGGCGCAGAGCGCGTGCAATGCGCTCAAGCGCAGTGGGCAGGACTGTCTCGTCACCCGCTAGGCTTTTCATCGGGCGAGATCGCGCGCCCGTCGAAGGCAATTCCCCTGTGCCCACCCTGCTGTTAGGTGTCGGGTAACAGGGGGAATCTTTTCAATGACCGAAGCGGTAGCGGCGGCAACGCCGGATCAGGATACGAGGGCCTCAGGCGCTGCCGAAAAGGCTGCGCCGATTTCAGCCACCGGCGCTGCGCGTCTGCTGAGTCTCGATTTTACCCGCGGGATCGCGGTGATGGGCATTCTGGCGGCCAATATCGTCGCCTTCGGTCAGCCGATGATCGCCTATATGTGGCCCGAAGGCTTCCTGACCCCGCATGATGCGACGTCGGACTGGATGTGGGTCGCGCAGTTCGTGCTGATCGACGGCAAGATGCGCGGGCTTTTCACGCTGCTGTTCGGGGCGGGGATGTATCTGTTCCTGGAGAAGGCATGGGCGCGCAAGCAGGGGCGCTGGCTTCAGGCGCGGCGGCTGTTCTGGCTGCTGGCGTTCGGCATGGTCCATTTCTTCTTCATCTGGCGCGGGGATATCCTCACGCTCTATGCCACCTGCGGATTTATCTGCCTGCTGTTCGTGAAGTGGGGCCCCAAGACCCAGCTGGGCGTGGGGATATTCTTCTATGTTGTCGGTGCCGCGATCTTCAGCGCGCTGGCGGGCATGTTCTACTGGATCATGGAGCTTGGCGGCGCAAAAGTGCTGGCCGAGGCAGGCGGACAGGGCGGTGGTCCTTCAACCCCGGCAGAGGTGCGCGATAGCTTCGGGGTGATGAAGACACAGGGCCTCGATATCGCGCAGGCCGACGCGTCGCTGGTTCAGTCGGGCGATTATTTCGGCTGGGTCCACTACAACCTGACCGAGCACTGGGTTGAGCCGCTGACCGGTTTCCTGTTCTTCGGATTGGAGACCATCCCGCTGATCCTGATCGGCATGGCGCTTTATCGCCTTGGCCTGTTCGACGGGCGTCTGAATGCGAAGAAGCAGGCGATCTGGGGCGCGATCGGTGTCGTGATTGGCCTCGCCGGATCGCTTGCCATCGGGCTGTGGGCGCTGGAGCGGGGGCTCAGCTTCCATTCGACCTTCCTCAGCTTCGTCGGCACCAGCGCCTTCGTCCGCCTGCCCTTCGTGATCGGGCTGGCCGCGCTGCTCGCGCTGTGGGGGCCGAAGGCGACCGGCTGGCTGGGATCGCGCGTCAGCGCGGCGGGCCGGATGGCGTTCTCCAACTATCTGGGCACGTCGATCCTGATGCTGTTCGTGTTCCACGGCTTCGCGCTGGGCCTGTATGGCGAGCTTACGCGGCCGCAACTCTACATCGTGATGCTGGCTGCGTGGGCGATCATGCTGGCGTGGTCGAAGGCGTGGCTGTCGGTCTATCGCTTCGGCCCGCTGGAATGGCTGTGGCGCTGCCTGACCTATGGCAAGCTGTTCCCGATCCGGCGGACGCGCGAGGCAGGGTGATCAGAGCGGCACTCGCGATCGGCCTCGCCGCCGTGCTGGGTGGGTGTTCCGAGCCGATCGAGACGCGCGATATCCCCGGCGTCTATACCGGAACGCTGGGCGAGGGCGCGGCCTATCGCCTCGAGATGGGCGAGGACATGCGCTACCGCTTCTGCCGGGCGGAGGAAGCAGACTGCACCCCGCCCGAAGATCGCGGAGACTATCAGGTGGTGCGGCTGGGCTCGACATCCATCGTCCGCTTCAGCCTGTTATGCGCGCCGTTCGAAGGGGAATGCAGGAATTACGAGGCCGACGCAAAACTGCGCCGTCCGGGGTCGGTCGAGATCGCCTTCGTCGACGAGGCGGGCACCGCGCATGTGTTCGTGAAGCAGCGCTAGGAGGCGGGCGCACATTTTGACTTGTTTGTGAGAACAAGTCGCATTAACAATGTCCTTGCGAGTCGTTTGCAGGAGACTGTTCCGCCAATGTACGTTTGCATCTGCAATGCCATCCGGGAGACGGATCTGCGCCGCGCCGCCGTGCACTGCTCGGGCGATGCAGAGGCGTGTTACGCGGCGCTCGGCAAGCGTCCGCAATGTGGCTCATGCCTGTGCGATGCCGATGCGATCGTGTTCGAGGAACGCGAGCTCGGGTGCTGCAAGGCTGCGGCCTAGGCGCATTCGCAATAACGCGCCTGCCACTGCGAGGCGCTCTCAAAAGCCCGGAAATCTGCGATTTTTTGCGCCTTCGCCCTTGCGGAGTTGCCTGATCGACGCCTAAGCGTGGGGCAATTCACATTCACAGGAGCATGCGGCCATGAAGGGCGACGACAAGGTCATCGAATATCTCAACAAGGCGCTCACCAACGAGTTGACCGCGATCAATCAATACTGGCTGCACTACCGCGTGCTGGCCGACTGGGGCGTGACCAAGCTTGCCGAATACGAACGGCACGAGTCGATCGACGAGATGAAGCATGCCGACTGGCTGGCGGAGCGGATCCTGTTCCTCGAAGCGCTCCCGAACTTCCAGGCGATTCACAAGCTGAAGGTGGGCGAGACGGTCGAGGAAATCCTCAAGGCCGATCTGGCGCTGGAGATGGAAGCGATCCCGCTGCTGCGCGATGCCGCAGAATACGCCAAGAGCGTGAAGGACTACACGTCCGAACAGCTGTTCGAGAACATCCTCGCGAGCGAGGAAGAGCATGTCGACTTCCTCGAGACGCAGTTCGACATGATCGAGCGGATGGGCCTGCAGAACTACGTCCAGCTGCAAAGCCACCCGGCGGGCGAGGGCGAGACCGGCGCAGGCGCGCCCTAGGCCCTCTGGCCGCGCCTGCTAGAGCGATGCGCCGGAGTCATCGTCCTCCGCCGCGCGCTCTGCCTTGCGGCGCATGATTTCCCGGCTGCGACGGCGGCGATCTTTCGCGCTGCCCGTCGCCAGTCGCGTTTCCAGCAGGAACAGCACCAGTCCGGCGACCATCAGGCCCATGGTGGTAATCCAAGCGACTGCGGTTAGCGTGCCGATCTGCGTCTCGATGAAGGCGCTGACGAACAGCAGGCCGATGACGATGCAGATCGCCAGGGCGCTGGCGGTGCAGAACATCACCGCGCCCTGCGCATAGACCCTGCGCCGCTCCAGTATCGGCAATTCTTCCGGCCTGCGGCCCGCTTCGCCGAGCTCGGCCGCTTCTTCGATCGCCTCGATCCGGGTCGCGATCCAGATCAACCGCTGGGTCATCGTGTTCATCACCGCGCCGATCGCGGCGAGTAGGAACACCGGCGTCAGGCTGAGTTGCAGCACCTGCTGCACGCGCATCGTGTTGCTGGTGCGGTTGACCAGATCGCTCGCAAAATCGGCGCCGGAAGCAGCCAATAGGTCGATCATTGCTCGCTCGCGTAGGGGTTCTTCGATGTCTTCAGCACCACCCGCACGGGCACTGCGTCGAAGCCCAGTTCGCGCCGGATGCCGTTGACCAGATAGCGTTCGTAAGAGGTCGGCAGCATGTCCAGCCGGGTGCCGAACACCACGAAGCGGGGCGGGCGGGTGCCGGCCTGGGTGATGTAGCGCAGTTTGATCCGCTTGCCGCCCGGGGCGGGAGGCGGGTTCGCCTCCAGCGCATCGTCGAACCAGCGATTGAGCGCGGAGGTCGACACGCGCTTGCTCCAGGTCTCGCGCAGCTGGAACGCGGCGGCGATCAGCTGATCGAGGCCCTTGCCGGTCTTCGCGCTGACCGCGATCAGCGGCAGACCGCGTACCTGCGCCAGCCCTTCATCGAGCGCGAAGCGGATGCCGTTGAACAGCTTGCTCGGCTCGGCGGCCACATCCCACTTGTTGATCGCGATCATCAGCGCGCGCCCTTCCTCGATCGCGAGGCTGGCGATCTTGAGGTCCTGATGTTCCAGACCCTTGGTCGCATCGAGCATCAGAACGACGACTTCGGCGAAATCGACCGCGCGGCGCGCGTCTGCGACCGAGAGCTTTTCCAGCTTCTCGACCACGTTGCGCTTCTTGCGCATCCCCGCAGTGTCGATCAGGCGCACTTCGCGCGTGTCGCCGCTGTCGGGATCGGTCCATTCCCAGTCGATCGCGATCGAATCGCGGGTGATGCCTGCTTCCGGCCCAGTCAGCAGGCGATCCTCACCCAGCATTCGGTTGATGAGGGTCGATTTGCCCGCATTGGGCCGCCCGACGATCGCGAGCTTCAGCGGCCCGGTGGGGACGCCGTCTTCGTCCTCTTCGCCCTCATCCATCGCCTCCAGCGCGTCGCCCGCTTCGGACTTCTCGCCAATGATTGGCCACAGCGCCTCGAACAGGTCGGCAGTGCCTTCGCCGTGTTCGGCGGAAATGCCGATCGGCTCGCCCAGGCCGAGCGAGTAGGCTTCGAAAATGCCTGCGTCGCCGCTGCGCCCCTCGGCCTTGTTGGCGACCACGATCACAGGGACGTCTGCGGTGCGAAGCCAGTTGCCGATCTCGTTGTCGAGCGGGGTGAGCCCGGCGCGCGCGTCGACCACGAACAGCACCGCGTCGGCATCGGCGATGCTGACTTCGGTCTGCATCCGCATCCGGCCCGGCAGGGTGCTGGGGTCTTCGTCTTCCCACCCGGCGGTATCGACGATGGTGAAGCGCATGCCCGCAAGCGTCACGTCACCGAATCGCCGGTCACGCGTGACGCCCGGCTGATCGTCGACCAGCGCGAGCTTCTTGCCCGCCAGCCGGTTGAACAGGGTGGATTTGCCCACATTGGGGCGCCCGATAATGATTACGCGAGGCAGCATAGGGACGGCAGTTGGGCCTTGCCCGCGCCGTTGGCAAGCGCCCTCGCGCTCCTGGTAGACGAAAAGGCGAAGGAACGGGGCGCAAAGGTAAACGCGCTGTTAACCAGTCTTCTGAGGCTGATGGAAAGGCACGACCGGCAAAACTTTGCCGTATGAATTGCCGCCCCCATCTCTTCGTCCTCCCCCTCGCCGCAGTCGCTGCAAGTCTTGCAGTTCCGCCACTTGTCGCCGCTCAGGCACAGGTCGCCGCGGACGCAAGCGCGGCGTCGAGCGGCAGCGAATTGCCGCCTTACCTGCAATGCGTGCCCTATGCGCGGCAGGTCAGCGGGATCGATATCTACGGTGATGCCCACACCTGGTGGGATCAGGCCGAAGGCCGGTTTGCGCGTGGCCACACGCCTCGTGAAGGCGCGGTTATGGCTTTCGTTCCCACCGGCAATATGCAGCTGGGCCATGTCGCGGCGGTCGCCAAGGTGATCGATTCGCGCACCGTACTGCTCGACCATGCCAACTGGTCGCCGATCAATGGACGGCGCGGGCAGATCGAACGCAATGTGAAGGCAGTCGATGTCTCGCCGAACAACGACTGGAGCCAGGTGCGTGTGTGGTACTATCCGCTGCAGGCGCTCGGCACCACGCCGTGGCCGGTGCAGGGCTTCATCTATCCCGATGGCAAGGCGAAGCCACGCACGCAGCAGCGCTTTGCGCAGGCGGTCCCCGCGCCGGTTCGGCCGCAGCCGACCCGTGAAGAGCCGTCGCGCGCCTTCCTCGCCGCCTTTGCCGATGCGCCCCCGGCGCGCGCACCGCAGACGCGGACAAGCCAGCCGCGCGTGACGCAGGCGGCATACAGGCCCGCACAGGCCGCGTCCCAGGCGAGCTACGCGACCGCGCGACCGCTCACTCCGCGCCGCGTACAGGCGAGCGCAGGGCGGTCAGGCGGCGATGCTGTGGTCGAGCGCGCCGTCGCGCTCTACGATTAAAGGCTTGGAG
Source organism: Citromicrobium bathyomarinum (assembly GCA_001306305.2). Taxonomy (NCBI): domain Bacteria; kingdom Pseudomonadati; phylum Pseudomonadota; class Alphaproteobacteria; order Sphingomonadales; family Sphingomonadaceae; genus Citromicrobium; species Citromicrobium bathyomarinum. Next base: position 1,441,560 of record CP155577.1, read on the forward strand.
CGGGGGAGGGCTCAGTCGTCCAGACGGGCGACCGGCGCATCCTCGCCCAGATCTTCGAACCAGGCCTCGACAGGGCCCTTCAGCTTGAGGGTGAGCGGCTGGCCCTTGCGGTCCATCGTCCGCCCGGCCTGCACGCGTACCCAGCCTTCGCTGATCGAATATTCCTCGATATCCGTGCGCTGACGGCCCTTGAAGCGGATGCCCACTCCGCGCTGCAGCACCGCCTGGTCGAAATGCGGGCTGCGCGGATTGACCGACAAGTGCATCGGCGGGACGTCCGCACCCTTGGTTTCGGGGGCTTGCGTGGGGGTGTTCTCGGGGCTTTCTTCGGTCATGGCGCTGGCCGATAGACAGACCGGCGGGGCCTGACAATACGGCGCGCGTATCGGTGGCGTATCAATCGGGCGTCAGGCTCGACCCGTAGAGCGAGAAACGGCGCGCGTGCGCAATCCGCAGTCCCGCATCGAGACGCTCGCGATCAATCTCGCTGGTCCATGAACTGCGCTCCAGCAGCGGATTGCCGCCGGGGCCGTCCTTTTCGAGTTCCTTGGACGAGAGACGCCCATTGGCCGGATTGACCGGCGGAACGATCAGCCTTCCGAGCGCCTTGGCGCGCTTTTTCATCTTCGATTTCATTTTTTCACCCATCCAAATTTGACATATTTGTTACACTATCCACTGTGTATGTAACCTAAACGTCATAATCAAGTTTCCGCGCCCTTCCGGAAATGCCCGCAGGCGGAGCGCTTGCCCTTTGCGCGCAGACGCTCTAGACGCGCCGGTCTGTCGTGGATGGCTCCCGCCATTCGCGCGTCCTCGTTCGGATTGCGGGCGTGGCGGAACTGGTAGACGCGCTTGGTTTAGGTCCAAGTATCGCAAGATGTGGGGGTTCGAGTCCCTTCGCCCGCACCAGCCTCGCCCCGCGATGCAATCAGCACTCTTTGTCGGAAAGCACGTAAGACCACTCATGCAGATCACCGAGACCGCCAACGAAGGCCTCAAGCGCGCCTATCTCATCACGATCCCCGCGAGCGAGATCGACGACCGGATCAAGGCCGAGGTGAAACGCATCGCGCCTCAGGTGCGCATGCCGGGCTTCCGCCCGGGCAAGGTGCCCGCCAACCTCGTACGCAAGATGCACGGCGAGCAGCTGCACGCGCAGGTCGTCAACGACACGATCCAGTCTTCGGTCGACGAGCTGATGAAGGACAAGGGCCTGCGCCCGGCGATGCAGCCGACCGTCGCGCTCAAGGACGGCTACGATCAGGGCAAGGATGCCGAGATCGACGTTAGCCTCGAAATCCTGCCTGAAATCGACACGCCCGACGTGGACGGCATCAAGCTGGAACGGCTGGTCGTGCCGGTGGACCAGAGCGCGATCGACGAGACGCTGCAGCGCATCGCCGACCAGAACAAGACCTACAAGGACGCCGCGAAGACCAAGAAGGCAGCCGATGGCGACCAGGTCATTATCGATTTCGTCGGCTCGATCGACGGTGTCGAATTTGAAGGCGGCAAGGCCGAAGACGCCCCGCTGGTCATCGGCTCGGGCACTTTCATTCCCGGCTTCGAAGACCAGCTCAAGGGTGTGAAGACGGGCGACGAGAAGACCGTGAAGGTCACCTTCCCCGAAGAATATCAGGCCGACCACCTGGCCGGTAAGGACGCCGAATTCGCGGTCACCGTGAAGGCGGTGAAGACGCCCGAAGACAGCGAGATCGACGATGATTTCGCCAAGAACCTCGGCCTCGAAAGCGCGGACAAGCTGCGCGAACTGGTCAAGGCGCAGATGGAGCAGGAAACTGCCGGCCTGACCCGCACCCAGATGAAGCGCCAGCTGCTCGACGCGCTGGCCGCCGGTCACGATTTCGCCGTGCCCGAGGGCATGGTCGATGCCGAATTCGAGCAGATCTGGCAGCAGCTGATGCAGGAAGCCTCGCGCGAGGAAGATTCCGAAGCGGCCGTCAAGGAAATCGAGAGCGAGCGCGACGATTACCGCCGCATCGCCGAGCGCCGCGTGCGTCTGGGCCTGCTGCTGTCCGAAATCGGTCAGGCCAATGGCGTGCAGATCAGCAGCCAGGAAATGTCGATGCTGATGCAGCAGGCTGCGCAGCAGTATCGCCCGGAAGACCGCGAGCGGTTCATGCAGTTCATCCAGAACGAGCCGATGGCTGCCGCCCAGCTGCGCGCTCCGCTGTATGAAGACAAGGTCGTCGACTTCCTGTTCGAGAAGGCCGAAATCGAAGAACGCGAAGTGACCCGCGAAGAGCTGGAAGCCGCGATCGAAGCGGAAGAAAGCACCGAAGCCGAAGCCGCCAAGGCGAAGAAGGCCCCGGCCAAGAAGGCGGCTGCGAAGAAAGCTCCTGCCAAGAAGGCCGCTGCCAAGTCGGACGACAAGGCTGACGACAAGCCCGCAGCGAAGAAGGCCCCGGCCAAGAAGCCCGCAGCCAAGAAGGACGATGCTTCCGCCGAGAAGAAGCCCGCCGCCAAGAAGGCTCCCGCCAAGAAGCCTGCGGCCAAGAAGGCCCCGGCGAAGAAGCCTGCTGCCAAGAAGGACTAAGCGCGCAGGCGCTCAGTCTTGAGAGACAAACGCGCGGGGCGGTCGGCTAGTTGCCGGTCGCCCCGCTCGCGTTTTCGGCTGCCGGATTTCCCGCCTCAGGCATCCAGCGGGTGAAATCGGGTGTCGGGATGCTCGCACTGCGCGCCCGCTCGTAGGCTGCGCCTGCCTTCAGCACTTCCCAGTCCTGCCATTTGCCGCCGATGATGGAGAGGCCAACGGGAAGCTCCTCGATCGCGCCCATCGGCACGGTCAGGTGCGGATAGCCCGCGATTGCAGCCGGGCTGCCGAAGCCGATCCTGCCGTTGAAATTGTCGCCGTTGACCAGATCGCTGACCCAGGCCGGCCCGCGCGTCGGGGCGACCAGGAATTGCACGTCGTACTCGGCCAGCAGCCGGTCGATGGTCTGCTCACCGGCGAGGTGGACCGCGTTCTCGCGTGCCGCCTCGTAAGCTTTGCGATCGGTTGTGGTCTCCGCCAGCTCGAAGATGCCTTGCCCGAACCAGCGCATCTCGGCGCGCTCATGCCGCTCGTTGAAGGCAATCAGATCGGCGAGGCTGCGCGGCGTCATCTTCTCGCGACCACCGATCGGCGGGATCGAGCCGAGGTATTGGCCCATCCCCTCGCGCAGCTCGAACAGCAGCACCTGGAAGCTGTCGCGCGATATCTCCTCGTTCGCCTCGAACTCGATATCGACCAGCGTTGCGCCTGCCGCCTCCAGATCGGCCAGCGCGGCGTCGAACACTGCGCGCAGGTCGGCACGGTTGCCTGCCTGCCTGCGCATCACCCCGATCCGCACGCCCGCCAGTGAGGCATCGGGCAGCCCTTCGGCAAAGTCGCGCTTGTAGCGGTCAGCCTCGGCCGTGGCAGGGTCTGCCGGGTCGCTGCCCGCAATCGCGGTCAGCAGCACGGCGGCATCCGTCACGCTGCGGGCCATCGGCCCGGCGGTGTCCTGCGTGCTGGAGATCGGCACCACATGAGTGCGGCTGACCAGCCCGACAGTAGGCTTGAACCCGACCACGCCGTTGATGCTGGCGGGGCAGGTGATCGATCCGTTGGTCTCGGTCCCGATTGCGGCCCATGCGAAGCCCGCGGCGACCGCTACAGCGCTGCCCGAGGATGATCCGCAGGTATTGCGATCGATCGCGTGGGGATTGCGGGTGAGACCGCCCACCGCGCTCCATCCGCTGGTGGAGTTGAAATCGCGGATATTGGCCCATTCGGAAAGATTGGTCTTACCCAGCACCACACCACCTGCCTCGCGCAGGTTTGCGATCAGCGGTGCGTCGCGGCGGGTCATGTTTCCGGCGAGCGCGAGGCTGCCGGCGGTGGTCGCAAATTCGCGGGTCTCGATATTGTCCTTCACCAGCACGGTGCGGCCTTCGAGAGGGCGTTCGGTCATCGTAACGGCAACTGCGGCAGCGTCGGGATTGAAGGCGATGACGGCGTTGAGCATCGGCCCCGCATCATCCAGCGTCCTGATTCGGGCAATCTGCGCGTTTGTGTCGACAATCGCGCTGGGCGGCATTTCCTGGATGACGATCACGTCATCGGCGCTCTCCGCCTCATGTGCCAACGACGGCGATGCAGCGACAATGGCGAGCGCGAGTACCGCGAGCGAGGTGTATGTCTTCATGGGGCGCGATGCTGCGTCAGCACCGCGCCCCCGTCAATTGCCTGTGCGGATTACCCGAAGGTCACTTCCTTGGCATTGTTGATCACCGTGCCGAGGATCCCGTAATCCTTCGCTTCTTCGGTGTTCATCCAGAAATCGCGATCGATATCCTTGATCACCTTTTCCACCGGCTGGCCGGTCGCATCGGAAATCTTGTGCGCGATGCGTTCGCGCATTTTGACGATTTCCTGCGCCTGGATCGCGATGTCGCTGGCCATGCCGCGCGCACCGCCCGAGGGCTGGTGGATCAGGAAGCGCGTGTTGGGCAGGCAGAAGCGGCGCTCTGCCGGAACGCTGAGGAAGATGTGCGTCGCGATGCTGGCGACCCAGCCGGTGCCGATCATGGCGACGGGCGAGGCGATGAAGCTGATCAGATCGTGGATCGTGTCACCCGATTCGACATGGCCGCCGGGCGAATTGACGATCACCCTGATGGGCTCGTGGCTGACATGGTCGAGATAGAGCAGCTGCATCGAAATGCGCTCCGCCATCTTCTGGTCCACGCCGCCGAAGATCAGCACGGTGCGTGCATCGAGGAACTTGTTCATCATCGCCGCGCCGGCGTTGGAGATGTCCTTGTCCGTCTCTTCCTCGTCATCGGCGCGGAAGGGGATGGGGTTGCTGGGCATCGTCATAAATCAGGCTCCTTGGGCGCATCGCCATCAAGAATTGGGCACCGCGCATGTTGTTGCGGCACAACTGGCGCGCGCGGGCTTTCCATTCAAGCCTTGATGATGAAAGGATGAGACCAGATATAGGCGGCCAAGACAGATAAGGACCCTTCATGCAATTCGACGAATCCGGCTATTTCCGCGACCCCGCAACCGGCGCGCTGGTGCCCGTGGTGGTCGAACAGACCAGTCGCGGCGAACGCAGCTTCGATATTTTCAGCCGCCTGCTGCGCGAACGGATCGTGTTCCTCACCGGCCCGGTGGAAGATGGCATGGCCAGCCTCGCGGTGGCGCAGCTGCTGTTTCTCGAGAGCGAGAACCCGTCCAAGCCGATCAGCATGTACATCAACTCGCCCGGCGGGGTGGTGACGGCCGGGATGGCGATCCACGACACCATGCAGTACATCCAGCCGCGCATTTCCACGGTGTGCGTGGGCCAGGCCGCGTCGATGGGCAGCTTCCTGCTGGCTGCGGGCGAGCCCGGCATGCGGATCGCGCTGCCCAATGCGCGGATCATGATCCACCAGCCTTCGGGCGGCGCGCAGGGCATGGCTTCGGACATCGAGATTCAGGCGCGCGAGATCCTGCGCATTCGCAAGAACATGAACGAGCTCTACGCCAAGTACACCGGCCAGCCGCTGGAGAAGATTGAGGAAGCGATGGATCGCGATACCTTCCTCGATGCGCAGGAAGCCATGAAGTTCGGCCTCGTCGACAAGGTCTTCGAAAGCCGTCCGCAGGGCGATTCGGGCGACGACTCGAGCAGCGAACCCGAAGGATCGGGCGGGGCACCGGCCTGACGGGCCTCCCGCCGTCCCGGCGCCGGCGTGGCCTCAAGGCCACAAGGCTCTGAAAAATGAGGGCGTAAATTTACGCGGGGGCTGTCTTCAGCCCTTCGCAAGGCGATTCGTGCGACACATGCCTAGGTTGCATTGGCGTGCATGAAAGTTACATTCGTAAGGTTCTCCGCAGCTGCGGGGATTCGAGGATAGCAGGATTATGAGTAAATTGAGCGGAACGGATAGCAAAAGCACGCTGTACTGCAGCTTCTGCGGCAAATCGCAGCATGAGGTGCGCAAGCTGATCGCCGGGCCGACCGTTTTCATCTGCGATGAGTGTGTCGAGCTGTGCAACGACATTATTCGCGAGGAAACCAAGGCCGGGCTGACCGGGCGCAAGGAAGGCGAAGTGCCGACCCCGTCCGAGATCTGCGCCACGCTCAACGATTACGTGATCGGGCAGGAACGCGCGAAGCGCGTGCTCTCGGTCGCGGTGCACAACCACTACAAGCGTCTGAAGCACGCCGGGAAACAGGGCGACGTCGAACTGGCGAAGTCGAACATCCTGCTGGTCGGTCCGACCGGTTCGGGCAAGACGCTGCTCGCGCAGACGCTGGCGCGTACCTTCGATGTGCCCTTCACGATGGCCGACGCGACCACGCTGACCGAAGCGGGCTACGTGGGCGAGGATGTGGAGAACATCATCCTCAAGCTGCTGCAGGCCAGCGACTACAATGTCGAGAAGGCGCAGCACGGGATCGTCTACATCGACGAGATCGACAAGATCACGCGCAAGGCGGAAAACCCCTCCATCACCCGCGACGTGTCGGGCGAGGGCGTGCAGCAGGCGCTGCTCAAGCTGATGGAAGGCACCACTGCCAGCGTGCCGCCGCAGGGCGGGCGCAAGCATCCGCAGCAGGAATTCCTGCAGGTCGACACGACGAACATCCTGTTCATCTGCGGCGGTGCCTTCGCCGGGCTCGACAAGATCATCGGCGACCGCTTGCAGAAGCGCTCGATCGGCTTCGGCGCGCATGTCGCCGACCCGGACAAGCGCCGGATCGGCGAACTGCTCGAAAAGAGCGAGCCGGAAGATCTGCTCAAGTTCGGGCTGATCCCCGAATTCGTCGGCCGCCTGCCGGTGATCGCCTCGCTGCACGACCTCGATGTCGATGCGCTGGTCACGATCCTGCAGGAGCCCAAGAACGCGATCGTCAAGCAGTATGCCAAGCTGTTCGAGCTGGAAGGCGTGGAACTGACCTTCAACGATGACGCGCTGCGCGCGATTGCCGAGCGTGCGATCAAGCGCAAGACCGGTGCCCGTGGCCTGCGCTCGATCGTCGAGGGCCTGCTGCTCGACACGATGTACGACCTGCCCGATCTGGAAGGCTGCAACGAAGTCGTGATCGACAAGGACGTGGTCGAAGGCCGCAAGGAACCGATCCGCGTGTTCGACGGCGAAGGCGGCAAACGCACCGCGTCGGACGCTGCCTGATCGCGATGGTGTTTGTGCGATGGTGGCCGCATTTAGCGACGGTCGTTGTCGTCACTGCGGCAGCTGCTGCTCTGGAGCTTTTTGTACCACAAGTGGCAGATTCGGAGAGCGAATGGTTTGCTTATATCGCCGGTTGGGCAACGTTATTCGGCTTATCGGTCGCTCTTATTGAAGTGCATAGGGTCACGACCAAAGCCCAAGCGGTGGCGAAGGGACAGCGAACCGTCTCCGATAAAGTTCAGCAGGAAAGAAAAAATCGCGATTTGACCGAGTGTCGGTTGGCTATCGAGTCCGCGCTAGAGCTTTTCGATCAGCAAAAGCCTGCTTCTTCGCGCGATCTAAGTAGAATAATATATCTTTATTCATATTCGTTCCCGGACGAATATAAAGACGATAAGTCTCTAGTTCACGGCCACTGCTTGGTAATTCGGGGTTATTTAGCAAGCAGCGCGACGCCTAGCTATCGCGATACAGCTGCTATTCGCGGTGCGATGACAGACATGACTGCGAACATCGGGCGTGAACTATCGTCGCTAAAGTACGGAGAAATAATATGATTCCGAAGCCTTTGCGGCCGTTCATTCAAAAGTTGAGAGAAGAAACGGATGCTGGAAATATTGACTGGGTCGAGGCAGCCGGTGAGCGCGCCTTCAGTGCCTCCCATAAAGATTTTCATCTTCACATATGGACTGGATTTGACGACTTCACCGAACGGGCATTTGCATCATTCAAAATGAGCGGACCATCTTCGATCTCTTTCAGTACTGATCACGGTGAACCCGATTACGAGATTCTTATGGACCTTGTTTCCTCAGTAGAGGTAAATGCTGCGAATTTTGACGAAGATGTAATAAAGAACTTTTTCTCCTAGAAAACCCCGCCCGGCAGGAGGTAGTGCCGGGCGGGGCCCTGGTGCGACACCGGTGCTGGATAGCGGGGGTGCGCTTGCCGGTGCCGCTAGGGGAGGAAGAAGATCAGTTCGGCATCGATACCGTGTCGGTCACGTGGATCACGCCGTTAGACTGGAACACATCGGCCTGCGTCACGGTGGCCATGCCGCCCTTTTCATCGACCAGCACGACATTGCCGCCCATCATCTTTGCGGTCAGCGTGCCGCCTTCCACGGTGGTCAGCTTCGCCATGCCGCCACCCTGCCTGATCTTCATCATCAGATCGCTGGCCGACACCCGGCCCGGAACCACATGATAGGTCAGGATCTTGGTCAGCATCGCCTTGTTCTCGGGCTTCAGCAGCGTGTCGACCGTGCCAGCAGGCAGCTTCGCGAACGCAGCATTGGTGGGCGCGAACACGGTGAAGGGTCCGGGGCCGGACAGCGTGTCGACCAGGCCGACAGCCTTCACAGCGGCGACCAGCGTGGTGTGATCCTTCGAATTGACCGCGTTTTCGATGATATTGCGCGTGGGATACATCGCCGCACCTCCCACCATCACCGTCGTATCGGCACTGGCGCTGGCCATCTGGCCGTCGTCCATATCGTAGGAAGCGCATGCGCCCAGCAGGGCAGCACTGGCAGCAAGCATAAGGGCAGCTTGGGCTTTCTTGGCGAACATCGTCGATCTCCTCATTTCCGTTTTCCCGTCGGTGAGGAGTTACGAGGCGGGTCGCGCGGCGGATGCAGCGCGCGCCGGAAATCTTTTTGGTGCTCAGGTTTTCGCCAGAGTGCCCTGAGCCACCACCGGCCCCGGCGCAGATTTGTCCGGCGCGCCGCCGAGTGGTTCTTGGCTCAGCAGGATCTGCGCGCCCTGCCGCATCGCGCCCGCAAGCGCGGGGTCGAGCGACACGCGTTGCTGCGTGCCCGGTGCGATCACGCCCAGCGATTGCGGCTGTGCACCTTCGCCCGGCGGCATCAGCCACAGCTCGTGATCGTGCACCCCGTCGGCGGTCAGGCCATCGGCGGCGACAAGCAGTTCCTCGCGCTCGGGCAGGAAGGTTACGCCGATACGCAGCGGGGTGTCGGCAATCGGGATCGAGGCGACCAGTGGCGGCGCATCGGTCGCAGGATCAGGCGCAGGCGTGTTGTCCAATGGCACGAACAGCAGCGCGACGGCGGCAACCGCCGCGACCGCGCTACCGGCGGCGATCCGCTGCCACACCGCGACCCGGCGCTGGAGCAGAAACACGGGGCTGGGTGCCTCGTCCCGCTCCTCCAGCTCGCCTGCGATCCGGCTCCACACCTCGGGCGAAGGGGCGGCGCGCGCAGGTTCGTCCAGCAGCGGAGCCAGCCGCGTTTCCCATTGTGCGACCAGCCCCGCAAACGCAGGTTCGCGCGCCATGCGACCGCGCACTGAGAGCAGGTCTTCGCCTTCCAGCAGACCCATCGCGTATTCCGCAGCGAGCAGCTCGTCGCCGGAGAGTTCGGGCATATCGTGTCCGGGCGTGCTCATTCACCGCCCTCCATGCAGGTGCGCAGCTTCAGCAGGCCGCGCCGGATCCAGCTTTTCATCGTCCCCAGCGGCACTGCGTTGCGCTCCGCCAACTCGGCATAGGTGCGTCCTTCGAGGAAGGCGGTGCGGATCGCCCCGCGCTGCGGCTCGTCGAGCGTGTCTAGGCAGGCGTGGACCCGCGCGGTCCGCTCCGCATCGATCAGCAGATCGTCGGCGGACGGGTCGCCATCGGGTAGCTCTGCCGCCGCTTCCACGGGCACCGCGCCGCGCCGCACCTTGCCGGTGCGCAGCCGGTCGACCGCGCGGTTGCGCGCAAAGGTTGCCAGCCACGCGATCGGGCTGGCGCGCTTCGCGTCGTAGCGGGCGGCATTGCGCCAGAGGGTGATGTAAACGTCCTGCAAGGCGTCTTCGGCTTCTTTCCTGTCCCCCAAGATACGCAGGCAAATGCCGAAAAGCTTCACGCTGGTGAGGCGATAGACCACTTCGAGGGCTTCCCGGTCTCCCTTCGACAGGCGGAGCATGGCCGCCTTCAGCTGCTCGCGGCGTTCTGGGCTGGCCGGTGTCATTGCGGCGATACGCTCGCGGAGGACTGGTGGTTCAAAAGTTCGCTCACGGTGACGATGTCATATCCGCGATCGCGCAACTGGGCCAGAATCATCGGCAGAGCTTCGCGCGCGGTGGCGTTGCCGCGATACATGGGGTGGATCAGGATGATCGATCCGGGGCGCACCCGCTCCACGATGTCGCGCGCGTAGTCCGCCGGTTCGGGGAACTCTTCGGCCCGGTCCGCGACATCCCAGGTGATCGTCTTCAACCCCGCACGCTCCACTTCCAGCGGCAGGCCCACCAGCTTGCGGCCATAGGGCGGGCGAAACAGGTCGCTGTCCGATCCGATGCCACGCAGCAGTTGCCCGGTCTTGCCGAGTTCCTCGCGATAGAACGCCCGGGACCGGCCGACATTGCGCTGGTGGCTGTAGGTGTGGTTGCCCAGTTCGTGGCCCGCAGCAAGGATCTGGCGCGCGGCCTGCGGGTGACGTTTCAGGTCTTCGCCGATCAGGAAGAAGCTGGCCCTGGCATCGTACCGGTCGAGGATCGGCAACACGGCAGCAACTCCGCGCGGCGTCGGGCCATCGTCGAAGGTCAGGGCGACGATCTTGTCGTCGGTCTCGACCCGGCAGGTCAGATCGCCGATGAGCTGGAAGCACGGGGCCTTGGATAGGCTGTTGAGGCCGACCAGCAGGGCCAGGACGGCGACGATTCCCACACCGCCCCAGACAACAAGCTTTCTTCCCATCAACACCCACCCTCGCAGTTGCGCGTCCGCTCGATCTGCAAGGTGGTATGGCCGATCTTGTGCTCATGGGCGAGCCGCTGCGCGACCAGAGCGAGGAAGGCGTCGCCCGGATGGCCCTCTGGCATCACCAGATGTGCGGTCAGCGCGGTCTCGGTGGTCGACATGGGCCAGATATGCAGGTCGTGCACCTCGGTGACGCCGGGCTCGCTTTCCAGCGTGGCGCGCACTGCGGATTCGTCCACCCCTTCGGGAACGGCGTTGAGGCCCAGCTTCAGGCTGTCGCGCGCGAGGCCCCAGGTGCCCCAGCCGATCACAGCGAGGATCACGAGGCTGGTGGCGGGATCGAGCCACACCGCGCCGGTCAGCAGGATCGCGACGCCGGCAATGACCACGCCGACCGAGACCAGCGCATCCGCCGCCATGTGCATGAACGCGCCCTGGATGTTGAGATCGTCCTTGCGTCCGCTGACGAACAGCAGCGCGGTGGCGGTGTTGATGACGATGCCGACGCCCGCGACCCAGATCATCGTCCAGCCTTCCGGCTCCACCGGGTTCATCAGCCGGTCGATTGTCTCGAACAAAATCGCGCCGATGGCGATCATCAACAGCGCGGCATTGGCTAGCGCGGCGAGGATCGTGGAGCTTTTAAGGCCGTAGGTGAAGCGCGGGGAGGGCGGCCGCTTGGCCGCCGCGCTCGCCCCCCAGGCGATCAGCAGGCCGAGCACGTCCGACAGGTTGTGGCCCGCATCCGCGACCAGCGCCATCGAGCCGGAGATATAGCCGAAGCTCGCCTCGACCACGACGAACACGGTGTTGAGCGCGACGCCGATCGCGAAGGCGCGCCCGAAATCGGCTGGCGCATGGGAATGGCCGTGCCCGTGCGCATGGTCGTGAGAATGATCGTGACCCATCGATCGATTGCCCTTCTGCCGGCCCCTGTCTGCCATCGGCGGACTAGGCGCAGCCTCCGCCGCTGCACAAGAAAAATCTCGTTAAATCAGCTAGATATGGAATATCATTCGACAAGATCGAAGAACCCACAGCGACGTCGCAAACGCCCAAGTCGCTGAAAGTGCCAGCTATTCGCGGGCCGCTATTGATAGACACACGCGTCCAGCCCTTCGCGCGCCATGGTGCCGATCGCGCGCGCGGTCCGGTCGCCGTGGCGGCGCAGCCAGCCCTGCGGGTTCTTGACCTCGCGCTTCTTGGGGCTGGGCAGGGCGACCGCCATACGCGCCGCCTCGCTATTGCTCAGCCGGTCGGCACCGTGGCCGAAATAGCGTAGCGATCCGGCTTGCGCGCCATAGGTGCCGATCCCGGTTTCGGCGACATTGAGGTACACCTCCATGATCCGCCGCTTGGTCCAAAGCTTCTCGATCAGCACGGTGAACCACGCTTCCAGCCCTTTGCGGAAGAAACCGCCGCCCTGCCACAGGAACACGTTCTTGGCGGTCTGCTGGCTGATCGTCGATCCGCCGCGCAGCTTGCCGCCCTTCATGTTGTTCTCCATCGCGGCCTCGATCGCGGCATAATCGAACCCGTCGTGGACGCAGAAATTCTGGTCTTCCGCCGCGATCACCGCGCGCACCAGGCTGCGGTCGATATTGTCGAGGCTGCGCCAGTCCTTGGTGTAGCCGTTTTCGTCCAGGATCATCGTCCAGGTGACGGGCACGGGCACGAAACGGAAGGCGAGCGTGAGGAACAGGCTCAGCCCGATGAAGGTCGCGACGAGTGCGGTCAGGATCTGGAAGGCACGGAAAAACACGATCGGCTATCTAGAGGCTGCGCCGCAGGGCGACAATCACCCGCGTACGCGTGGCCCGCAAATCCGCATCGCCCCCTCCCGCAGCCGCGCGCGCGACCTACATGGCAGGTCTGAAATCCATGAAAGGCGATCGTGCTATGAAACTATCGGGCAACACCATCCTCATCACCGGCGGCGGCAGCGGCATCGGCCGCGAGCTTGCCCGCCGCTGGCACGATCTGGGCAACACGGTGATCGTCGCCGGGCGCACACGCGATGCCCTGGAGGAGACCGCACAGGGCTACGACAACATCCACGCGATGACGCTCGACGTCGCGCAGCCGGGCGAGGTCGAGCGCTTCGCGAGGGAAGTGGTCGAACGCTTCCCCGAGCTCAACGCGGTGTTCAACAATGCCGGGATCATGAAGTACGAGGACATCACCGCCTCGCGCGATCTCGGCGATGCCACTGCGGAAGTGACGATCAACCTGCTCGGCCCGATCCGGTTGACCGATTCGCTGGTCGACCATCTCAAGACCCGCGAGAACCCGGTCATCGTCAACGTCACCTCGGGCCTCGCCTTCGTGCCGCAGCCCAAGGCCGCGACCTATTCCGCGACCAAGGCGGCGCTGCACAGCTACACCCTGTCGCTGCGCCAGCAGCTCAAGGGCAGCATTGAGGTGATCGAGCTGGCCCCGCCGGGCGTGCAGACCGAGCTGACCCCGGGCCAGTCGGAGCGTGAAGGGTACATGCCGCTTGACGCCTATATCGAAGAGGTGATGACGCTGTTCCAGCAGCAGCCGACGCCTGAGGAAGTGTGCGTCGAGTTCGTCCGCCCGTTCCGCAATGCCGAGAAGGACGGCAAGGTCGGCGAGTTCATGGAGATGCTCGCCAACCGCTGACACGAAAAACGCCGCCCTGCACGATGGCGGGGCGGCGTCTTGTTCGGGTGCAGCAATGCGAGGGCGTCAGGCCGCGACGGGCATCAGCTTCTCGCTCGCGATGCGCTGCATCGCCTTCTGAAGCTTCTCGAACGCGCGCACCTCGATCTGGCGGATGCGTTCGCGCGACACGTCGTAGACCTTGCTCAGCTCTTCGAGCGTCTGCGGGTCTTCGGTCAGGCGGCGTTCGGTCAGGATGTGCTTCTCGCGATCGTTGAGCGAATCCATCGCTTCCAACAGCATGGCGTGGCGCACCTGCGCCTCCTGCGTGTCGGCGGTGGTTTCGTCCTGCAACGGGCGATCGTCGGTCAGCCAGTCCTGCCACTGGCTGGCGTTTTCCTCGTCGCCGCGCATCGACACGTTGAGCGAGCTGTCGCCGCCCATCAGCATCCGGCGGTTCATGTTGATCACTTCCTGCTCGGGCACGCCGAGGTCGGTTGCGATCTTCTTCACATCGTCGGGATGCAGATCGGTGTCTTCGTACGCGTCGAGGTTCTTCTTCATCCGGCGCAGGTTGAAGAACAGCTTCTTCTGCGCGGCGGTGGTGCCCATCTTCACCAGGCTCCACGAGCGCAGGATATATTCTTGGATGCTCGCCTTGATCCACCACATCGCATAGGTCGCGAGGCGGAAACCACGATCGGGTTCGAATTTCTTGACGCCCTGCATCAGACCGACATTTCCTTCGGAAATCAGGTCGGACACGGGCAGGCCATAGCCGCGATACCCCATCGCGATCTTCGCGACGAGCCGCAGGTGGCTCGAGACCAGCTGGGCCGCAGCCTCGGGGTCTTCGTGCTCTTCGTACCGCTTGGCGAGCATGTATTCCTGCTCTGCCGTCAGCACGGGGAATTTCTTGATTTCCGACAAATAGCGGTTGAGGCTTTGCTCGCCGCCGAGGGCCGGAATGGCTACTGCCTTGCTTTTACTCACTTCGTCCCTAACCTTTCTGTGTCAGCCCATCCCCCCGTTTGGGCCCCGAACCCCTGCTGGGCATTCGGGATGCTTGGGCCACACCTCTTCATATAGGCCACTTCCCGGAATTTTTCGAGTTGTGTTCATCGATTTCAACGAGCGATTTCGTCGATCAGTTCCCCCATGTCCCGGGGCAGGTCGGCCCGAAATTCGAGCCGTTCGCCGGTTGCGGGATGGATGAAGCCGAGGCTGGCTGCGTGGAGCGCCTGCCGGCGGAACGCCAGTTTCTCGATGATCGGCCGCAAGGCCTTGGGATCGCGTCCATATTGCGGGTCTCCCAATAGCGGATGACCGATTGACGCACAGTGAACGCGTACCTGGTGGGTTCGCCCGGTCTCCAGCCGGCATTCAAGAATGCTTGCGACCCCGAAAGTTTTGGTTGTGCGATAATGCGTCACCGCGTGCTTCCCGCGGGTCGACTGGGGGTCGAGCACGGCCATTTTCTTGCGATCGCGGTCCGACCGGCCAAGGCGTGCGTCGATCGTCCCTTCGGCGGGCCGCGGCTGGCCTGCGCACACCGCAACGTAGCGGCGCGAGATGCTGTGATCGGCGAACTGCCGCGCCAGCCCCTCGTGCGCGGCGTCGGTCTTCGCGACCACCAGCAGGCCGGAGGTATCCTTGTCGATCCGGTGGACGATTCCGGGCCGTTCGACCCCGTTGATCCCCGAAAGCTGCCCCCGGCAGTGATAGAGCAGCGCGTTGACCAGCGTGCCGTCGCGATTGCCCGCCGCCGGGTGGACCACCATGCCCGCAGGCTTGTCGACCACGATCAGATGCGCGTCCTCGTACGCGACGACCAGCGGGATATCCTGCGGCTCCGCCTCCAGCGGGGTGGGTGCGGGCAGGGCAATGGTGAAGGGCGTTCCCGCCGCAACCTTGGCCGATGGCGATGTCGCGCGCTTGCCGCCCACGCTCACCTGCCCGTCCGCGATCAGCCCCTTGATCCGCTCCCGCGAAAGATCGGTGGCGTCGGCCAGCGCCTTGTCGAGACGGGCGGGGGCGGGGATGGTGCCGGTGAGGGTTTCGGGTGTGGACACCAGCGCCCCCTAGCTCATTTCGTCACCCCCGCGAAGGCGGGGGCCCCGCTAACCCTGCGCATATCGACACAAGCGGGATTCCCGCCTTCGCGGGAAAGACTGTATTGGGGCAAGGTGATCATTCAACGCCAGTGCCTCGACCACCTCCTCGCAGCTGCGAGCGATGCCCACCCGCACGAATGCTGCGGGCTGTTGCTGGGCGAAGGCACGACGATCACGCACGCCCAACCCACCGCCAATGTCCACCCCGATCCATCGCGCCATTTCGAGATCGATCCGCATGCGTTGATCGCCGCGCACAAGGCTGCGCGGGGCGCAGGGCCGCAGGTGATCGGCTATTACCACTCGCACCCCACGGGCGATCCGACTCCGTCCGCCACCGACCGCGCCAGCGCCGCGCATGACGGGCGGGTCTGGGCGATCGTCGCAGGCCGCGAAGTCCGCTTTTTCAGGGATGGGGAAGAGGGATTCGTGGCGCTTTCCTACGCAGTCGCACCGCGCTAGGCAGGCGGCGATGACCAATCGCGCACCCACCGATCCGACACCGCTCCTTTCACCCGTGAAACAGGGCAGGTTTTCTCTCCCTGGACTGTGTGTCAGGTGTGTCAGGGCAATGCATGCGGGAGGCCGGGGATGAGCGGTATGGACGAAACCGATCCGCTGCTGCTCGCCAGCCAGCTGTGTTCGCGCCTGTGCCACGACATGCTCAGCCCCGTAGGCGCGCTGACCAACGGGCTGGAGCTTCTCGCGGACGAGAAAGACCCGCAGATGCGCCAGCGCTGTTTCGAGCTGCTGGAGCAGAGCGCGCGGACCAGCGCGGCCAAGCTCAAGTTCTTCCGCCTCGCCTTCGGGGCAGCGGGCGGGTTCGGCGAACAGGTGTCGATCGATGAACCCAAGGCGGTGATCGAGACGCTGGCCGCCGATGCCAAGCGGGTCGAGCTCAACTGGGCGATCGAGGCGGCGAGCGTGTCGAAATCCGCGGCCAAGGTGATGCTCAACCTCGCGAATATCGGGCTCGACGCGCTGGTGCGCGGCGGCACGCTGGATGTGGGGATCGAAGTCCGCGACGACGCGACCGAGATCGTGGTGCGCGCAGCGGGCGCCAAGATCGCGTTCGATCCGGTGATCGGCGAGGCGCTGGGCGGGCGAATGGACCCGGCCGAGCTGACCGGGCGCACCGCGCCTGCACATCTGCTGGCGATGCTGGCCGACAAGGAGGGCGGGCTGATCCAGACACATGCCGAGGTAGGCACGCTGCTGATGGGCGCGACGCTTCCCAATGGCGGCTCCAATACTCCGGCGTATGCGGGATGAGCGGGGCGGAGCACGACGAGGGGGGGATGGACGAACTGGTTCACGCCGAGCGGCTCTCGCCCAATTACGACGAGCGTAATGCGCCCGTCTCGATGGTCGTGCTCCACTATACCGAGATGGAAGGTGCGGACGCCGCGATCGAGCGGCTGACCGACCCGGAGGCCAAGGTTTCCGCGCACTACATCATCAGCGAAGCGGGCGAGGTGACCCGGCTGGTGCCCGAGGAGAAGCGCGCGTGGCACGCGGGCGTCTCCTACTGGCGGGGCGAGACCGATGTGAACACGGTCAGCGTCGGGATCGAACTGGACCATCCGGGCCACGCCTATGGCTACCGCAAATTCGCCGATGCGCAGATCGCCGCGCTGGTGCCCCTGCTGGCGCGGATCGTGGAGCGTTACGACATCCCTCGCGCCAATGTGGTCGGCCATTCGGACGTTGCTCCGCAGCGCAAGACCGACCCCGGCGAGCTGTTTCCCTGGGCGCGGATCGCGCAGCTGGGCCTGTGCCTGCCGCGCCCGACCAAGCTGGAGCTGGGCGATCCGTTCGACAATGACGGGGCGTTCTACCTCGCGCTGGAGCGGTTCGGTTACGACATCAGCGACGGGCGCAAGGTGGTCGAGGCGTTCCAGCGGCGCTGGCGGCCCGAACTGATCGACGGCGTGATCGACGGCGAAATCCGCGCGATCCTGTTTCAGCTACTGCTCGACCGCGACCGCGGGCTGGCGCGCTAGTCAGGCGCAGTGGTCTATCTATTCGCGATTTGAGCGCTATATCGGCCGCGCCAGGAGGCCGGGCAGCCGCGGGTATGCGAATACGCGAGGAAAGTCCGGGCTCCACGAAGTAAGGGTGGCGGGTAACGCCCGCCGTGGGCGACCACAGGGAAAGTGCCACAGAGAGCAAACCGCCGACGTTCCTGCACAGGAGCGGGCAAGGGTGAAAGGGTGCGGTAAGAGCGCACCGGGGGCCTGGTAACAGATCCCGTCATGGCAAACCCCACCCGGAGCAAGGCCGAATAGGGACCCCGCGCCATTCGTGGCAGGAGCGCTTCGCTCTTGAGGGTCCGGGTTGGCTGCTCGAACCGTCTGGCAACAGGCGGTCTAGATGAATGGCTGCCACCCGTCGCAAGACGGGTACAGAACCCGGCTTACAGGCCTCCTGGCACCGCCTGCTCCGGCGCTATTCGCGACCGACGCTGGTGTACTCAAACCCGGCCTCGCGCATGTCGGAAGGCTTGTAGATGTTGCGCAGGTCGACCAGCACGGGGGCATTGGCAAGCTGCTTGACCCGGTTGAGGTCGAGCGCGCGGAACACGTTCCACTCGGTCACGATGACGACCGCATCGGCGCCCTCGATGGCGGCGTAGGGATCGTCCTTCATCTCCACCTCGGGCATCAACGGGCGGGCCTGCTCCATGCCTTCCGGATCGTAGGCGGCGACGGAAACCCCGGCATCGACCAGCGCCTGCGCAACGCCGATCGCGGGGGAATCGCGCATGTCGTCGGTGTTGGGCTTGAAGGTCAGGCCCAGCATCGCGACCCGCTTGCCCCGCGCTGCGTCGAGGCCGCCGAGCGCGTCGATCACCTTGCGGCCCATCGCGCGCTTGCGGGTGTCGTTGACCTTCACCACCGCCTCGACGATCCGCACAGGGCTCTCGTAGTCCTCGGCGGTCTTGAGCAGGGCGAGCGTATCCTTGGGGAAACACGAGCCGCCATAGCCGGGCCCGGCGTGGAGGAACTTGGAACCGATCCGGTTGTCCATCCCGATGCCGCGGGCAACGTCCTGCACGTTCGCGCCGACCTTCTCGCACAGGTCGGAGATCTCGTTGATGAAGGTGATCTTGGTCGCGAGGAAGGCGTTGGCGGCGTACTTGATCAGCTCGCTGGTGCGCCGCCCGACGAACAGGATCGGCGATTCGTTGAGGAACAGCGGGCGATAGACTTCGTGCATCACCTCGCGCCCGAAATCGTCCTCGGCCCCGATCACGATGCGGTCGGGACGCTTGAAATCCCCGATCGCGGCACCCTCGCGCAGGAATTCCGGGTTGGAGACCACCGACACCTTCAGGCCGCGCTCGGTCACGGCGGGGCTTTGCGAGAGTATCCGTTCGACCTCGTCGCCGGTCCCCACGGGAACGGTCGACTTGGTCACCACGACCGCGTCGTTGGTCAGCGATTCGCCGATCTCGCGCGCGACAGCGTAGACGAAGGAGAGGTCCGCATGGCCATCGCCCCGGCGGCTGGGCGTGCCGACCGCGATAAAGATAGCACCCGCACCGGCAATGCCCTCGGCCAGATCGGTGGTGAAGGACAGGCGGCCCGCCTTCGCATTCTTGTCGACCAGATCGTCCAGGCCCGGCTCGTAGATCGGCATGATGCCTTCGCGCAGCCGCTGGATCTTGTCCTCGTCCTTGTCGATGCAGACCACGTCATGGCCGAAATCGGCAAAGCAGGCACCCGAGACCAGGCCGACGTAGCCCGAGCCGACCATTGCGATTTTCATGGCTTAATCATCCCATTGTTCGATCGCGATATCTCCGTCGCGATCGACTGCCTGAATATAGCGGCGCGTTTCACCGTCCAGCACCAGCGCCGTCAGGCGCCCGTAGCGGAAAGCGCCGGTGTCGATGCCGATGCGGTTGGGCCGCTGTTCGACATCTTCGAAGATCGTGTGCCCGTGGACGATGACCTTTTCGAACGGTTCGCCGTGCGCCAGAAAGCGGTCACGGATCCACAGCAGATCCTTGCGCTTCTGCTGGTCCAGCGCCTGTTTCGGATTTACGCCTGCGTGAACGAAGGCGTAATCGCCCGCGACGATGATCTCTTCGAAGCTGGCCAGAAAATCGCGATGTTTCTTTGGCACAAGCGTGTGGAGACGCTTGCGCAGCTGGTCGACTTCCAGATCGTTGTACTCGGATTTGGAGATCCCGTAGCTCAGGATCGTCTCGCGCCCGCCATGCTTGAGGAAGTGCTTGAGCACCTCGCGATCCTCGAAGCTTTCGAGGAACATTTCCTCGTGATTGCCGGCCAGATAGCGGACCTTGCGCCGCTTGCCCCAGGCACGAGCGGTATCGATCACCTGCGCGCTGCCGGGGCCCCGGTCCACCAGATCGCCCAGCAGCACCACCGTGGTTTTCGCTTCGGGCGCCTGGGCATCGTCTGCCTCGATCGCTTCGACCAGCGCCTCGAACAGCCGATCGCACCCGTGAATATCACCGATCGCGTAGAAGCGCTCGCCCGGCGGCGTGGAGGCGCTGGGGGCCGATGGCGCTTTGCGAAAGAGGGTGCGGAGGGGCTTTAGCATCGCTTTATCGGTAATGGTGCATGCGGTCGCGGGGCGCGCCTGTTGCGGTGCCCGGATGCGGCGCGAGATAGGCCCTCGCCGCTGCGACCGCAAGCGCTGCCGGTCAGGGCTTTGCCTGACGCGCCTCCTCGTAGACCTTTGCCTCTTCGGGGTGCTGCGTGGTCAGGCGCAGCGCGACATAGCCGATAATCGCCGAGATAATCGAACCCAGCAGGATGCCGATCTTCGCCTCATCGACCAGCAGCTGCGAATTGCCGAACGCCAGCCCGCTGATGAACAACGACATGGTGAAGCCGATCCCCGTCAGGATCGTGACCCCCCATATCTCCATCCAGTTCGCGTTTTCGGGTTTCTTCGCGATGCCCAGCTTTACCGACAGGAACACGATCGTGAAAATGCCCAGCTGCTTGCCGAGGAACAGGCCGGTCGCGATCGCAAGCGGGAGGGGCGCGAAAATCTGTTCGACCGTCATGTCGAGGATGTGGACCCCGGCATTGGCGAAACCGAAAATGGGCACCACCAGATAGGCGCTCCACGGCGCGAGTGCATGCTCGGCCTTCTCCAGCATCGAATGGCCATCGACCTTGCGCATCGGAATGGTCAGCGCGGCCAGCACGCCCGCGATGGTCGCGTGAACGCCGGAGAACAGTACGGCCAGCCACAGCGCGATCGCGCCGAGAAGGAACGGCCAGAAGCTCTTCACCCCAAAGCGGTTCATGCCGACCAGCGCGCCGAAGACGACGAACGAAATCGCCAGCCACATGACGTCCAGATGGGCGGTATAGAACACCGCGATGACCAGCACCGCGCCGATATCGTCGACGATCGCGACGGTCAGCAGGAACAGGCGCAGCGAGGCGGGGACGCGGCTGCCGAGCAGGCCGAGAACACCCATAGCGAAAGCAATGTCGGTCGCCGCCGGAATCGCCCAGCCGCGGATCAGCTCCGGATTGCTGCCCGCGATGCTGACGAAAATCAGGGCCGGCACCGCCATCCCCGCGCCTGCGGAGATGATCGGCAAGGTCCGCTTGTCCGCACTGGAGAGCTCGCCCGCGATCAGTTCGCGCTTCACCTCCAGCCCGACGACGAAGAAGAAGATGACCATCAGGCCATCATTGATCCACAGGTGCAAGTCGTTGAGGTAGAAGACCTCTTTGGGCCACCAATAGGTGTAGAGGAGGTCGTGGTAATCTTCCGCCAGAGGCGAGTTCGCCACCACCAGCGCCGCCGCAGCGACCAGGATTAGCAGCACGCCCGCCGAGGCATCGCTGACGAAGAGGGCGCGCACCGGAGCGATGGCACGGCGGATCGGTTTGCGGATCGGTTCGAGCATGGGGCCCCTTTTTCTCAATCTTTCGCGCGTTGCAAGGCCCCGAACGCTTCGATAGGTTGCTACCTGAGGGCAAGGGGGGGACCGGGCAGCATGCTAGCGGCGGAACTAACGCCAGTCGACTGGCTCGTCCTGCTCCAGCACGAACTGCTTCTGTTCGCGAGCCTTTTCTTTCTTCTCGGTACTCTCGACGAGCTCGCGATCGACGCGCTCTATCTGGCCGGACGCGTGCGCGGGCGTATTCGCACGCCCCGGATCGATCGATCTGCTGTCGAAGGGCGCGCGATTGCCGGGCCGGCCGCAGCGATCATCCCTGCCTGGCACGAAGACGACGTGATCGGCGCGACGATGCGGCACCTGCTGGATGCATGGCCGCAGGCTCAGCTGCGCCTCTACGTTGGCTGCTATGCGAACGACCCGGCCACCATCGGGGCAGCAACGCGGGCCGCGCGGGGCCAGTCGCGGGTGCGCATCGTGGTCCATTCGGCACGCGGCCCGACGACCAAGGCGGACTGCATGAACCGGCTCTATCGCGCGATCGAGGAGGACGAACGGCGCGAGGGGATGCGCTTCCGGATGGTGGTGATCCATGATGCGGAGGACATGGTCGACCCTGCCGCCCTGTCGCTACTCGATGCGGGGCTGGCAAAAGCCGAACTGCTGCAATTGCCCGTGTTGCCGATGCGCCAGCGCCGGTCGCGCTGGGTATCGGGCCACTACATCGACGAGTTTGCCGAGGCGCATGCCAAGGCGATGGTGGTGCGCGACTGGCTGCGCGCAGGCTTTCCCTCGGCAGGCGTGGGCTGTGCGGTCTCTCGCGAGCGGCTTGCCCTGCTCGACGTCCAGAGTGGGTGCAGCGGACCGTTCGACGCTAGTAGCCTGACCGAGGATTACGAACTGGGGCTCAAGATCGCGGAAGCCGGCGGCGCAACCAAATTCGTCCGGGTACGCGGAGAAGACGGGCGGTTGATCGCCACGCGTGCCTTCTTTCCCCGCACGCTGGAGACCGCAGTCCGGCAGAAGACCCGCTGGGTATGCGGCATCGCGCTGCAGGGGTGGGATCGGATGGGCTGGAGTGGGCGGCCGCTCGACGGCTGGATGCGCGTGCGCGACCGTCGCGGGCCGCTCTCGGCGCTGGTGCTGTTCGTCGCCTATCTGCTCGTCTTCCTGACTGGTGGGTTGGCAATCGCCCACCAGCTGGGGTTGGCGCGCGCGCCGGTCGTCACCCCCGCAACCAAGGCGCTGCTGATCGCCAACGCGGCAAGCCTTGGCTGGCGGGCGGCGTGCCGCGCGCTGTTCACCGCGCGCGAGTACGGGCCAAGGGAGGGCATGCGGGCGGTTTTGCGCATTCCCTTGAGCAACATCATCGCGATCATGGCTGCGCGCCGTGCGGTCGCTCAATATGTGTTCAGCCTGCGGGGCGGGACCCTGCGGTGGGACAAGACCGAGCATCGCGAACATCCTGCGGTCTCGCAGGAGATGCTGGCATGATCGGGTCGGGCCGCAGGGGAGGGCGCCCGCTGATGGCGATGTTCGCCATCCTCGCAGCGTGGGTCGGCGTTCGCGCCTCGTTCTGGGAGATACCCTTCGCTTTGCCACCGTCCGGCGGACTGTTCGCCAAAGCCCGGACAGATGCGTTGGAGGAGGCACCCCGTTCGGACCCCGATGGGGTTTCGCAGGCCGATACGTTCCAGCAATTGCATGCCGAACTGGTGGGAGCACGCGGAGATGCCGTTGCCTCCGGCAGTGCTGTCCAAGGCAACGAGGGAGGCGTTTCGCTGGCCATTGTGGCCCATACTCCCGCCGCTGCGCAGCTTGCCCGATCGAACCTCTCTGCCAATCACCAGTTGCTCTATGCCGCCGCCTTCGGGTTGGTGCCGCCCTATGACCGTCTTGCGATGATCTCGCCCGAACAGCGGAGAGGGTGGATAAAGGCCTCGGTCCCGCCTTCACCACACCCCCGATCGCGGTCTGCGCAGGTGGATCGCTGGTCCGCCGATGCGTGGCTGCTGGTCCGCCAGGGAGGGGCCGGCCCGCGATTGGCGAGTGTCAATCCCGCAAGCTACGGCAGCGACCAGATCGGTGCGGTGGCGCGTTACTCGCTTGTCCCGGGCTCTGCGCTGCAGCCGACGGCCTATGCCCGCGCCAGCAAGGCGCTGGTCCCCGGTGGCGAGAGCGAGGCGGCGGCAGGCGTCAGTATCGGTCTTGCACGAAACGTCCCGCTGCGCGTGCATGGCGAGCTGCGGGTGACCAACCGCCCCGGCGGTACGCAGGTGCGCCCCGCCGCCTACGTCGTAACCGGGCTGCCGCGCCGTCAGGTCGGGCCAGTGCTAGAGGCGGAAGGCTATCTTCAGGCTGGCTACGTGGGTGGCGACTACGCCACCGGCTTCGTCGACGGCAGGGCGATCGTGGAAGCACCGGTGATTCGGAGCGAGAGGGAGCAGGTGGCGATCGGCGGCGGCGCATGGGGCGGGGCGCAGCGTGGTGCCACCCGGCTTGATCTCGGCCCGACGGCGAGTGCAACCCTGACCACCGGGAGGACGACCCTCCGCGGCTCGGTCGACTACCGGTTGAGGGTCGCAGGCGACGCGGTGCCGGGCGATGGACTTGCGGTGACGCTGGCGGCATCCTTTTAGTACCGAATTAAGCCGAGGGACGCTTTATTCGCAGGGGCGAAAGGACTACGGCTCGACCCCGAAAATGGATGTCTATCTTCCCATCGCGAATCTCTCGGTCAACGGGCTGGTCATCGTCGCGCTCGGCGCGCTGACGGGGATCTTGTCGGGCCTGTTTGGGGTCGGCGGCGGGTTCCTCACCACGCCGCTGCTGATTTTCTACGGCATACCGCCGACCGTTGCCGCCGCATCCGCCGCAACCCAGGTGACCGGGGCCAGCGTTTCCGGGGTGCTCGCGCACAACCGGCGCGGCGGGGTCGATTACCGGATGGGCGGCGTGCTGGTGGTGGGCGGCATCTTCGGCGCGCTGATCGGTGCCGCCCTGTTCAGCTTCTTCCAGTCGATCGGTCAGATCGATGTGGTCATCAACATCCTCTACGTCTTCATGCTTGGCTCGATCGGTGCGCTGATGATGCGCGAGGCGCTGGCTGCGCTGAACATCCGCCAGTCCAAGGGCCTCAAACGTGCGGCCAAGCGGCGCCACCACCCGCTGGTCGCCGCGCTGCCCTATCGCTGGCGTTTCTATCGCTCGGGGCTGTACATCTCCCCGCTCGCGCCGCTGATTCTGGGCACCGGCGTGGGCATCCTGACCATGCTGATGGGCGTTGGCGGCGGCTTCATGCTGGTGCCGGCGATGCTCTATATCCTCGGGATGAGCGGCAAGGTCGTGGTCGGCACCTCGCTGTTCAACATTCTGTTCGTCACTATGGCATCGACCATGACTCATGCGCTGACGACCAAGGCGGTCGACCTCGTGCTGGCGGCGCTGCTGCTGGTCGGCTCCGTCCTCGGCGCGCAGTTCGGCACGAGGATCGCGTTGAAGCTGAAACCAGACTGGCTGCGTCTTGCGCTGGCGACGATCGTGCTGCTGGTCGCGCTGAGGATGCTGTTCGGTCTCAGCATCCAGCCGGACGAGGTGTATTCGGTGGTCAATCTGTGACGATGACCGCGCCCTGGCGTTTCGCCTTTGCGATCATGTGCCTGTTTGCGCTGTGCGGCCAGAGCAATGGTTCGCCCGACCCGGTGCTGGTGCCCGAAGTGTCGCAAAGGGAAGTCCAGGTGCGGCAAGGCTTCACCGGCACTGACCTGCTGCTGTTCGGCGCTGTGATCGACCCCACGGGCCGCGAGAAGGACTTCGACGTGATCGTGGTGCTGAAGGGGCCGAGCCAGTCGATCCGCCTGCGTGAGAAACGCCAGATCGGCGGCATCTGGATGAATGCGGAAAGCACCGCGTTCCGCTCCGCCCCCAGCTATTTCGCAGTCGCATCCAGCCGCCCGATCGACCAGATCGTGGATGAGAAGACTGCGGCAATCTTCGAGTTCGGGACCGAGTTCATCCAGCTCAGCCCGGCCGGTTCGATCGACCCGGAAGAGCAGGCGCGCTTTCGCGCCGGGCTGGTCGACCTGAGGGAGCGGCAGGGCCTCTATCGCACGATCGAGGATGGCGTGCAGGTTCGCGAAGGCGTCCTGTATCAGGCGCGGATCGGCCTGCCGTCCAATGTTCAGACCGGGCAGTACACGGCGGAAACCTTCGCGGTTCGCGACGGGCGCGTACTCGCCAGCGCGGTGGCGGAGGTCTCGGTGCGCAAGGTCGGGTTCGAGCGGTTTGTGGAGGTCTTCGCCGACCGCGAACCTCTGTTCTACGGTCTTGTCGCGATCGCGCTGTCGCTGTTCATGGGCTGGCTCGCAGGGCGACTGTTCAACAGGTCGTAATCCTCTTCCCGATGATTTTGACCGGTTTTTAACCCTGCCGCGGTTACCGCAAGCGCTGGTTCCAAGCGGACGGAGCCACGCAAAAAGGGCGGGATATTCACGATGACGGATCTCGGGGGTCTTGATTTCAAGGGGCGTGCCGATCTGGCCGCGCCGGTCGACCACGACGATACCGCGCATGCGCCGACGGCCAACAACGCGCTCCAGCCGATGGGTGTGGTCCTCGACGTATCGGGCGCCGGCGCGATCGTCGCGCTCGATCCAGAACGGCTGTCCGAATGCGCGCAGGACACCGATCCCGCGATCATCGCCTCGGGCCAAGTCGGCAGCCAGGTGAAGATTCGCGCGGGCGAGAACTGGCTGCTCGCCACCATTCGCAGCCAGCGCCGCGACCGGCGCGGTACCGGCGGCATCATCGCGGAGATCGACTTTCTCGGCGAAGGCCGGGAAGAGAAGCTGACCGGGCGGATCCACGGCTTCCGTCGCGGCATCACGCGCTATCCGGTGCCGGGCGGGATGGTCTTTCCCGCCAGCACCAGCGATCTGCGGCACATTTTCGCGAGCGATGGACGCTCCTATATCGAAGTGGGCACGGTGTTCCCCACGCGCGACATTCGCGCCGGGCTCTATATCGACACGCTGCTGGGCAAGCACTTCGCGCTGCTGGGTTCGACGGGCACGGGCAAGTCGACCGCCACCGCGCTGATCCTGCACCGCATCTGCGAAGCGGCGCCGCAGGGCCATGTGATCATGGTCGATCCGCACGGCGAATATGCGAGCGCGTTCAAGGAGAACGGCGCGACGCTGGATGTGAGCAACCTCAAGATGCCGTACTGGCTCATGAACTTCGAGGAACATTGCGAAATCCTGCTCACCAGTCGCGGGAACGAGCGGCAGGGGGATGCGGACATCCTTGCAAAGTGCCTGCTCGCCGCGCGGCTCAAGAACCGGATGGCCGAAGACCTCGGCAAGATCACCGTCGATTCCCCGGTGCCATACATGCTCTCGGACCTCAGCGCCGCGCTCAACAAGGAGATGGGAGAGCTCGAGAAGGCTTCGGGCACCGCGCCCTACATGCGGATCAAGGCCAAGCTGGACGAGGTGAAGTCCGATCCGCGCTACCGCTTCCTGTTCTCCGGCATGCTGGTGGGCGACACGATGGCGGAGTTCCTCTCGCGCATCTTCCGCCTGCCGACCGATGGCAAGCCGATCTGCGTGATCGACGTCTCCGGCGTGCCGTCCGACATCACCAGCACCGTGGTTGCGGTGCTGAGCCGGCTGGTGTTCGACTATGCCGTGTGGGCGCGCGAGGAGCGCACCCGCCCGATCCTGCTGGTGTGTGAAGAGGCGCACCGGTACGTGCCGAACGAGAAGAACTTCGACAATTCCTCGGTCGGCAAGGTGCTCAGCCGGATTGCCAAGGAAGGGCGCAAGTACGGCGTCGCGCTGGGCCTCATCACGCAGCGCCCGTCGGACCTCGCCGAGGGCGTGCTGTCGCAATGCGGCACGATCATCTCCATGCGGCTCAACAACGAGCGCGACCAGGCCTTCGTCAAGGCCGCGATGCCCGAAGGGGCGCGCGGCTTCCTCGATGCGATCCCCGCGTTGCGCAACCGCGAGTGCATCATCTGCGGCGAGGGCGTGACGATCCCCATCCGCGCCGCGTTCGATACGCTGGAGGAGCACCGCCGCCCCGCCTCGGAAGACCCCAGCTTCAGCGCGCTGTGGAGCGAATCCGGCGGCGAGGAAGAGGCGATCGAGCGGGTCGTGCGCCGGTGGAGATCGCACGCGTAGCTCTTGGGGTTCGCTGGCGCGAACCGGTCGCCACCCGCCCCGCCCCCCCACCCGGCCACCAAGGGTACACCCATCATGTGGTGGCCGGGTGGGGAGGCGGGGCGGGCGGTCTGCACCAACACACTACGTGCCCCGCGTATCGCCGAACAGATGAATATGCAGCCGGTCGGATAGGCGGTAGCCGTGTTCGAGGCACAGCGGCACCAGCCAGTCCTGCCGCGCGCGCAGCGTCGCGCCGTCGGTGCCTTCGGCCATCACGAACACGCGGCCGCGGGGTAGGGCATTGGCCCGCACGACCTCGCGCACTTCCTCGACATCGGCAGGTTCTGCGACCACGAACTTGAAGAACGCGCGCCCGTCGCTGGCGTAGCGGCGCAGCACTGCGGGGACGATCGCCAGTTCGCGGGCATTGCCCGAGTGGGTGAGCTTGGGGCTGATATTGAACTGGTCGACCCACACTTCGAGCTTGGGCGGGGGGAAGGCAGTGCCGTTGGTCTCTATCTCCACGGTCACGTCGGGCAGCAGCGCGAGTAGCTGCGCCAGGGCGGGGGCCTGCAACATCGGCTCTCCCCCGGTCACTACCAGCCGCCGCTGGCCTAGCGCCGCGATCCGCGCGGCGACATCCTCCACCTCCAGCGTCACCTGATTGGCCTTGCGATCGAAGGTCTGGCCCGAGCGATGGGGCCGCTCGTCACCCGCAAAGTGCCAGGTATAGGCGGTATCGCACCACACGCAGGCAAGGTTGCAGCGCGACAGGCGCACGAAGGCGGTCGGTTCGCCCGCGCTCGGCCCTTCGCCCTGTACCGAGGCGAAGATCTCCGGCCCGCCGGTGTCGTCGGTGGCGAGAACGAGGCTCATCGCGTTGTAGGGTTCCTGACACACCTGACACACAGTCCAGGGGTTGAAAAACTGCCCCCTTTGTGGGCGCACGCAACACGGATGCCGGTGGTGGAGGGAAGGGCGATCATCGGTCGGTCTTGCCAGAAATCAGGGCAGTAGGAAATCGCGCGGCAGTCGGTGGGGTACAGATGCTGCCCGCCCGCAACATCAGTCCCATTGGGCGGGGTCCAGCGCGAGCAGCCTTGCCAGCTGCTCGTACAGCGCCGGCATCTGGTCGCGCATCGCGAGAGGTCGCTCGAAGAAGGTGACGATCGCTTCGGCGAAAAACTCCTGATGGCTGGTCGCGCCATAGGGGTCGATCAGAGTGGATTGCCCATTCTCGACACGCCGGACTTGGTCCTGAAAGGCGTCGAGCATGGCCTTTTCCCAACCCGCATAGGCCTGCCCCTTGCGCAGCAGCGGGATGCCGTTGGTGTGGCCCGAGAGGCCATCCAGCTGGTGCGCGAATTCGTGGATCACCACATTATGCCCGTCCTCGGCATCCAGACCGCCCTGCAGCGCGTGGTCCCATGCCAGGATTACCGGGCCACGGGCCCAGCTTTCACCCAGCGTCGCGTGCGTGTTCTCGTGCACGAACTGGCCGTCATGCGTGTCGCGGTTGGTGAGGAAGGCCGACGGGTAGATCAGCACGTTCCTGAGCGTATCGTACCAGACCGGGCTGTTGACGATCAGCAGGCAGGCCTGCGCCGCAATGGACAGCCGCATGTCGTCACTGACTTCGAGCCCGTTCTGGCCGCGGAAGGTGATCTGATCGAGGAAGAGATTGATCTTCCCCTCCAGCGCGGCCCGCGTGGGTTCGGGCAGGCGACGCACAAGCGGCACCAGCCTCTCGACCGTCGCGCGCTGCTCCGCCGATAGCGCGGACGCCAGCAACGCCCTGCGCCTGCGCCGCTTCGCGTAACCTCGGTAAAGCACGAAAGCGGCACCGAGCAGCGCAATGCCGAGAATGATCCAGGGCGTCATTGGGCAGAAGTAGGATCGCTCTCACGGTTTTCGTAGAGGGCGATCCTCCGACTTACCCCAGTCTTGCCAGTGCAGCGCGCAGCCGGTCGATCTCGCTGGCGTGGAAGGCCGCGTCCGCTTTCGCCTTCTCCACCGCTTCCGGCTTGGCCTTTTCGACGAAGGAGGGGTTGGACAGACGCTTGTCGAGCGAGCCGAACTCCTTCTGGCTCGCCTCCATCGCCTTGGTCAGACGCGCCTTTTCCGCCTCGACATCGACGTGGCCTTCCAGCGGGATGATGAACGCATCCTCGCCCGCCGCGACCTGCATCGCCGGACCTGCGGGAGCTTCCTCGCCCAGATGCAGCGGGGTGAGGCGGGCAAGGCGCTCGATCGCCGCCGCGCTGCGCTCGACCACGCGGGTCGCCAGCGGGGAGGGGGCGGGCAGCCATGCCTCCAGCTTCGCGCCCGGGGCAATGCCCAGCTCGCTCTTGGCTCCGCGGACTGCGGTGGTCAGCGCGATGACCCAGTCGATCGCGGCGACAGCATCGGCGTCGACCTCGGCCTGCGGATCGGGCCATGCGGCCAGCATCAGCTCGTAGGGGCGCTCGCCGCCCTGGAACTGCGCCTGAGCATGCCACAGCTCCTCGGTGACGAAGGGCATGAAGGGGTGCAGCATGACCAGGATCTGGTCGATCGCCCACCCGGCAACCGCGCGGGTTTCCTGCGCCGGCGGGCTGTCCGCATCCGCGGCGTCGCCGGCGAAGACTGGTTTGATCAGCTCCAGATACCAGTCGCAGAAGCGATCCCACACGAAGTGGTAGATCGCGTTGGCGGCGGCATCGAAGCGCAGGTCGGCCAGCGCCTTCTCGATCGTCGCCTTGGTCTCGATCACCTCGCCGATGATCCACGAATTGACCGCGAGGCGGGCTTCGGGCGCGGCGATGGACTGCGACGCGCCGATGCCGTTGGTCTGGCAGTAGCGGACTGCGTTCCACAGCTTGGTGGCGAAGTTGCGATACCCCTCGACCCGCTTCTCATCCATCTTGATGTCGCGGCCCTGGCTTTCCATCGCCGCCATGAAGAAGCGCAGCGCATCCGCGCCGTACTGGTCGATCAGGATCAGCGGATCGACCACGTTGCCCTTCGACTTGCTCATCTTGGAGCCGTCGGCGGCGCGCACGAGGCCGTGGAGGTACAGCTTCTCCCACGGCTTCTGTCCGGTGTTGAAATAGCCCGCCATCAGCATCCGCGCGTCCCAAAAGAACAGGATGTCGAAGCCCGAGATCAGCAGCGAGTTGGGATAGTGCTTTTCGAGCAGGTCGGTCTTTTCCGGCCAGCCGAGCGTGGCGAAGGGCCACAGGGCGCTGGAGAACCACGTGTCGAGAACGTCGTCGTCCTGAACCAGGCTGACGCCCGGCCCGGCGAGGCTTTGCGCCGCGTCGGCATCCTCGGCCACGATCACGCGGCCATCGTCGGCGTACCATGCCGGAATGCGGTGCCCCCACCACAGCTGGCGCGAAACGCACCACGGCTGGATGTTCTCCATCCAGTTGAAGAAGGTCTTCTCCCAGGTCTTGGGGACGATCTCGACCTCGCCGCTACGCACCGCCTCGATCGGCTTCACCGCGAGCTTTTCGGCGTCGACATACCACTGGTCGGTCAACCACGGCTCGATCACCACGCCGCCGCGATCACCGAAAGGCGTCGCGATCTGGCGCGGTTCAGCGTCGTGCTCGACTTCCTCGCCCTTCTTGGTCCTGGCGATGTGCGGGATCAGGTAGCCGTCGGCCTTGAGCCGCGCGACGACGGCTTCGCGCGCGCCGTTCAGTTCGTCGCGGCGGAAGCGGTGGAGGCCGATGAACTCCTCGGGCACCAGCCCGTCGGCTGTCTGCACGACATCGCCGTTCTGATCGAGCATGTTGAGCATCTCGGCGGGCTTGAACCCGGCGCGCTTGCCGACCTCGAAATCGTTGAAGTCGTGCCCCGGGGTGATCTTCACCGCGCCCGAACCCAGTTCGGGGTCGGCATGCTCGTCCGCCACGATGGGGATGCGGCGCCCGGTGATCGGCAGGATCACATGCTTGCCAACGACCGATGCGTAGCGCTCGTCGGTCGGATGAACCGCCACGGCCATGTCGGCCAGCATCGTTTCGGGGCGGGTGGTGGCGACCTCGATATAGTCACGACCATCGGCCAGAGTTACGCCCTCTTCCAGCGGATAGCGGAAGTGCCAGAAGCTGCCGGCGATCGTCTGCTGCTCGACTTCGAGGTCCGAAATCGCGGTCTTCAGCTTCGGGTCCCAGTTCACCAGCCGCTTGTCGCGGTAGATCAGCCCGTCGTTGTACAGGTCGACGAACACCTTGGTGACGGCTTTGCTGAAATGCTCGTCCATCGTGAATTGTTCACGCGACCAGTCCATCGAGCAGCCCAGGCGGCGCAGCTGGCCCGTAATGGCACCGCCGCTTTCGGCCTTCCACTCCCACACCTTCTGGATGAAGTCCTCGCGGGAGTAGTTGGTGCGCTTGTCCTGCTTCGCTTCCAGCTGCCGCTCGACCACCATCTGCGTGGCGATACCGGCATGGTCCATGCCGACCACCCACAGCGCATCCTTGCCGCGCAGCCGTTCGTAACGGACGACGATGTCCTGCAAGGTGTTGTCGAGCGCGTGGCCGATATGCAGGCTGCCGGTGACGTTGGGCGGCGGGTTGACGATGGTGAAGGGTTCCGCATCCGGGCGTTCGGGCCGGAAGCAGCCATTCTGTTCCCAATGCGCGTACCAGCGCGCTTCGATGTCGGCGGGGTCGAAGGTGGTCGAGAGCGTGTTCGTCATGGTGTGTGCCATAAGCAGCGCGAGACGCGATTGTCACCACACGGCTTGTGATCATAACGCTTTGCCCGCATAGCGTTGCCCGATGGCGACCGAGGCGGACTATACTCTGGACAAGGGGGATGGGGGGCGCACGGTCCTGCGGCTCAAAGGCCCGTACCTGCTTTCCACCATCGCCAATGTCGACCGCGGCCTGCGCAAGCTGGACGATGATATCGACGTGATCGACCTTGCCGAGGTGAGCGAGATCGACACTGTCGGTGCCTGGTTCGCCTGCACGCTGGCGCGCAATCACTCCGCCTCGATCGAAAATGCCAGCGAACGGGCCGACCGCCTGCTGACAGCGGTGGGCGAGAGCGCCAACAGCTCCGATGTCTCCGCCCCGCGGCTGCCGCTGCTGACGCGCGCGCCCGAAGCAATGGGCGAAAAAGTGTTCGAAGCCGGGCGCGGGATCGTCAGCGTGGTCGGCTTTTTCGGACAGATACTGGCGGGCGCGGCCTCGCTGATTCGCCATCCGCGCCGGTTCCGCCATCGCGCGATGGTGCATCAGTTCGAATCGGTCGGCGTCAACGCGCTGCCCATCATCGGCTTGATGAGCTTCCTGATCGGGATCGTCATCGCGCAGCAGGGCGCGGTGCAGCTGCAGGCCTTCGGGGCCGAGGCGCTGACGGTGAACCTGGTCGGCCGAATCACCTTGCGCGAACTGGGCGTGCTGATGACCGCAATCATGGTCGCGGGCCGATCCGGATCGGCCTTCGCGGCGCAGATCGGCACGATGAAACTGACCGAAGAGATCGACGCGATGCGCACGATCGGCATCTCGCCGGTCGAGGTGCTGGTGATCCCGCGGCTGGTCGCCTGCGTGTTCATGATGATCCTGCTGGGCTTCTATGCCTCGTGCATGGCGATCATCGGCGGGGCGGTGGTGTCCGACGTGATGCTGGGCATTCCCTTCTGGACCTTCCTGATGCGCATCCACGAGGTCGTGCCGGCCCACGATGTGTGGGTGGGGATGATCAAGGCCCCGGTGTTCGGCCTGATCGTCGGCATGTCGGGCTGCTATCAGGGGATGCAGGTGCGCGGCAATTCCGAGGAAGTCGGGCTGCGCACGACCAAGGCGGTGGTCCAGGCGATCTTCACGGTCATCGTGCTCGACGCATTCTTTGCGGTGTTCTTCACCGGGATCGGCTGGGGATGAACACTATCGTCAACGAGATTTTCGGCGAGGAAAAGCCTGAGCGGCACGAGCGGTTTCAGGGCGAGTACCCTGTGCGTGTGCGCGGGCTGGTCAATTCCTTCGGTGATCAGGTGATCCACGAAGACCTCGATCTGGATGTGAAGCGCGGGGAGATTCTCGGCGTGGTCGGCGGGTCGGGCACGGGGAAGTCCGTGCTGATGCGCTCGATCATCGGCCTCCAGCAGCCCGACGATGGGCACATCGAGGTCTTCGGCCAGTCGATGACCGACGCCGAACCGGACGAGGCGCTGGGCGTACGCAACCGCTGGGGCGTGCTGTTCCAAGGCGGGGCACTGTTCTCCACCCTGACCGTGGGCGAGAACGTGGAAGTGCCGATCACGCAGTTCTACCCCGACCTCGACGCTGAGATCGCCCGCGAGATCGCGCGCTACAAGGTCGTCATGTCGGGCCTGCCCGAGGAAGCGACCTCCAAGTTCCCGTCCGAACTTTCCGGCGGGATGAAGAAGCGCGCCGGGCTCGCCCGCGCGCTCGCGATCGATCCGGAACTGCTGTTTCTGGACGAACCGACCGCCGGGCTCGATCCGATCGGCGCCTCTGCCTTCGACGAGCTGCTGCGCGGGCTGAAGGAAACGCTGGGGCTGACCGTGTTCCTGATCACCCACGACCTCGATACCCTGTTCGCGATCTGCGACCGGGTCGCGGTGCTGGCCGACAAGAAGGTGATTGCGGTGGGCACGATCCCCGAACTTCTGGAAATGGACCATCCTTGGATTCAGGAATACTTCAACGGCCCGCGCGGGCGTGCGGCGCAGGGGAAGCCGGTGGATGGTTAGCGCGATGGACAAGCCCGTCCATTCGCGGGCATAGGGACGCACATGGAAACAAGAGCCAACCATGTCTGGGTGGGTGCGGTCACGCTCCTCTTGCTCGCCGCGCTTGCGCTGTTCATCGTGTGGATCGCGGGACTGGGCGAGAACGACCGCAAGGAATACGACATCTTCTTCAAGCAGTCGGTCGCCGGGCTTGCCAATGGCAGCTCCGTCTCCTTCGCCGGGGTGCCGGTGGGGCAGGTGCGCGACATCTCGCTGTGGGAGACCGATCCCGAATTCGTCCGCGTGCGCATCGCGGTAAAGCCCGAAGTGCCCGTGCTGGTCGGCACGACCGCCACCGTGCAGAGCTCTTTCACCGGGGTTTCGACCATCCTGCTGGACGGCGCGCGCAAGGGCCGCCCGCCGATCACCTGCGAAACCACCGCGTGCCCCGAAGGCGCGCCGGTGATTCCGCCCAAGGCCGGCGGGTTCGGCGAAATCCTCGCCAATGCGCCATTGCTGCTGGAGCGCCTGTCGACTCTGACCGAGCGGCTGACCATGCTGCTGTCGGACGACAACCAGCGCGAACTTTCGGGCATCCTGCGCAACACCAACCGGGTGACTGCGGATGTCGCGGACGCCACGCCGCAGCTCAAGGGCGCGCTTGCCGAGATGCAGATCACCCTTCGCGAGGCGAGCGAAGCGCTCGATTCCTTCGAACGGACGACCAATTCGGCGAACGAACTGCTCAACAACGAGGGCGAATCGCTGGCCAAGGAGCTGCGCGGGACGCTGCAGAAAGCCAATCAGGCGGCCGACACGCTCAACCAGACGCTCGAACAGGCGCAGCCTGCGGTCCGCTCGCTCAACGAAAAGACCCTGCCGAGTGCGAATGCCACGCTGGAAGACCTGCAGGCGACCAGCCGTTCGCTGCGCAGCCTGACCCAGCGGATCGAGGACAAGGGCGCGTCCGACCTGATCAACTCGCCCAAGCTGCCCGATTACGAACCGGAGGATTGATCGACGTGCCCGCAACCCGCATGCCTCGCATGGCCAGCCTGCGCCTTTCGATCCTGGCCACCGCCACGCTCGCGCTGGGCGGCTGCATCAGCTTCGGCGAAGACCCGCCGCCCGCGCTGCTCACCCTGACGCCGTCGGTCCAGATCGCCGAGGGCGCCGGGCCGGGAGGCGAGGCGAGCGGCGTGCTGACCGTGCGCCAGCCGGAGGTGCCGGGCAGCCTGTCCGTCACCCGCGTGCCGGTGCAGGTCGATCCCTCGACCATCGCCTATCTGAAGGATGCGGTGTGGGTCGACCGGCCCAGCAAGCTGTTCCAGAACCTGCTCGTCACCACGATCCGCGAGCGGACCGGGCGACTGGTGCTGGACGATGTCGAAAGCCGCGCCGCGTCGGACAGCGTGCTGCGCGGAACCCTGCGCGAATTCGGCTATGATGCGCGCAGTGGCGCGGTGGTGGTCACCTACGACGCGATCCGCGAGAATGGCGGGAAACTGCAGACCCGCCGCTTCACCGCGCGCGTGCCCGGCGTTCCTGCAGAGGCTTCGCCGGTCGGCGTTGCGCTGAACGATGCGGCCAACCAGGTCGCGATCGACGTGGCCGACTGGATCGGTCGCTAGGGCGCGGGAGTACCCGCAGACACCCGCGCTATTCAGGAAGGGAAGGGCACCTAGTCCTTTGCGCGGGCGGCTCGCGCGAAGGCCAGCGCCTTGGTGAACTCGGCTTCGCGTTCGTTGCGGCGCGACAGCGCCTCTTCGTCGAAGCCCCAGCGTTCTGCCTGCCAGTCCTGTTCGAGGTTGGCCGCGCCCCATAGCGCCTGCGGGTCTGCATCCTCGTCCAGCCCGGCGAGCGCGATGCACAGTGACGCGGCGAGCGATGCGGCAATGTCCAGCCCGACCAGCGCGAAGGCGTTCTCCGTTTCGAGACGACTGCGGATCGCAGCGAGGCTCTGCTCTGACTGAGGGCGGTGGAGGATGCCGTGGGTGCGGGTCAGCTGTATGCCCAGATCGGCCTCGATCCTCCCGATGATCGGCTCCCACACCTCGGCCTGCCGGTGTGCTATCGCCTCGTCAGGTTCCGCGCGATAGCAGAGCGTGTCGCCATCGGCGAAGCCCAGCAGGCGGGTGATTATCGGTTCGGGTGCTGCGCGCGCGGCATCGATCGCGCGATCGGCCAGATCGCGCAGCGGCAGGTCTTCCGGGGCGAATTCCTCGCCCGTTGCGGCCCACTCTGCGCGCAGAAGCTCGCCGAGTGCGCGGGTCGGCACCACCTGCGGCGCACCGCCGCGCGTCTTTACCGCGCGTTCGTCCAGCCAGACCTGCCAGCCGCCCTCGACCGCGCGCAGCGTCGCCTCTTTCCAGAATCGCTTCACGGGTTCTGCCGCTTCCAGTGCTTGGCGAGCAGGACGGGCACGATGAAGAACAGCAGCGGCCCGGCGACGAACAGGATCGGGCCGAATGCGCCGCCCTCGATCCGGTCCGCGACCATCATCGCGCCGGTGAAGGTGACGAAGATGCCCGCCAGCCGGATGAATTGCAGCAGCCAGTAACGGCGCGCGGCGCGTTCCTCCCCAGAGTGGTCGGGCGCACGTTCGGGGGCATTATCGGGCAAGGATCAACTCCGTCAGCTGGCTGGGCGCATCGGCCACCGAGACCGCGCCGGCGCGCAGCAGCTCGGCAGGCTCGTGGTAGCCCCAGGCGACGCCGATCGGCGCTACGCCCGCGCATTTCGCCATGTCGATATCGAAGGAGGTGTCGCCGATCATCACCGCATCGCTCGCCTGCGCACCGCATTCGACCAGCGCCGCCTCCAGCATCGCGGGATGCGGCTTGGACGGGTGGCGATCGGCGGTCTGCAGGCTTTCGAACAGGTCGGACAGGTCGTTGGCGGCGAGGGTGGCGATCAGCCCGCGATCCGATTTGCCGGTCGCGACCGCAAGGCTCCACCCCGCATCGCGCAAGGCGTGCAGCGTCTCGCGAATGCCGGGGTAGAGCGGTTCGCGCAGGGCACCGCTTTCCCGCGTCGCGCGAAAGCTGGCCTTGTAGGCCTCGACCACTTCCAGCGTCGTCTCGTGCTCCGCATCGGGGACCAGCTGGCGCACCGCCTGCAGCAGGCTGAGGCCGACGATCCGCCGTACCGCGTTGCGATCCGGCTGCGGCAGGCCGACCTCAGCAAAAGCAACCTCCATCGAATCGCACACCGCCGCCTGCCCGTCGACCAGCGTGCCGTCGCAATCGAACACCGCGAGCCGCACGCTCATGCGCCGAGGCTCCGCATCAGCGCGGCGAGGGCGGGCCGGCCGGCGGCCTCCTGCCCATCGGCAATTCGCGCGCGTTCTTGGGGGCTCTTCTTCTGCGACAGCTTGAGGGTGGGGCGCCAGGCCTGCACTTCCATCTCGAACCCGGCGATCCCGCGGAACAGCCCGCCCCAAGTCGCCTCGCTCGTTTCCTCCGCCCGCCAGGGCTCGCCCTCGATCCGTGCCTCGTGCTTGGCGATCGCGGCGTGGAGGAAGGCTTCCAGCCCCTCGTCCGCCATCCGCCGCACGCGGCCTTCCAGCTCCAGCGCGACGTAGTCCCATGTAGGCACCGTATCGCGGTTGTCGTACCAGCGGGGAGAAACGTAGGCGTCCGGCCCGTTCAGCGTGATCAGCGCGGTCGCGCCGTTGAGATGGCGGGTCAGCGCATTGCCGCGTGCGAGGTGGAACTGGACCGCACCGTCTCCGGTCGAGAGCAGCGGCGTGTGCGCCACGCGCGGGCCATCCGGCGTGGTCAGGAATACCATCCCGAAGCCGATCTGGTCGATCAGCGTTTCGAACAGCTGGCGATCATCGGACCGGAACAGCGGGTTGGGGTGCATCAGCGCTTGCCCCCACCTTTGCCCTTCGGCTTGGCGCGCGCCTTGCTCTTGGCGGTCGCCTTGGAGACGGTGCGCGAGCGGCGTTCGCCCCGGCGCGCCTTGCGGTACTGCTTGGCGTGCTGCTTCGCGTCCTGCTTCTTCTCCGCCTTGGTCTTGGGCGGGGCCTCTTCGCGCAGCGGCTGCGCATCGCTCAGTGAGAGGTCGAAGCCCATCTGCTCCATCGTCGCGGCGAAGTGCTCGGGCAGTTCGGCGGTGACGTCCAGCTGGCCGCCGCCGGGCTGGCTGATGATCAGGCGGCGCGCGTGGAGGTGCATCTTGCGGCTGACGCTGCCGGTCAGGAAGGCTTCCTGTCCGCCATACTTGCCATCGCCCACGATCGGGTGGCCCATCGCCGCGCAATGCACGCGCAGCTGGTGGGTGCGGCCGGTCAGCGGTTCGAGTTCGAGCCAGGCGGCGCGGTTGCCCGCCCGCTCGACCACGCGGTAGCGCGTCTTGGCCGGTTGTCCGCCTTCCGTGTCGACATGCATCTTCTCGCCGCCGGTGCCCGGCTGCTTGGCGAGTGGGGCGTCGATCTCACCCACGTGCTGTTCGGGCACGCCGACCACCAGCGCCCAGTAGACCTTCTTCGCACTGCGACCCGCGAACCGCTTGCTGAACGCCGCCGCGCTCCCGGGCGTGCGCGCGATCAGCAGGACGCCGGAGGTATCCTTGTCGAGCCGGTGGACGAGGCGAGGGCGAGGGCCGTCACCCTCGACGAAGGCGTCGAGCAGGCCGTCGACATGGCTGAAGGTCTTGCTGCCGCCCTGCGTTGCAAGGCCCGGAGGCTTGTTGAGCACGATCGCGTTCGGCGTCTCCTTGATCACCATCGCGCGTGCCTGCGCCTTCTGGTCCTCGGTCAGCTCGCGGCGGCGGGGCGGGGTCTTCGCGCGCGCCGGATTGCCCGGGGGGATGCGCAGTACCTGCCCCTGGGTGAGCCGGTCGTCGGGCTTTGCCCGCGCGCCGTCGACCCGGATCTGCCCGGTCCGCGCCCAGCGCGCGACGGTGGCGAAGCCGACTTCGGGCAGGTGACGCTTGAACCAGCGGTCCAGCCGCACGCCCTCGTCATCCTCGGCCACGGTGTATTGCCGGACCTCTCCCTTTTCGGGGCGCTTTTCATTTTCCGGCATTGATCAGAACACTCGTGTGATGGTGAGGCCGCAAACCAGCGCGGCGATCGACAGGACGACCGAGGCAGCGATGTATAGCAGCGCAATGCCCAGCTGGCCGTCCTCGATCAGCAGCCAGGTTTCCAAGCTGAAGGAGGAAAAGGTGGTGAACCCGCCGAGCAGGCCGACGCCCAGCATCAGCCGGGCAGGCTCTTCGAAATCGCCGCCCAGTCCGCGTGCGAGGCACCCGACCAGCAGCCCCATGCCGAGCCCGCCGATGCCATTGGCAGCAAAAGTCGGCCAGGGGAAGCCACCGACCGGCTGGATCGAGAGCAGCGCGGTCATTGCGCGGCCCAGCTGGTAGCGCAGCAACGCGCCCATTCCGCCGCCGAATGCGACGCATAAAGAGGCTGTGATGGGGGAAAGACTGGTCATTTTCGCGTGCAACCCTATCTTTGCGCGAGCCCCGCGCCAAGCGGGCACGCGCATGGCAGCACAAATGAAACGCGCAGATGCTTGCGCGAGGGGCCTATTTTGGCTATGTAGCGCCCATTGAAGCTGGCCGCTTCGGCGTTGCCGGCCTCTTCCATGTGACAATTCCGGGCTTTTCGTGCTTCGGCGCGAATCGCAGGGCTATGAACTGAAAGGCGTTTCTTTTTATGCAAATCATCGTTCGCGATAACAATGTCGACCAAGCGCTGCGGGCACTCAAGAAGAAGCTGCAGCGTGAAGGCGTCTATCGCGAGATGAAGCTGCGCCGCCACTACGAAAAGCCGAGCGAAAAGCGCGCCCGTGAAAAGGCTGCCGCCGTTCGCCGCGCTCGCAAGCTCGAGCGTAAGCGCGCAGAGCGCGACGGCCGCTAGGCCCGGTGGGTGCTCTGCATCCGTGCAGCGTGCCCGCCCACAGCATTGAACGCCCAGCCTTGAACTGGTGAACGGCTTGCGCCAGATGGGCGCGAGCCGTTTGGCGTTTGTGCGCGCCATTCATCCAGTATTGCTTCAAACAGCCTTCCAGGATCCGACCAGATGACAGAAATTACGCGCGTCCCCCTCCGCCCGATTGCGAAGGGCTCGCTCGCCAAGCTGTGGATCGGCGTCATCGTCGCAGTCGCCCTGGCGGTGCTGCTCGCGTGGAGCCTTTCGCCCAAGGGTGTCGAACTGACCGTGGTCCAGCCGGGCACCGGCCCCAGCCCGAGCGATGACGACGTGATTTTCGTGAATTATGTCGGCCGCCTCGACGATGGCACCGTGTTCGACGAATCGCGCCCGCTGCCTCTGCCCCCGCAGGCACAGGGCATCTTCCCCGAAGGCAACCCGCTGCCGCTGGGCAACATGATCCCCGGCTTCACCGAAGGCGCGAAGCAGATGCAGAAGGGCGGCAAGTACGAACTGCATATTCCCGCCGACCAGGGCTACGGCGCAGAGCCGCCCGCCGGCGCACCGATCCCGCCCAATGCCGATCTGACCTTCGATGTCGAACTGATCGATTTCATGAGCCGCGAGGAATTCGACCGGCGCGTGGCGATGATCACCGCGCTGATGCAGCAGCAGGGCGCGATGCCGGGCATGGCTCCGGGCGAACTGCCGCCGCCCGACGCAGCGCCGATGCCGGAAGGGGCTGCCCCGCCGCAATAAGGCGGGTATAGAGCCGCTCCTTGATGGGGAGCGGACCATGGTTGACGACAAGACGATGGATGGTGGCGAGGCCGAGCCCGCCACCGCCCGCAACCGGGCCGAATCGCTGTGGCATCTGCGCCCCTGGCTGTTTGCAGGCCTGCTCGGCGTGGCAGGCCTCGCCATCCATCTCCTGCTCCACCATGCAAACGACAGCGGCCCGCGCGTGGCGGGGGCAGCGTTCATCCCTTTCGCCTGTGGAGCCTTCGTCTTCACTGCCGAGCGCGGGCGATACCTCGCCCCTGCGATCTTCTCTGTCGTCACCGGCCTGATCGTCGGCGGGCTGACCTGGCGTGCGGTCGGCGCGGGCAATGATATCGCAGATGGCGGCTATGCGATCGCCGCCGGGGTATTCGCCTGCCTGCTGGCGGTGCCGCTGTTCCAAGCCGATTTCCTCCATCGCCGCCTGCGGACCGATTACAAGGACATCCACTATTTCGTGTGGACCGACGCCATCACCGGCGCGGGTGCACTCGCGTTCTTCCTGATCGCCTGGCTGCTGATCTGGCTGCTCGCATCGCTGTTCGATCTGGTGGGCATTCCCTTGCGCGATCTGGTGCAGCAGGACTGGTTCACCGCGACCTATGCCGGGCTGACGCTGGGCGCGGGGCTGGGCACGCTGCGCAACCAGCTGAAGATCATCGGCACGCTGCAATCCGTCGTGCTGCTGGTCCTCTCGAT
Organism: Citromicrobium bathyomarinum; assembly: GCA_001306305.2. Lineage (NCBI taxonomy): Bacteria > Pseudomonadati > Pseudomonadota > Alphaproteobacteria > Sphingomonadales > Sphingomonadaceae > Citromicrobium > Citromicrobium bathyomarinum. Next base: position 1,483,304 of record CP155577.1, read on the forward strand.
CCTCGCACTCCCGCTCGCAGTGGCCATCGCCGTGTTCCTCGGCGCGGTGGTCGTCTCGGGACCCAGCGTGCTGTGGAACGCGACCGACAGCGCGACCCCGGTGCTGCTCTCGATCGCGATCGGCGCCTACGTACTCGCCAATGCGGTGCTGCGCGACCGGGATGCGGACATGGTCGGCGGGCCGGTGCTCAAGTGGTCGGGCTATGCGCTGGCGCTCGGCATTCTGCCGCTGACGGTTTTCGCCGCGATCTCCACCGGCGTGCGGATCGACCAGCACGGCCTTTCGCCCGAACGGCTGTGGGCGCTGTGTTCGCTGATCGTCGCGGTCGCATTCGGGCTCGCCTATTTCGTCGACGCGCTGGTGGGTGCGCGGGGAAGCTGGCGCGATCGGTTGCGGGCATCGAACCTGAAGCTGGGGCTGGGGACGGCTTTGTTCGCGCTGTTCCTTGCGCTGCCGGTCCTCAATTTCGGTGCGATCTCGACCAGCGACCAGCTGGCGCGGCTGAAGAGCGGCGCGATTTCGGTGGAGGAGTTCGATTTCTCCGCGCTCAAGTGGGATTTCGGGGAGCCGGGGCGCCGGGCGCTGCAACGGCTCGCGGGGTCTGACAACGAAGCGATAGCAAAGGGTGCGCGGCAGGCTCAGTCGCAGGAGGCGCGGCCCTATCGCTGGGCAGGTGAGAGACAGGCGCCGGAGTCTCTCTCAATCAGTTGGCAGGGCGGGGACGACGCGTTGCAATCTGCCATCGAAGACTATCTGCTAGCCAATCGAAACATGTGCACCTCCGAGTATCCTTGCGCTGCGATCGAAGCGGGCATGCTTCCCTCGGGCGATCGCCTGGTGCTCGTCACTAGCGGCTCCAACCCTGAGTATTTGGGTGTCGCCGAAGGTGGAGACGTCACCCAATATTATGCAAGGCAAGGTCGGTTATTGGAGCAACCCTTCGAAATGGCCGTTGATTTGGACGAACCTGGCCGTGAAGGGCCTCCCGAAGCTGAAATCCGCCCCTTCGAAGGTCGCCAGCTCTATGTCGATGGCGAGCCGGTGGGCGAACCCTTCAAGTGACGTTTTAGGCCGTACTCCCGCTTGATGCTGCGGTGCGGCGCGGCTAACGCAGCTTCATGTCAATCACCCGCGAAGAAGTGGCCAAGATCGCCAGCCTCGCGCGCATCCGGATGGATGACGCGGAGCTGGATCGCATGGTCCCCGAACTCAACAATATCCTGGGCTGGGTCGAGCAGCTGGGCGAGGTCGATACCTCCTCGGTCGAGCCGATGACCGCCGTGATCCCGCAAGCGACGCGGCTGCGCGACGACGTGGTCGATGCCGATCCGCTGACCGCCGGCGGGCGGCGCGAGGATGTGCTCGCCAATGCGCCCGCTGCCGAGCACGGATTTTTCGGCGTGCCCAAGGTGATCGAGTAGTCTCGGTCTCGGAAATTCCCGCTCGTGCTGAGCCGGTGGTGCATAGCGCCGTCTCCGACTCCGAAGCGCGGGCATGGCCTGGACCGATGGGTTCGCCCTTCGACAGGCTCAGGACGAACGGATATTAAATGAGCGAAGACCTTACCAATCTCGGCGTCAAAGCCATCCGCGACGGGGTCGCCGGCGGCGATTTCACCGCGCGCGAAGTGGCCGAAGCCTTCAACGCCAATGTCGCCGCCGCGAAGGACCTGAACGCCTTCATCGTCGCCACGCCGGAGAAAGCTCTCGAAGCCGCCGACGCCATCGATGCGAAGCGCGCGAAGGGCGAGGATCTGGGCAAGATGGGCGGCGTGCCGATCGGCATGAAGGACCTGTTCTGCACCTACGGCGTGCAGACCACGGCTGCCAGCCACATCCTCGAAGGCTTCGTGCCGCAGTACGAAAGCACCGTATCGGCCAACCTGTGGAAGGCGGGCGCGGGGATGCTCGGCAAGCTCAACCTCGACCAGTTCGCGATGGGTTCGTCGAACGAGACGAGCTATTTCGGCAACGTCCTCTCGCCGTGGAAGAAGGCGGGCAGCAATGCTGCGCTGATCCCGGGCGGGTCTTCGGGTGGTTCCTCTACCGCCGTTGCCGCGCGGCTGGCACCGGCTGCGACGGGCACCGACACCGGCGGCTCGATCCGCCAGCCTGCGGCAGTGACCGGCATTACCGGCATCAAGCCAACCTACGGTCGCTGTTCGCGCTGGGGCGTGGTCGCCTTCGCGTCCAGCCTCGACCAGGCGGGGCCGATGGCGCGCGACGTCACCGATTGCGCGATCATGCTGGAGGCGATGGCCGGGTTCGACCCCAAGGATTCAACTTCGCTCGATATGCCCGTGCCCGAGTGGGAGAAGGGCCTTAACCCCGACCTCACCGGCAAGAAGGTCGGCATTCCGAGCGAATATCGCATGGAGGGGACCGATCAGGCGATCCTCGATAGCTGGGAGCGGGGCAAGGAATGGCTGCGCGACGCAGGCGCCGAGATCGTCGATATCTCGCTGCCGCACACCAAATACGCGCTGCCCGCCTATTACATCATCGCCCCGGCAGAAGCCTCCTCCAACCTCGCGCGCTATGACGGCGTGCGCTACGGCCTGCGCGACCTGCCCGAAGGGGCTGGCCTGCAGGACATGTACGCGGCCACCCGCGCGGCGGGCTTCGGCGACGAGGTGAAGCGGCGCATTCTGATCGGCACCTATGTGCTCAGCGCGGGCTTCTACGACGCCTATTACACGCAGGCGCAGAAGATCCGCACGCTGGTGGCGCAGGACTTCGAGAAGGCGTGGGGGGAGTGCGACCTGATCCTCGCGCCGACCACCCCCAACGCGGCCTTTCCGCTGGGCGGCTTCGACGGCGATCCGCTGGCGATGTACCTCAACGACGTGTTCGCCGTGCCGGCCTCGCTGGCCGGCCTGCCCGCGATGAGCGTGCCCGCCATGCTCAACGGCGACGGCCTGCCGCTGGGCCTCCAGATCATCGGCAAGGCCTTCGACGAGCAGGGCGTGCTCAACGCCGGCCTGGCGATCGAGCAGCGCAGCGGGTTCGATGCGAAGCCGGAGAAGTGGTGGTGAGATGAGAGGCTGCCTGAACGCCTTGACGTTCCTGGTGATACTCGCGGTGGCGGTCTTCATTGTCCTCGCCGCGATCGGCTGGATCAGGGACGGTGGCAGCTCGACCGACGCGGCGAGCGATCAGGCAGGCAGGGCGACCGGGCTTCCGGCCGCAGTGAGAGTTTTAGAGGTATACTGATGAGCACTTATCGCATCCAGGGCGCGACGGGCGAATGGGAGGTCGTGATCGGCCTCGAAGTCCACGCGCAGGTCACCTCCAACGCCAAGCTGTTCAGCGGCGCGTCGACCGAGTTCGGCGCGGAGCCCAACACGCAGGTCAGCCTGATCGACGCTGCGATGCCGGGCATGCTCCCCGTGCCCAACCGCGAGTGCATCCGGCAGGCGGTGCGCACCGGCATGGCCATCGAAGCCCAGATCAACGCGTGGAGCCGGTTCGACCGCAAGAACTACTTCTACGCCGACCTGCCGCAGGGCTACCAGATCAGCCAGCTCTACCACCCCATCGTGGGTGAGGGGCAGCTGCTGATCGAGGCGGACGAGAAGGCGGGCATCCCCGAGGACAAGGTCATCGGGATCGAGCGCATTCACGTGGAGCAGGATGCAGGCAAGCTGATGCACGATCAGCACCCGACGATGTCCTACGTCGATCTCAACCGCACGGGCATCGCGCTGATGGAAATCGTCAGCAAGCCGGACATGCGTTCTCCCGCAGAAGCAGGCGCTTACGTGCGCAAGCTGCGCTCGATCCTGCGTTACGTGGGCTCGTGCGACGGTAATATGGAAGAAGGCTCAATGCGCGCGGACGTCAACGTCTCCGTGCGCAAGCCGGGCGAAGAATTCGGCACGCGGACCGAGACCAAGAACGTCAACTCGGTGCGCTTCGTGATGCAGGTCATCGAATACGAAGCCAATCGCCAGGTCGATGTGCTGGAGAATGGCGGCACGGTTGACCAGGAAACGCGCCTGTTCGATGTCGCCACCGGTACCACGCGCACGATGCGCAGCAAGGAAGACGCGCACGATTATCGCTACTTCCCCGATCCCGACCTGCTGCCGCTCGAACTCGACGACGCATTCCTGAGCGAGTGCCGCGAGAGCCTGCCCGAACTGCCCGACGCCAAGCGTGCGCGGTACGAAGGCGAGCTGGGCCTCACGCCCTACAACGCGCGCGAACTGACCGCCGAGGTGGAGACCTTCGGCCGCTTCGAAACGCTGCTCTCCGCCACCGCGGCGAAGATCGGCAAGCCCGAGAAGGCGGTCGCCACGCAGGTCGCCAACTGGGCGCTGTCGGTCGCGCCGGGCGTGATGAAGTCGCTCGGTGAGGAAGCCGATCCCGCGCACGCCACTGCGGAAGCGCAGGCCAGCATCCTCGCGATGCAGGACAAGGGCGAGATTTCCGGCGGACAGGCCAAGGAAATCTACGAGATCGTCCTCAAGACCGGCCGCGACCCCGAGGAAATCGCCGATAGCGAAGGCCTCAAGCAGGTCAGCGACACCGGCGCGATCGAGGAAGCGATCGATGCGATCATTGCCGCCAACGAAGACAAGGTGGCGGAGTATCGCGGCGGGAAGGACAAGCTGTTCGGCTTCTTCGTCGGCCAGACGATGAAGGCGATGCAGGGCAAGGCCAACCCGGCGGTGGTCAACCAGATCCTGAAGGATAAGTTGGGGTGAGGATCGACGAGCTGTGATCACGTTCAGCGAGTTGCTTGAGCGTGACGGGTTCGATCCGTCTAAGATAGTCGTCTTCCGCCATCGTCCGATGGAACCGGAGCTGAATCGTAACTTCGACTGGATTGTAGCGGAGCGTCCAGACCTGTTCGATTGCTATCAGAACACTCACGGGACACGCACGGAGTCGGCGCTAAAACGGGCTAACTATGTGGCCAGCTTCTTACGTCACGGACCGGGCGCTGCATTGTTTTTGGGGTTCTTCGAGATTCGCGGCTGGCGTGACCTCACGTCGGCCGAGTGGGCCGCCCGTCCATCGCATGTCGAGTTGGTCAGATACGGGATGAGCGGCGCTTCGGGCGGCGCCTCGCGAGAGATCATCTCCGAATTCGACCTTGTGGAGACGAGCTATTTGGCCGCGTGGAAGCATAGGCTCGTGATCGATTGGCCGGGTCTTGAACGCTCTTGGTATCGGTGGGCGGATCGCAACACTTTCAGCGTCAAGGCTATTGCCCAAGCTGACCAGTTGGCCGGAGAGCTGCCTAGTTGGGATCAAATTGCTTTGACCTTCGACCAGTTGGCGATCATGCCGACGAGCTGGAAATCGGCACTTCGCCAATGGCGCGGTATCTACCTAATAACTGATATGAGCGACCGGATGGCTTATGTCGGCTCGGCCGGTGGTTCTGAGAACCTGCTGCAGAGATGGACGGACTACTCGAAGTCCGGGCATGGGGGGAATAAGCTCCTGAAAAGGCGCGACCCCAAGAACTTTGTCTTTTCGATTCTTCAGCGCACTTCTCCCGACCTTGATCGTGCGGAACTCTTGCGTCTTGAAAATAGCTGGAAGGTCCGACTGCTAAGCCGCGCACCCTACGGGCTCAACGAAAACTGATGGCCATCCCAAGCCCCAGCATCGTCCTCGTCAATCCGGAGATCGCCGGGAATACCGGCGCGGTCGGGCGTACCTGCGTGGCGCTCGACATGGAACTGGTGCTGATCCACCCGCTTGGCTTCACGATCACCGATACGCGGCTGAAGCGGGCGGGGCTGGATTACTGGCAGCATATCCGGCTGGCGGAATTTCGCAGCTGGGAGGCGTTTTTTGAAGAGCGCAGCCCTCGCGCCGACCAGCTGTTCCTGTTCGAGGAATATGCTCCGCGCGATTTCTATCAGCCGGAATATCCGGAGGACGCCTATCTGGTGTTCGGGCGGGAGACCAAGGGGTTACCGCCCGAGATCGTGGAGGCGCATCGCGCACAGATGGTCAGCCTGCCGATGAAGAGCGACAAGGTGCGCTCGCTCAACCTCGCCAACACGGTCGCCGCCGCAGCCTATCAGGCCATGCGCGCGCGGTTTACTGGGTCTGGTTCGTAATCGTGTAGGTTGCGGTGCAGGTCCACGCGGCGTCGCCGGTCCCGGTTTCGCGGCAGCTGACCCGGTTGCCATCGGGACGCTGGCTGACCGGCTTGCCGTAATCGGTCTCCGCCTTCAGTGACATCCGCATCGACGCCACCACCTGGGTGGGGCCGGTCGCGCTCACCTGCACCATGCGGCTTTGCGGGGCGTCATCCTCGCCCTCGTAGGGCTCATCGGAGTCCTGCGCACCGCTCGCATCGACATAGCGGCTGGCGACCCAGCCGGTCAGGCAGTCGCCCGAATAGGCGCGGGGGCTGCCGACCGAGTTCTCCAGCCCGCAGCGGTCATCCGCGGGCAGGGTGCCATCGCTCAGATACACGATCCCGAACCAGCCGCCCTGCCGGTCGCACAGGTAGAAGGGCGCGTCATCGCCCAGTTCATCGATCATGGTCGCATCGGCGCTGGGTGCTTCGCGCACGGCGAGGAAATCGTCAGCTCCGCGGGGCAGATTGGCAACCCTGCCGATCCGTTGGCACGCGCTCGCGAGCGGGCCGTCGCGCCCGATCCTGACCGCGAGTGCGGGCGGGGCCGTGCCCTCCGCCTCCGGGGTTTCCACCGCGTATGGATCCTGCGAGGAGATGATTGCGCTGTCGGTGGGCGCAGGTTCGGGCTCGCTGTCGGGCGAGCTGCGCTGACCGAGCAGGAAGGCGACTGCGCCGACCAGCAGCACGACCAGCGCGATCAGCACGGCCATTGTTCGATTGATCTGCATCCGGCACTCCGCGACACGACGCCGCATCGGCGGCAGCTCCTCGGGCCCTTCTAGCCACGAAATCGCGCCAACGGGAAGCCCCGGAAGGTGCCTGCAAAAAGGGCCCCGAACCCATCGGTCCGGAGCCCTTTTTATCTTCGCAAAAAGCGGGGCTTAGCCCTGCTTCTCGCCGGTCAGCGGCATGTCGCCGAAGGCGCCCGCGTTGACCTTGCCGGTCATCTGGTCGCCATTGACGGTGGCTTCGCAGTTGAGCTCCATCGGCATCGGGACGGTCATGTCCATCTTCCACTTGAGCGTGTCGCCATCGATGGTGCCGTCCTTCACGTCCATCGAGCCCATTCCGCCGGCCATCGAGCCGGTGAAGGTGTTGCCATCATCGCCCGGGACGACGGTGAAGGTGCCCTTCTGGTCGCCCATCGGGCTCTTGACGACGGTGTCATAGGTTCCGGCTACGGACATAAGCGTTACTCCTCTCACGTGTGTGGGTAGGACGGGCCATCGCCCGTACCTACATTCATGTCAATAAACGTTACTCGACCTCGATGGTTTCCACCGGCAGGCCGAGCTGGTCGAGCTGCGGGCGGACCTTTTCGGCATCGCCGACCACGACCCACACGAAGCCATCGGGGTTGATCGCCTTGCGTGCCGCAGCATTGAGGCTTTCGGCCGTCTGCGCGCGATACTTGTCTGCGAGCGTTTCGTAGTAGTCCATCGGGCGATCGAGCATGACGTTGCGCTGCATCGCGCCGAGCACCGCGCCCGAAGTCTCGAACTGGCCGGGAAGCTGGCGGATCTCGTTGTTGACGTTCCGGGTCAGCTCTTCCTCGGTCACACCACGGGTGGTGACGAATTCATCGACTTCGCGGATCATCTCCGCCAGCGCATCGCCTGTGCGGTCGGCCTGAACCGGTGCCTGGATGAAATAGGCGACCGCATTCTCGTCGAGCCGCGGTGCGCCACGCACGCCATAGCTCCAGCCCTTGGTCTCGCGCAGGTTCATGTTGAGCCGGGCGAGGAAGTTGCCGCCCAGCGCGTTGTTGGCGTTGGTCAGGTCGACGATCGACTCATCGCTCGAAGAGAACGGCGTGATCTCGCCGCCGACGATGAAGCTCTGCGGCGAATTGGGCCGGTTCACCAGCACGACCCGCGCCGATTCGGGCGCCGTGGCGAGCGAGCTGAAGTCTTTCTCGCCCTTCGGCGTCGCCGGAGCGGACCAGTTGCCGAACGCTTCGGTAAGGTCGGGCATGACCTCATCCAGCGAAAGGTTGGAAACGACGAAGATCGTCGCGTTGTCCGGGCGCAGCCAGGTCTGCTTGAAGTTCACCAGATCGTCGCGGGTCAGCGCGCCGACCGACTCGACCGTGCCCGAGCCGCCATAGGGATTGTCTTTCCCGTAAACGAGCGGGGTGGCGACGTAGTAGGCCATGCCGCTGGGGCTCTTGAGAGCCTGCTGGATGCTGGTGACGGTCTGCGTGCGCACCCGCTCGAGCTCCTGCGGATCGAATGCAGGGTTACGCACCACATCGGCCAGCAGGTCGAGCGAGGGTTCGAGGTTGGCGCTCAGCGAAGAAAGCGTGAAGCTCGACCGGTCGACGCCGCCGCCGGTGCTGATGTTCGCACCGAGCCGCTCCTGCGCTTCGGCGAGTTCGCGCGAATTGAGGCTGGTGGTGCCTTCTTCCATCAGGCCCAGCGTCATGCCTTCGAGCCCACGCTTGTCGAGCGGGTCTGCCGCAGAGCCGGCATCGAAGCTGATCGTTACGCGGGTGGCAGGCACCGCGTCGCGCTGCGCGTAATAGACCTTGATGCCGTTGGGCAGCGCGGCTTCGGTCACGTCAGGGAAGTCGAGCGCGGTGAGCTGGGAAATTTCGGGTGCCGGGCGGGCCTTGGTCACCGTGATTTCGCTGGCTGCGGGCGCTGCCTCTTCCGCCGCGTCGTCGGTTGCAACGACGCTGGCGGCTTCTTCGTACTCGCCTTCGCGTTCGCCGGGTTCGAGCACCAGGGTCATCGCGGGGCGGGTCATCCACTTTTGCATCGCCGCCTTGACTTCAGCCGGGGTCAGCGTGGCGAGGATGTTCATCTGACGCTCGAAGAAACCGGGATCGCCGGCAAGCACTTCGCCCTGCGCCAGCGTGACCGCCTTGCCGCCGAAGCCGCCGACCTGTTCGAGCCCGCGGATCGTGCCGGCGAGGTTCGAGGTTGCTGCACGGCGCACTTCGTCTTCGGTCGGCCCGTTTTCGATGAAGTCGGCGAGGATCTCGTTCAGGCGCTTCTCAACCACGGCGGGATCGACGCCGGGCTTCACGGTCGCGCCGACGTCGAGGATGCCGACCCGCTGGAAGGCGTAGTTGCCCGCGTTGACGCTGATCGCGAGCTTTTCGTCACGGACCAGCGCATTGTCGAGCCGGCTGGAGGACAGCCCGCCGAGGATCTGCGCGCCGACGGACAGCGCGGTCAGATCGCGGTCCGTGATACCGGGGACGGAATAGTACTTGTCGATGCTGGTCGCAGCGACCTGGTCCTTCATGACCTTGCGGATGTCCTGCTTCAGAACGGGGACATCGGCCTCAGCCGGATTATTGACCGGGCCGCGCGGGATCGCGCCGAAATACTTCTCCACCAGCGGCTTCGCTTCGGCGGCGGAAATGTCACCCGCGAGCACCAGGGTCGCGTTGTTGGGGCCGTAATTGTCGCGGAACCACTTCTGCACGGTGTCCAGCGTGGCAGCGTCGAGATCGGCCATCGAACCGATCACGTTGTGGTCGTAGGGGTGCCCTTCGGGGTAGAGCGCCTTGATGATCTCGTAGAACACCAGGCCACCCGGCTGATTGTCGCCCTGACGCTTCTCGTTCTGGACGACGCCGCGCTGGTTATCGAGCTTTTCCTGGGTGATCGCGCCCAGCAGGTAACCCATGCGGTCGCTTTCCAGCCACAGCGCACGGTCCAGCGCGCCGGTCGGCACGGTCTGGAAATAGTTGGTGCGGTCGAAATTGGTGGTGCCGTTATAATCGGTCGCGCCCATTTCCTGCAGGTACTGGAAATAGTCGTTGGGCGCGTTTTCCGACCCGTTGAACATCAGGTGTTCGAACAGGTGGGCAAAGCCGGTTTCGCCCTTGGGTTCGTCCTTGGAACCGACATTGTACCATACCGCCACGCCGACGATCGGCGCCTTGCGGTCTTCGTGGACGATCACGGTCAGACCGTTGTCGAGTTCGAACTGGGTGTAGGGGATCGCGACCTGATCGACCAGATCGTCGAGCGGGGCAGCCTCGGCGCTCTCGGCATCCTGCGCGAAGGCCGGAGTTGCGACCAGAGCGGGTGTGGCAAGCGCGACCGCAAGCGCGGTCAGGCTGGTCTTGGTGGTACGAAGCATGTCTGTGTCCCCTAATTCGGAAAGAAGCAGTCTCGGCGAAATCAAAAGCCTGAAATCCGGTGGCTAAATAAGCACTTTCAGCGTTGGCTGGAAACCGTTTTGCGGCTGGTCGCGTGGGTCAAGGCGTCCTCCCGCCAGAAATGAACCGGTTTCAAGCGATGCTGGATGAACAGCGTTGCCTGATCGACGAAGTGCGGGCTGTCAGGCCGGGTGGTTGCCGCGCCGTATGGCTGGATCGAGCGCGAGGTTACGCGCTGGCCCGGCAGCCATTCGACCCACTGGATGAAGCTGTCGCCATGCTTGACCGACAGCCGCCCATCATCATCGACATTCCAGGTGGTCGAGGCGCGCAGCGTGTCCGATCCGCCGTCCAGCGGCAGATCGACATCGCCTTGCCGCAGACGCAGCAGTTCGCTCATCGGTGGGGTCAGGCTGCCGAAGTACTTCTGCAGGTGATCCTTCGATCGGCGCAGTTCCTCCGCCGCATCGGGCCAGGGCGATTTCTGGTAGCTCGACGCCATGAATTCGCGGACCATCAGCAGCGCGATCGCATCTGCGCGGCCGATATTGTCGGCGGTCAGATCCCATTCCAGCATCAGCCTGCGGGCCTCGGCGAGGTCGGGATGCTGCTTCGGGTCGATCGCGCGGACATCGTCCATCATTCGCTTGATATAGCCCGCATTCTCATACGCGGTGTCGTACTTGATCCGCATCAGCGTATCGCTGTCGAGCCGGTCGGCCTCGCTCATCAACTTCCATGCGCGCAGCCCGCGATTGGTCATCTTGAGCTCGACCCCCATCAGCGGCGAGACGCTGTCGGGCGACAGGTCGCTGCCTTCGCCCGCGGCAAGGAACGGCGTGTTGTTGGCGTTCATCAGCCACCCGCTCGCCGGGTTGAGATATTGGGGCAGGGACGCGTAATCGACCGTGTCCTGCCAGATCAGCGCACTGTCGTCGCCGGGCAGCACGGTGCGCCAGTCGGGCCCCGCCTGTCGCTCGGGAATGGCGGCGTTGTAGACATAGGCGATATTGCCCTCGGCATCGCCGTAGATGAAGTTGGTCGAAGGGATCTGCCCGCGCGACAGGATGCCGTACCACTCATCATAGGTCTTCGCCTTGTTGAGCCGGTAATAGGCGTCGAGCTGGCCGATGCTGCCGATCCCGCCGTAACGGATGGCAAAGGCACCGTTGTCGTTCTTCACCACCGGCCCGTGCACGCTACGATAGACCGTGCGCCGGATCGGCAGGGTGAAGGGGCCGACGCGCACCGGCAGGGTGATGTCGGTCGCCTCCAGATCGCGCCACTTGCCGTCGAGGCGATAGCGGGTGCCGGAGTCGTCCAGTACCAGCTTGTAGATATCGATCATGTCGGGCGTATTGACCGTGTTGGTCCAGCCCAGCGTCTCGTTATGGCCGAGGAAGGGGAAGGGGCTGCCGGGGAAGTTGGCGCCCGCATAGTGCCATCCCTCGTCGCTCTGGACGATCAGTTCATACCACGCGACCCCGCCGCGCCAGGGCTGGTGCGAATTGGAGACCAGGATGGTCGGCCCGCCCGACTTCTCCGGCGCGACAGCAAAGGCGTTGGAGCCTGCGTATTCCGCATCCTCCCCCATCGGGATCGGTCCGGCATCGGCCGTCTTGCGCGGCTCCGGCGCAGCATCGTCCATGATCCGGGGCGCATCGTCGATAGTCGAGGTGCCGCTCAGCGAAGGGCCGTATTCGGGTGGCAGCGGCTTGCCTTCGACCAGCGGGCCCAGATAGCGGTCGAGCCCGAAGAAGAACGGCTGGCGCAGCGCGAAGCCTGCGGCAATGTCGATCCCGTTGACCGGGAAAAGCTTGCCCAGCTTGATCTCGCCCGGATGATCGCGCGCGTAATCGTTGAGGCCGACTGCATAGGCGTCCAGCAGCGCGCGCGTATCCGCGGGCAGTTTGGGCCACTCGCGCTCCGCCGTCTCGCGCGCGCCGGTCAGGTGGTAGGCATAGTCGATAGCCGCGCCGTCCTGCCCAGCAATCGCGCCATAGCGCCCGCGGCTCATCGCGACGACATCCTGCAGGGTGGTGAAATCGTCTTCGGCATGCGCGATGGCGACGCCATAGGCAACGTCGGCATCGGTTGTGCCGTAGACATGGGGCACGCCGAACTCGTCCCGCACGATCTGGGCGGTGTAGGTCCGGTCGCTGTCGGGAGCATGGCCCTCGCGCGCGAAAAACGGCTCCCACGTCATCAGCCCGATTACCGCGATCAGCACGATCGCGAGCACGGCCAGGCCGAGGCCCCCCAGTACCTTCTTCATCCCGAATCCCATCTTCTTTTTTAATTACTTGCTGCGGGACATGCGCGATTTCGATTGCATGTGGCAACCCTTCGCACCGGACTGTGCAGCCTCGTGTCGTTCGTCCCGCCGCGAGACCACGAGGTCGATCGACTATGCAAAAATTTGCAAGAGACCCTTACGTGGCCGGATGGCAACACTATTTCAGGGCGGCACGGAAAAAGGGGACCGCACATGAACCTCGAAAACTTTACCGACCGCGCGAAAGGCTTTCTCCAGTCCGCGCAGACCACCGCCATCCGCCTGAACCACCAGCGCATCACGCCGCTGCACATTCTCAAGGTGCTGCTCGACGATAGCGAGGGGATGGCTGCGGGGCTGGTCCAGCGCGCGGGCGGCGATCCGGTGAAGGCCGAACAGCGCGTCGACGACGAACTGGGCCGCATCCCGGCGGTCAGCGGCAGCGGTGCACAGGCGAGCCCGGGGCTCGACAATGACTCGGTGCGCGTGCTCGACCAGGCGCAGCAGATCGCGGAAAAGTCCGGCGACAGCTTCGTCACCGTGGAGCGGCTGCTGGTCGCGCTGGCGCTCGCATCCAACAGCAAGGCGGGCGGCGTGCTCGCCGACGCAGGCGTCGATGCCAAGGCGCTGGAGCGCGCGATTGCCGACCTGCGCGGCGGACGCACCGCAGACAGCGCCAATGCCGAACAGGCTTACGACGCAATGCAGAAATATGCCCGCGACCTGACCCAGGCGGCGCGCGATGGCAAGCTCGACCCCGTCATCGGCCGCGACGAGGAAATTCGCCGCACGGTGCAGATCCTCGCCCGGCGGACCAAGAACAACCCCGCGCTGATCGGCGAACCCGGCACCGGCAAGACCGCGATTGCCGAAGGGCTCGCGCTGCGCATCGCCAATGGCGACGTTCCCGATAGCCTCAAGAACCGTACGCTGATGGCGCTCGACATGGGCGCGCTGATTGCGGGCGCGAAATATCGCGGCGAGTTCGAGGAACGGCTCAAGGCCGTGCTCGACGAGGTGAAGGGCTCCGACGGGCAGATCATCCTGTTCATCGACGAGATGCACACGCTGATCGGGGCAGGGGCCTCCGAAGGCAGCATGGACGCGTCCAACCTCCTGAAACCGGCGCTTTCGCGGGGCGAGCTGCACTGCATCGGCGCGACCACGCTCGACGAATACCAGAAATACGTCGAGAAGGACCCGGCGCTGCAGCGGCGTTTCCAGCCGGTCTATATCGAGGAACCCAGCGTCGAGGATACGATCAGCATCCTGCGCGGGATCAAGGAAAAGTACGAGCTGCACCACGGCGTACGGATAACCGACGGCGCGATCGTCGCCGCGGCGCAGCTTTCCAACCGCTACATCCAGAACCGCTTCATGCCCGACAAGGCGATCGATCTGATGGACGAAGCGGCGAGCCGCATCCGGATGGAGGTGGAGAGCAAGCCCGAGGAGATCGAAAATCTCGACCGGCGGATCATCCAGCTCAAGATCGAAGAGCAGGCGCTCGCCAAGGAAAGCGACGATGCGAGCAAGGAACGGCTCGAAAACCTGCGCGAAGACCTCGCCAATCTGGAACAGCGTTCGTCCGAACTGACCACTCGCTGGCAGGGAGAGCGTGACAAGATCCATGCCGAAGCGCGGATCAAGGAAGATCTCGACGCGGCGCGGCTGGAGCTGGAGCAGGCGCAGCGCGCGGGCGACCTCGCCAAGGCGGGCGAGCTCCAATACGGGCGCATCCCAGAGCTTGAGAACAAGCTCAAGGAAGCCGAAGGCCACACTGCCAACGCGCTGCTGCGCGAGGAAGTGACCGAAGAGGATATCGCGGGCGTCGTCGCGCGCTGGACGGGCATCCCGGTGGACCGGATGCTTGAAGGCGAGCGCGACAAGCTTCTGAAGATGGAAGAAGTGCTGGGCAAGCGCGTGATCGGGCAGGAGGCTGCGGTCGAGGCGGTGTCCAAAGCCGTGCGCCGCGCGCGTGCAGGCCTCAAGGACCCGGGCCGTCCGCTCGGCAGCTTCCTGTTCCTCGGCCCCACCGGCGTCGGCAAGACCGAGCTGACCAAGGCGCTCGCCCAGTTCCTGTTCGACGACGACAACGCGATGGTCCGCATCGACATGAGCGAATTCATGGAGAAGCACGCGGTCGCGCGTCTGATCGGCGCACCTCCGGGCTATGTCGGCTATGAAGAAGGCGGCGTGCTGACCGAAAGCGTGCGGCGCAGGCCCTATCAGGTCGTGCTGTTCGACGAGGTCGAGAAGGCGCACTCCGACGTCTTCAACGTGCTGCTGCAGGTGCTCGACGATGGCCGCCTTACGGACGGACAGGGCAGAGTGGTGGACTTCTCCAACACGCTGATCATCCTGACGTCGAACCTGGGCAGCCAGTACCTGTCGAACATGACCGACGATCAGCAGGTCAGCGATGTCGAGCCGCAGGTGATGGACGTGGTGCGCGGGCATTTCCGCCCCGAATTCCTCAACCGGCTGGACGAGATCATCCTGTTCCACCGCCTGAGCATGGAAAACATGGCACCGATCGTCGAACTCCAGGTGGCGCGCGTCCAGAAACTGCTCGCCGACCGCAAGATCGAGCTCGAACTGACCGATGCGGCGAAGCGCTGGCTGGGTCGGGTCGGATATGATCCGGTCTATGGGGCGCGTCCGCTCAAGCGCGCGGTCCAGCGCTACGTACAGGACCCGCTCGCCGAGAGACTGCTGCAGGGCGAGATTCCCGACGGCAGCACTGTCAAGATCGACGAGGGCGATGGCGAACTGGCGATTTCAGTCGATTGATTGCGCATTTCGTAAGCCTTCGTACCTGAGCGACTTCCCCAAGGGATTGAGCCGCATCAAGGATGGCGCGCGCTGTCCATAGCCTCTCCTCCTGCCGGGCATTTCGTCCGGTGAGAGGAGAGCAATGTCATGACGTCACGATATGTGACCATGCTTCTGGTGATCGCGGGCTTCGCGCTCGCCCCGGCAAGTATCCAGGCGTCTGACGACGACGACCGGCCGGGTGTCGCGATCTACCCCGGCCCGGGCGACTACGAGAGCTGCGACGAGTTCAACTGCTCCTGGGGCCAATGCGACGACAATGGCTGTTCCGTGATCTTCACCTATCCGCGCCGCTACGAGGTTGCGCCGCCGCGTCCGTGATCCCGCGTGGACGAGCATCGTCGGACGCAGCGCCCGGCGATCCACTACGGACAACAAAAAAGGCCCCGGTTTCCCGGGGCCTTTCCTGTTTGGCTTGGTATCGCGCTTAGAAGTCGGCGCGGATACCGGCGTAGAAGTAACGACCGAAGGTGTCGTACGGATCGCCACCGGCAGTGCCGAGCTGGCCGAACGGCGGCTGCTCGTCGAGCAGGTTGTCGACACCGACGTAGAAGTTGAACGCATCGTCCACATCCCAGTCGATCCGCACGTTGTGGTAGATCTTCATCGGGAAGGTCGGATCAGCGTACTGGTCGACGTTCGACGGATCGAGCGTGGTCAGTTCGCCCGGGGTACAGGTGCCGCCGGTGTAACCGGTCGAGCCCGAAGCGGGGCAACGGCCGATGTACGGGAAGGCACTTTCGTATGCACCCTTGGTCATTTCGTCGAGGAAGCGCATCGACCAGGTGAACTCGACATCACCGATGTCATAGCTCGCGCTGAACGAAGCTGCCCATTCCGGATCGCCAAGTTCGCCGCGGATGCGGTTGGGAACTTCGCTGTCATCCGGGTTCTCGAAGAAGTCGAGCTTCAGGAGGTGCGTAGCGATTGCACGAACCCGCAGGCGGTGATCGTTTTCGAACGTGTAGTTGTACTGCAGATCGAAATCGATGCCTTCGGTCTTACGCGACGCAAAGTTGATCCCGCTCGACAGCAGCGCCGGGTCGCTGAACAGACCGGTCGTCGGGTCACGCGAAATCGACACACAGTACGGGTTGTTGATCCCGTTCGCGTCGTTGTAGCAGTTGTTCAGGATCGTCTGCGGACCCAACGTCGCGATCTGATCTTCGATCTCGATGTTGTAGTAGTCGACCGTGAAGCTCAGGCCCGGCACGAAGCGCGGCTGAAGCACCACACCGAGAGTGAGCGACTTGCCCTTTTCCTCGATCAGGTTCGGGTTGCCGCCCGAGGTGTAGGCAGTCGACTGCGAGCGAGCCAGACAGTTCACGAACGGATCGCCAATGTCCAGCAGGCTGGGATCGACGATGCCGGCACAGGCTGCTGCGATCGCCGGGGTGATCGTCGCGGGGACGCCGGCGGCGGCACAGTTGGCAGCCCGGTTCGGGTTGTTGGTGATGTTCTGCGCATCGCAGGGGTCGGCCAGGAAGCCGAAGTTCTGCGAAGCGGGCGAGAACAGGTCGCTCTGGGTCGGAGCACGCACCGAGGTAGCGTATGCCGCACGGAACCGGATGTCCGGGATCGGGGCGTAGATACCGTTGATGTTGTAGGCCCAGACGGTGCCGGTGGCGGTGTTGTAGTCCGACACGCGCGCCGCACCCGAGATCGTCAGCTCATCCGCGAACGGAAGATCGGCGAGCAGCGGGATCGCGACTTCGGCGAAGCCTTCCAGAACTTCGAGCTTCGGCGGATCGAAGGTCGGGATCTGGTTGAGGAAGGTACCACCCGCCTGCACCAGCTCGTCGAACGCGCTGTAAGCGGTTTCGGTACGATACTCGGTGCCGAAAGCGAAGGCGATCGGGCCGCCCGGCAGTTCGAACAGCTGCGACAGGTCGCCCGAGACGCTCGCCAGAATGTCGAACTCTTCGGCCTTTTCGTCGCGGGTCGTCGTGGTGTTCACGAAGTCCAGCGCGGCCTGGCTCGGTGCGCCGAAGCCGAACACGTTGATCGGCACACAGTCCGGACGGGTCACGGTGACCTGGTTCACGCGGCAGACGATCTCGCCCTGGGCGTTACGAGCAGCGTCGAGAGCCAGCAGGAAGCCGTCTTCGTTGCCGTCGAGGTCGAACAGCTTGAGGTTGTTCAGCGATTCGAGGTGCGATTCGAAGCGGCCATAGTTGACCGAAACTTCGTACTGCCAGTCTTCGTTGAAGGTACCTTCGACGCCGGCAACGACGCGGTAGGTGTCACGGCTCTGGAATTCGCCGCGGCCACCGAAGTCGACGTTGAAGCGCGAGATGGTGAACGGGGTGGCGTCACGGGTCGCGTTACAGAAACCGATCCCTGCCAGCGTGTTGAACGCCTGGTCGGTCAGGAACGGGTTGTCGCAGCGCAGGTTGGAGCCGCCGCCGAAGAAGCCCGGGATGGAACCCTGGAAGAAGCTCGGCTGGCCTTCCTGAATTGCGTCCACGTGGGCGTACTTGGCTTCGATGAAGGGCTGGAAGCCTTCGCTGAACTCGTAACGGGCCAGCAGGTTGACCGTGTAGCGTTCGAGGCCGGCAGCGAGCTGACCGGTGTTACGCAGGGTCGAACCTGCGCCGCCGATGACGTTGCTGGTGTACGAACCCAGCGCGTCACGCGGGCGCGAGCGGATGATCGAGCCGTCCGGCTGGAACACGAGGATGCTGCGATCGCCGTACGCGCCAAGGAAGCCGCCATCGGAGATGTTGTTGTTGGTCACGCCGCACAGCGGAGCGGTATCGATGATGCCGTCGGTGCCGTTGGGCTCACCGCCGGTCGGTTCGACCGTGTTGTACTGGCAACGGCCGCTGAAAGCGCCGGTCAGTTCGTCGCGGTCGCGGAAGTAGAGCGGGTCGGCATTCGCATATTCGGCAGCGATCGCGATGTTACCGCGACCGTCGGCGAAGTTGGTGCCCCACACACCGGCGACGAACTGCGTCGCGCGATCGCCGCGCTCCGAGATGCCGGCCTGGCCGCGCAGCGACAGACCGTCGTAGTCGCGCTTGAGGACGAAGTTGACGACACCGGCAACCGCGTCCGAACCGTAAATCGCGGAGTTACCGCCGGTCACGACGTCGACACGCTCGAGCAGGTCGGTCGGGATGGTGTTCACGTCGACCAGGTAATCGCCGGGCAGGGCCGTGATGTGGCGACGACCGTTGACGAGAACCAGCGTACGGCTGGTGCCGAGGCCGCGAAGGTCGAGCAGGTTGAGGCCTGCGGTACCGATGAAGCGGGTCGAGTTGCCCTGGCTGAAGGTGGTACGCAGCGACGGAAGGTCGTTCAGCGCGTCACCGAGCGAGATGTCGCCCTGATCGGTCAGTTCGCCGGCGGTGACCGAGGTCAGCGGCACGGGCGAGGAAATGCTGGGGCGCGCAATGCGCGAACCGGTAACG
Organism: Citromicrobium bathyomarinum; assembly: GCA_001306305.2. Classification (NCBI taxonomy): domain Bacteria; kingdom Pseudomonadati; phylum Pseudomonadota; class Alphaproteobacteria; order Sphingomonadales; family Sphingomonadaceae; genus Citromicrobium; species Citromicrobium bathyomarinum. The sequence continues at coordinate 1,502,053 of CP155577.1, forward strand.
ACGATCATGCCTTCCGCAGGAACGGCGGCACTGGAATCGACGGGCTCGGACGTGTCGCACACGCCATTGTCGTTGGCATCGACGCAATCGGCTTCATCCGCGGTGGTGTCCTGCGCGAAGGCAGGCGCGCCGAAAGCAAGAGCCGCAACGCCGGCGGTCGCAAAAAGCGCCCCGCGACAACGTGCGACGGTGGAGTAACTGGTTTTCATCTGATCTTTCCCCCAAGAAAGAGCCGGCTGCGACCCGGCGAAATGAGTTGCGCAAACTTCCAAAAGCAGGTGGCCCCGTTTTTGTGACTTTCGGCCATGCTGAAGGGCGTGCCCTGGCGCAATCGAAAAGCTTGAGCGTGAGAGGCTTTGTTGGTCCATGTTGCACTTTCGCAACATCGAGAAGTCGGCTCGGTGACACGACTTGCGAACGCACCGGTCGCCGGCGCTTTTCGTCTGCCGGATCGCCAGTGCTGGCCCGCAGGCCGGATGGCTATTCGATCCGTACGCCCTTGACCCCGAGCTGGCCGTTCACACGAATGAAGAAGGAGCCGAGCGCAGCGCGCTTGAACACGACGGCCTGACCGCTCTTGGGCGGATTGAAGCGCATCGGTGGGTTGGAAATCTGCCACACCGAGCCTTCCTCGGTCGTTATGAGGTAGCCGCTACGGCCATAGGGGGCGACCCGGGTTATGGTGGTCTCCAGCAGGTCCATGTCTTCTTTGTCGTCGCTGCCGAACAGGCCCTTGGGAATCGTGAAGCCGAACAGCTTGCGCTTTGTCTGGCGGACCTCCTCGCGGTCGACCAGGCGGACCTCGCCTTCCTCGCTCGCGGCGACCACTGCGCCGACCTCGCGGTCGTAGCAGGCGAGACGGGCCTCGGGCTCCTCGATCGAGCGACATGCTGCGAGCCGGTCGAGATAGCCGGGCGAATCATCCTGGGCGAGCGCCGGTGAGGCCAGGCCGACAAGGGCGATCGAGAGGGCGGCCGCGGGGAGGGAAATTTTCGGTCCGGTCATGGGTCTGCGAAAGCCTCTTCGTTTCGATTTCTGGGCGCTTGGTAGCACGGCGTGTCGTGTGCGAAACTGTCACCGAAAAGTCACAGGCGCATGCTCTCCGGGCCGGTTGGTACGCGGTCCTTATTGAAAGCGAGCGGTCCGGTGACCTAGAGCAGGCCCATCGGAAACAAGCTCCGAGAAATTTGTGCGCTCATTGGCGCATTCCTACGAAGGGGACTTCAATGACCAACCGTTTTAACAAGGCGGCCTTGCTTGCTGGGACCGTGATGGCCGGCGCGGTGTTTGCCACGCCCGCCATGGCGCAGGGTACCCCGGACGAGCCCGCGCTCGAAACCGGTGCGTCCGAGCCCAATGGCGAACTGATCGTCGTCACCGGTTCGCGCATCGCCCGTCGCGACCTCGAAACTGCGGCTCCGGTTGCGGTCGTGAACTCGGAAGAGTTCGAACTGTCGGGTTCGGTCAACGTCGAAAGCGTGATCAACACCCTGCCGCAGGTTGTGCCGGGCACGACCTCGTTCTCGAACAACCCGGGCGATGGCACGGCGACGCTGAACCTTCGCGGTCTCGGCGCAACCCGCACGCTGGTGCTGGTCAATGGCCGTCGCTGGATGTTCTACAACACCGACCAGGTCGTCGACCTCAACACCATTCCGCAGTTCCTGCTTGAATCGGTCGACGTTGTGACCGGTGGTGCTTCGGCCGTTTACGGTTCGGACGCGATCGCCGGGGTCGTCAACTTCCGCCTCAAGGATGTGCAGGGCGTCGAAGTCGGTGGCCAGTACTCGCTGACCGAGCGTGGCGACGGTGCGCGCTACGAAGTGCACGGTGCGATCGGCAGCGAATTCGCCGATGGCCGCGGTAGCGCCACGGTCTATGCCGAATACTACAAGCGCGATTCGATCTTCCAGGGCGACCGCGACTTCTCGAACTTCGCCCTCGGCGGTGAGACCGACGGCGGCGACCTGCAGCAGTTCGGTTCCTCGACCCTGCCCAGCGGTGTGCTCCGCTACCTCGGCGGTGCGCAGGGCAACACCGGCCTTCCCGCCGGGACCGAATTCGGTGCAGCGGGCGCTTCGGGCTTCGGCACCGGCGTCGTCTTCGACCAGCCGCGTGACTTCCGTCGTCGTACAGGCGATCTCTACAACTACGCTCCGGTGAACTACCTGCAGCTTCCGCAGGAACGTTACCTGCTCGGCGGCTATGCCGACTACGAGCTGGGCGGCGGTCACCGTGCCTACGCCGAAGTTTCCTACGTCAACAACCAGGTTGAAGCCGCACTGGCAGCAACCCCGGTGACCGGCAACTTCAACGTCGATCTGGCAACCGTGCAGCCGTTCCTCGTGGCAGGCGACTTCGCACAGCTGCAGGCGATCGACGCGGCGGAAAGCGCACAGAACGCGCTGGACGGCGTGGCTGACGATCCGGGCGTGGTGAACTTCTACGTTCAGCGTCGTATCGTCGAAACCGGCCTGCGCCAGAACCTCGACGAGCGTAACTCCTTCCGTATCCTCGGCGGGATCACCGGCCCGATCGGCGATTACCTGAACTACGATGCCTACTACATGTATGCGCGTACTCGGAACGCCAACATCCAGCAGGGCAACATCTCGCGCTCGAACTTCCAGGCCGGGCTGGACGGCACGGGCACCCCGATCAACATCTTCGGCCCCGGCACGCTGACGCCGGAAATGGTCGACTCGATCACCATCCAGGCACAGAACGGCGATATTTCGTCGCTTCAGGTCGCAACGGCGGTGATCTCGGGTACGTTCGGCGACTTCGCCATCACTGAGGCATCCGATCCGGTCGGCTTCGCCGTCGGTGGCGAATACCGCAAGGTTGCCGCGCAGTTCATTCCGGATACCGCGCTCGCTTCGGGTGACGTCATCGGCTTCAACGCCGGTGAGCCCACCAATGGCGATTACGATGTCCGCGAACTGTTCGCCGAACTCGCGATCCCGGTCCGCTTCGGTACCGCAGCTCTCGATATCTCGGGTGCGGCGCGCTACTCCGACTATTCGAGCGGCACGATCGGTGGCGTTTGGACCTATGCCGGTGGCGTCGAATTCGCGCCGATCCCGGACATCAAGCTGCGTGCGCAGTATCAGCGTGCGGTTCGCGCTCCCAACGTGGGTGAACTGTTCGGTGGTCTGGCGATCGGCTTCCCGGGTGCGACCGACCCCTGTGCGGTTGCCGGTGCGCAGAACGATGCCACGCTCAACGCGCTGTGCATCGCGACCGGTGTTGCGCCGGGCAGCGTTGGTGACCCCAACATCCGTCCGGACACCCAGGTGCCCGCCATCTTCGGTGGTAACGCCGCTCTGGGCGAGGAAACCTCGGACAGCTACACCTTCGGTGTGGTGCTGCAGCCGCGGTTCATCCCGGGTCTCTCGATCACGGCCGACTACTTCAACTTCAAGATTGAAGACGCGATCGCGACCTTCGGTGGCGGCCTGAACAGCACCCTGAACCTGTGCTACAACGTCGTTCAGGACATCAACAGCGAGTACTGCCAGGTCATCGTCGGCACCCGTCAGGGCAACGGCGCGATCACCACGGCGAACCCGCCGCTGCTGAACCAGGCGAACGTTGCGAAGCTCGAAGTGTCGGGCATCGACTTCCAGGTCGCTTACGGGACGAGCCTGCCGTTCTCGCTCTTCACCGACACCGGTGAGCAGCGTCTGCAGCTGTCCTTCCTCGGCACCTGGACCGAGAAGAGCGATCTGTACCCGGTGCAGGGCTTCGACACCGTCAACGAATGTGCGGGCCGCTTCGGCGCGACCTGTGGCGAACCGACGCCTGAGTTCAAGTGGACCAGCCGTGCCTCGTTCATCGATGGCCCGGTCACCACTTCGCTCCGCTGGCGTCATGTCGGTTCGGTCACCGATGACGATGACACGCTGGACTACACGCAGTTCAACGGGGTCGAGAAGATCGATGCCTACGACCTGCTTGACCTGACGTTCTCCTATGCGGCGAGCGAAGCGCTGACCCTGAGCGTGGGTGTGAACAACCTGTTCGACACGCTGCCGGGTACGCCTCTGTTCGATGCCAATGGTATCGTCACCAACCGTCCGAACAGCCTCCTGCTTGGCGACAACCAGGAACAGGCCAACACCTACCCGAGCACTTACGACGTGCTGGGCCGCGACTTCTTCGTCAGCGCGATGATCAAGTTCTAGTCACGCGCGGCGAAAGCCGAAAAAAGGCGGCGGGCTCTTCGGAGCCCGCCGTTTTTTTTGTGCAAGCGATGGACGCAGGCAATTTTGCGGAGAGGGGATATGCCGCGCGATCGGATGGCTGCTCGGGGCGCAGGCGTCCTCTCGGAAAGAGTGCGGGAGCAGGTTTACCCGCTCGTCACGCCGCAGGCCGCGCTACGGACCCTCGGTTGATCCGAGAACTGCTGACCGTCTGGCCAGGGAAGCTTGCCGCGCGTCGGGCGTCAGGCGCGTTTGAGCGCGATCATCTCCGCAAAGACCCGACCGGCAGCATCGCTCAGCTCCTCGGTCTCGCTCACTGCGAGCCCGGCGGCGGCGAATGCGCCGAGGAAACCGTCCCGCGCGTCGGCCGTCGCGCAGGCGGCCTCAAGCGAGGCGATCCGCGCCAACTCGTTCCGTGCCTGTGCCTCGATCCGGTCGAGCAGAGTGGCAATCCCCGTCGCGGTATCGCCCGCCTGCGCGCCCATCAGCAGCGAGCGCCGCACGGCTTCGGGTATCTCCCAGGCGGCCGACTGGTCGCCATGCTTCGTCCGCCCTTGCTCGACGATTTCTGCGACCATCACGGTCGCATCGGGCCATGGCGGCGGCTCGTCATTCAGTGCGGCCTTGGTCTTGGCCATCAGGCTGATCTCATCGACGACCCAGCGGATCTGTTCGGCGCGGGCGATGTTGTGCGACAGGATCGCGCCGTCGCCACGGTGGATCACCGTGCCCACCGCCGCATCTTCGCTGGCCACGCGGGCGATCTCCTGCGCCACTTGCGGCGTGTTGCCATATTCGATGCCGAACTGGCTGACGATTGCATCGAAGCTAGCGTCTGCGAAAGGAAGGTCTTCCATCGCGGTCGCCGGACGAAGATCGACGCCCGGCGGTGGTTGAGGCAGTTGCGGTGCCAGATCGATCCCGGTCAGCACCGCATCCGGGCGACCGGTGCCGATCCAGTGAAGCACGCGCGCATCCCCGGTGGCGAGATCGAGCACCCGCGCGCCCTGCGGCAGGCGCGAGGCGAAGGCGCGCCACGTCCGTTCCAGTGTTGCGAAAACCGATTGCCAGCGCGCGGGCAGGCACCCGGTGCTGCCATGCGCCCCCTGCTGCGCCCAGAATTCACTCCAGGCGTGATCCGTCGTCGTCTGTCCCATCGCCCAAGCCCCCCCTGGCGATTACATCGAACGCGGCTGTCATCCGCATTCCCGATCCGAAGGAGGTTGTGCCATGATAAAGCGTGCTTGGGAACAGGGCGAGATGGCCTTCTTTGGGGGCGATCCGATGCAGCGGTGGCAGGTCGAGCCGCAGGTCGGGAGCAGGGCGACCCAGTTCGAGCGTGCCCTGCGAGCCGTCCTCATCCGGCGGCGGCAGCATCAGATACAGCGCCGACGAGAGGATGCCCTGCGGGTGGATATGCGGCGCATGGTGATCGCCGCCCGACCTCAATCTGACCGACCAAGATCCGTTCAACCGCCATTCGCCAGAGCAATGGCGCAGCAGCGGATGGCTGGCATCGCGCGCAGGCAGACTTTCGCGATAGGTACCCACGGTGGACAGGATCGCGCGCTTCAGATCGGCGAGGGCGGGTTCGGTCCGGTCGAACAGAATGCCCCGCGTCTGCGTGCCCCCGCGCAGCGACTGGCCGAGCGGGAAGGCCGATGTATCGTGCAGCCGGCCGAGCAGTGCGATCGCGGGGGGCATGACCTCTTCGCTATCGGCCAGGGGCAGCAGCTGGACCAGTCCCTCCTGCTCGTGCAGCCAGGCGGCCTTTTCCGGATCGGTCACGCGCCAAAGCAGGCCGGTCAGCGCCCATGCGCTGACGTCGAAAGGCGCAAATTCGCGCGCGCGGGCCAGCGCCGCCTCTGCGCCGGCCCAATCCGCCCTTCGCAGCGCGTGCCGCGCTTCATGCAGGGCCCGGTCGAGATTGTCGGTGGAGAGTGCCGCCGTCGCCCGCTCGGCCCGCTCGTCATCGCCCACCGCGCTCGCGTAGACCGCTTCGAGCAGCGCGAACTGCTCGATCCCGGGAAAGGCGGCGCGTGCCGCCGTCGCCCGCTCTCTGGCGGCGAGCGGCGCGCCTGCTGCGCCCAGCGCGGCGATATGCGCGATTGCGATATTGGGGTCGCCGGGCGCCTTGCGCGCCGCGTCCTCGAAATGGCTGGCAAAGTCGCTCTCGCCCGCGCCGAGGCGCAGCTGCGCCAGAAAATCGAGCCCGGGCTGCCATGACGGCGCCTGATCAGCGATCTGCTGCGCCAGCGCGCGCGCCTCCGCCGTGTGGCCGGTCGCGTCGAGCGCCTGCGCGCGGTTCAGCCACAGATGCGGATCGCTTTGCTGGCTGCGCAGGGCGAGGTCGATCCGCGCCAGTGCATCGCGCTCCGCCCGCTCCAGCGCGACCCGCGCGCGCCCCGCCAGCCCGCGCGGGTGATGGGCGTCGATCGTCAGGCACTGGTCGTACCAGCGTGCCGCCTGCGCCAGGTCGCCGGCCAGCCGCGCGGCATTGGCGCGGGTGGAGCAATAGCGGGCATCGCGGCGGCCCGCGCTTTCATGCGGGGCGAGCGCGGCAAGCGCGGCCTCGGGCGCATCGGCCTGGGTTTGCGCGATGGCCAGGTTGATCGCAAAGGGCAGGTGACCGGGCGAGAGCCGCGCGGCGGCGGCAAAGCGCTCCGCCGCAAGTCCGTACTCGCCGCGCCGCATTGCGAAATTGCCCGCGCTGTCGTGCAGCGGCGCCTCGTTCGGATGCTCGCCAAGGCCTTGCGCAATGATCCGCTCGGCCTCGTCCTTCGCGCCGCGCTGCTCGGCCGCAATCGCGCGCTGGTGCCACTCGCGCGGTGAGAGCGAAGGTGCGCCCGCCATCAGCGGTCGCGGAACCAGCCCGTGATCGCCAACCGGCCGGCGGGGGCGAAGGGGGGCACGAAGCTGACCAGATGGCTCTGCGGGACGGCGAACATGTTCAGTGCGTTGAAGCGCGGGCGAAAGCCTTCGATCACGTCGCCATCATCGTCGAGAAACAGCAGGTATCCGCCCCAGTCCGGGTGCCAGTCTTCGCGCGCGAAGTTGAGCACGTAGGCGACCTTCCAGCCTTCCGCGACATGGCTGTCGCTATGCCGCCCAAGATAGTGCTGGGGGGCGAACATGGTCGCCTGCCCGTCGGCCTTGGCCAGCGTGTCGAACCCGGTGATCTCGCGCACCAGCTCCATGAACGGGTCCGCGTTGATGTGTTCGAGCAGCAACTCGTGCGGGCCGCCCGGATTGAAGCCTTTCTGGAGCGCCTCGACCAGCGAGAACTGGGCATAGCGAAAGCCATAGTCGCCCCGTGCGGTCGCCTGCGCTGCCGCATTGGCCATTCTGTTGACCTGGTCCGCGCCCCCCGGGGCCATGATCTCCGCATTGGAAAAGCCGCGCGGCGGCGTGTCCGGGCTGTCGCCTGCGCGCACTGCCATGCCCCACGGCGTGCCCTTCATCAGGATGCTCTGGATCTCCTCCGCCGCTTCGCGCGTCAGCACGTCGCGCACCTGCACGCGGCCCGTCTGGGCAAAGCGTTTCGCCAGCGCGGCGCGGTCGAGGTCCGGGTTGATTTCGAAGAGTGTTCTGGTGGTCATGACTGGGGGCAGGGCATAGGCCCATGCCCACCTGTGAGGCAAGCTAGGCGCGCGTAGCCATGCTTGACACCGCGCAGCCTGCCCGTCACTTCGGTTGCGAAACGAAACTTGGGAGAGTGACTTATGGCGGATGCTTATATCGTCGATGCGGTGCGTACCGCGGGTGGCAAGCGCGGCGGCAAGCTGGCGGATGTCCATCCGGTAGACCTTGCCGCGCAGACGCTGGATGCGTTGATCGAGCGTACGGGAATCGACCCCAAGGTGGTCGACGACGTGATCATGGGCTGCGTCAGCCAGGGCGGCCAGCAGGCGATGCAGGTCGGTCGCAACGCAGTGCTCGCGACCAAGCATCTGGGCGAGGGCACTCCGGCGGTCACGATCGACCGCCAGTGCGGCTCCAGCCAGCAGGCGATCCAGTTCGCCGCGCAGGCGGTGATGAGCGGGACGCAGGACGTTGTCATCGCCAGCGGCGTCGAAAGCATGACGCGGGTGCCGATGGGCTCGACCGCGATGTTCCACATGAAGGAAGGGCTGGGCAATTATAAGTCGCCCGGCCTGGAGAAGAAGTACCCCGGCATCCAGTGGAGCCAGTTCATGGGCGCCGAGATGGTCGCCGAAAAGCACGGCTTCTCCAAGGAAGAGATGGACCGCTTCGCGCTCGCCAGCCACGAGAAGGCGGCTGCGGCGACCAAGGCTGGCGCGTTCGACAAGGAAATCGTGCCGATCCCGATCGAGACGCCCGAAGGTTCCGAAATGCACACGGTGGACGAGGGCATCCGCTTCGACGCCACGCTGGAAGGGATCGCCGGGGTCAAGCTGCTGAGCCCCGATGGCCGGATCACCGCCGCCTCCGCCAGCCAGATCTGCGACGGGTCGAGCGCGGCGCTGATCGTGTCCGAGGCGATGCTGAAAGAACACGGCCTGACCCCGCTGGCACGGATCGTCGATCTGACGGTGACCGCAGGCGACCCGGTGATCATGCTGGAAGAACCGCTGTTCGCGACCGACAAGGCGCTCAAGAAGGCGGGGCTCAGCATCAACGATATCGACCTTTACGAGGTCAACGAAGCCTTCGCCCCGGTTCCGATGGCGTGGCTGAAGCACACCGGCGCCGACCCGGACAAGCTCAACGTCAACGGTGGCGCGATCGCGCTCGGTCACCCGCTGGGCGCCAGCGGCACCAAGCTGATGGCCACGCTGATCCATGCGCTGCACGCGCGTGGCAAGAAGTACGGGCTGCAGACGATGTGTGAAGGCGGCGGCGTCGCCAACGTGACCATCGTCGAAGCGCTTTAGTCGTCGAGGCGACCTAGTGATTCCGGTCTACGAACAAAGGGATGGGAGAGGGGTGGGAATACTTCTCGACGAATTTGAGAGACGTATTTCTACCCTGCCTGGCGGTCAAAAGGTCGCCATAATTTTACGGGATGGGCATGACAGCGATCTACGTGATCTTTTCAAGCGTCATGACGTTTTCGTGAAGCTCGATCGACTAGCGCGTGAGCATCTTCATGTCTTTTACGCAGATGATGCAGCTATCGCAGAGAAATTTGATTCGGTGGCCGCCAATGCGCTTCCCCACGAAAATGATCAAAAACTGAAGATCGTTTTCGGTACATCAATCGCCCCCTTTGGTTTTGAAAACGTAGAGATTTATACTCTGGAAGGCTATGACGACGTGGGGGCTTTTCAAGAAATATACGAACTGGTCCGCACGTACGGAGTGAAGTCCCGGGTGCGGAGTGACAAGTGGTCTTTTGTGCGGATAACTCAAAAAATAACCACTCAGGCATTCGCAGCCTATTTAGGCAACGTTGCAGCTAGTTAGAGGACGAAGAATGGAAATTTCCGCAAACACCCCTGCCGTGGTCACCGGCGGCGCATCGGGCCTCGGCCTTGCCACCGCGCGCGCCATTGCCGCGAAGGGCGCCAAGGTCGCGATCTTCGACATGAAGGAAGACGAAGGCCAGAAGGTCGCCGAAGAGCTCGGCGGCACCTTCTGCAAGGTCAACGTGACCAGTGAAGACGATGTCGCAGCCGCTTTCGCCAAGGCGCGTGAGGCACATGGGCAGGAGCGTATTCTGGTCAACTGCGCCGGGATCGGCAACGCGATCAAGACCGCCAGCCGCTCCAAGGAAGACGGCAGCATCAAGCATTTCCCGCTCGCCGCGTTCGACTTCGTGATCCAGGTCAATCTGGTCGGCACGTTCCGCTGCATCGCGCACTCGGCGGCCGGGATGCTGACGCTCGATCCGCTGAACGAGGATGGGGAGCGTGGCGCGATCGTCAACACCGCCAGCGTCGCCGCTGAAGACGGCCAGATCGGCCAAGCGGCCTACTCGGCCTCCAAGGGCGGCGTCGTCGGCATGACCCTGCCGATCGCGCGCGACCTGATGGGCGAGGGCATCCGGGTGAACACGATCCTGCCCGGCATCTTCCACACCCCGCTGCTGATGGGCCTGCCCGAAAAGGCGATCGAAGCGCTCAACGCCTCGGTCCCGTTCCCCAAGCGGCTCGGCAAGCCGGAAGAATACGCCAAGCTGGCGATGGTCATGCTGGAGAACACCTACTTCAACGGCGAAGACGTGCGCCTCGACGGCGCGATCCGCATGGCGCCTCGCTAAGCAATATCCTCCCCGTTTCTCCGTCAGGATGAACGGGGAGGATCTGGCACCCGTCTGCGGCCTTTCCTACCGGGCGGCGCCTGCTCTATCGCATGGGCATGTCGCGCGCCGATGCCCCCTCTTCAGACGATCAATCGGGCATTGTGAGCCACGGGCCTGTTTTCTCTCCCAGGACACTGTGTCAGGTGTGTCAGGGAGGAGACCCGAATGCCTGATTTCACCCAGATCAAGCTCGACATCGACGGCCCGATTGCGACGATCACGCTCTACCGGCCCGAGAAGATGAATGCCTTCACGCACCAGATGCGTGACGAGATCATTGAGGCCATCGATATCACCGACGCGGATGACGCAGTGCGCGCGGTGATCGTAACCGGCGATGGCGAGCGCGCCTTTTGCGCCGGGGCCGACCTGACGCCGCCGAAGAACCCGGATGGCACCGACAAGCACGTGTTCTCCGACCCCAAGACGGTCGACGACCTGTCCGATCCGCTGGTGCGCGATGGCGGCGGGCGGCTGGTTTTGCGGCTGTTCAATTCGCAAAAGCCGCTGATCGGCGCGTGTAACGGCGTGGCGGTGGGTGTGGGCGCGACGATGCAGTTGCCCTTCGACATGCGGCTGTGTTCGGACAATGCGCGGTTCGGGTTCGTCTTTGCCAAGCGCGGGATCACGCCGGAGGCATGCTCCAGCTGGTTCCTTCCGCGTCTTGTCGGCATGTCGACTGCACTGGAATGGTGCATGACGTGCCGCATCTTCGACGCGCAGGAAGCGCTCGATGCGGGGCTGGTCCGCTCGGTCCACCCGCAGGGCGAGCTGATGGATGCTGCGCGCGCACTGGCGGCCGAGATTGCCGAGAACGCCTCACCCATCTCGGTCGCGATGACCCGTGCGATGCTGTGGCGGCTGTCGGCGGAAGATCACCCGATGAAGGCACACCGGATCGACAGCCGCTCGATCTACCGTCTCTCTCGCGGGGCCGACGCAAAGGAAGGCATTGCCAGCTTCCTCGAAAAGCGGCCGCCCGAATTCACCGGCAAGGTCAGCGAAGACATGCCCGATTTCTATCCCTGGTGGCAGGAGCCCGAATATAAATGAGTGAAGCTTGGCATATCGGAGTCCTCGGCGGCTCGGGCCTGTACGAAGGGATCGAACTGGAGAACCAGCAGCAGATCGAAGTCTCCTCGCCCTTCGGTGAACCCTCCGGCCCGGTGACCACCGGCACGGTCGGCCACGTGCGGCTGACCTTCATGGCACGGCACGGGGCGGGGCACGCGAAGTCGCCCGACACGGTCAACTATCGCGCGAATATCGACGTGATGAAGCGCTGCGGCGTGACCGACCTGATCGCGATCAGCGCGATCGGCTCTCTGCGTGAGGAAATGGCGCCCACGCACTTCGTGGGCGTCGACCAGTTCATCGATCGCACCAGCGGGCGCGCGAGCAGCTTCTTCGGGGAAGGGCTGGTGGCCCACGTCTCCCTGGCCGATCCAGTCTGCCCCCGGCTCGCCGCGCTGGTCGCCAATGCGGCGGAGTCCAGCGGATCGACCGTGCATCGCGGCGGGACCTATGTGGCGATGGAAGGCCCGCAATTCTCCACCCGCGCCGAAAGCCGGATGTATCGCGGCTGGGGCGGGGACGTGATCGGGATGACCGGGATGCCCGAAGCGCGGCTCGCCCGCGAGGCGGAGCTGCCCTACGCGCTGATCGGCATGGTCACCGACTATGACAGCTGGCGCGATGAGGAGGCCGGGGTCGAGGCGTTCGATATCCTGTCGGTGCTCAAGGGCAATGCCGACCGCGCGCGCGCGATGCTGGACGAACTCGTTGCGACTCTGCCCGATACCCGCGCTCCAAGCCCGGTCGACACCGCGCTCGAACACGCGATCATCACCGCACCCGAAATGCGCGACAAAACGCTGATGGCAAAGCTGGACGCGATTGCCGGGCGGGTACTCGGCGAATAGCGGCTACCCGCTGAACGCGTCGGCGATCGAGCAGCCTGCCGGGCCGAGAATGACGATGAACAGCGTCGGCAGGATAAACAGGATCAGCGGCACGGTCATGATCGCGGGCAGGCGCGCGGCCTTCTCCTCGGCGCGCATCATCCGCTCGTTGCGGAATTCGGCCGAGAGGACGCGCAGCGCCGATGCCAGCGGGGTGCCGTAACGCTCGGTCTGGATCATGGTGGTGACCACGCCCTGCACCGCTTCCAGATCGACCCGGTAGGCGAGGTTGTCGAACGCCATCTTGCGGTTGTTGAGGAAGGAGAGTTCGATCGAGGTCAGGAGGAATTCGTCGCCCAGTTCGGGATAGGCGCGGCCCAGTTCCTTCGCCACGCGGGTGAAGGCGGAATCGATCGTCAGCCCGGCCTCGGCGCAGATCACCAGCAGGTCGAGCGCGTCGGGCAGGCCCTTGCGGATCGCGTCGGTGCGCTTCTTGGCCTTGTTCGCGATGTAGAGTTCGGGGCCCTTGTAACCGATGAAGACCGCGATCGAGAGCGCACCGAGCCGCTTGAAGCTGCCCCAGTCGGCGAACATGTCGGACACGTAGAAGAGGTAGAATGCAATCAGGCCGAGCACGATCGGCAGCACCGCACGCGCGCCGATCACGTAGACCGCGTATTCCTTGTTGCGGATCCCTGCATGGGCGAGCTTTTGCTGCACCACCTCCAGCTGGCTCTGCTGCAGGACCTTGAAGTTGGCCAGCGTATCCTTGACCTTGTCGGTCTTCTGGGTCCGCCGGACCAGGCTTTTGCGCTTCCGCGCGGTTTCCCGCACGATCCCGGCCTTAAGCTCGTCGCGCCGCTCGTTGAGCGCCTTGATCCGCTTGGCCATCGGGTCGCGCACGGTCACGGCGGCGTAGATCGCCAGCATAACCGCCATTGCTGCGATTCCGGCGAGCACGGTGGCGACCGCGATCACGTCCACACCCATCAGGGTCGGGTTTGCGGGCGCACCGAACAGGAAGCCGGCAGAAAGGGAAATTGCGCCGTTCATCAGATCTCGAAGCTCACCATCTTGGACATGATGAAGACGCCCAGGCTCATCCAGACCAGCCCCCCGATACCGGCGATCATCAGCCGTTCGTCGATAAAGAACGCTCCGAGATAGGAGGGATTGACCCACCAGATCATCGCGAACACCAGGAATGGGAGAGAGCCGACGATGTAGGCCGATGCCTTGGATTCAGAGCTCATCGCCTTGATCTTCAGCTTCATCTGCGCGCGCTTGCGCAGCACGTCGGAGAGGTTGGAGAGCGTTTCGGCAAGGTTGCCGCCGGTCTCCCGCTGGATCGCAAGAGCGATGACGAAGAAGTTGAATTCCGCGATGCCCAGCCGGTCGGCGCTTTCCTGCATCGCTTCTTCCATCGAACGGCCGATCTTGATCCGCTCGATAATGCCCTTGAACTCGATCCCGACCGGGCCGGGGATTTCCTGCGCGACCACCGCCAGCGTCTCCGTAACCGGCAGGCCCGACCGAAGGCCGCGAACCAGCAGGTCGATCGCATCGGGGAAACGCGCATTGAACTGGGCAGTACGCCGTTTCATGAAGAAGCCGACCGCCATGTGCGGCACGCCTGCGCCGATCAGCAGCCCGGCAATGGCGGAGAGCAGCGGCACGCCAGTCTGAGCGTAGACGATCATGCCGATCATCACCGCCAGGCCGATGCTGGCGTAGACATATTGCTTGACGGTCCAGCCCATGCCGGTCGCCTGCAGGCGCAGCGCGAGCGCCTGCGAGCGTGAGCCGTTGCCGGCGGCCTTTTGGATCTTCGGTTTGCGCGCAGCCAGCGCCTTCTTCATCTGGCTTTCGACCCGCGCATTGGCATCGTCGGTGTGGCGCGTGCGCACACCGCTGAGCCGACGCTGCAACTGCTTGCGGGTCGACGGACCGGCCAGCGCGGCGGCCACCAGGCCGATCGCGGCCAGAAAGCCCAGCGACAGAATGAAGAGCTGGATGACGTCCATGATGGCTTGCGTTCGGACGCACGCGGGGCGTTACGCGACCTTTGCGGGCGCGCGTGCCCTTATGCGTCGACCTTCGCGGCTCCCTTCTTGGATTTTGCCTTGGGCTTGCCCTTCGAAGAGGACAGCAGGTTCTTGAGGTCGATCGAGCCGAGCAGCGATTTCTTGTCGGTCGATGCGCCGGTATCGATCTCTTCATCGCTCGCGGTGAGGATGCGGTCCGCGACGGTGCGAAGCTGCGCGGTGACTTTGCTCGATTTGTTCGCTTCCACGAAAGCCTGGCCCAGTTTGGCGGCGGTGGTCGCCGCCTTCGGGTCGTAGGGGATGACGAAATCGACCTTGCGCTCGACCGACGCTTCGTAATCACCACGGGTGATTTCGCTCAGGCCGTTCTGCACCCTGTTGGCGAGAAGCAGCGGCTGTGCGTGGGGTGCGTGCGTTTTCAGCCAGCTGAGAATGCGGATCGTGTCGCGCGCCGATGCGAGCGTGAATTCGCACACCAGCGCAACAACGTTCACATCCGCCAGCAGCTGGGGGAAGTTGATCAGCATGTTGCGCGGCATATCGATCACCGTCATTTCGAACGCCTGCCGGAATTCCTCTTCCAGCTGCACGAAACCCGCGCCGTCGGTCATCAACGGCGAATTGATCGGCGCTTCGGCAGACAGAACGGACAGATTGTCGTTCGCACGGATCATCGCGCGTTCGATGAACAGGCCGTCGATCCGACCGGGATTGTCGATCGCGTCGGTCAGCCCGCGACCCGGCTCGAGGTCGAGCGTGAGGGCGCCGGTGCCGAAGTGCACATCGAGATCGAGCATTGCGGTCGGCAGCTTGTGCTCGTCGCTGAACAGCCATGCGAGCGAGGTCGCGATGGTTGAGGCGCCAGAGCCGCCGCGCGTGCCCACGACCGCAGTCGAGATATGCCGACGAGCGGCCTGCGCATCGACGGCCTTGGGCGCGGAGAAGACCGCCTGTGCTTCGTTGAGCGCATCGCGCACCTGGCCCGAGGCGAGCGGCTTCAGAAGATAGTCGTGAATCCCGCTGGCGATCAGATCGCGATACAGACGCACGTCGTTGACCTGACCCACGGCGATCACGACGGTCCCCGGTTCGCACACTTCGGCGAGCGCGTTGATATCGGTCAGCGGGTCGCTGCATTCGGAAAGATCGACCACCAGGATATTGGGGCTGGCCGCAACCGCGAGCGACTGGATCGCATTGCGCAGGCCACCCTTGGCGCATTTTTCCGGCGCCCAGCCCAGTTCGGCGACGACCGGCCGCAGCGTATCGATTGCGGTGTCGTCGCACAGGAAGGCGGCGAAGGGATCGCGATTGCCTGACATGCCTGAATTCCACGGAGCGTTCATCGTGTGTCCTCGTTCAATCGCTGTGGCTCAGTCCGGGCTGCCCGAACCCGTTGCGGGCGCGCTGCTCGCGGACGGCGAGCCGCCGCTGCGGTAGGCCTCTATCGCCCGGTTCGAGCCGTTGACGCTGGAGCCGCCCCTGCTGGACTGTCCCCGCACGAGGTCTTCCGGATTGGCGACCATCGCCGCGTAGTTGCTGTTGGTGGCGCAGCCGTAATTGCGGCTGGTCGCATTGGCGAAATTGCCATCGCCATCGTCGGTCCAGTTGGGGCAGGTCGGCACGGTGGCGACCGAGCGGGTGACGACCACCCGGGTGCGTCCGGGCTCGACGAAGCCCTCGGTCACCGGGGCCTGATCGCTCAGGAGCAGGCCGTAGCGTTCGACGATTCCTGCGACCGCCGCGATCGTCGCCGGGCTGGCGGTGTCCGCCTCGACCGCGACGCGATCGCCGTAATCCAGATCGAGCGCCTCGAACCAGCCCGCCAGGCGGCGCTGTTCGGGGATCGGCAACCCGCCCGGGCCTGCGGCCACGTCGAGCGTGTAATGCGTGCGCTCCACCACCGGCTGGTTGAGGCTGTAGAGGCTGCGGTTGAAATCGGGTGCGGCGCATCCGCCAAGGCCCAGCACGAGGGCCGAGGTGAGCATGGCGGCGGCAAGACGGGCGTTGCGTTTCATGGTCACTGGTCCTCTCAATCGTTCAGGCTGAAGCCCGGCGCGGCAGACGCACTGCGCTGCCGCTCGCGCGGCTTTTCGGCGCGCTGCGGACCGGGCTGCTGCCCTTGCGAGATCTGCGGCCCGCGTGACTGCCGGTCGCTGGTGGTGGGGCCGGGGCGATCGGGCACGCCGCCCTGCGGGACGGTTTCCTTGAAGCCCAGCTGGCTGAGCGTGTCGGGGCTGTTGTAGCCATCGGTCGGCAGGCGGATGTCGTTGCCGTCGACCGGCTTCACCAGATAGGGGGTGATGACGATGACCAGTTCGGTCTCGCCCTTGCGGAAGCTGTTGGAGCGGAACAGGTTGCCCAGGATCGGAACGTCGCCCAGGCCCGGCGCCTTGTCGATCGTGCTCTGGGAATTGTTGGTCATCAGCCCGGCGATCATGAAGCTCTGGCCCGAACCAAGCTCGACCGTGGTCGATGCGCGGCGGGTGATCAGCGCGGGGATCTGCACCCCGTCGAGCGAGACCGCGCCTTGCGAGGACAGCTCGCTGACTTCGGGCGACACGCGGATCGAGATGCGGCCATTGGCCAGCACCGTGGGCGTGTAGGTCAGTTTGACGCCGTAGTTGCGATATTCAACCGAGGTCGCGCCGAGCCCCTGGCTGATCGGGATCGGGAATTCGCCGCCAGCCAGAAAATCTGCGGTTTCGCCCGACAGCGCGGTCAGGTTGGGTTGCGAGAGCGTGCTGACGAGGCCGTTGGTCTCGGCAAGGTCGAGCGCTGCAGCGAGGTCCATACCGAACAGGCTGCCCAGCCCCGCGATGGTGGCTCCGGTGCCGTTGCCGGTGATGACGGTAGAGCCGTCGCTACCGCCGGTCACACCGACGCCGACTGGGCCGCCGGGGGTGTATTGCGGCGCAAAGTTTCGCCCGCGGGTGACCCCGAACTGGAAGCCGTTGGTGGCATCCGAGCTGAGCAGGTTGGCCCCGATCGCGCGGACCAGCGAACGGCTGACCTCTGCGAAGCGGACCTGAAGGTTGACCTGCAACGGCGTCGCCGTGGTCAGCCGGGCGATCACATTGGTCTCATCGCCCAGGAAGGCAGAAACCAGACGCTCCGCCTCGGCTGCATCTTCCGGGTTGGCGACCGTGCCGGTCAGCAGCACGGTGTTGCTGCCCATCGTGGCGACGGAGATCTTCGCCTGCGGCATTGCGAGCGCAAGCATCTGGTCGAGGCTGCCGATATTGGAGCCGACCCGCACGTTGGCGGCCCAGATCACATCGCCCGCAGCGTTGCTGGCATAGACGGTGGTCTCACCGCCCGACTTGCCGAACAGATAGAGCTGGCGCTGCGACTTGACCTGAATGTCCGCAATCGAATCATTGGCGATGAACACATCCGCCATCGATCCGGGCACGTTGATCAGCTCTCCCTTGCCGATCGACAGGACGATGTCCTGCGTCGGGCGGACGACGGATTGTGCGTCGGCCATCGTCGGGACGATCGAAAGCGGTGCGGCGCACAGCGCGGCACCGAGCAGCATGGGCCGCAGCCGAGGCCGCGTCCGTTTGCCTGCGGGGCGCGATGCAGTGCTTGTGGTGGCGTTCATTATGCTTGCCTTTTCCATGATCAGTCCCGCCTGAGCTGGCTGGTCTGCGCGGTATCCGTCTTGACCGTGCCGGTCTTGCCGGCGGGCACGGCGGTGCTTTCCTGTCCGCGCATCACGCGCACGACGGGGCCGCTGAAAACGGGTGGTCCGACGGGAGTGCCATCGGGCACGGCAACCGGCCCGGCAGCGACCTGCGGGGCAGATCCACCGTTGTTCTGCGGTTGCGGAACGCGCCGCTCAAAGCGCGAGACGTCGGCGCCGGTGACGAAAGAGGCGCCCGTGTCGCTGGGCATGTTGCGTGCACGGGCGAGCAGGCGCGCTTCTTCTTCGGGCGTCGCATCGTCGGGGATGGCGATGTCACCCGAAGCCAGCGCACGCTCCAGATCGGTGCTGTTGTCCGCGATCGAGCGCAGCGAGAGGCTGAGCGTGCCGACGGTCTGCGCGACCGCGATCTTTTCGGCGATCTTGGGCGTCACCTCCAGAGTGACGGTGCTGAAGCCGTTGACCACCGTCTGGCCGTCCACCGTGTTCTGCGAGGTCGACTGGTCGGTCGCGAGTACGCGCAGATTGCGCAAAATGGTTTCGGTGGCTTTCACGCCTTCGGTCTCGTGGGTCATCATCAGATCGACCCGGTCGCCGGGGAAGACGAAGCCTGCGACACTGGTCTGGGCGTTCACCGGCACGGTGATTGCGCGCATGCCGGGGCCAAGCGCTGCGGCCAGGAAGCCGCGATCGCCCGGCGCGACCAGCGCGCCCTGGGTGACCGGTTCGCCGGCGGTGATCTGGTAGCGTACCACGGTGCCCAGCAGTTTGGACACGTCGGCCTCGCCGTCGATGAAATAGGCGTCGCGGACCAGTTCCTGGGGCCAGGCCTGATAGCTGATCGCATCCTGAGTGATGATCGTGCCGACCGGCAGGCTGCGCTGGGCGACCAGCACGCGCGGGCCCGTCGGCTCCACCGGGCCGGTTGCCGCAGCCACTTCCGGGGCGGACGCGCCGGCAAACATGCTGCGCGCGATGAACGCTGTGCCCGCTGCGATGACCAGTGCCGCCAGCAGCAGAACCAGCTTCTTCCTATCCATGACTTAAAAGTCCCCCAGATCGAACATATCCACGCCGAAGGGCGGGATGGCTCGCTTGACTAAGCGACAACTGGTTAAAATGGAGTTCATTGAACTTCTCGCGCTTTGCTGCGGCATTGCGGGCAGAGCCTGCATCTTCAGGCGGTTAGGCCGATCGCTGCACCGGCAGCGGGGAAGTAATGGACGCTCAGGATCCACAGGCCGGCAGCGGAGATCGCCACGCCATAGGGGATCGCCAGCCGCTCCTTGCGGCGGCGCATGATGTGCCACGCGCCGAACGCCAGTGTCAGCACACCGCCGAGGATCGCCATCACGAACACCAGTTGCAGGAAGGGAAGCGGGGCGATCCACAGCGCGAGCGCGGTCAGCAGCTTCACATCGCCGCCGCCCATCGCACGCAGCGCGAACAGCACGGCGAGGATCGCGAAGGCCGCCACCGCGACCGCGAATTGCAACGCCACGCCGGGCCACAGCGAGAGGCTGCTGGCCCACCAGAACAGCGGCGCGCCCAGCGCAACCCCGCCGGTCAGCCAGTTGGCGATCCTGCGCGATCTGAGATCGGTGATCGCGGCCGTGACCAGCGCGATTGCCAGTGCAATCAGCAGTGCATAGTGCAGATAGTCGCTCAGCATGGACGGGCCGCAGGCCTCCCTAGTGGTGGACAAACCTGCTACCCGTCCGCGCTTACCAAAAAGTAACCACGAACCTCCGGATCATTCAGACCAATGTCGCCAGAACCGAGCCCATCCTTCGATCGCCGCGCCATCCCCGACGCCGCGAGTGAGAGCCACTGGGAAACCGCCGATGGCGCAAGGATTCGCCGGATCGACTGGCCGGTTGCGGCGGAAACTGCGCGGGGATCGATCCTGTTCATGCCCGGACGCGGCGATCACTACGAGAAATACCTCGAAACGCTGGACGAGTGGGCGCGCGAGGGCTGGCACGTCACCGCCAGCGACTGGCGCGGGCAGGGCATCTCGGGCCGTCTCGGCAAGGACGGGTTGACCGGCCATATCGACGATTTCGGCATCTGGACCGCCGATCTGGCGGTGCTGTGGGACAAGTGGGTTGCGGAAACGCCCGGCCCGCATGTGCTGATCGGGCATTCGATGGGCGGGCATCTGGTGCTGCGCGCACTGGTCGAAGGGCGCGCAACACCCGATGCGGCAGTGCTCTCCGCCCCGATGCTCGGCCTGGTCGGCACGCCGGGGCCGCTATGGCTGCTGAGTGCCGTCTCAAAAGGCATGGCGCGGCTGCGCGGTCCGCGCCAACCTGCATGGAAGACGAGCGAGAAGCCCGGCGCACTGCCCGAAGATCGCGGCGCGCTGCTGACCCATGATCCGGATCGCTATGCGGACGAGCTGTGGTGGCGCAACGCGCGGCCCGATGTCGCGATGGGCCCGGCAAGCTGGGGCTGGGTGGCCGCCGCGATCGCTTCGATGCGGGTGATCGAGGCGAAGGGGGCGCTGGAACGGGTCGACACGCCGGTGTTGCTGTTCGGCACCACCAACGACCAGCTGGTCGCGTGGGACGCGATTGCGCGCGCGGCAGCGCGGCTGCCCTTTGCCGAACTGCTGCAATTCGGCGACGAGGCCCATCACGAGATTTTCCGTGAAGTGGATGAGATACGCGGGCGCGCAATGGATGGCATCGCCGACTTTCTCGATCGCAAAGCGCCGCGCAAATCCTAGATAGCTTTGATGGCCGAATATGATCTTGCGATTATCGGCGCGGGGATAGCCGGGGCGAGCCTTGCCGCGGAAATCGCACCGCATGCCCGCGTCCTGCTGCTGGAGGGTGAGGATGCGCCCGGTTACCACACGACCGGGCGTTCGGCGGCGTTCTGGGAGGAATGCTACGGCGGGCCTGAGTTGGTACCGCTCAGCCGTGCGTCGGAAACTTTTTTGCGTGAGGGCGGCTTTCTCAGCCCGCGCGGCGCGCTGTATATCGGGCGGGCCGAGGATGCGGGGAAGCTGGATGCCTTCGCGGCACGTTTCGCCGATAGCGGCGCGCGCTTCGATAGGCTGGCGACCGGTGCGGCGCGCGATTACGTGGCGAGCCTGCTGCCCCAATGGTGCGAGGCGATCTGGCAGCCGCATTGCGCCGATATCGACGTAGCGAGCCTGCACCAGCATTATTTGAAGGCGGCGAAACAGGGCGGAGCACGGCTGGAAGTTCGTGCGCTGGTCCAGTCGCTAGACCGCCAGGGCGAGGGTTGGGCGATCCGCTGCGCCGACGGTCGCGAATGGCGCGCGGCGGCGATCGTCAACGCGGCAGGGGCATGGGCTGATACGCTCGCCGGGATGGCGGGTGCGCGCCCGCTGGGCATCCAGCCGCTCCTGCGCACGATGCTGCAGCTGTCGGTCGATCCGCCATTGCCCAGGGAAGGGCCGCTGACGCTCGACATATCCGGGCGGTTCTATTTCAAGCCGGAAGGCGGCGGCAGTCTGTGGCTCAGCCCGCATGACGAAACTCCGGTGCCGCCCGTCGATGCTGCGCCGGAGGAGCTGGCGGTTGCGCAGGCGATCGACCGGTTCGGGGGAGTGGTCGATGCAGAAATCCGCAAGGTCGAGCGGACCTGGGCCGGACTGCGCAGCTTCGCGCCGGATCGCAAGCCGGTCTATGGGTGGGACCCGCGGCTGTCCGGATTCTTCTGGTTCGCAGGGCAGGGCGGCTTCGGCATTCAGACCGCACCCGCCGCCGCGCGGCTCGCCAGCCAGCTGTTCCTCGAGAGGCCGCGCGATGCGATGACGCAGGCGCTGGACGAGCAGAGCTTCTCCCCAGCCCGCTTCGGGTAGAGATCAGCCACCCGATCAGTTAGGCTGCCCTCCCGCGAACCTATCGAAGGAGGAGAGGCACAAAATGGCCCACACATTCGAGATTTACAAAGACAAGGCCGGGGAGTTTCGCGTCCGGTTCAAATATAATTCCGAGATCATGTTCTCGACCGAGGGCTACTCCTCGAAGGCGAGTGCGCAGAACGCGATCGATTCGATCAAGAGTAACGGCCCGGGTGCCGAGGTGATCGACAACTCCTGAGGCCGGTTTAGCCCGGGGCTCTAGCGCAGGCTTTCCGCAGCATCGCTGGCGAGCCTGTCGACCCGCTCGTTCTCCGCATGGCCGGAGTGGCCCCTGACCCAATGCCAGGTGACGGAGTGCGTTGCGGTCAGCTCCGCCAGCTGGCGCCACAGATCCTCGTTCTTGACCGGCTTCTTGTCGGCGGTGCGCCAGCCGCGCTTCTGCCAGCCGGGCAGCCACTTGGTGATCCCGTCGATCAGGTACTTGCTGTCGGTATAGAGATCGACCGTGCAGCCCCGCTTGAGCGCCGATAGCGCCCGAATCGCGGCGGTCATCTCCATCCGGTTGTTGGTCGTGTCGGGCTCTGCTCCGGAAAGCTCCTTCTCGGTCTTTCCCTTGCGCAGCAGCGCGCCCCAGCCGCCCGGGCCGGGGTTACCCTTGCAGGCCCCGTCGGTGAAAATCTGTACGTCGCTCATGGTAATCCGTCTAACTCTGGAACGCGGCTTCGCTCCGGTCACGGTAGAATGCAAGCCGCTGCGCGAACTGCATCGGGTTTTTGCGGCGAACCAGCCCGTCGGCCGGGGTGGCGAACCAGTCTTCCACCCGTGTGGCGACGAACCGCAGGCACGCACCCTGGGCGAGGATCGGCAGTGCCTGCCGCTCTTCCTGCGTGAGCGGGCGCCTGCTCTCGTACCCCGCCATCAGCGCGCGGCCGATCGAGGGGCGGAAGTCGTTCCCCGTGGCGGTGAAGCTCCACGCGGCGTGGGTTACGGCAAGATCGAAGGCGAGCAGCCCGGTGCACGCAAAGTAGAAATCGATCAGCCCGGTGACCTGCTCGCCCACGAACAGCACGTTGTCGGGGAACAGATCAGCGTGGATCGTCCCGTCGGGCAGGCCTTCGGGCCATGACTCCAGCAATGATGCGCCGCAATCGGGCAGGATGTCGGGCAGCGCCGGATCGACCTCCCCCAGCCGCGCCGCATGGTCACGAACCATCCCGACGCAGGTCGGGATGCCGAGCGATGTCTGCCGCGTCTGCGTGAAATCGCGCGTCGCCAGATGCAGGTCGGCCAGCGCGACGCCCACGGCGTGGGCCTGCGCCTCGTCCGGGTCGTCGATCGAGACGCCGGGCAGGAACTCGATCAGCGCGGCGGGCTTGCCGCGCACCAGTGTCATGTTGGCATCGTCGCGGGTGTGGATCGTGCGGGGGACTGGCTGGCCCTTGCCTGCCAGGTGATCGAGCAGGGAGAGGAAGAACGGCAGGTCCGCCGCCTCCGTGCGCGCTTCGAACACGGTCAGGATGAAGCGGCGCGCTGCACCATCCCGCTCGGTCTCGATCAGCCAGTTCGAATTGGAAACGCCCTCGGCAATGCCCTTGGCAGAGCGCAGCGCGCCGACATCGAAGCGGGCGAGAAACCGGGCGATCTCGCCCGCGGTGAGGTGTGTGTAGACGGCCACGATCGCGGCGAGGCGTGCGTCAGTCTGCCAGCTGGCGGGGCAGCTTGAAGGTCATCTTCTCCTCGGTGACCAGCACCGGGCGTTCTTCGACCGTGCGCCATTCGGAGAGCTTGTCGACCACTTCGCGGACCAGCGTTTCCGGCGCGGAGGCACCTGCTGTCAGGCCGACAGTGCCGACGCCTTCCAGCCATTCGGGCTGGATCTCGTCCGCCCGCTGGATCAGCTTGGCGGTGGTGCCGCAGCGCTCTGCCACTTCGACCAACCTGAGCGAATTGGAAGAGTTCGGGGCGCCGATCACCAGCACCAGATCGCTGCCCGGCGCGAGTTCCTTGACCGCTGCCTGCCGGTTGGACGTGGCGTAGCAGATGTCTTCCGCCTTGGGGGCGGCGATCGAGGGGAAGCGCGCCTGCAGCGCCGCGATGATCTCTGCGGTATCGTCGACCGAGAGTGTCGTCTGGGTCAGGAAGGCGAGATCGTCCTCGCTGGTGAAGGGGAGGTTCGCGACGTCCTCCACCGTCTCCACGAGCGTCATCTCGCCCTTGGCGACTTGACCCATGGTGCCGATCACTTCGGGATGCCCGGCGTGGCCGATGAACAGGATGTGCTTGTCTTTTTCGAGCAGCCGTTCCGCCTGGCGGTGAACCTTGCTGACCAGCGGGCAGGTCGCGTCGACATAGAGCAGCTCGCGCCGTTCCGCTTCTGCGGGCACAGATTTGGGCACGCCATGCGCGCTGAACACCACCGGCGCGTCGTCGGGCACCTCGTCCAGTTCCTCGACGAAGATCGCGCCCTTTGCCTTCAGGCCTTCGACCACATAGCGGTTGTGGACGATTTCATGGCGAACATAGACCGGCGCGCCGTATTTTTCGAGCGCACGCTCGACGATCTCGATTGCTCGGTCGACCCCGGCGCAAAAGCCGCGCGGCGCGGCGATGAGGATCGTGAGGCCTGGCCGGTCGTCCTCCTTGGCGGGAGTTTGATCGGCGGGCATCTGTTCAGCGGGAAATGCGGCGTTCATAAGCCGCTATCTAGCCATTCTGCTCGCGCGCCGCTAGGTGCCGGGACGAGTTTGACGCGTTCGATGCTCGATCGAGTGAGGGATACGACCGAAATATGCATGCTGCCGTTCGCCTTATCGCCCCCGCTGCTGCGGTTCTCGCGCTGTCTGCCTGCGCCAAGCCGGGCGATCTGGTCGTCAACCAGGGCGTCGGGGTCACGGCGGTTCGCAGCCTGTGCCCTGCGGTGGGCATCCCGGACTACACCGGCGATATCACCACCTTCAGCTCGCCGACCAGCCGCCTGGCGCGCGACATGGACGTCGAAGCGACGATGACAAACCTGCGCACCACGTGCGACGAGCAGGGCGAGCGGATCTATGCCAACGCCACCTTCGATGTTTACGCGACCCGCAGCGACACCCGCGGCGCGCGTACCGTCGAGCTGCCCTATTTCTCCGTCGTGCTGCGCGGTGGCAGCTCGGTGGTGACCAAGAAGGTCGGCACGGTGCGGATCGCCTTTGCTGATGGACAGGACCGTGCGGTCGGGCAGGGGCAGGCCGGTGCCTTCATCAATCGCGCCGATGCAACCTTGCCCGCCGATGTGCGCGAGCGGATCACGCGTGAACGCAAGGCGGGCGACGAAGACGCCGCACTCGACCCGCTGGCCGATCCCGAAGTGCGCGCCGCCGTGCAGTCCGCCAGTTTCGAACTTCTGGTCGGCTTCCAGCTGTCCGACGAGCAGCTGGCTTACAACGCCACCCGCTAGGGCCTGAAAGAGCGGGAGCGTACCGCTCCCGCAAGCGCACGCTCTTGTCCCCGGCGTCAAACCGGCTAAGCGGGCGCTCATGTCAGATATTGCCACGATTTACGCCGCCTATGCAGAGCGGATCGATGCCGTGCTTTCCGCGCTCGAAGCTGAAGGCACGCTGCCTCCCGATGTGAGCCGGGCCAACGTGTCGGTCGAGCCGCCGCGCGATCCCGCGCATGGCGACATAGCGACCAACGCCGCAATGGTCCTCGCCAAACCGGCCAAGACCAATCCGCGCGCGCTCGCCGAGCAGATCGTCGAGCATCTGAAGCGCGACCCCGACATCGAAAGCGCCGAGATCGCCGGGCCGGGCTTCATCAACCTGCGCATCGCGGATCGCGCATGGGTCGACGAGATTCGCGCGATCGGTTCGCTCGGTGGGGAATATGGTCGCTCGTCCATGGGCAAGGACACGCGGATCAACGTCGAGTACGTTTCCGCCAACCCGACCGGACCGATGCACATGGGCCATTGCCGCGGCGCGGTGGTGGGCGATGCGCTGGCCAGCCTGCTCGATGCGACGGGGCATTCGGTCACCCGCGAATATTACGTCAATGACGCAGGCGGGCAGGTCGATGTGCTCGCCCGGTCGGCGCATGTCCGCTATCGCGAAGCGCTGGGCGAAAGCGTCGGCGAGATTCCCGAAGGGCTCTATCCCGGCGAATATCTGATCCCGGTCGGCAAGGCGCTGGCCGAGGAATTCGGCGATGAATACGCCGCCGCGCCGGAGAGCGAATGGCTGCCGCTGTTCCGCCCCCGCGCGGTCGCGGCGATGATGGACCTGATCCGCGCCGACCTCGCCAAGCTTGGCATCGCGCACGACGTGTTCGCCTCGGAAGCCGAGCTTCAGGCCGCGGGCAAGCCTGCCGAGGCCGAAGCCTGGCTGCGCGAGCAGGGCCTCGTCTACGATGGCGAGCTGGAAAAGCCCAAAGGCAAGACGCCCGAAGACTGGGAGCCGGTCGAGCTGCCGCTGTTCCGCTCCACCCAATTCGGCGACGATCAGGATCGCCCGATCAAGAAGTCCAATGGCAGCTGGACCTATTTCGGCGCAGACCTCGCCTACCACATGCAGAAAGCCGAGAATGCGGATGCGCTGATCGATATCTGGGGCGCGGACCACGCAGGGACGGTCAAGCGGATCAAGGCTGCGGTCGCTGCGCTATCGCAAGGGCAGGGCAAGCCGATCCCGTTCGATGTAAAGCTGGTCCAGATGGTCCAGCTGATGCGCGATGGCGAGCCGGTGAAGATGTCCAAACGCTCGGGCAACTTCGTGACGCTGGCCGATGTTGTCGACGAGGTTGGCAAGGATGTCGTGCGGTTCACCATGCTGACCCGCAAGCCCGAAGCGCAGATGGATTTCGACTTCGCCAAGGTGGTCGAAGCGAGCAAGGACAATCCGGTCTTCTACGTCCAGTATGCCCACGCGCGCATCTGTTCGACCATGCGCAAGGCGGCGGAGGAAGGGCTGGCCCCGTCCGACGAGGCGCTCGACGCGCTGACCGCCGACGATGTCGCGCTGGTCAAGCTGGCCGCGCAGTATCCGCGGCTGGTCGAATCGGCGGCGCAGGCGCGTGAGCCGCACCGGATCGCCTTCTACCTCTACGACCTCGCGGCCGCATTCCATGCGTTCTGGAACGCTGGAAACGATGATTCTTCAAAAAGGGTCATCCTGACACAGGATCGCAAGCTTAGCGGGGCAAGGCTTTATTTGGTCGCTCAAATAGGTCAGGTTATCCGCAATGGGCTGGGTCTCCTCGGGGTGGAGGCCGTTGAGGAGATGTAACGATGATCGATCGGGATGATCGCGAGGGGGATCGCGACGGGGACGATCGCTCCCAGGTCGAGCACAATCAGGCTGAAACGACGCCCGCCGATGGCACGGCGAATGGTGACGAATCTACTCCGGCCGACGAGGCCGCGGTTGCGGATGAAGCGCCGCGCGAAGGTCCGGCACCAGAAGAGCAGCCCGCGATGCAGCTTGCCGGCGGGTCCGACGAAGGCGGCACCGTAAGCGAGGCTGGCGAACCACAGGCCGAACAGCCCGAGGCGGATGATGGCGTCGAGGATGCCAGCGAAGACGCCGTTGATGAGGGCGAGCCCGGCTTCGACGGTAACGATCTCGGCCTGGTAAGCGACGATGATGCGCTGCCGTGGCTCGAATCGTCCGATTACGAGGAAATCGAGAGCGTCGATGCGTGGCGCGTCACCGGCTTCGTGGTGCTTGGGCTGGTCCTGCTCGCCCTGCTGGTCGGCGGGATCTGGTACTTTACCGATCGGACGGGCGACAACGCGCCGCAGGCCGATGGCAGCGTGATCGCGGCTCCCGAGGGCCCCTACAAGGAGCGGCCCGAGAATCCCGGTGGCAAGACCTTCGAGGGGACCGGAGACATGGCCCCGGCAGTGGGCGAGGGCGAGAGCCGCGAGGGTCGTCTGGCGGAAAAATCCGCCACGCCCGAACCGATTGCCGAACCGTCGCCTGCCAAGGAGCCAGAGGCGGAATCGAGCGCCTCGGCAGCTTCCGACAACCGGATCGCGGTGCAGGTCGGTGCCTATCGCGATCAGGCGACCGCGCGGGCAGGCTGGGCTGCGCTCCGTCGGCAGACCGATGCGCTTTCCGGTGTCGAATACCGGATCGTGAAGGGGGAGGCGGATATCGGCACGGTCTATCGCCTGCAGGCGCTGCCCGGCGATATGGCGGCGGCGCGCCGCCTGCGCGATGCGCTGCAGGCCGATGGGGTGGCGAGCCAGATCAAGCGCTAGGGGAACGCCCGGGCGGGCATGCGCTCGCCCGGATTTCCACCGTCATGGACCCTCCCGTTCTTGCAGCGGGGCAGCTTTCCGGCCACCTTTCCCATGTCATGACGCCAGCAATCTTCGGCTGTTCCGGCCCTGAACTGACCGCCGACGAGCGGGCATTTTTCCTTGAGGCCGACCCGGCAGGTTACATCCTGTTCAAGCGCAACTGCGAGAATCCCGAGCAGCTGCGGCGGCTGACCGATAGCTTGCGGGAAATCCACGGACGCGATCGCCTACTGGTCTCGATCGACCAGGAAGGCGGGCGTGTCGCCCGTCTCGGCCCGCCCGAATGGCGCAAATGGCCTGCGCCTGCGCGCTTTGGCGAGCTGTACGAGAAGGCGCCTGCCTCGGGCATAGAGGCGATGCGGCTCAACAGCGAGGCGATGGCGACCGAACTCGCAGCTGCCGGGATCACGGTCGATTTCCACGCGCCCTGCGACGTCGCCCGGCCCGAAACCGACGACGTGATCGGCGATCGTGCGCTGGGTGCCGAACCGATGCAGGTCGCCGCGCTGGGCCGCGCGATTCTCGACGGGATGGCCGCGGCGGGCGTGGCCGGCTGCCTCAAGCACATGCCCGGCCACGGCCGCGCGACGGCCGACAGCCACAAGCACCTGCCGGTGGTCGACGCGCAGGATGCCGATCTCATGATCGATATCGCGCCGTTCGAACATCTGGCGGGCCGCGCAACCATCGGGATGACCGCGCATATCGTGTTTACCGACTGGGATGCGCAGCGGCCTGCGACGCAGTCGCCGTGGGTGGTCGAGAACATCATCCGCCAGCGAATCGGCTTCGACGGTCTGCTGCTCACCGACGATATCGACATGCAGGCCCTCGACGGGACGATCCCGGAACGTTCGGTCCGCGCGCTGGATGCGGGCTGCGATCTGGTGCTCAACTGCTGGGCAAAGCTGGACGACATGGCCGGCATCGTCGAGGCCTGTGGCGCCATAAGTAGCGAGAGCGCAGCGCGGCTGGACCGCGCGCTTGCCAGCGTCGAGGTGCCGGAAAGCCCGGCCGATCCCGACGCGCTGGTCGCGATACGCGATGCGCTGTTCGCAGCGGCGGACGTGGCGCTGTGATCAATCCGCCACCTGCCGATTCCGAGGGCGGCACGGTGCTCGATTTCGGAGAGGCGCTTGACGAGGAGGGTGACTGGCGCGGGATCGCCGCGCCCGATGGCGCCGAACAGGGCGCGCTTCATCTCGCGCTCGACGGGTGGGAAGGTCCGCTCGACCTGCTGCTGGAACTGGCGCGCAAGCAGAAGGTCGACCTGCGCGAAATCTCGATTCTCGCACTGGTCGACCAGTATCTCGATTTTCTGGAAGGCGCGGAACACCTCAAGCTGGAGGTCGCTGCCGATTACCTGGTGATGGCCGCGTGGCTGGCCTACCTCAAATCCGCGCTGCTGCTGCCCCTGGACGAGCAGGAGGATCCGAGCCCCGAAGAGCTCGCGCTGCGCCTGCAGCTGCGGCTCCAGCGGCTGGGCGCGATGCGCGAGGCGGCAGGCCGCCTGATGGGCCGCGACCGCTTGGGCCGTGACGTGTTCCTGCGCGGCCAGCCAGAGGGGCTGCGGACCGATCGCACGGTCAGCTGGCAGGTCGGCTATTACGATCTGGTGCGCGCCTACGGGCAGGTGAAGCTGCGTAATGCACCGGCGCTGCATACGGTGCGGGATCGGCAGGTGATGACGCTGGAAAGCGCGCTCGACCGGGTTTCCAGCATGCTCGGCGTAGCGATGGACTGGATGGAACTGCGCGACTTCCTGCCCCCCGGCGCGGACCGGCGGCTGCGCAAGTCCGCGCTGGCGAGCAGCTTCGTCGCCGCGCTCGAACTCGCGCGCACGGGCCGTGCGCAGCTCGCGCAGGACGATATCTTCGGCCCGCTGCGTCTGCGCCGGGCAGCGACATGAGCGGACAGCCCGAATCGCTCGATCGCTCGCTGGAAGCGGCGCTGTTCGCTTCGGAAGATGCGCTGAGCGTGGATCAGCTCTCCACGCACCTCGGCGATGCGGATAAGGGCGAAGTGCGGGCGGCGCTCGCGCGCCTCGCCGAATTCTACGCCCCGCGGGGCATCCATCTGGTGGAGCGGGGCAAGCGCTGGCATTTCCAGACCGCCCCTGACTGCGCGCATCTGCTGCGCCGCGAACGCGAATCGCTGCGCAAGCTCAGCCGCGCGGCCACAGAAGTGCTCGCGATCATCGCCTACCACGAGCCGGTGAGCCGGGCGGAGATCGAATCGATCCGCGGGGTGCAGACCTCTGGCGGCACGCTCGACGTGCTGATGGAGGCGGGCTGGGTGAAGCCTGCAGGGCGGCGCGAGGTGCCCGGACGTCCGCTGATCTATGCGACCACGCCCGAATTCCTGCGCCATTTCGGGCTCGAATCGCGCAGAGATTTGCCGGGAATCGACGAATTGCGGGCGACTGGCATGCTCGATCCGGTGGAGGAGGCCTTCGAGGCGGAGATGGCGGGCGACGACGCAGACACCTCCGCCGACGAGGCCTGACCCACGCGGGCGATGATTACGCGCAGCTCGTCGTTGGCGGGTGGAAGTCCGTCGCCGTAACGCCTATATGCGGGCCGAAGATCACACAGAGGCAGTTATGTTCGGACAAGTCGGTATCTGGCAGATTCTCATTCTCGCGATCGTCGTGCTCGTCCTGTTCGGGCGCGGCCGCATCTCCGAGATGATGGGCGATTTCGGTAAGGGGATCAAAAGCTTCAAGGAAGGCATGAACGAGGACAGTAGCTCTTCGTCGGACAAGCCTGCCGCGCGTATCGAAGGCCCTGCCCACGATGCCAAGCCCGCCGGGGAAACCGTCAGCGAGAGCAAGACGGCCGAGCCGACCGACCGCGCTTCCTGATTCAATAGAGGGCTCCGCAACCGATGTTCGATATCGGAGCCTCCGAGCTGCTGATTATCGCGGTCGTCGCGATCCTCGTGATCGGGCCGAAGGACATGCCGCTGGCGCTGCGTACGGCAGGCCGGTGGATCGGCCAGATCCGTAAGGTTTCGGCGCATTTCCGTGCCGGGCTCGACGCGATGGTGCGCGAGGCCGAGCTAGAGGAAATGGAAAAGAAGTGGCAGGAGCGCAACGCGCAGATCATGCGCGATCATCCCGGTGAGATGACCGAGCTGCCGCCCGCGCCTACCGCCGACTCTGCGCACGATCCGCATGCCAACGATCCGGTGCCCGGCGCAACGCCGACGATTTCGGCATCCGCAGAGGCGCGACTGGATGCGGAGAGTGCTGCAACGCCTGCCGAGAAGCCTGACAGCGCCGTAGAGCCGCGCCTGCCGCTCGACCAAGACGAACCCCGTCGGGATCGCGAGGCCTGAGCATGGGTATTTTGCGCGACATCGATGAAACGCAGGCGCCGCTGATGGAGCACCTTGTCGAGCTGCGCACGCGCCTGCTGCGCTCGGTCTTCGTGCTCGCAATCGCATTCGGCGTATGCTTCTATTTCGCCGACCAGATCCTCGCGTTTCTGGCCCGACCGCTGGCTGAGGCATTTCCTCCGGGACAGGGCAGGCTGGTCTATACCAAGCTGTACGAGGTCTTCTTCGTCGAGATGAAGGTCGGCCTGTTCGGCGCATTCTGCGTCAGCTTTCCGTTCATCGCCAACCAGCTGTGGGCCTTCGTTGCGCCGGGGCTCTACGCGAAGGAAAAGAAGGCGCTGCTGCCCTTCCTGATCGCGACCCCGATCTTCTTCATTGCCGGGGCGAGCCTGGCCTATTTCGTGGTCATGCCGACCGCATTTCGCTTCTTTCTGGGCTTCCAAGGCAGCGCGGGCGGGTTGCCGATCGAGGCACTGCCCAGCGCGGGCGAGTACCTGAGCCTCGTGATGCAGTTCATCCTCGCCTTCGGGATCAGCTTCCTGTTGCCGGTTCTGTTGCTGCTGCTCGAGCGAGCGGGACTGGTCCAGCGCGCCACGCTGGCCAAGGCGCGGGCCTACGTCGTCGTTGGCGTGCTGGCACTGGCTGCGGTCGCCACTCCCCCGGACCCGGGCTCGCAGCTAATCTTGGCCATTCCGCTTTACCTGCTGTTCGAAGGATCGCTGCTGGTGATGCTGATCCTGCAGAAGCGCGAGAAGCGGGCGTCGGGTGACAATACGGAGTCGTCCGAAGTCGCCTAGGTTGTCGGCAGCCGGCCGGGATCGTGGACACAAAAAGAAAGGGCCCCCGAAGCGGGAGCCCTTTCAGCATTCGAACTGATGTCCGACTTAGGCGCTGACGGGATCGTCGTCGTCGTCGGAGATTTCGATGATGCCGTAGATGATCAGACCCAGGCCGATGGCACCGAGAACATAAGCACCGGCACCCAGACCGGCGAGTTCGCTCTCTTCAGCGGTCGGAGCTGCAACGCGTTCGGCGCTGACTTCGGCGACTGCGGGAGCGGCGGTAAGCGTAAGTGCGGCGGCGGCCGCAGCGAGCGTGCGAATCTTCATGCGATATTTCCCCTTCTTCTTCTCTTCCAAGCGACTTGCGCCGAACCGTACAGATATTTGTGGGATTTGCAACAGTGGGGACCTGACAATGGCTGTTAGGAAGGCGTGGAAGAGGAAACCAGGATGCCCATTCGCAAGATCGGCAGGTTCGCAGCGCCCGATCTAAAGTATATCGTCCATAAACGCAAAAAGGGCCCCCGAAACGGGAGCCCTTTCTTTATGCGATAAGTCGCGAAAGACTTAGCTGCTGACCGGCGTATCGTCGTCGGTGTCGGCAGCGATGATGATGCCACCGATGATCGCGGCAACAGCAGCAACGCCGAGAATGACGCCACCGCCGAGTTCGCTTTCGCCTTCAACCGGAGCAGCGGCACGATCGGCGCTGATTTCGGCAACCGCGGGAGCGGCGACGAGCGACAGAGCGGCTGCAGCAGCGGCCATGGTACGGATCTTCATAACTTAAGTCTCCTCAGGGTATCGAGTAAGCTGTCGAAACTGGTTCGGGGCGAGTAATGATTGGATTTGGGCGCTATTGCAACCCGGAAAACTCAAAAAAAAGAGGGCAGGGCGTGTCATGTTGCCATTTGGCAACGACCACTCTTTACCCGTCCTTAGTTGCTGACCGAAAGGTCGGGATCGTCGTTGCCGTCGGTTACCAGAATGACGGTGGCGATCACCATAGCGATGCCCATGGCGGCCAGAATGCCGCCAGTGCCGCCCAGCTCGCTCCCGCTTTCGACCGGAGCCATATCCCGGCTGCCGGCCAGCGCTCCGACCGGAGCGGCTGCGAGGCCGAGAGCAGCAGTCAAAAGAGCAATCTTGCGCATTCTTCGATCTCCTTCCGGCATGGCGAGAGGGCCACGCGATCTTGATGTAGACCACCTCTGGCAAGCAAAACCCCCGCGGTTTGCACGCAGGGGCTGGCGTCCCGTGGACTTTGTGGAGACCGCCCTAGGTAAGAGTTATGAAACTTTGATTACCGGCGATGTTGCGACGGTTTCGCCAGAAGCTGGCGCTCCGCGTCACCGCCCGCGACGGTAGGCGCGCACGCCGCCGACCCATGTCTCGAGCACCTGCGTCTGGCGGATGGCTTCCGGGCTCGCACGCGAGATATCGCGATCGACGACCACGAAGTCGGCCCGCTCGCCTTTCACCAGCCGCCCGAACCGACCTTCGGCGAAACCTGCAAAGGCGGCGTCGCTGGTGAAGCCGCGCCATGCCTCCATCCGGGAGAGGCGCTCGTCCGGCATCCAGCCCTCCAGCGGGAGGCCGTCCGCGTCCATCCGGGTCATCGCGACCGCCATGCCGACGAAGGGATTGGCAGATTCGACCGGAGCGTCCGATCCCAGCGCAAGCCGCGCACCGCTTTTGGCCAGGCTCGCCCACGCATAGGCCCCGAGTAGCCGGTCCGGCCCCAGCCGGGCCTCGGCCATCACCCGGTCGGAGGTCTGGTGGACCGGCTGGACCGAGGCGATGATGCCGTATTCGCCGAAACGCTCGATATCGAGCGGATCGACGATCTGCGCATGCTCGATCCGCCAGCGGCGATCGCCGCGATAGCTTTCCGACAGTTCCTCGATCGCGGCGAGCGCTTCGGCATTGGCGGCATCGCCGATCGCGTGAACCGCGATCTGATAATTCTCCATCGCCGCGCGGCTCATCAGATTGCGCAGCTGCGTGTCGGACAGCAGCGGCAGGCCGGTATTCTGAGGATCGTCGGCATAGGGCTGCTTGAGCCACGCCCCGCGCGAGCCGAGCGCGCCGTCGAGATAGAGCTTCACGCCGTTGAGGCGCAGGCGATCCTGATACAGCCACGGGGTCGGTCCGGTGCCGCCGATCACCTCCATCGCCTCGATCCCGGCGGCGTAGGACATGATCCGGATGCGCAGCTGGTTCCTGTCGCCCGCACGGCGATAGGTCTGCCAGTCGAGCAGGGTGGTCCCCATGTCTGCGACCGCGGTGATCCCCTGGGCGAGCAGAATCTGTTGCGCTTCCTGCAGCGCCGCATCGCGGTCGACCGGGCGCGGCTCGGGCACCACCTTTTGCACCAGATCGGCCGCCGCATCGACGAATACGCCCGCAGGTGCGCCCGCCGCGTCGCGTTCGATCCGCCCGCCCACCGGGTCCTTGGTGTCCGCGCCGAGCTCTGCGGTCTCTATCGCAAGTGTGTTGGCCCAGCCGGCATGGCCGTCCACCCGTTCAAGAAAAACGGGCCGGTCGCTCACCGCACGGTCCAGTTCCTCGGCGGTGGGGAAGCGTCCCAGGCCCCATTTCTCCTGGTTCCAGCCGCGCCCGAGGATCCACGGGCGACCCGGATTCTCGCGCGCGAACTGCGTGATCAGCGCAAGCGCCTCTTCGAGCGAGTTCGTCTCCGAAAGATCCAGTGTCAGCGCGCCGAAGCCGATACCCATCACATGCAGATGCGCATCGATCATGCCCGGCACGATGATCTGCCCGTCCATGTCGGAGAGATATTTGGGGTGCTCGGGCCGCTTGTCGCCCTTGTCGAGCACCTCCAGAATCGTGCCGTCGTCATCGACCCACAGGCCGGTGAAGCGATCGACGTCGCCATCCTCGTCGATCCGGATGCCTTTTACGTTGTCGATCAGCACGTCGGCCGCTGCCGAGGTGGAACACAGCAGCGCAAGAGTTGCGCCGAACAGGGGCAGAAGCTTCATGGAAGGTATGGTCTTCTTTGTAACGAAGGAGTTACGCGCTGGACTAACGCCAAGCCGGCGGCCTGCCAATGGCGTGCACGCCTATCGGGCAGGCAAGCGCGTCTATGTTGCAGGGGAGGCAAGCTGCCTCTAGGCGTCGCCGCATGACCAAGCCCAACGCTTCCGCGCTCGACCAGCTGACTCTCGACGATGTGCGTGCCGCGCACGCAAGGATCGGGGATGCCGTCGTGCGCACACCGATGCTGAAATCGCAGACCCTGTCGCAGATTGCCGGCGCGGAAATCTGGCTCAAGTTCGAAAACCTGCAGTTCACCGCGGCCTACAAGGAGCGCGGGGCGCTCAACGCGCTACTGCTGATGTCGGAAGAAGCGCGTGCGCGCGGGGTGATCGCGGCTTCGGCGGGCAATCACAGCCAGGGCCTGTCCTATCACGGAAAGCGCCTCGGCGTGCCGGTCACCATCGTGATGCCCAAGACCACCCCTGCGGTGAAGGTGATGCAGACCGAAGCGGTCGGCGGCGATGTGGTGCTCGAAGGCGATAGCTTCGACGAAGCCTATGCCTATGCGCGCCAGCTGGAAAAAGAACGCGGGCTCACCTTCGTGCACCCGTTCGACGATCCCAATGTGGCGGCGGGTGCGGGCACGGTCGCGCTCGAAATGCTGGAGGACAAGCCTGATCTCGATTGTCTCGTCGTGCCGATCGGCGGGGGCGGGCTGATGAGCGGAATGGCGACGGTCGCCAAGGCGATCAATC
Source organism: Citromicrobium bathyomarinum (assembly GCA_001306305.2). Taxonomy (NCBI): domain Bacteria; kingdom Pseudomonadati; phylum Pseudomonadota; class Alphaproteobacteria; order Sphingomonadales; family Sphingomonadaceae; genus Citromicrobium; species Citromicrobium bathyomarinum. Next base: position 1,538,121 of record CP155577.1, read on the forward strand.
CCGACATCCACATGGTCGGGGTCGAGGCTTCGCTATTCCCGTCGATGCACAATGTCCTGTCGGGCGCTGACAATCCCACCGGTGGCGATACGCTGGCCGAAGGTATCGCGGTCAAGGAGCCGGGCCAGTTCACCCGCGCGATCATCGCCGAGCGGGTCGACGAGATCCTGCTGGTGGGCGAACCGGATCTGGAACACACGGTCGCGCTGCTGCTGCAGATCGAGAAGACCGTGGTCGAAGGCGCGGGCGCTGCGGGCCTCGCCGCGGTCCTGGCGAACAAGGAGAAGTTTGCGGGCAAGAAAATCGGCCTACCGCTGTGCGGCGGCAATATCGATTCACGCCTGCTCGCCACCGTGCTGCTGCGCGATCTGGCGCGGCAGGGGCGGCTCGCGCGGCTGCGGATCGCGCTGAAGGATCAGCCGGGCGCGCTGCACAAGGTCGTCTCCCTGTTCGAACGGCACAACGTCAACATCATCGAGGTCTATCACCAGCGGGTGTTCACCAAGCTGCCGGCAAAGGGCCTGATCACCGAAATCGAGTGCGAGGCGCGCAACAAGGAGCAGGTCGACGCGCTGATCGCGGACATGCGCCAGACGGGTTACGACGTTCATTCCGTCGAACTCGCCTGATCCGTTTTGCCACAGATGTGCAAAATAAGGTCTCGTTAACCCTGCTTTGTGGTTAAGGCCCTTCTAAGACGGGGGCTGGTGAGGCATATCCTTTGGCCAGCCGCCGATCGATAGATTTACGCCATCGCCAGGAGCGCCAGGCCTAGCCGTGACTGCCCCCGTTCGTTTCCCTCGCTTTTTCGTGACCAGCCCCGCGCCGTGCCCCTACCTGGCCGACCGGATGGAGCGGAAGGTCTTCACCGAGCTGAAGGGGCCGCATGCGGACCAGCTCAACGAAGCGCTCGGGCGGATCGGGTTCCGGCGCAGCCAGACGGTCGCCTACCGGCCCAGTTGCGTGAACTGTCAGGCCTGCGTCTCGGTTCGGGTGGTGACTTCCGAATTCGCCCCGTCCAAGGCGCAGAAGCGGATTCTCAAGCGCAACAGTGATCTGATCGCGACCGAATGCCGCCCGTGGGCGACTTCGGAACAATTCGAGCTGTTGCGGGATTATCTCGCGAAGCGCCATCCCGAAGGCGGGATGACGCGCATGGACGAGGTGGACTATGCCGACATGGTGGAGCATACGCCCGTGTCGAGCTATGTTATTGAATACAGGGAGCCGACAGACGACGGCTCCACGGGTCGCTTGGTTGGCGCCTGCCTGACAGACAGGCAGGGTGATGGGCTGTCGATGATCTACAGCTTCTACGACCCGGAGAACGAGGTACGGTCGGGTCTTGGCAACTACATCATTCTCGATCACATCCGCCGGGCAGCCGAAGAGGGCCTGCCCTATGTCTATCTCGGCTACTGGGTCGAAGGCTCCGCGCGGATGCAGTACAAGATTCGCTACCGCCCGCTCGAACGGCTCGGCCCGCGCGGATGGCGCCGGCTTGGAACCGAAGAGCAGGATCGTCTCATCCAGGAAGCCGTGCGCGAAGGCGGCGCTGCTGCCGGAGCAGGCGACAAGGCGCTCGCCGTCACCCGCTAGGTTCGCGCGCGGTGCGTGCATTGCCGCGCTTGCCGCAGTGCTTGCCAGCCATCCCGGCTACGCTTTTGCGCAGGATCGCTCGGCCAGTCCCGAACTCGAAGCGCTGATCCCCGACGAAGCGATCGACAATGCGCAGGAATGGGCCGCCGATGGCGTGCCTCCCGAAGAGCCGACGCCGATCGACGGGCCCAATCCGTTCCCGGCCGACGCCCCGGAGCTGGAGCCCGAGAGCCCGCTGGCCGATCTGCCCGGGCTGACCATCGACTGGCCCGATCCGCTTGAGCTGGCGCCGGTCGAGCAGGTCGAGGACGACGGCACGGCGACCTTCGCCGACGACAATCCGCTGCAGGCGGGGCCGCTGCTGATCGATCCGGTGGTGATCGATCTGACGGAACAACTGGCGCTCGCCTTCCCGAGCGAGCCCGACGCGTTCCCGCAGATGGATGATTTCGTCGACCAGTTCACCAGCCTTTCCACGATCGAGGCCTATGGCGACAGCGAGACCAATGTCGGCCAGCTGGGTGCGCGGGCGCGCGAGGACGAGGAATTGCTGGTGCGCCTGCTGCGCGCCTATGGCTATTACGATGGCGAGATCGTGCGCGAGGTCGGCCCCAATCTGATCGACGGGTCTGACGAGCGGCCGCAGGTCCGCTTCAACGTGCTGCCGGGCGAGCGTTTCACATTCGGCACTATCGATCTGGGCGATCTTGATCAGGCACCCAACTTCCAGGAACTGCGTGGCGCGTTCGAGCTCAAGCCCGGCGACTATGTCGACAGCTACGACATCGTGCGCGAGCGGGGCGATCTGGACACCGCGCTGGGCAATACCGGCTATCCCTTCGCCGAGATCGACGCGCCCGAGCTGCTGATCGACCATGCCCGGATCGAAGGCGATCTGACGATGCCGGTGCGGCCCAACGGTCGCTACGTCTTCGGCAAGGTGATCTCCGAAGAGCCGGACTTCCTCTCCGGCAGACACCTCGGTTCGATCGCGAGGTTCGAGCCTGGCGATATCTACAACCGCGACGACGAGCAGGATTTGCGCCGCGCGATCATCGCCACCGGCCTGGTCTCTTCCACAACCATCACTCCGGTGGAGGCAAAGGCCCCCGCCAATGGCGAGCCGGGCGTGGTCGACATGAAGGTCGGCCTGACCAAGGCGAAGCTGCGGACCATCGCGGGCGCTATCGGCTATGGCACCGAAGAGGGCGTCCGCGTCGAGGCAAGCTGGGAGCATCGCAACCTGTTCCCGCCCGAAGGCGCGCTGAAGCTGCGCGGCGTTGTCGGCACGCAGGAACAGCTGGCGGGCATCACCTTCCGCAAGAGCAATTTCGGCGGGCGCGACCGCATCCTGACGGTCGACGCCTTCGCCAGCTCTCTCGACAACACCGCCTTCGCCGCAGACACCGCCAGCCTGATCGCAACCTACGAGAAGCTTTCGACGCTCCTTTTCCAGAAGCCGTTCAGCTGGAGCATGGGGCTTGAACTGGTCGCATCGGACGAGCGGCTTGCGTTCGATATCGATAACAGCAGCCTCGACAGCGCCACCCCGCCGCCGCGCCAGACCTATTTCGTCGCCGCGCTGCCGCTCTACGGGCAGATCGACACCACCGACGATCTGCTCAACCCGACCGAGGGTTTCCGAGTCTCGCTGCGCACTTCGCCCGAGGTTTCGCGCACGAAGGGGATGCAGAGCTTCTACGTCCGCAACCAGGCGGATGCGTCCTATTACAAACAGATCGGCGAGAATGGTCCGATCCTCGCCGGGCGCGTCGGCGTCGGCTCGATCACCGGGGCCGGGCTCAACGACATCGCACCCTCGCGGCGGTTCTTCGCTGGTGGCGGCGGCTCCGTGCGTGGCTTCGGCTATCGGGCCATCGGGCCGCGCAACGACGATAACGATCCGATCGGCGGGCGCTCGCTGGTCGAAGTCTCGGCCGAAGTGCGTATTCCGACCCCGCTGTTCGACGGCGCGGTGCAGGTCGTGCCCTTCGTCGATGCAGGGTCTGTCGGGGTGGAGCAATATCCCGATTTCGAGGACATTCGCGTCGGCGCCGGTGTCGGTGTGCGCTACCTGAGCGGATTCGGCCCGCTGCGGCTGGACGTCGCCTTCCCGATCAATCCGCGTCCGACCGACAGCTTCGTCGCTGTCTACGTCTCGCTGGGGCAGGCCTTCTGATGAGCGAAGAGGCGATCCGGGAAGAGGCGACCGAAGACGCGCCGCGGGCAAAGAGCACCGGTACGCGCATCGCCAAGTGGGCCGTGGGTATTGTGGTCGTGCTGGCATTGCTGGGCGCGGCATTGGTCGCAGGCCTCAACAGTCCGATCGGCAAGCGCTGGATCGTCGACCAGGTCGCCAAGATAGAGCCCAAGTCGGGCCTGCGTATCTCGATCGGGCGGATCGAGGGCAGCATCTACAGCGATCTCGTCCTGCACGACCTCTCGCTCGCGGACCCGCAGGGCGTGTTCCTGACCGTGCCCGAGGTCGATCTCGACTGGAATCCGTTCGCCTGGCTTAGCAGCGGGCTCGATATCGACTCGGTCGAAGCGCGGCGGGGCGAGCTCAAGCGTTTGCCGAAACTCAATCCCGGCGATCCGGATTCGCCTATGCTGCCGGGCTTCGACATCCGGATCGACGAGCTCGAGCTGGTGGACTGGACGCTGGCCCCGGGCATCGCGGGCGATGCGCGGCGGCAGGTCAATCTGGTCGGCAGCGCGGATATCCGCGATGGTCGCGCGATGGTGAAGGCCAACGGGCGCTTCGGGGAGGGCGACCGGCTGGTGCTCGACCTGACTGCCGAGCCCGATGGCGATCTCTTCGATGTCGACATGCGCGTCGATGCGCCAGCAGGCGGAGTGATCACGAGTCTGGCCAATCTCGATGGAGACTATGTCGGGCGGATCGACGGCGACGGCACTTGGAAAGACTGGTCGGGCGACATGCTGCTCAACCGTAACGGCGAATCTGTCGCCCGCTTCCGGCTGAGCGCGAAGGACGGAAAATACGGCGTTGTCGGGCGGGCCGACACGACACCGTTCCTCACCGGAATTCCTCAGCGCGCGCTGGGCCGCGACACGCGTATCGAGGCCGCCGGTACTTTTGCGGACCGGGTTCTCGACGGCAAGCTCAAGCTGATCGGGCAGGGCCTCTCGCTGGTCGCCGAAGGCGGCGCGAACCTGGCGGATAATCGCGCGGACGCCATCAAGTTCGAGGCCGCGGTGCGCGATCCGCGCCTGTTCGGGGAGAACCTGCAACTGGTCGGCGCACAGGCGAGCGGCACGATCGACGGGCCGTTCCGCGATCTCGCCATTCCCTTCCGCCTCGTGGCGCAGCGCTTCGATGCTGGCAGCGCCACGATCAGCAATATCGCGCAGGAAGGCACCGCGACCTATGATGGTAGCCGCTGGGTAATCCCGATCGACGCACGCGTCGGACGGATCGAGACCGGCAATGCGCTCGCCGATCCGCAGCTGATCGGCGGCACCGCCAACGGCCGGCTGGTGTTTACGGGGCGCGAGCTGGTGTCCGACAGCATCCGGATCAATTTCCCCGATGCCAGCGCGCAACTCTCGCTCAACGGCAATGTCGCGGAAAACCGCTGGCAGGTGCGCGGACCGGTGGCGGTCAACGGGCTCGCCTTCGACCAGATCGGCCGGGTCAATGCAGGCGGTTCGATCGACTTCCTCTATAACGGTGCCTGGAACCTAACCGCCGACGTGCGCGGGCAGGTGCCGCGCGTCACCAACGACACACTTGTCAATCTGGCGGGGCCGGTGATCGACTTTTCCGGCGGGGTGTCGCTTGCGCAGAACGCGCCGATCGATTTCCGCCAGGTGCGGCTCGACTCGCGCAAGCTGAACATGGTGCTCGACGGGCAGGTTACGCCGGGTACCACACGCGTGGCCGGGCGCGGACGGCAGGCGCAGTACGGGCCGTTCACTGTCGAAGCATCACTGACAGACCGTGGCCCCGAAGCGGTGCTGGTGTTCGCAGAGCCGCTGCCCGCTGCGGGTCTGCGCGACGTGCGCGTGGCGCTGAGCCCGATCGAAGAGGGCTTCCGGATCGAGACCGAGGGCGATTCGACGCTCGGCCGGTTCGATGGCACGCTCGGCCTGTTCTCGCCCCCGGGCGGGCCGACCCGCATTGCGGTGGAAACTCTGACCGTCTCCGAAACCAGCGTGACCGGCGATCTGACGCTGGGCGGCGGCGCTGCCAGCGGTACGCTGGCGCTGACTGGTGGCGGGCTCGACGGGACGATCATGCTCGCGCCGCGCAGCGGTGGGCAGGGCTTCGACGTTGCGCTGGCGGCGCGCAATGCGCGCTTCGGCGGGGCAACCACGCTCGAGATCGCGGAGGCCGACATTGATATGAGCGGTCAGATCGCGGACGGCGATACGACCATTCAGGGCACAGCGAGCGCGCAGGGAATCCTCTACGGCAACCTGTTCATCGGGCGGATGACCGCCGATGCGCGGCTGGTGAACGGGCGCGGCGATGTGAATGCGGCGATTGCCGGGCGGCGCGGGCGCGGGTTCGCGTTGCAGCTCGCAGCCGACATCGCGCCCGACCGTATTGCGCTGGCCACGCGCGGCAACCTCGCCGGGAAAGAGTTGACGATGCCGCGCCGCGCGGTGCTGACCAAGCTCGAAGGTGGCGGCTGGGCGCTCCAGCGCTCTCAGATCGATTACGGCGACGGCTTCGTGATTGCCGAGGGCCGCATGGGTGGCGAAGCCACCCGGTTCGACCTCAATGTGCGCGACATCCCCCTGTCGCTGGCGGATATCGTGATGGGCGATGCGGGGCTCGGCGGATCGCTGTCGGGCACAATCACCTATGCCGCGCCCAAGGACGGGCTGCCCACCGGGGAAGCGCGCGTGAGGGTCGACAAGTTCACCCGCTCTGGCGTGATCCTCGCCTCGCGCCCGGTCGACCTGTCGCTGGTCGCGCGGCTTGAGACAGACCGGCTTCAGACGCGCGCCATCCTCGACGATAACGGGACCGAAGGCGGACGAATCCAGGCGCTGATCTCCGACCTGCCGCGCAATGGCAGCCTGTTCGAACGTCTTCAGGCGGGCGACTTGTTCGGTCAGCTGCGCTATCGTGGCCCAGCGCAATCGCTCTGGCGGCTGGCTGCGATCGACCTGTTCGACTTTTCCGGGCCGGTCGCGGTTGCCGCCGATCTTCGCGGCACGCTGGCCGACCCGCGCGTGCGCGGGTCGCTGTCGAGCGATGATCTGCGCGTGCAGAGTTCGGTTTCCGGAACCGATATTCGCGACGCGAGCGTGCGCGGTGCCTTCGCCGGGTCGCGTCTGCAGATCACCGAGTTCCGTGGCACTGCGCCGAATGGTGGCGCGATCAACGGAAGCGGTGTGATCGACCTTGCCAATCTGGGCCCTGGTCGCGGGCCGGAAATCGATATTCGTGCCGCGGCGCAAAAGGCGCAGCTGATCGATGCTCGCGGATTGCAGGCAACCGTTACCGGCCCGCTGCGGATCGTTTCCAATGGATCGGGCGGCACCATCGCCGGGCGCCTGCTGGTCGAAAAGGCAAGCTGGCGTCTGGGCAACGGGGCACAGACTGCGAGCATTCCCACGATCAACACGCGCGAGATCAATCTGCCGCGCGATCGCTACCAGCCGTCTGCACCGGGCGCACCGTGGCGCTTCTTGGTCGATGCGCGCGCGCCGAGCCGCGTCGATGTGGACGGCATGGGGCTGGACAGCGAATGGAGCGCCGATGTCCGCGTGCGCGGCACCACGCAGGAGATGCGGATCGGGGGCGAGGCAAACCTGATCCGGGGTGACTACACCTTTGCGGGCGCACGCTTCGAGGTCACCCGCGGGCGGATCGAGTTCGATGAGAGTCGCGCGATCGACCCCCGGCTCGACATCGTCGCGGAGACCGACAATAACGGGATCGATGTGACGGTCAGCGTGGAGGGCAATGCCCAGCAGCCTGAGATCACCTTCAGCTCCAACCCCTCCCTGCCGGAAGAGGAAATCCTCTCGCGCCTGCTCTTCGGCGGTTCCATCACCAGCCTGTCTGCCACCGATGCCTTGCAGCTCGGCGCGGCGGTCGCTTCGCTGCGCGGAGGCGGCGGGCTCGACCCGATCAACCAGCTGCGCAGCGCCATCGGGCTCGATCGGCTGCGGATCGTCTCGGCGGACCCGGTGCTTGACCGGGGGACGTCGATTGCGCTGGGCAAAAACATCGGACGGCGGTTCTATGTCGAACTGATCACAGATGGGCGCGGCTACAGCGCGACCGATGCGGAATTCCGGATCACCAGCTGGCTTTCGCTGCTGGCCACGGTTTCGACCGTTGGGCGTAACGGTGTGTCCGTGGAGGCGAGCCGGGATTACTAGCCAACCTGCTGCGGCCTCCAGCGCGACCTGACAAGAGCTCTTGACTGACAAGAGCTCTTGACTGTAAAGAGCTCTTGTCAGCACCCGGGGTGGGTGCTGCCGGGAGAATGGTCGGTTGCAAAATCGTGTGAAGCACTACCGCGAAGGGACGGGCTGGAGCCAGGGCGAGCTTGCCCGCAGGCTCGGCGTGTCCCGCCAGACGATCAACGCGGTCGAAACCGACAAGTACGATCCCTCTCTCCCGCTGGCACTGCGCATGGCGAAGCTGTTCGCCGTCGACGTGCCGGATTTGTTTATCGACGACTGGGAGCCCTCCGAATGACTACCAATATCCAGCAAAAGCCGATCTGGCGTCGGCTTGCAGTCCCGCTGATCGTGGGAGCAGTCTCTGGCGGGTTGGGCGCATTCGCCTTCCTCCAGCTGACCGAGATCGACGGCGGCGACGGGCTGGGTACCTCGCGCGAAATCGCCGGCCTCGTCGGGGTCCTTTATGCCCTGTGCGGAGTGGCCGTTCTGCTCGGTGCTCTGAACCCCGCGGTGGGCGCCAAATTCCTCAATGTCGAGGATGCGGACGAACTGCGCGAACAGTCGCGCATGCTGGCTTACAGCGGGGTAGCGACGGTGCTGATCGGCCTTGCGCTGGGCGTGCTGGCGGTCTCTGGGGAAGGTGGCTTCGTCGCCGCCGAGATCAGCGCGATCGTCGCCGTCGCCTCGATTATCGCCGCCTCTATCCTGAGCATCGCAATGCAGCGCCACATCGACGAGCTGCAACGGGCCCTGTCGAATGATGCGGTGGCGAGTGCCTTTTATCTGATGGCATTTTTCGGCGGCGGCTGGGCGTTGCTTGCTCATCTCGACTTTGTCGCGCCGCCTGCGCCGCTCGACTGGCTGACCATGTTTGCGGCGACCCTGCTGATCGGCGCGTTCTGGCAGACTGCAAGACGTGGGCTGATGATGCGCGGACCCAATTGAGGGCGGGGCGAAAGGCAAACAAAAAGGCCGCCGGATCGCTCCGGCGGCCCTCCTGGTGATCTTTGCGATCCGGCGCGATTACGCGCTGTAGTACATGTCGAATTCGACCGGGCAGGGGGTGGTTTCGGTGCGCATCACCTCTTCCCACTTCAGCTCGGCATAGGCGTCGATCTGGTCCTTGGTGAAGACGTCACCCTTGAGCAGGAATTCGTGGTCTTCCTCCAGCGCGACCAGTGCTTCGCGCAGGGAGCCGCACACGGTCGGCACGTCGGCCAGTTCGGCCGGCGGCAGGTCGTAGAGATTCTTGTCCATCGCCTCGCCCGGGTGGATCTTGTTGGTGATCCCGTCGAGGCCCGCCATCAGCAGCGCCGAATAGGCGAGGTAGGGGTTGGCCATTGCATCGGGGAAGCGGAATTCGACGCGCTTCGCCTTTTCGCCCGCACCATAGGGGATGCGGCACGAGGCCGAGCGGTTGCGGGCCGAATAGGCGAGCAGCACCGGCGCTTCGAAACCCGGGACCAGCCGCTTGTAGCTGTTGGTGGTCGGGTTGGTGAAGGCGTTCAATGCCTTGGCGTGCTTGATGACGCCGCCGATGTAATAGAGGCAATTGTCCGACAGGCCGGCATAGCCGGTGCCTGCGAAGGTCGGGTCGCCGTTCTTCCAGATCGACATATGCGTGTGCATGCCGCTGCCGTTATCGTCCTTGATCGGCTTGGGCATGAAGGTCGCCGACTTGCCGTAGGCATGCGCGACCTGGTGCACGACGTACTTGTAGATCTGCATGTTGTCGGCGGTTTCGACCAGGGTCGAGAAGGTCAGGCCCAGCTCGTGCTGCGCTGCGGCAACCTCGTGGTGGTGCTTGTCGCAGTTGAGGCCCATTTCCTTCATCGTGGCGACCATCTCGCCGCGAATGTCGACCGCGGAGTCGACCGGCGCGACGGGGAAGTAACCGCCCTTGGCGCGGGGCCGGTGGGCCATGTTGCCCGCGTCGTATTCGCGGCCCGAGTTGGTCGGCAGCTCGATATCGTCGATGGAGAAGCCCGAACCGGCATAGCCGTCTTCGAAGCGGACATCGTCGAACATGAAGAATTCGGCTTCGGGGCCGACATAGACGGTGTCGCCCACGCCGGTCGACTTGAGATAGGCTTCCGCACGCTTCGCGGTGGAGCGCGGATCGCGTGCGTACCAGTCGCCCGTGTTGGGCTCCACGATGTCGCAGAAGATGATCATCATCGGGGTCGCGCTGAACGGATCGAGATAGACCCGCTCCAGATCGGGGCGCAGGATCATGTCGGATTCGTTGATGACCTTCCAGCCGGCGATCGACGAACCGTCGAACATCAGGCCGTCTTCCAGTTCATCCTCCGTCAGGACATCGGCGACCATGGTCAGGTGCTGCCATTTGCCCTTGGGATCGGTGAACCGCAGGTCGACCCACTCGATATCCTGTTCCTTGATCTGTTTCAGAATGTCGCTGGCAGTTGACATGATGCTCCTTTCGGATGGTTTTCGGGCGGAAATGCCCGGGAAATCTTATCGCAGGTAAATGCTAGATCGCGTCGTCGTCCCGTTCGCCGGTGCGAATGCGGAGCGCGGAATCGATCGTTGAGACGAAGATCTTGCCGTCGCCGATACGGCCCGTCTGGGCGACGCCCGCGATCGCTTCGACCACGCGCTCTGCCAGCGCGTCGGCCACGACGACCTCGAGCTTCACCTTGGGCAGGAAATCGACGACATATTCGGCACCGCGGTAGAGTTCGGTGTGGCCCTTCTGGCGTCCGAAGCCCTTGGCCTCGATCACGGTGATGCCCGAGACCCCTACCTCGTGCAGCGCCTCCTTCACCTCGTCGAGTTTGAAGGGTTTGATGATCGCTTCGATCTTTTTCACCGCGTGCCGTGTCCTTCCCGTTCGGGTCTGCCGCTGCGAGTCGGCGAATTGTCACACGAGCCTAGTGCAATGTTGCACTGCGATAAAGGGGCAACCTCATTGCGCGAAATCGGGCCTTCGCGCTGCATTTGTGCCTATCGCAGTTGCAGCGACGCAGTTTCAGGAAAGCCTGCCATCAGGTTGAGGTTCTGGATCGCGGCCCCGCTGGCCCCCTTGCCGAGGTTATCGAGCAGGGCGACGAGGCGCACGTTCCAGCCGCCTTCATTGCCGAAGACGTGGAGCCGCATTCCGTCATCCGGCGCAGCATCGCGGTGCAGCAGCAATTCGCCCGGATCGCCCTTGGCCATCACCTCGACGACCTCGGAATCCGCGTAGAACCTGGCCAGCTCGTCGCGAAGGGTGTCGGCGGTCGGTTCGGTCCGCATCGCACCAAGATGCAGCGGTACCTCGACCAGCATTCCGCGATAGGCGGGCACCACACTGGGCGCGAAGAGCACGGCGTGATCGAGGCCTGCATGGCGCTGCATCTCGGGCAGGTGCTTGTGGGTGAGGTTGAGGCCGTAGGTGCGAAAGGCGATGTCGGGCTCGTCCGCAAACCGTTCGATGAGCGCCTTGCCGCCGCCGGAATAGCCGCTGACCGCGTTGACGGTGAAGGGCCAGTCGGCGGGCAGCAGCCCGGCACGCACCAGCGGTGCGACCAGCGCGAGGAAGCCGGTCGGGTAGCAGCCGGGGTTGCTGACGCGGACGGCGTCCGCAATCCGTTCGCGCCCGATCAGTTCGGGAAAACCATAGGTCCAGCCGTCGGCGACGCGGTGTGCGGAGGAGGCATCGACGATGCGCGTCTTCGCTGCCGGGTCGACCAGCTCGACCGCCTCGCGCGCGGCATCGTCGGGCAGGCACAGCACTGCGAAGAGCGTGTCGTTGAGCGCCTCGCGCCGCGCATCGGCATCCTTGCGCCGCGCCTCTTCGAGGACGACGGGCGTGAAGTGGGGATGCGCCTCGAGCCGGGCGACGATTTCCAGCCCGGTGGTCCCTGCAGCGCCATCGACGAAAACTTCGGTGGTCATGACCAGCGGCCCATCAGGGGAAGGCCGAGCGCCGGACATAGCCCGACGGACCTTCGGGGCCGAGGCAGCCCCATACCCAGCTTCCGGTGACGTCGAGAGCTTCGAACGTGGCACCTGGCTCCAGCGTGGTGATCACGTCGTCCTCTTCGAGGGTGGAACGCACCAGCGGCGCGGGGGCCTCGCCGATCTGCATCGGCACCGGCACCGCATAATTGGCGACGAGAAACCGCGGCGCGAGGTCGATATGCGCAAGGTCGCGGCGCAGCGGCAGCGTGCCCTTGTCGGGCCACACGACGGGGCCGGTCAGGCCGATCTGGCCTGCATGCGGGTGACTGGAAGGAAGATCGCTCACTAGAGTGGTTTGGTCATCATGTTCTGTTGTTTCTGGCCGCTTAGCCTGTGCGCCGCGGCTGAACAACCTCGGCGCGCTTTGCGACCACTTATGGCGCTCTTTTTCTAGGCCCCGAAGCGCTCGCGCAGCATGTGCCAGCTGGCGCGCAGTCCGTAGGCCTCACCGCCCTTGGGCCGCCCCGGTCTGGCGGTCGGCCGCCACGCGTAGGTGTCGAAATGCGCCCAGTCGATGTCTTCGCCTACGAACTGGTCGAGGAACAGGCCCGCGACGCTTGCGCCTGCAAAGCCGTTGGTGGGCGCGTTGATGCAGTCGGCGAGCGGGGAATCGAGCCATTCGCGGTAGAGAGCGGGCAGCGGCAGACGCCACGGCTCGTCATCATGGGCCTTGCCCGCAGAAATCAGCGCCGCGGCGGTTTCGTCGCGCCGAGTCATCAGCGCGGGATAGTCCGGCCCCAGCGCGACCCGCGCCGCGCCGGTCAGCGTGGCGAAGTCGATCAGCAGCTCGGGATTTTCCTCGCTCGCCCGGTCGAGCGCGTCGGCCAGAATCAGCCGGCCTTCTGCATCGGTGTTGGTGATCTCGACCGTCAGCCCCTTGCGGCTCTTGACGATATCGCCCGGGCGCAGCGCGTTGCCCGAGATCGCATTTTCCACCGCGGGCACCAGCAGGTGCAGGCGCACCGGCAGGTTGTGCTGCATCACCAGCTTCGCGAGCGCGATCGCGTGCGCCGCGCCGCCCATATCCTTCTTCATCAGCGCCATGCCGGTGGAAGACTTGATGTCGAGCCCGCCCGAATCAAAGGTGACGCCCTTGCCGACGATCGCCATGACGGGCGCGTCCTTCTTGCCCCAGGTCAGATGCATGATCCGCGGGGCATGGTGGCGCGCAGCCGCGCGGCCGACCGCGTGGACCAGCGGATAGTTCTGCTCGAGCTGATCGCCCCGGGTCACCTCGAGCCTGGCGTCGTGATCCTTCACCAGCGCTTCGAACTCGGCCTCGATCCCTGCCGGGCCCATCACCTCGGGCGGGGTGTCGACCAGCCGCCGCACCAGATTGACCGCTTGCGCCTCCGCAATCGCGGGTTCGATCGCCTTGGCGTTCTGGGTCAGCAGCACGCGTGCGCCCGGAGCTTCGGCATCGCTGCGGAACGCGAGGTTCTTGTACTGGGCCGTCTGCCAGCCGTGCAGGGCGGGGCCGGGCTCGCGCCCCTTGAGGCGATAGGTTCCGGCAGGCAGCACCTCGGCCAGCCGTGCGAGGCACCAGCTGGACAGCGAATCCGGATCGGCCACGCCGCCGACCGCGAACCACGCATTGCCTTCACCCGGCGTCGCGGGGACGATCGCGGTTTCGTAGCCCTTGCCGGTGAAGTTCTGCGCCTCCAGCATGGCGCGCTGGCCGTCGTTCAGGCCCTTCGCCCAATCGGCGAAGCCTGCATCGTTGACGAGGTGGAGGTCGGTTGCGTTCTGGCCCTTGTCGGGCTGTATCAAAGCCGTATCATTCATCCTATTATGCATGGCGACGAAGGCGCGCCGTGCCAACCGGATTCGCGCCGCGACAAGGGATTGAGATGATAATGGCCGCAGGTTTTGCGAAGCTTGTGCTGGTGATGGGCCTTGGTGTGGCGGGCTGTTCCTCGCCCGAAGACATGCAGCGCGATGTCGGGGTGGACCAGGACAAGGCCGCCGCCACCGCTTCGGCAGATGACGCGAAGGATGGCGAGAAGCCTGCCGGGCAGGGACGCGAGATTTCCGAAGAAAACGATCTCTACGCCTTTTCCTTCACCTATCCCGAAACGCTCGGCGCGGTGCCGGCGCTGAAGGACCGGCTCGACCAGCAAGCCAAGCGCGAGGAGGCCGACCTGCAACGCGCCGCCCGCGAGGCGAGCGAGGAGGCACGCGAGAACGGCTTTCCCTACAACCGCTACATGGTCACGATCGAGTGGAAGCCGGCCGGGCAAACCGACGAATGGCTCAGCCTGATCGAGAATGGGGCGACCTATTTCGGCGGTGCGCACGGCAATTACGGTCTCAGCTCCGTGCTTTGGAACAAGGGGGCGCAGCGCCTGCTCGAACCGATCATGCTGTTCGAATCGCAGGCCGCGCTGTCCGAAGCTCTGGGCGAGAGGTTCTGCAACGCGCTCGATACGCAGCGCATGGCCCGGCGTGGCGGCGAGCTGGACGAGGGCGACGATACCTTCAACCGCTGCCCCGACCTTGAGGAGCTGGAGCTTGTGCTGCTGTCCAATGGGCACAAGTTCGACCGGATCATGCTCTACGCGGCACCTTACGTGGCCGGGCCTTATGTCGAGGGCGATTATGAAGTCGAACTGAGCGTAGACGATGCGATCCGCGCGGCGGTGAAAGAGCGCTATCGCGACGATTTCGTCGGCTGACCTCGCTTTTTCGCGCGGTCGTGCGTATCTAGTGCGCCATGACCGAATACCAGACCATCGAAGCCGATTCCGACGTCTACCGCGACGGCACAATCAAGCTCCACGGCCCCGAAGGGTTCGAGGGGATGCGCAAGGCCGGGCGACTGGCCGCCGAAATCCTCGACCAGATGCCCGAGCTGGTGAAGCCCGGCGTAACCACCGCGAGCATCGACGATGCGATCCGCGGGATGATGCTGGATGCAGGCGCGGTGCCCGCGACGCTCGGCTATCGCGGCTACACGCACAGCAGCTGCATCTCGGTCAACCACGTGATCTGCCACGGCATCCCGGGCGAGAAGACGCTGAAAGATGGCGACATCCTCAATATCGACGTGACCCCGCTGCTCGACGGCTGGCACGGCGATACCAGCCGCATGTTCTTCGCCGGCGATCCGCCGCTCAAGGCGAAGAAGCTGGTCGAGGCGACGCACGAGGCGCTGATGATCGGGATCGACGCGGCGAGCAAACCCGGCGCGCGGCTGGGCGATATCGGCGCCGCGATCGAGGCGCATGCCAAGCAGCACCGCTATGGCGTGGTCCGCGAATTCTGCGGGCACGGGGTGGGGCGGCTGTTCCACGACGCGCCCGAAGTGGTCCATGTCGGCGTGGCGGGCAGCGGGCCGGAACTCAAGCCCGGCATGTTCTTCACCATCGAGCCGATGCTCAACGCGGGCAAGCCATGGGCCAAGGTGCTTGGCGACGGCTGGACCGCCGTGAGCCGCGACAAGTCGCTCTCCGCACAGTTCGAACACTCGCTCGCGATTACCGAGGATGGGGTGGAGATCTTCACGCTCAGCCCCACGGGCCGCGACAAGCCGCCCTACTGAGCTTCGCCAGGCATTGGTGCCTAATCCCGCGCCGCCCGAATAGCCGCAGCGGCGGCGAAGGGCGCGATTGCGCATAGGACCAGGCTGAAGGCACCGGCGAACAGCGCGCCGCTCATGTCCACGCGGGCGAGATGGCCCGCGCCGAAAATGACCAGCGGCACGGCCAGCGGCGCGAGCATCAGCCCGGCGAGCGCGGTGCCTCCCCTAAGCGACGCCAGCAGCGCGGCGGTCATCAGGCCGATCGCGGCGAGGCCCGGCGTGCCTGCCAGCAGGCTCGCGAGCAGTCGCCAGAAGGTCGGTCCGCTCAGCGATAGCAGTGCCGAGGCGGGCAGGGTGGCGATAAGGATCAGCGGACCGAAACTGAGCCAGTGCGCGATCAGCCGCGCGGTCATTGCCACTTCTTCGCTGATCCCGCGCAGCCGCAGTTGGTCGAAAACGCCTGCGTCGCGGTCTGCCGCAACCAGCCGGTCGAGTGGCAGGATGCTCGCAAGCAGCGCGGCGACCCACAGGACTCCGCCACCCGTGCGCGCGAGCAGGCTCGGCTCAGGCCCGACGGCGAAGGGGAACAGCACCGCGACCAGCAGGAAGAAGATCAGCGGCAGAAAGGCGGAGCCGCGCGCACCGCCGGGCAGCAGGATCGCGAGGTCGCGGCGCAGCAGGATCGCGAAGGCGCTCATGCTGCATACTCCGCCAGATCGAGCACCCGTGCGGGCAGATCGACCGGCTGGTGCGAAACGTACAGGCACAGCCCGCCATCGCCGCAATGCTCCGCGATCAGATCGGCGAGCAGCGCCTGCGATGCGGTGTCGAGCCCGGCGAAGGGCTCGTCGAGGAGCCAGATCGCGCGGGCCCGCAGCAGCAGGCGGGCGATCACCGCGCGCTGTTTCTGGCCGGTAGACAGGTAGCCGGTCGGGATATCCGCCAGCGCATCGACACCCAGCCGCTCCATCGCACCGGTCGGATCGCCCGCGCCATCCAGTCGCGCCCAGAACCGCATCGCGTCACCCAGTTCGCGGTCGAGATCGAGCGCATGGCGGCCGTCTACCAGGCCAACCTCGCCGGTGCGCTCCACTTCGCCCGCAAAGGGCCGCGCGAGCCCGGCGAGGATCCGCATCAGGCTGGTCTTGCCCACGCCATTGGGCCCGCGCACATGCAGCATGTCGCCGGGGCCGAGATCGAGCGTCAGCTTGCGGAAAAGCAGGCGCTCGCCGCGACGGCAGGCGAGATCGCGAGCGGAGAGGCGGGCTTGCATGGCTGCGCGGGTTAGGCGAGGGGGCGCGTGACGGCAATATCATCCGGTAGCGAAAGGACATTCCCATGGCGGTCGAGAAACTGAGCGAAGAGGAACGTGGAAGCTGGCTGGAAGCGCTCGACGGGTGGGAAATGGCGAGCGACCGCGACGCGATCGTGCGCACCTTCAAGTTCGAGGATTTCAGCGAGGCATGGGGATTCATGAACCGGGTCGCGCTGATCGCCGAGAAGAACGACCATCATCCCGAATGGTCCAATGTATACAACACGGTCGAGATCACGCTGACCACGCATGATGCGGACGGTCTGTCGCATCGCGACGTGCACATGGCACAGGCGATCAACGGGCTCTAGATTTACAGCGTTCAGGCGACCGGTTCACGGAAGCGAAGTTACAGGTCAGGGTCCGCCCATCGCGCCTGCGTTGCGGCGGACCTGTTTGCGCATCTGCCCCCGCAGAAAGCGCGAGGCGAAGCCGACTCGTTTGGCGGTCTTGCCGACCAGCGTGTGCAGCTTGTCGCCATTGACCGCAGCCCACGCGGCCTCTCCGACATCGGCGACCGGAGTGATCTCTAGCCCGGCGGCCTTCACCCGGTCGCGGATCGCTTCGTTGGTCTGCCCATTGGGGAGCTGGTCGATCAGCGGGGTTTCGATGAA
This sequence comes from Citromicrobium bathyomarinum, assembly GCA_001306305.2. Lineage (NCBI taxonomy): Bacteria > Pseudomonadati > Pseudomonadota > Alphaproteobacteria > Sphingomonadales > Sphingomonadaceae > Citromicrobium > Citromicrobium bathyomarinum. Next base: position 1,555,528 of record CP155577.1, read on the forward strand.
GCTGGGCATGATCGACCGCACGTTGATGCCGTATTCGGCCCATTCGCCATCGAGGCTTTCGGTGATCGCGCGCACGCCGAACTTGGTCGCGGAATAGACGCTGGCGCCCGCGGTGCCATAAAGGCCCGCCGCGCTCGCGGTGTTGAGCAGGCACGATCCGGGTGCGGTCTTCTTGAGGTGCGGCAGCGCGGCCTGCGCGCCGAACAAGACGCCCTTCAGATTGATGTCGAGGCAGCGTTCGATCTCCTCGACGCTGTTCTGGTCGAGCGAGCCGCCCAGCGGGATGCCCGCATTATTGGCGACCACGTCGATCCGGCCGCCTGAGGCCATGGAGAACGCATTGAGCGCTTCGTCCCACGCATCCCGGTCGCGCACATCGAAGGTGTGGCCGAAGCTGAAGCCGAGCCCGATCAGGTGCTGGGTTTCGACCATCCCCTTTTCGTTCACATCGCCGAGGCCGACGAACCAGCCTTCCTTGGCGAAACGCTGCGCGATGGCGCGCCCGATGCCGGACGCGCCGCCGGTGATGAAGATCGCTTTCCTGTCCATGAGGCTTCCCGTCTGCTTCCGTTGCATCTGACCTCATGCCCACCCGTGGCCCCTCCCGCAAGCGGCGGGAGGGGAGGGTGTCGGCTCAGTCCCCGTCGATCGCGGCCTTGAGGCCCTGAACGAAGTCAGCGCCTTCCTCGATCTGGGCGGTCGATTCCTCGATTGTCTCGCCGATCGGCTCGGCGCGCCCGCCAAGGCAGGTGGCGAGGAAGTTCTCGGTCACCGCGTTGAACGCGATGTTGTTGGACGGCTTCGCGAAACCGTGCCCTTCGTCGGGGAACAGCACGTAGGTGACGGGGATGTTCTTCGCCTTCATCGCCTCGACGATCTGGTCGCTTTCCGCCTGGTTGACGCGCGGGTCGTTCGCCCCCTGGCCGATCAGTAGCGGCTTCACGATCTGGTCCGCCTTGTACAGCGGCGAGGCGTCGATCAGCAGCTGCTTGCCCTCGGGCGTGTTGGGGTTGCCCATCCGCTCGTGGAACTGTGCGACCACCGGGGCCCAGTAGGGCGGAATGGTGGAGAGCAGCGTTTCGAGGTTGGACGGGCCGACGATGTCGACCCCGCAGGCGAAGGTTTCGGGCGTGTAGGTCAGGCCCACCAGCGTGGCATAGCCGCCGTAGGAGCCGCCCATGATCGCGACCTTGTCCGGAATCGCGACGCCTTCGTCGATCGCCCACTTCGTGGCGTCGATCAGGTCGTCGTGCATGGTCTTGGACCATTGCAGGTTGGAGGCGTTGATGAAGTCCTTCCCGAACCCGGTCGAGCCGCGATAATTGACGCTCATCACCGCATAGCCGCGATTGGCGAGCCACTGGTGGTAACCGTTGAAGCCATAGGCGTCGCGCGCCCACGGTCCGCCGTGGACCAGCAGCACCATCGGCACCGGCTTGTCCGGCACGCCGTCGCCATCGCTGTCGCTGCCCGGCGGCAGGGTGAGGTAGGAGGGGAGGGTGAGCCCGTCGCGGCTCTTCAGCTCGAGCGTATGCATCGGCTGCAGCGGCGCGCCTTCCAGCTCAGGCCGGGTGACGTAGAGTTCGGTCAGCGTGTTGGCGGTGCGATCGTAGAGGAAGCTCTTCGCCGGGCCGACCACCGGATCATTGCCGATGATCCACTTGGTATCGTCCTCGGTGCGCGAGGAAATGCCGAACTCGCCTGTCAGGTTGGCTTCGAGGAAATCGAGCGAGGCCTTGATTTCCGGATCGAGCGCGACCCATTCGTTCTTGAGGTAATAGACCGAATAGGCCTCCACCTCGCCGGTCTTCTGGTCGCGGATCGATCCGCCGATATCGGCCTTCTCGTCCTGCGCGATCACCCGCGTTTCGCCCGTCTCGACGTCCATCGCGGTCAGCGCGGCGGTGTTGCGACCGCGGCTATCGAGCCAGTAGAGCGTCTTGCCGTCGGTGGTGAAACCCGCCGGGCTGGTGGTCAGCGAATCTTCGAGGCCGGTGCTGCCGAAAGGCTCTTCCTCGACAGCGTTGTCGACCACCTTGAAGAAATCCATCCCGCCTTCGGCGTTGGGTTTCAGCGCCAGGCGCACGTCGAGATTGTCGTCCGCGACGAACCCGGCATAGCCGTTGTTCTCGATCAGCTCGGTCAGCTCGCCGGTGTTGAGGTCGAGCATGTAGACGTCGTGATATTGCGGATCGCGGTTGTTGAGGCCGATCAGGATCTTGTCCTTGATCCGGTCGGACCCGCCGACGACCATCACCCGCGTGTTCTCGAAATCGGTCAGCGTGGTTTCCACGCCGGTTTCGACATTGACGCCGTAGAGCAGGAAATTCTCGTCCCCGCCCTTATCCTGAATATAGAGCAGGCTGGCGCTGTCCGGGGCCCAGAAATACTGGCGGATCGGGCGATCGGTCGCCTTGGTCATGACCTTCGCGTTGTCGAGATCGTCCGCCGGGGCCATCCACACGTTGAGCACGCCGTTCGACGGGGCGAGCCAGCTGATCCACTTGCCATCGGGGCTGATCTGACCGCCTGCGCGGGTCGGATTGCCGAACAGGCTTTCGCGCGGGATCAGCGGGGCTTTGGCGGCGGGGGTGGCTGCGGTCATGCTATCGTCCGTATGAGCAATGGATGGTGCGGCGGCTAGCGTGAGCGCGGCTGCGGCGCAACCAATGGCCAGACTCGTGCTCAGGGCGATCTTGCGGGTACGAAACATCAAACCTCTCCTCCTCAGGTCAATGATCGCAACCGTAAATGAGCCTTGTCACCATGTAAAGGGACATTGACGGGTCGCGTCGTCCCGCGCGGCAGTCAAAGTGCCGGATTGTCGTAGCAATGCCAGGTGAAGATCGCGACCGCGCCGCGGTGCGGGCGCCACGGTTCGGCGAGGGCGCGAGTTGCCTTCTCGTCCGGGCGTTCTTCGTGGCCGAGGATCTTGCCGATCCCCGCCATCACCGCCAGATCGCCCGCAGGCCAGATGTCGGGGCGGCCTTCCGCGAACAGCAGGTAGATTTCGGCCGACCAGCGCCCGATCCCCTTGATCCGGGTGAGCTGGGCAATCGCCTCCTCATCGTCCTCCGGCAGGTTGTGAAGGTCCAGCTCGCCCGCGTGGACCAGTTCGCACAGGCTGCGCGCATAGCCCTGCTTCTGGCGCGACAGGCCGCACGCACGCAGCGTGTCGAAATCGCGTTCGAGCAGGCATGACGGGGTGAAATCCTCGCCCAGCTCGGCCTCCAGCTTGGTCCACACGCTCGCCGCGGAGGCGACGCTGACCTGCTGGCCGACGATGGTTCGCAGCAGCGTCTTGTACCCGGTCGGGCGGATGCGCGGTTCGGGATAGCCGGCGATCTCCAGCGCGCGCGCCATGTCGGGCTCGATCGCAGCCACGCTGTCCAGCCCGCGGCGTATCTGTTGTGCGCTCAGGCCCATGGCCGATCCTCCGATTGTGTGGGCCGACCGCCCCTACGCTTGGCCAGTTGCCCGTCGCTTTGCTTGCGCATTTGCGTACCCATCTGCTTGCATTGCCGAAACGCAGCTTTTAGCAGCCGCGTCAACGGCGCGCGCGAGAGCGCCGCCCGGGGATGAGATAAAGGACAGCCAATGCCCAAGCTTACCGTGGTCGACCGCAGTGGAACCGAGCGCACGATCGAGGTCGGCGACGGCCTGACCGTGATGGAGGCGATCCGCGACAACGGCTTCGACGAGTTGCTAGCGCTGTGCGGCGGGTGCTGCTCGTGCGCGACCTGCCACGTCCATGTCGACCCGGCGTTCGGCGACAAGCTGCCCGCGATGAGCGAGGACGAGGACGATCTGCTGGAAAGCAGCGACCACCGCAACGAAACCTCGCGCCTGTCGTGCCAGATCGAGTTCACCTCCGATCTCGACGGGCTGAAGGTCCAGATCGCTCCCGAGGATTGAGCGGCAAGACTGACTTGCAGGCCCGATAGCGGATCGCGGTTGCTGCGCGGGCCGCTCAGGCGCTAAGCGGTTGCCATGAAAGCTCCCGCCCCCCTGCCACGCGCTCTCGACCTTATCGGCAACACCCCGCTCGTCCGGCTTGCAGGGCCGAGCGAGGCGGCGGGCTGCGACATCTACGGCAAGTGCGAATTCGCCAATCCGGGCGGCTCCGTGAAGGACCGCGCGGCGCTGTGGATCATCCGCGATGCCGAGGCACGCGGAGAGCTGAAGCCGGGCGGCACGATCGTCGAAGGAACGGCGGGCAATACCGGGATCGGGATCGCGCTGGTCGCCAATGCGCTCGGCTACAAGACGATCATCGTGATGCCCGACAACCAGGCGCGCGAGAAGATGGATACGCTGCGCGCGCTGGGTGCGCAGCTGGTGCTGGTGCCGCCGACCAAGTTCGCCAATCCCGGCCACTTCGTCCACACCTCGCGCCGGCTGGCGGAGGAGACCGAGGGCGCGATCTGGGCCAACCAGTTCGACAATATCGCCAACCGCCGCGCGCATATCGACAGCACCGCGCCCGAATTGTGGGACCAGCTGGAAGGCCGGATCGACGGCTTCACCTGCGCTGCGGGGACCGGCGGCACGATCGCCGGCGTCGGCTTGGGGCTGAAGGAAAAGGACGAAAACGTCCGCATCGCGCTGACCGACCCGCACGGCGCGGCGCTGTATAATTACTACGCCAACGGAGAACTGTCGTCAGAAGGTTCTTCGGTGGCCGAAGGGATCGGGCAGGGGCGGATCACCGCCAATCTCGACGGCGCGCCGATCGACACGCAGTTCCGCATCTCCGATGAGGAGGGGCTGGAATGGGTCGCGCGTCTGCTGAAGGAAGAAGGCCTGTGCCTCGGCCTGTCGTCGGGCATCAACGTCGCGGGCGCGGTCGCGCTGGGCAAGCAACTCGTTGCGGACGGCCGTACAGACGCCCGCGTCGCGACGATTTTGTGCGACAGCGGCTTCCGCTATCTCTCGACGATCTTCAACGCCGAATGGCTGCGCGACAAGGGCTTGCCGGTGTTTGACTGGCTTCGCGATTGACCCGCACCGCGCGGGCACTAAATTCGCTGGCCATGGCCCTGATACCGGACTTCGAAGCGCAACGCCCCGCCGCCGATCCAGTCAATCCCCGCGATGCGGAGGTGATGCAGCGGCTGCGTGTCGGGATTGGCGGGATCGTGACGGTTCTGCTGGTCGTCGGCCTCGCCAATGTCATCACCGACCGCGTGTTGCGGACCGAGGAAACCACGGTGCCGCAGGCAGCGCCGACGGTGGAGCCCAGCGCTGCAACCCCCGCGAGCGATCCGCTGTCCGATGCGGGCGTGGTCCCCGATTTGCCCGAACAGCCCGAAGCCGAGCCCATCCCCGAAGGTCCCGTGCTGCCCGAGCAGGGCGAAGGTGCCCCGGTTGAGTAGGATCCGGGCTTGAAGAAGGGATGGCTGGCCGTCGGCCTCAGCGCCGCGCTGGGGCTGGGCGCGATGGCTGCTGCAGCTTTGGGTTTCCACGGCTTTCCGGGGGAAGACCCGGGAGAGCGGGACGGGCGGATCGGTCTGATGAGTTCGCTGCCGCTCTACCGCGCTCCGGAATCGAGCGTGGCCGAGGCGCTGGCCGCGCAGTCGGTGCGGCACCACTGGGTGCGCGCCGTGCTGGAGAAGCGCGGGACGCTGGAGCCGCTCGACGTGCTCGATCCCGAAAGCCTGGGGCAGGTCGACCGCCTGCTGCTGGTCCAGCCGCGTGCATTGACCGCGGCGGAGAATGTCGCGCTCGACACCTGGGTGCGTGCGGGCGGAAACGTGCTGCTGGTCGCGGACCCGCTGCTGGTCGGCGAGCCGCGTTTTGCGCTGGGCGACCCGCGCAATCCCCAGGCGATCTCGCTCAGCGGCCCGATCCTTGCGCGCTGGGGCCTTGCGCTCGAACCGGGGAAGGATGGGGACGGCGGGGTCCGTTTCGTTTCCATGGGGGATCACGAGTTGCCAGTGGCGCTGGGCGGGCGCTTCTCGCTGCGCCCCGCTGCGGGCGGGGGGCAGGGCGAATGCCGCCTGCGTAACGATGCATTGATCGCGGTGTGCAGCATCGGGGCGGGGAGCGTCGTCGCGCTGGCCGACGCGACCCTGTTCGAAAGCGATCCTGCACCCGCCGGGGCCGAGGATATGCTTGCGGCACTTTTGGGGATGGCGCGGGACGACGTCCGCTAGCCTTCTCAAAAATCCATGAATCTGAAAGGCTTGAGCGGCCCCGGGTGATCCCTGAGCTTCCGGTCTTTACCCGATCCCAACCTAAGGAATTAACCTTGTGTCGCGCCGGAAAATGGCGCAATTGCGCGCTTGGACGTTCGAATTCGTAAGGTTTTCAACAACGATTCCTAAATTTCCCCTTTAATCCCCACTCGTCCCGCGATAATACAAATCTCGCATCGGACAGGATTCGACCCGCGCGTGGGATTCCACGCGAACCGGGGTGCTTGGCGCACCGCGGGGCGGGGAGGTTTTGTCCTTGGAAAGGCGCTCACAGGGGAAGAGCGAAACCGTGTCGGAGGCGTTTCAGGGATATAGCGGGCAGGCCTTTTCGCTTCGCAGCGAAAAGGGTCGGTTCACGCTGCCTCCCGCCTTCCGCAACGCGGTGAAGGCCTCCACCGAAGATCGCCGGCTGTGCCTCACCAAGCACGAGAAGTGGGATTGCCTGGTCGGCTTCGGCACCAAGCGGGTCGAGGATTTCGAAGCGATCCTCGATCGTGAAGAGGAATCGGCCTACAAGTTCGGGCGCGATTTCGACCGCGACACTCGCGCGATCCAGCTCAACAGCTTCGAGACCATGCCGTTCGACGACAGCGGGCGTTTCATCATGCCCGAATTCCTGCGCGACATCGGCGAGATCGAGGATGCGCTGTTCTTCCAGGGCGGCGGGCGCTTCTTCACCGTCTGGAACCCGGCCAAGCTCTACGAAATGGGCCCCGAAATGGCGATGCCCAAGGCCGCCTGCCGCGCGCTGGAAAAGGACGCGCGCGAGAAGGGCAAGAAGAAGTGAGCGCCCCGTCCCCCCACATCCCCGTCCTCCTCGACGAAGTGGTTGCCGCGCTGCGGCCCGTACAGGACGAGCTGATCGTCGACGGCACGTTCGGCGCTGGCGGCTATACGCGCGCTCTCCTCGACGCAGGGGCGACGGTGCACGCCTTCGACCGCGATCCGACCGCGCTCGAGAATGCGCAGGGGTGGCCCGAGCTGGCCGAGACTCCGCCGCGCCTCGTTCTGCATCGCCGTGCCTTTGCCGACATGGCAGCCGCGCTGGCGGAGCAGGGCATCGCCAGGGTCGATGGCATCGTGCTCGACATCGGGGTCTCCTCGATGCAGCTCGACCAGGCGGACCGCGGCTTCTCCTTCGCTGGCGACGGCCCGCTCGACATGCGGATGGACCCCGACCTGCCGAGCGCGGCGGACTTCCTCAACAGCGCCGACGAAGCCGAGATCGCCGATGTGATCTACCAGTATGGCGAGGAGCGTCAGTCGCGCCGGATCGCCCGCGCGATCGTGGCCGCGCGCCCGCTGGAGACGACCGGGCAGCTTGCCCGGCTGGTCCGCAAGGCGACAGGGCACAAGCCGCACGACAAGAAAGACCCTGCCACGCGCACCTTCCAGGCGATCCGCATCCACGTGAACGGAGAGCTGGAGCAGCTGCGCGGTGCGCTGGCCGCGGCCGAGCGTCTGCTGGCACCCGGCGGGCGGCTGGTGGTGGTCTCGTTCCACTCGCTCGAAGACAGGATCGTGAAGCGTTTCATGCGGGACGCTTCCGGTCAGGCCGGTGGCGGTTCCCGCCATCTTCCCCTCGCGGAGACGCCGCCGGCCACGTTCGACAAACCGCTCCGCGCCGTGCGCGCGGGCGAGGCGGAGCTGGCACGCAACCCCCGCGCGCGCTCCGCAATCCTGCGTGCGGCCACCCGCACTGATGCAGCCCCCCGAAAGGAACTGATCGATGGTTAGAGGTAGCCGTCTGCGGCAGATCGGCTGGGCGATCTGTATCGGCATCGTCTTCGGCGGGTTCATGCTGCTGACCTTCAGGGTCAACGCGGTGAAGAGCGAGGTCGTGCGTGCCGAGCGTCAGATCGTGGCGCTGGAACAGGAAAAGCTCGCACTGGAAACCGAGTTCGAAACGCGCGCCAACCAGCAGCAGCTGGCCGACTGGAACGCGATCGAGTTCGGCTATGCCCCGCCGCGCGCGGACCAGTTCCTCGAAACCGAACGCCAGCTGGCGAGCTTCAGCGCGCCGCGCGCGCCCGGCTCGCCCGACCCGATCCGCTTTGCCCGCGAGATGGAGGCGAGCGATTATCCTGCGCTGGTTTCCCCGCTGGCCGATCACGACGGCGAGGGCTCGCAGGAGGAAACTTCGAGCAAGGAGGCCGAGCTCGCCGCTGCCGCTGCCGCTGCGGGTGATGCCCATCTTGCCCTGGCGAGCCTCGACCGGTGAACGCCTACGCGATCGACTCCATGGTCGCAGCCGGCCCTCTGCGGGTCGCCAACAAGCGGCTTGAGGCGCTGCTGGTCGCGCGCATGCGGGCACTTTTGCTGATGCCCGCCTTCGGGCTGGTGGCGGTGGTCGCGCTGATGCGGATCGCGACCTTCGGCGTGCTCGGCGCGCCCGATACTCCGCTGTCGATGGAAGAGCGTCTGTTGCCCCCGCGCGGCGAGATCACCGATCGCAACGGCCTGCCGCTGGCGCGCAATTATGATGCGTTTGCGCTGTGGTACAATCCCACGGCGATGAAGGACGGTGGCAGTCCGCTGGTCCACCGCCCGGAGGAAGTCGCAGCAAAGCTGGCCGCGATCTTCCCCGAGTTGGACGAAGCGGATGTCGCCGCGCGTCTCGCCAGCGGTCGCGCGCAATATCTGCGCCGCCGTCTGCTGCCCGAAGAAGCCAACCGCGTGTTCGACCTCGGCGAGCCTGCGCTGGAGCTGCCGGCGGAAAAGGACCGTTTCTATCCGCAAGGGTCGATGGCGGCGCACGTGCTCGGCTACGTCAAGGATGGCGAGGGCCATCTGGGCATGGAATCGGTCCTCAACGACCGGCTGACCGACAGTTCGCTGCGCGGCGAGCCGACCGCGATTGCGCTCGACCTGCGGGTCCAGGGCGCGCTGGAGGACGAGCTCAACAAGGGCATGCTGTCGGTCAATGCGCGCGGCGCGGCGGGCGTCGTGCTGGATGTGGATACCGGCGAGGTGATCGCGATGGCATCGCTGCCCGCGTTCGACCCGAACGATATCAAGACCTCCGACCTGATGATCAGCGATGCCGAGGCGAAGCTTGGCCGGACCCCGCGCGTGTTCAACAGCGTGACCAACCAGGTTTATGAGCTGGGATCGACCTTCAAGCCGCTGACCGTCGCCGCCGCGATCGACGCCGGGATCGTGCGCGACCTGAGCCTGCGATATGACGCAAAGCCGGTGAAAGTCGCCGGGCGCACGCTTGCGGACAGTCACAACCTCGGGGACACGCTCAATGTGCCTGAAGCGCTGATTCACTCCTCAAACACCGTGACCGCGCGGGTCGCCGACAAGCTTGGCCCCGAACGCCTGCGCGACACGATGCGCGCGCTGGGCCTGGCAGAGCGTCCCTATATCGAACTGCCCGCACGCGGCGCGCCCTTGTGGCCCGGGGAGAAGTGGTCGCGCGTGACCACCATGACAGTCGCCTATGGCCACGGCATCGCGGTCACTCCGCTGCACCTTGCCTCTGCCTATGCCGCGATGGTCAATGGCGGGGTCTGGCGTCCGGCCACCTTGTATAAGGTGGAGCCGGGCCAGGAGGCTGCCGGGCGGCGCGTGTTCAAGGAAGACACCAGCGCCCGCATGCGCCAGCTGCTGCGGATGATCGCGGTCTACGGCACCGGGCAGAGCGCGGATGCGCCGGGCTATCGCGTCGGCGGGAAGACCGGTTCGGCGGAAAAACCCTCCGCCGGCGGCTATCGCAAGAAGCTCCTCGTCTCGACCTTCGCCGCCGCCTTCCCGATGGACAACCCGCGCTATGTCGTGGTCGCCATGCTGGACGAGCCGAAGGGCACCACCGCCAGTTCCTTCCAGCGGACCGCCGCGTGGAACGCCGCGCCGATCGTCGGCAAGCTGATTCCGCGCATCGGCCCGATGCTCGACGTACGGCCCGACCTCAGCCGCGACATCGACATCTCCGATCTGCGCCCCCTGATCCGGAGCGACATCAAGTGAAGCTGAACCGCCTTCTCGAACAGGCCGGACGCGAGGATCGCGGGGCCGAGGATGCGATCGTGACCGGTTTCGCGATCGATCACCGCAAGGTCGCGCCGGGCACCGTGTTCGGCGCCTTTGCGGGCGCGAAGGTCAATGGCGAGGATTTCATCGACGCCGCCGTGGCAGCGGGCGCGATCGCAGTCGTCGTGCGGCCTGGAGCAAAGGTCGAAGGCGCGCTGCAGATTGCCGACGAGGCACCGCGCAAGGCCTTCGCCGAGATTGCCGCGCAGTATTTCACTCCGGCGCCCGACACGATCGTCGCGGTCACTGGCACCAACGGCAAGACCTCCACGGTCGAAATGACCCGCCAGCTGTGGCGGATGCTGGGCGAGCGTGCGGCGAGCATCGGCACGCTGGGCGTCACCACCCCGGACGAGAGCGTTTCCACCGGGCTGACCACGCCCGATATCGTGACCTTCCACGCCAACCTGAGCGGTCTGGCACGCGAAGGCGTGACCCACATTGCCTACGAAGCATCGAGCCACGGGCTCGACCAGTATCGCAACTACGGCGCGCGCGTGGTCGCAGGGGCGTTCACCAATTTCAGCCGCGACCACCTCGACTATCACGAGAGCATGCAAGCCTATTTCGAGGCCAAGATGCGGCTGTTCGACGAGGTGATCGCGGATGGTGGCACGGCGGTGATCTGGGCCGATGGCGGCGAGTGGGCCGACAAGGCGCGCACGCGGGCCGAAAAGCGCGGTCTGCGGATCTTCACGGTCGGGCCGCAGGGCGACGACATCTGCCTGATCGGCCAGGAGCCGAGCCAGCTCGGCCAGAGCGTCGAGATCGCGCGCAATGGCGACCGGCGCACAATCCGCCTGCCGCTGATCGGCCAGTACCAGGCCGCCAACGCGCTGACCGCCGCCGCGCTCGCGCTGGCAAGCGGCGCGGACGAAGCGCGTTTGTGGGATGCGGTCGGGCGCTTGCAGCCCGTCCGCGGACGGCTGGAGCGCGCGGTCATCACCCAGTCCGGTGCGCCGGTCTATGTCGACTATGCGCACACGCCGGACGCGCTGGAGGCGGCGATTGCCGCGCTGCGCCCGCATGTGAACGGTCGCCTGATCGTGGTGTTCGGTGCGGGCGGGGATCGCGATACGGGCAAGCGCGGGCCGATGGGCGAAGTCGCCTCGCGCCTCGCCGATGTGGTGATCGTGACCGACGATAATCCGCGCGGCGAAGACCCGGCGGATATCCGCCGCGCGGTCATGCAGGGCGCGGGCGAGAACACGCGCGAAGTCGCCGGGCGGCGCGAGGCGATTGCGCAGGCCATCGAAATCATCGGTCGGGACGATATCGTCCTGATCGCGGGCAAGGGCCACGAAGAAGGCCAGATCATCGGGTCGGGAGACACCATGCGGGTATTGCCGTTCAACGACGTACAGGTCGCGCGCGAGGAAGCCTCGCGGATCAATGCCGGTTCTCAGGAGAGAGGCCAATGAGCGTTGCAGCACTCGCCCATCCGCGCATGCGCGCATGGCCCAAGGTCGCCCGTGACAGCCTGCGGCTTGCCCTGTGGAGCGCCGACGAGATCGCCGAAGCGACCGGCGGCGTCGCGTCGGGCGATTTCCAGTGTTCCGGCGTCGAGATGGACAGCCGCGATGTGCGCCCGGGCGATCTGTTCGTCGCACTGAAGGGCGAAGCGATGGACGGCCACCGCTTCATCGACAAGGCATTCGCCGCGGGCGCTGCCGCCGCGATCGTCGACCGCCCGATCGACTGGCCGCATGTGCTGGTGGAAGACACCACCGCTGCGCTCCACGCGCTGGCCGCTGCGGCGCGTACGCGCGGCGAGGCGACGCGCATCGCGGTGACCGGTTCGGTCGGCAAGACCGGGGTCAAGGAAGCGATCTTCTCCGCCCTCGACCGCGCGAGCCGCGGCCAGGCGCACCGCTCCGTGCGCAGCTACAACAACCACGTCGGCGTGCCGCTCAGCGTTGCGCGGATGAGTCCGCGCGCCCGCTACGGCGTGTTCGAGATGGGCATGAACCACGCAGGCGAGATCGCGCCGCTGGCCGACCATGTGCGGCCCGATGTCGCGGTCATCACCACCATCGCACCCGCGCATATAGAGAATCTGGGCTCGCTCGAGGCGATTGCCGACGAGAAGGCGCAGATATTCACCGGCCTCAAGCCCGGCGGCGCGGCGATCATCCCCGCCGACAGCGAGCAGTTCGAGCGGCTGAAGGCCCATGCCGAAGCGGCGGGGGCGGAAGTCTTCTCCTTCGGGCGTGCCGATCACGCGCGCGTCCGCCTGCTCGACGCGATCCCTGCGGCCAATGGCGGGGCATCGCTGGTTACTGCGCAGATCGACGATACACGGCTGTGCTATTCGGTCGCCGAGCCGGGCGAACACTGGATCGCCAATTCGCTCGCGGTGATGGCGTGCATCTATGCGGTCGGCGGCGATCTGGGCGCGGCGGGCATCGCGCTGGGCGAGATGGGCGGCCTGAAGGGTCGCGGTGCGCGCCATGCGATTGCGGCGGCGGGCGGCCGGGCGCTGCTGATCGACGAGAGCTACAACGCCAACCCCGCCTCCATGCGCGCAACGCTGACCCAGCTGGGCCAGACCCCCGCCAGCCGCCGGATCGCGGTGCTTGGTGCGATGGGCGAGCTGGGCGAATTCAGCACACGCTTCCACGAGGCGCTGCTCGAACCGATCGAGGAAGGCCAGGTCGATTACGCGGTGCTTGTCGGCGATGCGATGGAGCCGCTGGTGCGCAAGATGGGGACGGCGCATGCGAATGGCCTTGGCAACCCGCCGGCCTTCGCCCATTGCGCAGGGCCTGCCGAAGCGATCGCCGCGCTGGAAGAATTCGGGCTCAACGCCGGAGACGCGATCCTCGTCAAGGGATCCAACGCCGTCGGTCTGGGCCGTCTGGTCGATCACTTCGTCAGCCGAAGCTAAGCAAGGGACCGGGGACGGCCGACAATGTTCTATTTGATCGCGGAATGGTTCGAATTCGAAGGGTTGTTCAACCTCTTCCGCTACCAGACGTTTCGTGCGGGTGCGGCGATCCTCACCGCGCTGTTTATCGGCCTGCTGATCGGTCCGAAGCTGATCGCGGTTCTGCGCGTGCGCCAGGGCAAGGGCCAGCCGATCCGCGAGGACGGGCCCAAGACCCATCTGGCCAAGGTGGGCACGCCGACGATGGGCGGGCTGATGATCCTGATCGCGCTGGTGCTCAGCCTGCTGCTGTGGATGGACCTTTCCAGTCCCTTCGTCTGGGCCTGCCTTGCGGTGACCATCGGGTTCGGCGCGATCGGCTTCATGGATGATTACGACAAGGTCACCAAGAACAGCCACAAGGGCGTTTCGGGCAAGGTCCGCCTGCTGATGGAGTTCATCGTCGCAGGCATCGCGGCCTATATCATCGTCAGCCAGATCAACACCTGGCTCTACGTGCCTTTCGTGTCCGACCAGGCGATCCCGCTGGGGCCGTTCTACTACGTCTTCGCAGCGATCGTGATCGTGGGTGCGGGCAATGCGGTGAACCTGACAGACGGGCTCGATGGCCTCGCGATCATGCCGGTGATCATCGCCGCGGGCACCTTCGCGCTGATCGCCTACCTCGCCGGGCGCGCGGACTTTTCCAGCTATCTCGGCATACCGTACGTGGAGGGCGCGGGTGAGTTGGCGATCTTCTGTGCCTGCATCATGGGCGCAGGGCTTGCCTTCCTGTGGTTCAACGCGCCGCCTGCCAATGTCTTCATGGGCGACACCGGCTCGCTTGCGCTGGGCGGCGCGCTGGGCGCGATCGCAGTCGCCAGCCACCACGAAATCGTGCTCGCCATCGTCGGCGGGCTGTTCGTGTTCGAGGCGCTCAGCGTCATCATCCAGGTCTTCTGGTTCAAGCGCACGGGCAAGCGCATCTTCCGCATGGCGCCGGTCCACCACCACTTCGAACAGCTCGGGTGGAGCGAGACGAAGGTCGTGATCCGCTTCTGGATCATCGCCATCGTGCTCGCACTGATCGGGCTCAGCACGCTGAAGCTGCGGTGATCCTCTCGCCCGCCTGGAAGGGCCGCAAATACGCGGTTCTCGGCCTGGCACGCACGGGCCGGGCGACGGTCGAGGCGCTGCTGGCGGCGGGCGCCGAGGTGACCGCGTGGGACAGCAACGAGGACGCGCGCGAGGCCTTTGCCGGCCGCGTGACGCTGGCCGACCCGGTCGAGACCGACCTGACCGGGTTCGAGGCTGTGCTGGTGACGCCCGGCGTTCCGCTCAACACCCATCCGATCAAGCCGCATGCGGACAAGTTCGGCGTGCCGGTGATCGGGGATATCGAGCTGTTCGCGCAGGCCCGCGAGCACCTGCCGCCGCACAAGGTCGTCGGCATTACCGGCACCAACGGCAAGAGCACCACCACTGCGCTGACGCACCACATCCTGAAGACCGCGGGCGTGCCGACCACGATGGGCGGCAATATCGGCCTGCCGATCCTCGGCCAGGAGCCTTTGCCCGAGGGCGGCGTCTATGTGCTGGAGCTGTCGAGCTACCAGATCGACCTGACGTTCTCGCTCGATTGCGATGTGGCAGTGATATTGAACATCACACCAGATCATTTGGATCGGTACGAGAGTTTTGAGGCCTATGCTGAGGCCAAACTGCGTCTGTCCGATCTGCAGTCGGCAGGAAGGCCGACAGTAATCGGCGACGAGGTTCTTGGGTTGTGGAACCCCGGGCGTAACGTTGCTCCCGAGGACCTCTGGGTTTGTGACCGAGAGTACCCGCTTCCGGGACAAAGCAATTGGCCAACGCTTCAAGGTCCACACAACTCGGAGAATGTCGATGCAGCAGGATGCTTAGCTTCGCAGCTAGGTATTGAAGATGCTGTTATAGACCAAGCACTCCGCACCTTCCCCGGCCTGCCGCATCGTATGGAGCGGGTCGGCGAGCGTGCGGGCGTGCTCTACGTCAACGACAGCAAGGCGACCAACACCGCCGCGGCCGCGCCTGCGCTCGCCGCATTCGAAAAAATCCACTGGATCGTCGGCGGGCAGGCCAAGGAGCCGGGGCTGGGCGAAACCGAACAGCACATCGGTCACGTCACCGCCGCCTACACAATCGGCGAGGCGGGCGACGCCTTTGCCGATGCTCTCGCGCCGCATTGCCCGGTCAGCCGCTGCGGCACGCTCGATATCGCGGTGCACACCGCCGCGCTCGCCGCGAAGCCGGGCGAGACCGTGCTGCTGAGCCCCGCCTGCGCCAGCTTCGACCAGTTCCGCGATTTCGAAGATCGTGGCGACCGCTTCCGCGCGCTCGTCCACGCGCTTGCCGATAGCGAGGCCACGCCATGAACATTGCGCCTGCAACCGCGATTGCCAGCGATCTGCCCGGGCGCAGCGGTCCACGCCTGACCCAGCGCGCGCGGCTGAAAATCTGGTGGCGCGAACTGGACCATGTTTTACTCGGCCTGATCGTGCTGCTGATGGCGGTCGGTTGTGCAGCGATCGCCGCCGCCTCGCCCGCAGGCGCGGATCGCCTGTCGAGCGACACGGTCACGCTCGATCCGCTACACTTCCTGTGGCTGCACCTGCGCTGGCTCGCGGTCGGGATTGCCGCGATGCTCGGCCTGTCGATGCTCAGCCGCGAAAGCGCCCGCCGCTTCGCCATCCTGCTGTCGCTGGGGATGGTCGCCGCGCTGATACTGGTGCCGCTGATCGGGACCGAGGTGAACGGCGCGCGGCGCTGGCTGAACCTTGGCTTCTCCTTCCAGCCGTCCGAATTCCTCAAGCCGGGCTTCGCGATCACGCTGGCCTGGATCATGAGCTGGAAGCTCAAAGACCCTAACATGCCGGTGTTCGGGCTGGTGACCGGCGCGCTGGCGCTGGTGGTCGGCCTGCTGATGGCGCAGCCCAACCTGGGCGATGCGATCCTGTTTACCGGCGTGTGGTTCGTGCTGGTGCTGCTGGGCGGAGTATCCGCGCGCCAGATTGCCGGGCTGATCGCCGCCGGGATCGGCCTGCTGGCGGCCGCCTACATGTTCTACGGCAATGCCCGGAACCGGATCGACTCCTTCTTCTCCGGCGGGACCGATTACGATCAGGTCGACCTTGCCCAGCGCACCCTGCTGGCAGGTGGCTGGGACGGCGTCGGCTTCTGGGTCGGGCGCGCCAAGTTCCGCCTGCCCGAGGCGCAGACCGACTACATCTTCTCGGTCGTGGGCGAGGAGTTCGGGCTGATCGCCTGTGCGGGCATCGTGCTGCTGTTCTGCGCCATTGTGCTGCGGGTGCTGATGCGCGCCGCGAGCGAGGAGAACTTCTTCGCGCTGCTCGCCGCATCGGGCCTGATCGCGCAGCTGGGCGGGCAGGCGTTCATCAACATCCTCGTCAACCTGTCGCTGTTCCCGTCCAAGGGAATGACGCTGCCGCTGGTCAGCTATGGCGGGTCGTCGACGATCGCGATATGCTGCGGCTTCGGCCTGCTGCTCGCGCTGACACGGCGCAACCCCTTCCTCACACGAGAAACCGCAGGCCTTCGCAACATGCTCTTCGACAAGGAAAAAGACAGATGAGCGGGGCCAATCGACATTACGTGCTCGCCGCAGGCGGCACCGGCGGGCACATGCTGCCCGCCTTCGCGCTGGCGCAGGAACTGCACCAGCGCGGCCATCACGTGGCGCTGATCACGGACGAGCGCGGGGCGAATATCCCCGGCAAGCCCGATTTCATGCCCGCGCACATCATGCCGGTCGGCCGGTTCGGGAAGAACCCGATCCGCTGGATCAAGGGCGTGAGCAAGGTGATGGAAGGCCGCAGCATGGCCAAGCAGCTGTTCGACAGTTTCGAACCGAGCGCGGTGGTCGGCTTCGGCGGCTATCCCTCGCTGCCCGCGCTGCTCGCGGCGCGCAGTGCGAAGATCCCCAGCGTGATCCACGAACAGAACGCGGTGCTGGGCCGGGTCAATCGCCTGCTCGCCCCGCGGGTGAATGCGATCGCGACCTCATACCCGCAGGTGCAGCGGATGAAGTCCAGCTGGTCGCGCAAGGTCCATCTGGTCGGCAACCCGGTGCGGCCCGAAGTGCTCGCGCTGCGTGACGAGCCGTTCCCGACCTTCAGCGAAGACAGCCTGCTCAAAGTGCTGGTGACCGGCGGCAGCCAGGGCGCTAGCGTGCTCGCGCAGGTGGTGCCCGATGGTCTGGCCATGCTGCCGCCCGCGCTGCGCCAGCGGTTGCAGGTGACCCAGCAGTGCCGCCCGGAAGATGTCGGCGCGGTGCGCGAACGCTATCGCAATCATGACATTCCTGCCGAACTGGCGACCTATTTCGAGAACATGGCCGACCGGCTCGCCGATGCACACCTGTTCATCGGGCGTGCGGGCGCGTCGACCATTGCCGAACTGACCGCAGTGGGCCGCCCTGCGATCCTCGTGCCCCTGCCGATCGCTACCGACGATCATCAGGCGGCCAACACGCGTGAGATCGTGGAAGCGGGCGGCGCGCGGATGATCCGCCAGAGCGCGTTCACGCCCAAGGAGCTGGCGCGCCAGATCCAGGTGCTCAGCCAGCGCGCCGGCACGCTCTCCAACGCGGCGCACAAGGCGTGGAATTGCGGACGGCCCGATGCGGTCAAGGAACTGGCCGATCTGGTCGAAAGCTTCGGCGGGGCCGAATTGATGGATGTGATCCGGGTGGGTCAGAACAATGCACGCGGCGCGTCGCAGGGCGTGCCCGTGGGGCAGGGCGCTGCGCGAGATGCCGCAGAGGAGCCTGCTTCGTGAAGGGTGTCGCAACCGATATCGGGATGATCCACTTCGTCGGCATCGGCGGGATCGGCATGTCCGGCATTGCCGAGGTGATGCACAACCTGGGCTATCAGGTGCAGGGCTCCGACATTGCCGAGGGCCCCACGGTCGAGCGGCTGAGGAAGCGCGGGATCGAGGTCGCGATCGGCCACGCGCGCGAGAATGTCGATGGCGTGGCGGTGGTGGTCACCTCCACCGCGGTCAAGCGGACCAATCCGGAAGTCGAGGCGGCGCTGGAAAACCGCATTCCCGTGGTCCGCCGCGCGGAAATGCTCGCCGAGCTCATGCGGCTGAAGTCGACCATCGCGATTGCGGGCACCCACGGCAAGACGACCACCACCAGCATGATCGCCGGCCTGCTCGACTGCGGAGAGATCGACCCGACGGTGATCAATGGCGGGGTGATCGAACAGTTCGGCTCCAACGCGCGGCTCGGCGATAGCGACTGGATGGTGGTAGAGGCCGACGAGAGCGACGGCAGCTTCCTGCGGCTCGACGGGACCATCGCGGTGGTCACCAATATCGACCCCGAACACCTCGACCATTACGGCGA
The DNA here is from genome assembly GCA_001306305.2 of Citromicrobium bathyomarinum. Classification (NCBI taxonomy): domain Bacteria; kingdom Pseudomonadati; phylum Pseudomonadota; class Alphaproteobacteria; order Sphingomonadales; family Sphingomonadaceae; genus Citromicrobium; species Citromicrobium bathyomarinum. The sequence goes on from CP155577.1 coordinate 1,574,039, forward strand.
TTTCGAAGGCGTGAAGCGCGCTTTCGTGGAGTTCATCCACAACGTGCCGTTCTACGGCGCGGCGATCCTGTGCGTCGACCACCCCGAAGTGCAGGCGGTGATCGCCAAGGTCCGCGATCGCCGGGTGATTACCTACGGCTTCTCGCTGCAGGCGGATATCTGCGCAGTCAATGTGAAGCCCGAGGCGGGCGGCAACCGGTTCGATGTGATGGTCCGCCAGCGCGGGCAGGAAGATCGCCGGATCGAGAACGTGTTCTTGCCGATGCCGGGCCGCCACAACGTTCAGAACGCGCTCGCCGCGATTGCGGTCAGCCTCGAGATGAACTGCTCGGACGAGGTGATCCGCGAAGGTTTCGCCCGTTTCGGCGGCGTGCGGCGGCGCTTCACCCGGGTCGGCACCGTGCCGGTCGAAGGTGGCAGCGCGACCGTGATCGACGACTATGCCCACCACCCGGTGGAAATCCGCGCCGTGCTTTCCGCCGCGCGCGAAAGCGTGGACGCGATGGACACGCCGGCACGGGTGATCGCGGTCATGCAGCCGCACCGTTTCTCGCGCCTTGGCGAACTGATGGGCGACTTCCAGGCCTGCTTCAACGAGGCGGACCAGGTCTACGTCGCGCCGGTCTATGCTGCGGGCGAAGACCCGGTCGAGGGTGTCGACGCCGCAGCGCTGGTCGACGGGATCAAGTCGCTCGGCCACCGCCACGCGCAGACCATCGCGGATCGCGAAGAGCTGGTCCGCGCGCTCGCCCCGCAGCTGGAGCCGGGCGACCTGGTGCTGTGTCTTGGCGCGGGCGATATCACCAAGTGGGCGGCGAAGCTGCCCGGCGAATTGCAGGCCGCGCGCGAGCAGGTGAACGCATGAGCGAGACGCTCACCCTCCCAGCCGAAAAGCTGCCCGACGTGCGCGGCAAGCTGACGCAGCATGCCCCGCTTGCCAAGCTGGTCTGGTTCAAGGCGGGCGGTGCGGCCGATTGGCTGTTCGAACCGGCCGATGTGGACGACCTGTGTGCGTTTGTGCGCGACCTTGACCCCGCTGTGCCCCTCTTGCCGCTGGGTCTCGGATCGAACCTGATCGTGCGCGACGGTGGGGTGCCCGGGGTGACCATCCGCCTCGGCAAATCTTTTGCAAAGATAGAGACTGCAGGCGATCATACGCTCCATAGCGGCGCCGGCGCGCATGGCGTGCTGATCGCGTCCACCGCGCGTGACAATGGCATTGCCGGGCTCGAATTCCTGCGCGGTATCCCCGGCACGCTGGGCGGCTTCGTCCGCATGAACGGTGGTGCCTATGGGCGCGAAACCGCCGATGTGCTGGTCGATTGCGACGTGGTGCTGCGCGATGGATCGCTCAAGACGCTGCCGGTCGCAGAGCTTGGCTACACCTATCGCCACTCCCAGCTGCCCGAGGGCGCAGTGGTGGTCGCAGCTCGGCTGAAGGGCGAGGCGGGCGATCCCGAAGCGATCGGCGCGGAGATGGAGCGGATCGCGCAGGCGCGCGAGGAAAGCCAGCCCGTGCGAACCAAGACCGGCGGCTCTACCTTCAAGAACCCTCCGGGCGAGAAGGCATGGCAGCTGGTCGACGCGGCAGGCTGTCGCGGAATGATGCGCGGCGGCGCGCAAGTGAGCGAGAAACACACCAACTTCCTCATCAACACCGGCACCGCGACCAGCGAGGATATCGAGCAGCTGGGCGAAGATGTCCGCGCGAAGGTGCGCGCAAACTCGGGCGTCGAGCTCGAATGGGAAATCCAGCGGGTAGGGCGGCCGTGAACCAGCAAGTCCTCGATCCGGGTGAACAGAAGTGCATTGATGATATTGCCGAACACGGCTGCCATATCCTCAAGGTCTTCGACGCTGACGGGGATCAGCCGAACTTCGCTTATTCAGTCGGTTTTCCCGTTGGTGTGGGGCAGCCTGAGGTACTGGTGTACGGGCTCAAGCTGGACCTGATGCAATCGATGATAAACGAACTGTATCGCCAGTGCGCGGCAGGCCTCCAGATGGCAGATGGCCTGAAAGTCGAGAATCTTATCGACGGGCACGAGTGCATTCTCAAATTCTGCAACGATCGCGCGGCGATCGAAGAACACCTTGGCTGGGCTCTTTGGTATCATCGTTCGCAGCGCGGAAAAGATGTCGATCACTTTTATCAGATCGTGTGGCCGGGCGCCGTGAATGGCCTGTACCCTTGGGACAAGGGCGTTTCACAAGAAGTGATTGATGCGCAGCCCGCTCTTTATGAAGGTTGGACAGTCCAATGATCCTCTCCAACAAACTCCACGTCGCGGTCCTGATGGGCGGCTGGGCCAATGAGCGGCCCGTCTCGTTAATGAGCGGGGAGGGCGTGGCCAAGGCGCTCGAAGCGCGCGGGCACACCGTCACACGGATCGATATGGACCGGCAGGTCGCCGCGCGGATTGCCGAGGCGAAACCGGACATCGTGTTCAACGCGCTCCACGGCGTGCCGGGCGAGGATGGCACGGTGCAGGGCATGCTCGACCTGATGGGCGTGCCCTATACCCACAGCGGCCTCGCCACCTCGGTGATCGCGATCGACAAGCAGCTGACCAAGCAGGCGCTGGTTCCGCGCGGCATTCCCATGCCCGGCGGGCGGATCGTCAAGACCGACGACCTGTACGAAGGCGACCCGCTGCCGCGGCCCTATGTGCTCAAGCCGGTCAACGAAGGCTCCTCGGTCGGGGTGGCGATCGTCACCGACGAGAGCAATTACGGCAACCCGATCGCGCGCGATGCGAAGGGCCCGTGGCAGGAATTCCCCGAACTGCTCGCCGAACCCTATATTCGCGGACGCGAGCTGACTACGGCGGTGGTCGGCGGCAAGGCGCTGGGCGTTACCGAGCTGATCGTCGAGAGCGGCTTCTACGATTTCGAGAACAAGTACACCGACGGGCGCACGCGCCACGTCTGCCCCGCCGAAATCCCCGAGGATGTTGCCGAGGCCTGCCTGCGCTACGCGCTCGAGGCGCACCGCATCCTCGGCTGCAAGGGCACCAGCCGCACCGATTTCCGCTGGGACGACCAGCAGGGGCTGGACGGGCTGTTCGTGCTTGAAACCAACACCCAGCCGGGCATGACCCCGCTCAGCCTGGTGCCCGAGCAGGCAAAATACTGCGGAATGAGCTACGAGGATCTGGTCGAGACGATTATCGCCGATGCGCTCGCAGACAGGGGAGGACATGATGGCGCGCAAGGTCAAGCGTAAGGCAACCGGCGTTCGCCGCGCGGCCACGTCGCGTTCGCGTGCGTCGAAGGCCCGGGCGGCAACCCGGCAGAGCAAGGGTGCGGTCAACACCGCGCTCAACGCGCTGCCGATCAGCCAGCGGCAATTGCAGGGCGGCTTCCTCGCGCTGATCCTCGCGGGCGCGGCGGCGCTGGCGTGGATGGTCGCGAGCGCGGCGGGCGTGCCCGCCTTGCTGCACCAGCAGCTCGCCACCAGCGCGGGCGCAGCGGGCTTCCAGATGCGCAATATCGACCTCACCGGGGTCGAGCGGATGAACCGCCTCAAGGTCTACGAAGAAGTGATGGAGCATCGCGGCACGCCGATGCCGCTGCTCAACCTGGCGGCGATCCGCGACGATCTGCGGCGCATGCCGTGGGTGGCCGAGGCGCGCGTCTCGCGCCAGCTGCCGGACAAGCTGGTGATCGATATTCAGGAGCGCACGCCCCACGCGGTGCTGGTGAAGCCCGACCGGCTGGTGCTGATCGATCGCAACGGGATCGAACTCGATCCGATTTCGGAGAAAGACGCGCAAGGGATGCTGCGCATTTCCGGCGCGGGCGCTGCGCAACAGATCGAGTCGCTCGATCACGTGCTCGCCGCCGCGCCTGCGCTCCAGCCGCAGATCGCCAGCGCGCACCGTATTGGGGAGCGGCGCTGGAACATCGTGTTCAAGACCGGCCAGATCCTCGCGCTGCCGCAGGGTGAGGACGAGGCGGCGGAGGCCTTCATCGATTTCGCCCGGATGGACGGGCTCTATCGCCTGCTCGGGGGCAAGGCGGCCGTGATCGATCTGCGCGTGCCCGATCGCTACGTCTTGCGGGAGCCCGGACGCGCGGACCGGTTCGCCAACAAGGGGAGTGCGGAATAATGGCTGCAGCACGTATTGCGCGCGTCTTCGGCGCGGTGAACCTTGGGTCGTTTCGCGTCTCCGCCATGATCATGGGCCTGACCGAGGGTGGCGAGATGATCGTGCTCGGCTCCTCCCACCGGGCCAGTGCGGGCGTGCGGCGCGGCTACGTCACCGACAGCCAGGCCGCGACCCACGCGATCCGCGAGGCGGTGGAGCGGGCGGAGAAAGACGCCGGCACCGCGATCGAGAGCGTGTGGGTCGGCTGCGCCGGCGCGGGGCTGGGCAGCCGCGTTTCGCGGGTCGAAATCCCGATCAACGGCCGCCGGATCGAGGAAGAGGACGTCGACCACCTGCTGGTCACCGCGCGCGACACGCTGGAGCCAGACGGGCGGATGGTGCTGCACGCGCAGCCCGCGCATTACTCGGTCGATGGCCCGCACGGCGTTGCCAACCCGGTTGGCCTCTATGCCGAACAGCTGGGGGTGGACGTGCACATCCTGCTCGCCGACGGGGCCCCGATCCGCAACATCATTACCGCGGTGCAGAGCGCGCATCTGACGGTCGAAGGCGTGGTCGCCGCACCGATCGCCTCGGCGCACGCTGCGCTGACGCCCGAGGAACGCGAGCTTGGCACCGCCTTGATCGAGATCGGCAGCGACGTGACCAATGTCGCAGTGCTGCGCAACGGCATGGTCCAGGCGATGCGGGCGATCCCGCTCGGCTCGGGCGACATTACCGACGCGATCGCGAGCCGGTTCGGCATTCGCCGCCAGCATGCGCAGCGGCTCAAGTGCGTGTCGGGCTCGGCGCTTGCCAGCCCCAGCGATCATCGCGAGCAGGTGCCGGTCGATCCCGACGATCCGCGCGCCGGTTCGATCAACCGCGCCGATCTGGTAGCGGTGGTCACCGAACAGCTCGGCCGGATCACCGACGAGGCGGGCAAAGCTTTGAAGGCGATGGATTTCGCGGGGGCTCGCGGCGGGCCCGCCGTGCTTACCGGGGGCGGGGCGGAACTGCCGGGCAGTGCGGAGTTCGTCCAGAACGCGCTGGGCCGCCCGGTGCGCATCGGCAAGCCGCAGACGCTGCGCGGCCTGCCGCCGGCCCATTCCTCGCCCGGGTTTTCCACGCTAGTGGGGCTGTGCATTTACGCTGCGCGGGACCCGGTGGACATCCGCACCGTTAAGGCCAAGTACCAGTCGCAGACGCGTGCGCGCGGGCTGGGCCTGGTCAATCGGGTCTGGCGCGCCGGGCGCGACTATTTCTGATCGCCCGGCCATGCAGGCCCAAATGCGCGAGTAATGTGGAAAAGACCGTGGATAACCATTAAGGTTCGCGGCGCTTTCTGCCACACGAATATATTGAGAAATCGGCAAGAGAGCCGCCGGTTTCACGGAGTGAAGACCTTATGAGCATCAATATCGGCCCCGACCCTTCCGACGATCTGCGCCCCCGGATCACGGTTATCGGCGTCGGCGGTGCCGGCGGTAACGCCATCGCCAACATGATGGAGGCCGACATCGAGGGTGTCGACTTCATCGTTGCCAACACCGATGCGCAGTCGCTCAGCACCTCCCCCGCAGAGCACCGCATCCAGCTCGGCCCGGAAAGCACCGGCGGCCTGGGCGCGGGCGCGCGGCCCGAACTGGGCAAGGCGGCTGCGGAAGAGACGGTGGACCAGATCGAGGAAGCGCTCGAAGGCGTGAACATGTGCTTCATCGCCGCCGGGATGGGCGGCGGCACGGGCACCGGCGCTGCGCCGGTGATCGCGGAGGCCGCGCGGCGCAAGAACGTGCTGACCGTCGGCGTGGTGACCAAGCCGTTCCTGTTCGAAGGCACGCGCCGGATGCGCGCCGCCGAGGCGGGGATCGAAGAGCTTCAGCGCCATGTCGACACGCTGATCGTCATTCCCAACCAGAACCTGTTCCTGATCGCCAAGCCGGAGACGACCTTCAAGGAAGCGTTCCGCATGGCGGACGAGGTGCTGCAGCAGGGCGTGCGCTCGATCACCGACCTGATGGTGATGCCGGGTCTGATCAACCTCGACTTCGCCGACGTCAAATCGGTGATGGAAGAGATGGGTAAGGCGATGATGGGCACCGGCGAGGCCGAGGGCGACAACCGCGCCCGCGAGGCTGCCGAACAGGCGATCGCCAACCCGCTGCTCGACGGCGTGTCGATGGCGGGCGCCAAGGGTGTGATCATCTCGATCATCGGCGGCGAAGACATGAAGCTGCTCGAAGTGGACGAGGCAGCGAACCACATCCGCGATCTGGTGGACGAAGACGCGAACATCATCTGGGGTTCGGCGTTCAATCCCAATCTCGAAGGCAAGATCCGCGTCTCGGTCGTCGCGACCGGGATAGACGACGGCGTGAGCAGCCACTCTGCATCGCCGCGCAGCGCGATGGCCTCCGCCCCCGAACCGCGCCCGGCCAAGCGTCCGGCGCTCGATTTTGCCGAGCGTGGCGAATCGGACGAGCGCGGTGGCGAGCCGCAGGGCACCAGCCCGGCAATGCCGCAGTCGTTCGGTGAACCGTCCTCCGGCGGTGCGCGTATGAGCAGCGATTACAGCGAAGACTATCACGAAGACGGGGCCGAGGATGTCGATGGCATCGTCGATCCGCTCGCCGGTCTGCGCAACGAAGATGAAGACGACGCGCCCGCAGCCGCGCCCGAACCTTCCGCCGACGCACCCTTCGCCCGCCCCTCCGGCGAGCGGAAGCCGTTCGACGGTAACCCGGCGGACGATTGGGGCAGCGCGTCGGACCACGACGATACGCTCGACCTGGGCGAAGCGCAGGAGGCACCCCCGCGCTCCGGCGATGACTCCGACGAGCTGGTGCTGGGCGAAGACGCTGGCGAGGAAGCGCCCGAGCCGGAGCCCGCGCCATCGCGCGGTCGCCGTCGCGGGCTCGTTTCAGGCGAGGGCGATGCGCAGCGCAAGCCTGCGCCCCCGCTGCCGCAGGGCGGTGGCGGCGGCACGCTGTTCGAACGGATGGCCAAGCTGTCCCGTGGCGGAGCACCCGAAGAGGACGATGACGAGGACGATGATGGCTCCTCGCTCAACATCCCGCGGTTTCTCGGGCGACAGAACAACCAGTAACGGCGACGAACCGCGCCGTTCCCGGCGCAAGGGGCTGTTCAGCGCGTAGCGGCATGACTAGAACCCGCAGGATGACGGGTTGCAAGCTTCTGCGCGCCATGCCGACGGCGCTTTCTCTCGTGCTGGTGGCCGGCGGTGCGCCGGCGCTGGCGCAATCTGGCGATACGGTGTCGCGCGCGGTGGTCCAGCCGCTGCCGCCTGCCGCGTCCGACGATCTCAACGCCGCGCTGCTGCGGCTTGCGGCGGATCGGCGCGATGTCGATGCGCTGATCTCCGCCGGGCTCGCCTCGCTCTCGCTAGACGATATCGATGCGGCGATTGGCTTCTTCGGACGCGCCAAGGAATTGTCGCCCGAGAATCCCCGGATCGCCGAGGGGATGGGTGCTGCCTACGTGCGATCAGGCCGCCCGGTCGAAGCGCTGAGCCTGTTCGAGCAGGCCGATCAGGCGGGGATCGGCACCGGCACGCTATGGGCGGACCGGGGGCTCGCCTATGATCTGGTTGGCCAGAACGACGCCGCGCAGACCGCTTATCAGCGGGCGCTGCAAGGCAAGAACGACCCTGCGGTGCGGCAGCGTCTGGCGCTCAGCTACGCGATCGCGGGCAACCGCGAGGCGTTCGAGGAAGAGCTGCGACCCTTGCTGGAAGAGCGCGACTACAACGCGTACCGTACCCGTGCATTTGGCCTCGCCGTGCTCGGTCAGGCGGACGAGGCGCTGGAGATCGCCCGTGCCGTTATGCCACGCGATCTGGCGGGGCGGATGGAGCCCTACCTGCGGTTCATGCCGCGCCTGACGAAGTCGCAGCAGGCAGCGGCCGCCAATCTGGGCCTTTATCCGTCGGCCACCCGGATCGGGCGCGACGATCCGCGCATTGCGAGCGCGGCGGGTGCGGCCACGCCCGGCGCAGCCGTTCCCACGCCGAACGATGCCGGGCAGGGCGCAAGCGTAGCCAGCAGCACGCCGACCGTGCGCGACCTGCGCGATCCGCTCTCGCGCACCTTCATGCGTCCTTCGCGTACGCGCGTGGCAATCCAGATCCCGCCGCCGCCTGCTCGCCAGCCCGAACCAGAGGTACAGCCCACGCCGGAACCGCAGGTCGCTTCGCAACAGGCGGGCGAACTGGCTCCCGCAGTGCAGCAACAGGCACCGGGCGCCGCAGTTCGCGTGGCCGAAACCGCCGCTCCGTCGGGGCAGGCTGCCCCTGGCCTGATCGGCCCCGAAATGGGCCAGCCCGAATCGCGGCAGGCAGCGCCTGTCTTCGCCGCAGCCCAGACCCGCCAGCCCACCAGCCCCCCGGCGACGGGGCCGGTCGATCTGGCAGACGCTTTTGCCGACTTCGCGGAGCCGACCGGCGTCGATGTGGTCGGCGGCGATGTGGTCGATATCAGCGCGATCACGCCCAAGCGGGAGAAGAAGGAGCCGCCGCCACCGCCGCCCGCGCCGCGCCGGATCTGGCTCCAGCTGGGAATCGGCCAGGATCTCGCCCTGCTGCGCAGCGACTGGCGGCTCAAATATCGCAAGATCGATGCGCTTAAGGGGGCGGAACCCTTCACCATCGCGTGGGGTCAGACCAATCGGCTGCTGGCCGGGCCGTTCGATAGCCAGGCCGATGCGCGCAAGGCGCTCAACGCGCTGTCCGGCGACAATATCGATTCCTTCATCTGGACCAGCCCGGAAGGCGCTGCGGTCGAGCCGTTGGGCTGATCCGCCCCGGCAGTTCATCCCCTGAAAAGTGCTTTTCCCACAAGGCGTGAACAGGGTTAATGCTTTTGCACCGCTGGCTTGCCCGGCGGGTTTGCGTGCGCCCCCGTGCTTCGCCCAAGAGGTGGTGAGAAAGACAGACGGGTATAGGGATCGCCAATGGAAACCGCTTTGAACGACAATATCGGCAGCGAATACGGCGCGCCGATGGATGTGCTCGCCGCGCTGTTCGACGCGCGCGGCTGGGCGCTGGACACCCATGCCGACGAAGAGCTGGGCGGCGAAATCCAGGGGGCCTGGGTCAAGTACCAGCTGCGCGCGGTGCTCCGCCCGCAGGACGGCGTGCTGCAGCTGATCTGCCTGCCCGATATCCGGGTCAGCAAGGAACAGCTGATGCCCGCCTACGAACTGCTCAGTCTGGTCAACGAGCAGGTCTGGCTCGGGCATTTCGATATCTGGAGCCAGGGCCGCGTGCTGGTCTATCGCCACGGCGCGCTGCTGGCGGATGACGGCATGCTGTCGATCAGTCAGGCGCAGGCGCTGATCGAAAACGCGGTCGATGAATGCGACCGCTTCTATCCGGCGTTCCAGTTCGTGCTGTGGGGCAACAAATCACCCGAGGACGCGCTTGAAGCGGCGATGATCGACGCGGCGGGCGAAGCGTGAGCGAAAACCGCAGAAATGCGTCATCGAATCTGAACAGGTGTTAAGCCTAAAAAGCGCAGCTCAGCCTTGAATTTCGGGCGGTTTGTCGCGATATTGAGCGATGAACCGGCGCATATCGCAGCCGGCAAATGGAGTGGCTTGAAAATGGCTAACTGGGACGACCGCACACGGCAGGGTTTCGGCTCTGTGCCGCGCGCCGGGGGCGATGTCGCCTCGCGCACGACCTTCGATGCAGGGCTGCGCAAGTACATGCTCTCGATCTACAACTACATGTGCTCGGGCGTGCTGCTGACCGGCATCGTCGCGCTGCTTACCTATCAGTCGGGCCTCGCGGTGACTTTCGCGAGCGGGCCGCTGATGTGGATCGTCGCGCTGTCGCCGCTGGCAATCGTGTTCGCGATGAGCTTTGGCGCGCAGAAATTCAGCCAAGGCACCCTGCAGCTAATGTTCTGGGGCTTTGCGACCCTGATGGGCCTTTCGCTTTCTACGGTGTTCTTCGAGTATACGCAGGGCTCGATCGCTGCGACCTTCTTCGCGACGGCCGGCGCCTTCGCCGGGCTCAGCCTGTTCGGCTACACGACCAAGAAGGACCTGTCCGGTTGGGGCAGCTTCCTGATCATGGGTGTGATCGGCATCCTGATCGCGATGGTGATCAACATCTTCCTGCAGTCGGCTGCGCTTGAACTGGCCGTCAGCATCCTCGGCGTGCTGATCTTCGCAGGGCTCACCGCGTACGACACGCAGCGGCTCAAGAGCGACTACCAGCGCCTGCGTGGCACCAGCTGGGAAGGCAAGTCGATCATCCTGGGGGCGCTGAGCCTCTACCTCGACTTCATCAACATGTTCCTGTTCCTGCTGCGCTTCATGGGTGCGGCGCGCGATTAAACGCCGGATCCGGCAGGACGAACCCGAAACGAGACGCCCGGGGCGGATTTTCCGCTTCGGGCGTTTTCACATGCCTCGTAATGGGTTATTGGTGCCGTAACGCGAATAATGGTCGCCGCAACGCTTCCACCCCGGAGCGTCCGAGCAGATCCGCGATGGGAGCTTTTCGATTATGTCCGACGACCTGAAGTCGCCGCTGCGCATCACCTTTGTCGCTGGTGCCCTGAGCCTGCTGGCCGCCTGCGCCACGCCCGCGCCGCCGCCGCCTCCTCCGCCTCCTCCGCCACCGCCGCCAATCCCCGCGCGACCGATCCCGCCGATGGGTGCGGCTGCGACCATGCTGATTCCGCAGGTGGCGCCCGATGGCGTCCGTCAGACCGTAAACGCCTATGTGACGCCTGCGCAGACGACTTGGAACGTGCGCTCCGCCTTCAACGTGGCCGCGCTCAACTGCCTTGCGCCCCAGCACGCGAACATCCTTGAGAACTACAAGGTGTTCCTGACCAACTTCGACAAGCCGCTCGACAAGGCGAACGACAAGGTCGAGGCGGAGTTTCGCGACAAGTACGGCGATCGCAAGACGGGCCGGGCGGAACTCGATAACTACATGACCAAGGTCTACAACTATTTCACCATGCCGCCCGCCAAGCAGGCATTCTGCGATGCGGCGCTGGAATTGAGCAACGAATCCGTGCTGGTCGCACCGGCCGATCTGGAGAGCTTCTCGGCCCGCGCGCTGGCTCGGTTCGAAGGCGTGTTCGAGGATTTCTTCCGCTCCTTCGAACGCTACGAAACCAATCTCGCGACGTGGGACCGTCTCTACGGTACTCCCGCCGGGCTCTACCCCAGCTACGGGCCGACCACGCAGGTGGCCGATAATGACACCGTGCCGGGCACCGAAACCAGGGTTCTGCTCAACGCGCCGATCGACAATCCAGGCGGCCAGTCGGTGACCATCCCGCAGGAGACGCAGAGCATCGACGTGATGCCCAGCACTGCGGCCACCGAAGGCACCCAGCAGCCCACCACGGGCCAAGTCGTCCTTCCCGAGACCGCCACCGCCAGCACGGCGGGCGACCTTCAGGGCCCGCCGGCCCCGGATCCGTCGCGCTGACGAACAGAAACCCGTCGAAAGGCCTTGCGTCTCTCGGCGGGTTCGTTATTGGGCGCGCTCTCGTGCAGAAACGCATCGCGTGCTCTGCGCTTACCACACCTGAACGGGGCCGTAGCTCAGTTGGGAGAGCGCGTCGTTCGCAATGACGAGGTCAGCGGTTCGATCCCGCTCGGCTCCACCAGGTGACGGTTTTTCAGGGGCTCGCACAACCCGGTGCGGGCCTTTTTCGTTGCCATGTTCGGCGCACGCTTTCCCGCAACCGGCCAGTGGCCGCGCGCATGGCCGAGCGGAGCGGGCGAAAAACTGGCAATCCCCGTCAATTCGGCTTACCTGCGACGCAATGCATTTTCTCGATCAAGCCAAAGTCTATCTGAAGTCCGGCGCGGGCGGCCCCGGGGCCGTCAGCTTTCGGCGTGAGAAGTATATCCAGTATGGCGGCCCCGACGGCGGTAACGGCGGCAAGGGCGGCGATGTGGTGTTCGTGGCGGTCGCCGGGCTGAACACGCTGATCGATTTTCGTTACGCACAGCATTTCAAAGCCAGCCGTGGCGGACACGGCATGGGCCGCGACCGCACAGGCGCGGGTGCGGACGATCTCGTGGTCGAGGTTCCCGTGGGCACGCAGGTCCTGTCCGAGGACAAGGAAGAGATTCTTGCCGACTTCACCGAGGTCGGCCAGCGTATCACCCTGCTTCATGGCGGGATGGGCGGGCGCGGCAACGCCAGCTACAAGACCAGCACCAACCGCGCGCCGCGCCAGCACCAGCCTGGCGAGCCCGGCGAGGAGATGTGGGTGTGGCTGCGGCTCAAGCTGCTTGCCGATGTGGGGCTGGTCGGGCTGCCCAACGCGGGCAAATCGACCTTCATCAACCAGGTCACCAATACCCGCGCCAAGGTCGGCGACTATGCCTTCACCACGCTGGTGCCCAAGCTGGGCGTGGTGCGCCACAAGGGTCGTGACTTCGTGCTCGCGGATATTCCCGGCCTGATCGAAGGCGCGGCGGAAGGCGCGGGCATCGGCGACCGGTTCTTGGGCCATATCGAACGCTGCCGGGTGCTGATCCACCTGATCGACATTGCGGGTGACGACCCGGCCGAAGCGATGCGCACGGTCGAGGCCGAGCTTGAAGCCTATGGTGCCGGGCTCGAGGACAAGCCGCGCATCGTCGCGCTCAACAAGCTGGACCTTGCCGATGGCGAACTGGCCGAGGCGTTCGGCGACGAGCTGAAGGCGGCGGGTGCCGATGCGGTCTATCCCGTTTCGGGCGCGACCGGTGCGGGCGTTGAGGCGCTGCTCGATGCGGTGCTCGGCTATCTGCCCGATCGCACCGCTCTCGAGCGCGAAAGCGAGGGCGGGGTGAGCCATCCGGCCGAAGAGTCCGGGTTCGACGGGGAAGAGCCCGGCGAGGGGGAAGAGACATGGTCGCCGATCTGATTTTGGGATCGGACGAGCGCGCCGGATGACTCTGGCGCTGACCGGCGGCACCGGTTTCGTTGGGCAGGCGGTACTTGACCTGCTCGAGGATTCCGGGGAGCGGGTGCGCGTGCTCGCGCGCAAGGTGCCGGAAAACCGGCGCGGATTCCGCTGGGTCGACGGCAGCCTCAACGAACCTTTCAAGCTCGCGCATTTGGTCGCCGATGCCGAATGCGTGATCCATATTGCCGGGCTGACCCGCGCGACCAACCCCGACCATTTCGAGATCGTCAACGTTACCGGCACGCTCAACGTGGTCGAGGCGGCGGTGCGTGCGGGGGCGAAGCGGCTGGTGTTCGTCTCCTCGCTCGCCGCGCGCGAGCCTGAGCTGTCGGCCTATGGCGCGTCGAAACGCCGTGCGGAGACGATCGTTGCCGCCAGCGGGCTCGACTGGACGATCGTGCGCCCGCCGGGCGTCTATGGCCCGCGCGACACTGATTATCTGGAGATGTTCCGCGCCGCGACCAAGGGCGTGCTGCCGGTGCCTGCCGGGGGCCGCAGCTCGATGATCCATGTGCAAGACCTCGCGCGCCTGCTGCTCGCGCTGCGCGAAGGTGGGGAGGGGATTACGCACGAGATCTTCGAGCCTGACGATGGGCGCGATGGTGGCTGGACCCATGCGGATATGGCGCGCGCGATCGGCGATGCGGTGGGCAAGACGGTGTTCCCGATCCCGCTGCCCGCCTTCGCGCTCCACGCCGCGGCGATGATCGACGAGCGGGTGCGCGGCCGCAATGCGCGGCTGACCCGCGACCGCGCGGGCTACCTCGCGCACAAGGACTGGACGGTCCGCCGCGATCGCGCCGTGCCGCCTGCTGTCTGGCGACCCGAGATCCTCACCCAGAACGGCCTGCGCGACACCGCGCAATGGTATCGCGAAGCGGGGATGCTCTAGCTTACTCCATCCGGTGCTCTGCACGCTGCGGCGCTATAGGCCTCCCGATAGGGCCGGTCCCAGCACCGCTCCATTGCTTCCAGTACGTTGAGGTTGGGCGGCCAGCTTATCTCGAAAACGGTCCCGTCTGCTGCGGAGACATGTCTCTGGTCGCTATCGGGAACCTGTTTGAGGCCTTCGATCGAGCGGCGCAGGCCGTCGCGATCGCGGGCCAGGAATGCGATTGTGCCCGATACGTAGTGGTTCCAGCCGAAATCGGCATCTTCCTCGGGAGGATGGTAGGTTATCCGGAACAGGGCGATTGCCTGATCGGTCTGTCCGGCATAGGCGCGCATCTGCCCTTCGTGCCAGTAGAGGATGCTTTCATGCGCGCGCTTGGCGTAGCGCCATTCGCGGATCAGCTCGGCTGCGGCGAGCTCGCATCCTTCTTTTTTCGCGAGAGCACGCCAGCCGCCATCCATATCCTGATCGAAGGCGTCGCGGTCGAGCGCGAGCATCGCATCGAGATCGTAGGAGCAGTCGGAAGCGGCGCTTGCGGTTGAGGGGCCCGTAGCTGCTCCGGGTACGGGCTGGGTAAGGGCGAGGATCAGGGACAGCAACACCGCGCGAGGCTAGCACACGTCCGGCGGCGAGCAAGCCTCTACAGGAACGGTTCCTCGCCCGGCTTGTGGATGCCGCATTCGACCTTGTCCCACCCTTTCCACCGGCCCGAGCGCGGGTCTTCGCCCGGCGCGACCTTGTGGGTGCACGGCTCGCACCCGATCGAGGGGAAGCCACGCGCGACCAGCGGGTGGCGGGGCAGGTCGTGTTCTTCGAAATAGGCCGCGATCCGCGCGGCGTCCCAATCGATCAGCGGATTGATCTTGAGCCGACCGGCGGCATCGGAATGGTCGATCTCGAACCGGGGCAGGTCCGCACGGGTCGCCGCCTGAAACGCCTTGCGGCCGGTCAGCGTTGCGTCGAACCCGGCCAGCGCGCGAGCCAGCGGGCGGACCTTGCGCAGATCGCAGCAGCCGTCGGGGTCGTAGGACCAGCGCAGGCCGGTTTCGTCACGTTCGGCCAGCTCCGCCTCGTCCGGCGTCAGGATGCGCAAATCGGTCAGGCCGAGTTCGCCGATCAACGTGTCGCGATAGGCCAGCGTCTCGGGGAAGTGCTTCAGCGTGTCGAGAAACAGCACCGGGGTCGCCTGGTCCACCTGCGCCACCTGATGCAGCAGCACCGCGCTTTCCGCGCCGAAGCTGGAGACGATCGCGACCCGCCCCGCCAGCCCGCCGGTGAGCACGGCATCGAGGAGCGACGATGTGTCCGCATCGGCGAATCGCGTGTTGAGCAGGTCCGCCTGCTCCTGCGTGAAACGGGCGGAAGAATCGATCCGGTCGACATCGCGCGCGAGGCGTTGCGGCGCGTTCACCGCGCGTCCCCGCCACCATGCCGCAGCGCCCAGATCGGGGTGCGCGGGTCTGCCGCGCTCTGATACACTTCGGGGAAACGCGCGAAGGCGGCCTCGGCATCGGCCATATCGATGGGCGCGTCGGGCGCGAAGGCATCGAACCCGCAGCGGCGCATATAGGCCAGCTGGTCGACCAGCACGTCGCCCACCGCGCGCAGCTCGCCCGCAAAGCCCGCTTCGCGCAGAATGCGCGCGGCGGAATAGCCGCGCCCGTCGGTGAAGGCGGGGAAGGCGATGTCGACGCGGGCCAGCCGGTCGAGATGGGCGAGTAGCTCGCGCGCGTCGCCGCCCGGTTCGATCCGCACCGCGACCGCGTTGGTCTGCTCGGCAAAGGCCTCCAGCGTCACCGCAGGCTCCATGCAGGGCGTATCGTCGCGCAGGCGGATGGTGGCTGCCTCAGGCATAGAGCGCCTCCTTGAACGGGGCCATGCCGATCCGGCGGTAGGTGTCGAGGAAGCGTTCGCCATCCTCGCGTTCGCGCAGGTAGACATCGGCCGCGGTCTCGACCGCGTCGACGATGCCATGCTCGTCGAAGCCGGGGCCGGTGATCTTGGCGAGGCTGGTATCCTCCGCCTCCGATCCGCCGAGCAGCAGCTGGTAGTTCTCGGTGCCTTTGCGGTCGACGCCGAGGATGCCGATGTGCCCTGCGTGGTGGTGCCCGCAGGCGTTGATGCAGCCCGAAATCTTCAGCTTCAGCTCGCCCAGCGCGGCTTCCTTGCCATTGGCGGCGAAGCGTTCGGAGATGCGCTGCGCGATCGGGATCGAGCGGGCATTGGCGAGGCTGCAGTAGTCGAGACCGGGGCAGGCGATGATGTCGCCCAGCAGGTCCGCATTGGGGGTGCCCATGCCCGCCTCGTTGAGCGCCTGCCACAATGCGTAGAGATCGGCCTTGCTGACATGCGGCAGGACGACGTTCTGCGTGTGCATGACGCGCAGCTCGTCGAAGGAGTACTTCTGCGCGAGGTCGGCCAGCACGCGCATCTGCGCATCGGTCGCGTCGCCGGGGATGCCGCCGACCGGCTTCAGGCTGACGATGGCCGAGACGTAGCCCGGCATCTTGTGCGCATGCGTGTTGTGATCGAGCCAGACCGCGAAATCGGGGTCCGAGCGGTCCACGTCTTGGCCAGCGTCGGGCATGTCGGGGTCGCGGAAATACTTCTTGATCCGCTCCAGCTCGGCCAGCGGAGGCTCGACACCCTGCTCCAGCAGGTGGGCGAATTCCTCCTCCACCTGGCGGGTATATTCCTCCGCGCCGAGTTCATGGACCAGAATCTTGATCCGCGCCTTGTATTTGTTGTCGCGCCGTCCGTAGCGGTTGTAGACGCGCAGGCACGCCTCCGAATAGGTGACCAGCTGGTCGAGCGGTACGAAATCACGGATCAGCGGCGCGATCATCGGAGTGCGGCCCATCCCGCCGCCGACATAGAACTGCGCGCCCAGCTCTCCGTCACGCTCCACGATCCGGATGCCGATATCGTGCAGCCGCATCGCTGCGCGATCCTGTTCGCTCGCGATCACACAGATCTTGAACTTCCGGGGGAGGTAGGAAAATTCCGGGTGGAAGCTCGACCACTGGCGCAGCAGCTCGGCATAGGGGCGGGGGTCCGCCACCTCGTCCGCCGCAGCGCCCGCAAAATGGTCGGAGCTGATGTTGCGGATGCAGTTCCCGCTGGTCTGGATCGCGTGCATCTCCACGCTCGCCAGATCGGCGAGGATGTCGGCCGCGTCCTCCAGCTTGATCCAGTTGTACTGGATGTTCTGGCGGGTGGTGAAATGGCCGTAGCCGCGATCGTACTTCTCGGCGATCGTCGCCAGCATCCGCATCTGACCGCCGTTGAGCGTGCCATAGGGGATTGCCACGCGCAGCATGTAGGCGTGCAATTGCAGATACAGGCCGTTCATCAGCCGCAGCGGCTTGAACTGGTCTTCGCTCAGCTTGCCTGCCAGCCGGCGTTCGCACTGGTCGCGAAACTCGGCCACGCGGGCATCGACCATGGCCTGGTCGTATTGGTCGTAGGCGTACATCAGATTACCTGCTCGATCGCTTGCGGATCATCGGGTTTGAGAGTGAGGTCGGGGCGGACCGTGGGGCCGAGCGCGCGGACGCGCTCCTTGATATGCGAAGGGCGCGGGGTGCCGTCGGGTCCGGGTGCGGCCTCGACCACGTAGGGCACGTTTACGCGGCGTGCGGCTTCCTCGCGCGAGGCGATGGCCTCTGCGTCATCGCCCGCGTCGACCGCGTTCTCGATCAAGGTGGACCAGCCATCGCCGGTCCACCAGGTGACCGCGCCGGTCTTCAGGTCGTTGCCGGTGATGAGGTTCACTGCGCTGCCTCCATGGCCCGGGCGGCGATCTGCGCGTCGGTGCGAGCGGTGACCTCGCCGATCACGATCAGCGCCGGGGAAGTGACGCATTCGTGCTCGACGAGGTCGGGCAGGCCCGCGAGGAGCCCGCGCAGGACGCGCATGTTGGGGCGCGCGCCATTCTCGATCACCGCGACTGGCATGTCGGGCGACAGGCCGTCCGCCATCAGCTTGTCTGCGATGTCGCCTGCGGTCTTCACACCCATGTAGATCACCAGCGTGCGGCCCTTGCCGGCAAGGCCGGACCAATTCTGGTCGCTCAGCCCCTTGCACTGGCCGGCAACGAAGCTGACGATGCTGGAGGCGTCGCGGTGCGTCAGTGCGATCTGTGCCGCCGCCGCCGCGCCGTTCGCGGCGCTGATGCCGGGCACGATCTCTACGGGCAGGCCAGCGGCGCGAGCCGCCTCGGCTTCTTCACCGCCGCGCCCGAAGATCAGCGGATCGCCGCCCTTGAGCCGCACCGGAGAGCGTCCGTCCTTCGCCTCGCGCACCAGCAGGGCGTTGATGTCTTCCTGCGGGAGGGTGTGCTTCGAGCGTCGCTTGGCGACCGAGATCAACGCTGCGCCTTCGCGCGCCATCGCCAGAATTGCGGGGTCGACCAGCCCGTCGTGCACGATCAGGTCCGCCCCCTCGATCAGGCGCGCTGCGCGCAGGGTGAGGAGGTCGGGGTCGCCGGGGCCTGCGCCCACGAGGTAAATTGTGCCGGTATCTGCCATGCGAGGGTACATGGCGGGAGCGGCGGATGCGCGCCAACCAGAATGGGTTCGCGTGCGGCTAGCTATTCTTTAGCGCCTATTCCTTGGCCTCAGGCTTGTCGGATTTCGCGCGAGTCTGCTGGAGCGCCGCGATCAGCTGGTCCAGCCCTTCCGCATTGCGCAGGTTGATATCGCGCTGGGGGAAGGGGATCTCGACCTCGTGTTCCTGAAACAGGTGCCACAGCTTCTTGAGCACCGCGCTCTTCACGTTGCCCGTCCCCGCTTCAGGGTCGGTGATCCATACGTGGATGATGAAATTGACGCTGCTGTCGCCATACCCGTCCAGCCAGACGGTCGGCGGGGGGGATTTCAGCACCCGGTCGCACGACAGCGCGGCCTCCAGCATCAGCTCTTCCGCCTTGTCGATATCCGCGTGGTAGCTGATCCCGACCGGCACCTGCATCCGCACGTTGCGGCTGGAATAGGACCAGTTTTCGACCTGATTGATCATCAGGTTCTCGTTCGGGATCAGGTATTCCTTCTGGTCGCGGGTGGTGATCGAGACCGCGCGAATGCCGATCTTGCGGATCTGGCCGAAGGTGGAGACGCCCGCCTGATCCGCGATCGCGATCACGTCGCCCGGCTTGATCGACTTGTCCATCAGCAGGATGATCCCGGCGATCAGGTTGCCGAAGGTCTTCTGCAGACCGAAACCGATGGCAAGGCCGAATGCGCCGGAGAACACGGTCAGCGCGGTCAGGTCTATCCCGAGCAGGTCGATCCCTATCAGGATCGCCATGCCCCACACACCGATGGTGACGATCTTCTCCGCCAGCAGGCGGCGGGTCTGGTCGAGCCGGGTGACGCGCGCCAGCCCGAGATGCGCGAGCTTGCTGCCGAAGAACGCGAACGCGAAGACGCCGATGGTCACGGCGATGAAGACGATGCCTGACCACACCGAAATCGTCATCGAGCCCACGTCGATCGACATGCCTTGAAGCGACTGGATGACGTCGCCCACGGTCTGGCTCTGTTGGCCGACCGCTTGGGCAAGTTCGTCCGCAGCCTTCACCGAATCGGTAGGCGATGCGGAGGGCGTGGGGATGGGTGTGGCGGCAGGGGTTGACCCGTCGGTGGGCACTGCTTGCAGGATCACCTGTTCGCCCGACTGCAGCGGATCGGCGCTGGCCGTAGGCGTGGGGCTGGGGCTCGCTCCGGGATTGAGAACCGCTTCGGTTGCGGAAGTGGGGCCGACGCCAGACATCAGCTATGCTTGATCGTGGCGAAGGCGCGGTCAAGGTCCGCGATCAGGTCATCCGCATCTTCCAGCCCGATGGCGAGGCGAATGCCGAGGTGATCTTCCTCGCGCCAGCCGGGCTTGGGCCAGGCGCTTGCGCTGCGGATGCGCGCGGCATCGAAGGGCAGGGCAAGGCTTTCGAACCCGCCCCAGCTATAACCGATGCCGAACAGCTCCAGCGTGTCGACGAACGCGGCGCGCTGTTCGCTGGTGTGACCGGCCAGCACGAAGCTGAACAATCCGCATCCGCCGCTGAAATCGCGCGCCCACAGATCGTGGCCGGGCGACCCTTCCACCATCGGGCAAAGCACATGCGCGACCTCGGCGCGGGCTTTGAGCCAGTGTGCGATTTTCAGCGCGCTGGCGGTGCTCTGCCTGAGGCGTAGCGGCATGGTGCGCAGGCCCCGGGCGACCAGCGCGGCATCGTCGGGCGAGACCACCTGGCCGAGGCTTTGCGCGGTATGGCGTAGCTTGGCGTAATACTTGGCCCCAGCGCTCGCCGCGCCCATCATCACGTCAGAATGGCCGCCCGCATGCTTGGTCAGCGCGGTAATGGTGATGTCGCAGCCATGCTCCAGCGCGGGAAAGCCCAGCCCGGTGGCCCAGGTATTGTCGATCAGGACGGCCGCGCCCTTATCCTTTGCGATTGCCGCAAGGCGCGGGACGTCGGGCACTTCCATCGTCAGGCTGCCGGGCGTCTCCAGCATCACCGCGGTGGTCCGGTCGTCGAAGGCGGCTGCGTAGGCGTCGTGATCGGCGGGATCGAAGAAGCGCGCTTCCACGCCCCACCGCTTGAGCAGGCCGGATGCGATCGAGCGCGTCGGTTCGTAGACATTGTCCTGCACCAGCAGGACGTCGCCAGGCTCCAGCACGCTCATCATCGCGCCTGCCAGCGCGGCGGTGCCGCTGGGATAGAGCATGGTGCCCTCGGCCCCCGGCTCCAGCTGCGTCAGCGCTTCGGCCAGCGACCACTGGGTCGGCGCGCCGCGGCGGCCATAGTGGAAATGACCGTCCTCGTTATGCGCCAGCGCGGCGATCCGGTCGGCTTCGCTTTCGTAAAGATGCGTGCTGCCGCGCCAGATCGGCGGATTGACCACCGGGCCGGTCCACTCCTCGCGCCGCCCGGCGAGGACGGCCGCAGTGCTGGCTCCGGTCGGTTTGTCGATCTTGCTCAGCGGGCTTCTCCGGTTTCCTTGGGTGTGTCGGGGTCTGCGCCCCATTCGCTCCAGCTGCCGTCATAGAGAGCGGTCTGCGGAGCGCCGAGCAGCCGCAACGCGAACAGCAGGACCGACGCGGTCACGCCGCTGCCGCAGGTGGCGACGATCGGGCGATCGAGATCGAGCCCTGCCTTGTCGAACAGCGCGCGCAGCGTCTCGGGATCGCGAAACGTGCCGTCCTCCGCCAGCACATCGCGGAAGAACAGGTGCCGTGCGCCGGGAATGTGCCCGCCGGGCAGGCCGTGCACGGCGTCTTCGACGCTGCCGGTGAAGCGGCCAGCATCGCGCGCGTCGACCACCTGCTCGCGGTGATCGTCAAGATTGGCGAGCATCGCGGCCTTGTCGCGAAGGTCCGTGATCCGCACCGTGGTCGCCGGGCGATCCATCGCGGCTATCTCGGGCGTCCCGCTTTCCAGCGGCCGACCCTCGGCCTTCCACTTGGCCAGCCCGCCGTCGAGCACCGCGATATTGCCGAGGCCTGCGAGGTCGAGCAGCACCCACGCCCGGCACGCGCTGCGTAGATCGGAATCGTCGTACAGCACGATCCGCGTCTGCGGGCCGATACCGCGTTCGCCCAGCCAGCGCGCGACCCGTTCACCGTCGGGCACCTTGCCGGGCAGGGCGGAGGCGGGATCGTGCAGCCCGGCGAGGTCGAGGAAGCGGGCGCCGGGGATATGCGCGGTTTCGAATTCGGCGCGCGCATCGCGCTCGGCCATCGGCAGGTGCAGCGAGGCATCGAGCACCGCGAGGTCGGGCGCGGCCAGCTCTTCGGCCAGCCGCTCGGTCGAAACGAGCATGTCCATTGCCAGCGCGGATAGCCGGTCGGCCCCCGGCTTGTCGAGCGCTCAGGCGAGTGCGCGGGTGGTCAGCTGCGAATAGGTGCGCGGGCCTTCGTCGAGCCGGAACGGGGCAGGGCGCGCGGCGGTGCCTGCCGGTTTGGTGCCGATGACGAAGGTATGCGCGGAGGGCTTCTGCTCCGCAATGTGCACGGTCAGCCGCATCAGCGGGACGAACACGGGCACCTGGCCCTGCTGCAGCGCGCGCACCTCGCTCAAGGGAAGCCGCAATTCCCCGCGAATGACCGCCCGCTCGCCCGGATCGAGATGGTCGATCGTGTGCAGTTCGGGGTAGGAGTGGTGGGGATCGGCGACCTGCTGCGAGGTCGGCACGCGCCCGTGGGCGGTGGTCAGATCGCCCGCGACGCGGACCTGCGAGATCGGCGCGCGCCCGCGATTGACGATCGTCAGGCGGTACGCGACCGTCGCGTTGACCACGCTGCGGCTGAGCGTGGTGGCATGCGCTTCAATGCCCAGCGAAGCCGCTTCGAGGCGCGGGAGCGCGCTATGCTTGTGGATTTCGCGCAGCGGCGGGCCGGAAAGGTCGGCCGGAGCGGCTTGCACCTCGGCCCGGGCACGCCTGCGCCGACGGGCCGCGAACAGGATGATCGCGCCGAGCAGCAGCGCGAGCCCCGCCATCAGCGCACCCCACAGCCAGCCCGGCGTTCCTTCGTTGTCGGACGATGCGCCAAACGCGTCGACAGGCTGCGCCGTGTCATCGGGCACGGTCTCGGGCAGAACATTGGCAGGCAGAGCGGCGTCGGGTTCGGGAGCGGTTTCCTGCGCACCGGTATCGACTACGCCAGTATCGCCCGGCGCAGAGCCGGCCCCGGAATCCTGGCTGTCAGCGCTCGCGCGGGAAGGCGCGCTGGCTCTCGGCGCGGGTTCGGCCAGAACTTCGCGGGTGGAAACGGGCGCATCGCTGGTCGGCAGGTTCGGGCGGGCCGAACGGGTGGCGCTCGGCTGGGGGCGCGGAGTCTCGGACGCGCGCGGAGATGCGCTGGGGCGCGGCGTGACGGCTGGCGTCGGCGTGGCCGTCGGCGGCAGGATCACGCGCGGCGCGCTGCGGTTTTCTCCCTCCAGATCGATCGGCCCCTGCGCCTGCGGGCGCGCGGTGGGCGTCGCGTCGGGATCGGGCGGCAGCTGAAAGTCGCTGGCGGACTGCGCATGGGCAGCCGTGGCGGCGAAGAACAGCAGGCAGGGGAAAAGGGCGCGTCTCATCAATTCGGACTTCGGAGCAGGAGAAAGATGCCGGTACACCGGGCAGGGCGGCGCTGAATAGGCGGTGAATCGCCGCTACGCAAAGGCTTGCTTGTGCCGCGCGCACGATGAAGGCAAGGACGCGGCATGAGCGACACATCCAACGACCCGCAGACCGGCACCACTCCGCGCTTTCTCGGCCAATCGACCGGCCTGCCTGCAAGCCCCGAAGAAGCCGAGCTGGATTACGTGCCCAATCCGCGCGAGGGTTCGCTGTACATGGTGCGCTTCTCCGCGCCCGAATTCACCTCGCTATGCCCGGTCACCGGCCAGCCCGACTTTGCGCATCTGGTGATCGACTATGCCCCGCAGGCGACCATCGTCGAATCCAAGAGCCTCAAGCTGTTCCTCGGTTCTTTCCGCAACCATTGCGGCTTTCACGAGGATGTGACCGTGGGCATCGGCCAGCGGCTGTTCGACGAGATGGCCCCGCGCTGGCTGCGGATCGGCGGCTACTGGTATCCGCGCGGGGGCATCCCGATCGACGTGTTCTGGCAGAGCGGGCCAGTGCCCGAAGGCCTGTGGGTGCCCGAACAGGGCGTCCAGAACTATCGCGGTCGCGGCTGACGGCTCCGGCCCGGCTACGTGACGATTATGACACAGCCGACCGGCTGGTTCGCGGATTCTCCGAACTGACGCAAATGCGTCAAGCAGGCGTAAAACTCCCCTCCTAACGGCGCCCCACAGGGATCAAGCCTAGGGGTTTTACTGATGAAGAAGATGCGTTTCGCCACGCGGGTTGGCATAATTTCGCTCGCCACCGCTCTTGCCGCACCGGCAATCGCGGGTGAGGTCGGCGGCTATGTCGTCGACGGGAGCGATACGGTCGCACTGCGTTCCGCCCAGGTGCGGATCGTCGAACTCAACCGTTCCGCCACGACCGATCGCGACGGCTCGTTCCTCTTCACCGACGTTCCCGAAGGCGAATACACGATCGAGGCGAGCTATGTCGGCGCGCAGACCGTCAGCGAGACGGTCAGCGTGCCCGCGACCGGAGAGATCGACGTCACGCTGCAGCTGTCGCCGGTCGATGGCGGCCACGAGATGATCCTGGTGGTCGGGCAGCGCGCCAACCAGGCAAGCGCGCTCAACATGAAGCGCGAGGCCGACGGTGTCAGCGACGTGATCACCCGCGATGCGATCGGTCAGTTTCCCGACCAGAACGTGGCCGAATCGCTGCGCCGCGTCCCCGGCGTCAACGTGCTCGACGATCAGGGCGAAGGCCGCTTCGTGAGCGTGCGCGGGCTCGACCCCGATCTCGTCTCGACCTCGCTCAATGGCGTGCGCGTGCCGTCGCCCGAAAGCGACGTGCGCTCGGTCGCGCTCGACGTGATTTCCAGCGACATCATCGAATCGATCGAAGTGAAGAAGTCGCTGACCCCCGACATGGACGGCGACACGATCGGCGCCTCGGTCGAGATCGAGACGACCAGCGCGTTCGACCGCCGCAAGAGCCTGCTGACAGCCAAGATCGAGGGCAGCTACAACGACTACGCCGACCATATCAGCCCCAAGGGCAGCGTCGATTTCGCCACCCGGCTGGGCGACAATGTCGGCGTTTCGGGCGGCCTTTCCTATTACAAGCGCAAGTTCGAAACCGACAATATCGAGGCGGACGACTATTCGGACGCGGGGATGATCTTTCCCACCGAAGTTCAGTATCGCGACTATGACGTGGAGCGCGAGCGGATCAGCGCCTCGCTCAACTTCGATTTCCGCGCCGGCGACAGCACGAAGCTGTACGTACGCGGCATCTACAGCCAGTTCGACGACCAGGAATATCGCCGCCGCACGACCTTCGATCTCGGCGACTTCGAGGATTTCGGTCCCACCACCATCACGGCCAACGGCGCGACCTTCAGCGACGCAACCATCGACGATCCGTCCGAACCGGGCGAGGATCTGCGCCAGCGGATCGGGGTCGAGCGTGACATCAAGGATCGCCTCGAATCGCAGAAGATCCGCTCGATCGTGGTTGGCGGTGAAAGCGACTGGGGCGACTGGTTCGCGGAATATTCGGGCAGCTGGGCCAAGTCGTCCGAAACCGAGGAAGGCAACGTCGACCCGGCCGAATTCCGTCAGCGGTTCTCCGACGACGGGCTGACCCTGGGCTTCGACTATTCGGACCAGCGCCGCCCGATCTATTCGGTCATCGCCGATCCGGGCAGCTTCTACGATCCGTCCGAATATGAGCTCAACGATATCGAGCTGACCGCGCTGTCCGACGCGCAAGACGAGGAATACGCCGCCAAGTTCGACCTAGGCCGCCGCTTCGCGATGGATCGCGGGGAGTTCACGGTGCAGGCGGGCTTCAAAGGCCGCTGGCGCGACAAGACCTATAACAAGGAGGTCGAGTTCTACGAATACGACGGCCCGGGCACGTTCTCGCTGGCCGACGTTCTCGGCACCCAGACCTACCGCATCACCGACATCTCGCCGGTCGCCAGCTACACCGGGGCGAGCGACTATTTCCGCGCCAATTTCGACGATTTCGAGCTCCAGCCGGTTGATAGCGATTTCGACAGCGCGGTGGAGGATTATTCGGTCTCCGAAGACATCCTCGCCGGGTATCTGCTCGGCCGATACGACAGTTCCACCCTGCGCGTGATCGGCGGGGTGCGGTTCGAGAACACGCGCAACTCCATCCTCGGCAACACGGTGACGCTGATCGAGGAAGACGGCACGCTGCCCGGCGGCGGCACGGCGAGCGAAGACACCGTCATCGTCAGCCCGGTCGCGTTCGAGAAGGACTACGACAGCTGGCTGCCCAGCCTCAACATCCGCTGGGAAGCGCAGCCCAACCTGATCCTGCGTCTGGCCGGGTACAAGAGCTTGGTCCGCCCCAAGCTCAGCAAGCTCGCCCCGCGCTTCGCGGTCGAGCAGAACGACGATGACGAGCGTGAAGGCGAATTCGGGAACCCCGCGCTCGATCCCTATCGTGCGTGGAACTTCGACGCCTCGCTGGAATACTACATGAACAGCAATGGCGCGCTGACGGGTGCGGTATTCTACAAGGATATCAAGGACTACATCGTCGACACCGTGCAGCGGGACGGGGTCTTCAACGGCATCGCCTACGACGAGGCGGTGATCCCGATCAACGGCGACGAAGCCAAGGTCTTCGGGTTCGAAGCCAGCTTCGCCCAGTCGCTCAGCTTCCTGCCGAGCCCGCTGGATGGGCTGCTGGTCCAGGCCAACTACACCTATACCGATGCGACGGGCACGGTGTTCACCGATGGCGACCAGACCGACCCGCGCGAAATCCCGCTGCCTGCGACCGCGCGCCACACGTTCAACGTGGTGCTCGGCTACGACAAGGGGCCGCTCGATATCCGCCTGGCGGGCACCTATCGCGACCGCTATCTCGACGAGATCGCCGACGAGGCCGCGCTCGACCGGTATGTCGACAACCGCTTCCAGCTCGATCTGAGCGCGAAGTACAAGCTGACCAAGAACATCAAGCTGTTCTACGAATGGGTCAACATCAACAACGCCAAGTACTACGCCTACAACAATTTCGGCGGCCAGCGGAATCCCTACCAGTTCGAGGAATATAGCTGGACGATGAAGGGCGGCGTAAGGGTGACCTTCTGATGCGGATGCGTTCTAAATTTCTCTCCACCGCTGGCCTTGCGCTGGCGGTGGCAGGTTGCGCCACCCTGCCCGTGACGGGCGATCCTGCGGTGTCGGTCTACGCCACGGCGGAGACCGCGCCGGTGGGCACCGGAAACGAGGATGCGGCGGACGATCCGGCGATCTGGCGCAACCAGGCCGACCCGTCGAAAAGCCTGATTATCGGCACCGACAAGAAAGCCGGGCTGCACGTCTACAATCTCAAGGGCGAAGACCTGTTCTTCCTCGATGCGGGCCTGCTCAACAATGTCGATCTGGTCACGCTGGCGGACGGCACGGTGCTGGTCGCGGCGAGCGACCGCACCGATCCCGACAATTCCGCGATCGCGCTGTTCCGGCTCGACACCCAGAGCGCGCGGCTCGAACCGCTGGGTTCGGTGGCAAGCGGCGCTGGGGAGGCTTACGGCCTGTGCCTGTGGACCCCGCCATTTACGAGCGCGGGCGACGCCGTGGTCGCCTTTGCCGTGCTGAAGGACGGGACGATCAATCAGGTCCGGATTCGCGACGACTGGACCGGCAGGATCGAACACACGATGAGCGTGCCCAGTCAGGCCGAAGGCTGCGTGGTCGATGCGCGTAATTTCGGACTTTATGTGGGCGAAGAAAACGGCGGCATCTGGCGCTTCCGCGTGGGCGGATCCGACCCGGTGGGCGAACTGGTCGCCCCGATCGACAACCGAATGCTGGTCGCCGATGTCGAAGGCCTCGCGCTGCTGCCCGAGGGGCACAGAGGCGGATACCTGATCGCATCCTCGCAGGGCGACAATGCTTACGCGGTGTTCCGCCTGCCCGGAATGGAGCCGGTCGGCCGTTTCCGGATCGCGCAGGGCGCAGTCGGCGCGACCGAGGAGACCGACGGGATCGATCTGCATGCCGGAAGCTTCGGCCCGGACTATCCAGCAGGCCTGTTCGTGGCGCAGGACGGCATCAATCCGCCGTACGCGCAGAACTTCAAGCTGGTTTCGTGGGCGGCCATTCTGGAAGCGCTGGAGACGTCGCCGAAGGCCGACTGACCCGGCACCGGGAGTGGGGTAGGGGGAGCTGCCGGCCAGCTTCCCCGGCCATCCGACATCGCGGCGACAGCCGGGCCTACGGTGCCGGTTGCAGGAATCGAACCCGCGACCTTCGGTTTACAAAACCGCTGCTCTACCAGCTGAGCTAAACCGGCCCTTGGTGCCGCAGCGCCTTGGGGCAAAATGCGGCTCTCGTAAAGCCTGTCGATGCCCGTCGATCAGAGCTCGATCTTGGGGCGCCGTTGGGCGAGCGCGACCCGCTTTGCTTTGGCAAAACTGCCCCGATCTGGTACACAAGGGCAGGTAACGCCAAGGAAACAGACGTGGATCAGAACCTTCGTACGCAACTGCAATACGACGCCCGGAAGAAGTCCGTCGCGGCGGCCTATATTCTGTGGCTGTTCCTCGGTTCATTCGGCGCGCACAGGTTCTATCTCGGCCGTACGGGCAGCGGAGCTGCGCAGCTGGCGCTGTTGCTGCTGGGCTGGATTCCGTTTTTCCTTGGCTGGTTCGTGCTGAGCGTGTGGTGGCTGGTCGATGCTTTCCTGATCCCGGGCCAAGCCGAACAGAGCAACCTGCAGACGCTCGACCGATTGAGCAGCGAAGCATCGCTGCCTGCGATCCCCGCCTGAGGGTCAGCGCGCGCCGAAGGTCCAGCCTTCGGTTTGTGCCAGTCGCCTGTCGAGTGCGGGTGGAGCCCATAGCCTCACATCGTCCCCATTCCGGCGTAGCCACGCGGCGGTGAGCAGCGCGTCGGCGCTGTGATCGTCGATCGGGCCCGAGCCCGCGACCGGGCCGAAGCCGAGCGCGGCCAGCGCCTCGTTCAACACCGAATGATCTCTCACCTTGCGTCCACGACGCGCGGGCAGCGCGGCGAGTGAGGCAAGCGCGGTGTAGATCTCCACCAGCACGGAACCTGCCTGCGGCAACGGGTCGACCGGCCACACCGGCAGCGCGCCGTCCAGCCGGTGGAGCAGCCGCATTCCCGTCAGGCTCGACTTGCCGACCTGCGCCGCGCCGACGAGGTTGAAGTTGGAGACCGGGCGGCATCCCATTGCCCGTTGCGCCTGCTCCGCGACGCGAAAGCGCCCTTCGCGGCTTGCGGCATCGGGCGCGTGAAAGCGATCGCCTTCGTGTGCGCCGCCATGGCGGAAATAGCGCGCCAGCTCGCGATGGCTCAACACGCCGCCTGCCTCCAGATGCGGGTCGTCGGCGCACAGATCGTCGATCAGCGCCCACAGCGCCTTGGCGTGCGGCGGAGAATGCTCCCAGCCGGGGAAGAACGCGCCGCAATCGGCGAAGGGCAGTGCGATACCCAGATCCATGCCGACCAGCGTATCGGACGGCAGATCGTCGCGCAGCAGGACGAGTACATCCTCGCGGCTCCACGGCTGGTCACGGCGGAGCAGGCGGGGCGGGCCACCGCCCAGGTCCGCCAAGGCCAGCGCAATGCCCTTGTGCCGTTCGCCTTTCGCGCCGGACCAGTCGATCGCGAGGAAGTGGGAGAAGCGGTTCAATCGCGCCCCTTGCGCCGCGCCGCCCAGAACTCCATCCGCTCCGCCACGCGCTTCTCGAAGCCGCGCCCGGTCGGCTGGTAGAACCCCTGCGGCTCCATCTCGTCGGGCCAGTAATTGTCGCCCGAGAACGCATCCTCAGCCGAATGGTCGTAGGAATAGCCCTCGCCGTAGCCGATGTTCTTCATCAGCTTGGTCGGCGCGTTGAGGATGTTCTTCGGCGGTGTGAGGCTGCCCGTCTCCTTCGCGCTGCGCCACGCGGCCTTCTGCGCCATGTAGGCCGCGTTCGATTTGGGCGCGGTGGCGAGGTAGAGGCACGCCTGCACCAGCGCGAGCTCGCCCTCCGGGCTGCCGAGAAACTCGTAGGCGTCGCGCGCGGCGATGCACTGGGTCAGCGCGGCGGGGTCGGCCATGCCGATATCCTCCACCGCCATGCGCACCAGCCGCCGCGCGAGATAACGCGGCTCTTCGCCCGCGGTCAGCATCCGCGCGAGGTAATAGAGCGCGGCGTCCGGATCGCTCCCGCGCACCGCCTTATGCAGCGCGGAGATGAGGTTGTAGTGCCCGTCGCGATCCTTGTCGTACACCGCCACCCGGCGTTGCAGGAAACTGCCGAGGCCCGCCGGGTCGAGCGGCTTGTCCAGCCCGGCATTATACAGCGTCTCCGCCTGGTTGAGCAGGAAGCGGCCATCGCCGTCGGCTGAAGCGATCAGCGCGGCGCGTGCGTCGTCTGTCAGGGGGAGGGGCCGTTCCAGCTCCTCGGCGCGGGTGAGAAGTTCGCCCAGCGCTTCGTGCCCCAGCCTCTCGAGGATCAGCACCTGCGCGCGGCTGAGCAGCGCGGCGTTGAGGGCGAAGCTGGGGTTCTCCGTGGTCGCGCCGACCAGCGTGACCGTGCCGCGCTCGACGAAGGGCAGGAAGCCGTCCTGCTGCGCGCGGTTGAAGCGGTGGATCTCGTCCACGAACAGCAGCGTCTTCTGCCCGGCCTTGGCCGCAGTCTCCGCCTCGGCAAACGCCTTCTTCAGGTCCGCCACTCCGCTGAACACCGCGCTGACCGCGGCGTAGCGCATGCCCACGCTATCGGCGAGCAGGCGCGCGATCGTGGTCTTGCCGGTGCCCGGCGGGCCCCACAGGATCATGCTCGACAGGCGGCCCGCCGCGACCATGCGCCCGATGCTGCCCTCCGGCCCGGTCAGGTGTTCCTGGCCAACAACCTCGGAGAGGGTGCGCGGGCGCAGCCGGTCGGCCAGCGGCGCGTCCTCGCGCGGCTCGGCAGGGGCGGTGGGGGAGGGCGCGGGCGCCTCGTTTTCGAACAGATCGGCCATTGGTCGGCTGACATAGGGGTTCGGTCGGAAAAATGCAGCGGCTACTTGTAGCGATATATCCAAGATATATCTTAGCTATATCGTACACACAGGAGAATGCAGATGTCCGATGACCACAAGCGCGAGGATGACGAGCCGATCGGAGGCCGCATTCCCGATCACCACCAAGATGGAGATTTCGACGACGGGTTCGAGGGTGGCCCCGACGAGCGCGATACGCGCGGCGGCAAACGGCGCGGCGATGGCTTTTCCGCCGATGCCCTGTTCGGCAGCGACGGCGTGTTCGGGCCCGGCGGCCCCTTCGGTCGCAATGGCCCGTTCGGCCCGCGCGGTCCCTTCGGCGACTCAGGCCCATTCGGCGCTGGCTGGGGCGGCGGCTGGGGTAGCGGTGCTGGCGGCGGACCGCGTGGCAACCGTGCGCGCTGGAAGATGGCGGGCGGCCATGACGCGGGCCATCGCGGCCAACATCGGCGCAAGCGGATGTTCGGCCCCGGCGAACTGCGGCTCGTCCTGCTCGCACTGATCGCGGGCGAGCGTAAGCACGGCTACGAGCTGATCAAGGAGATCGAGGATTTGACCGGCGGCGAATACGCGCCCAGTCCTGGCGTGATCTACCCTACGCTCTCTTTGCTCGAAGACGAAGGGCTGATCGCCCCGGTCGAGGCCGAGGATACCCGCAAGGCCTTCCGCGTCACCGACGCCGGGATGGCGGAACTGGAAGAGCGCAGCGATGAAGTCGCGCGGCTGATGCAGCGGCTTGGCAAGCAGGGAGAGAAGGCCAAGCCCAGCGGCTCGCCCGATCTGCTCCGCGCGCTGGGCAATCTCGCCACGGTCATCACCAACCGCGCCGCCAACGGCCAGTTCAGCGGCGCGAACAAGGACAAGGTCGTCGACCTGATCGACGAACTGGCGCGCAAGATCGAACGTCTCTGAATACTCGCACACTTGTCGCCCGGGCGCGGGGGTGTATCCTCCGTGTCCGGGTCGCACCTCCACGGGGGGAGAGGCGAAATGGACAAGCATCTGAAGGCGCGTACGCCGTGGCACCTGTGGGTGGTCGGCATCGTGTCGCTCGCATGGAATGCGTTCGGCGCGAATGATTACCTGCAAACGCAGCTGGGCAATCTCGCCTATTTCGAAAGCATGATGGACGGGATCGAGGCGACGCCGCAGCAGGCGCTCGCCTATTTCCAGAGCTATCCGGCGTGGGTTCACGGGGCCTGGGCGGTGGGCGTATGGGGTGCAGTGCTCGGTTCGCTGCTGCTGTTGCTGCGCACCCGCTTCGCGGTGCATGCCTTTGCGCTGTCGCTGCTGGGATTGGCGACCACCACCGTCTACCAGATGGTGGTCGGGCAGCCCGACTGGGTGCAGAACACCACCACCACGATCATTACCATCGTGATCTGGTCGATCGCGACCTTCCTGCTGATCTACGCCGCCAGCATGCGCTCGAAAGGCGTGCTACGTTGAACCGTCGCAGGGCGGCTTGGCTTCGACCAGTCGCAGATAGGTATCGACCATCGAGGCGTTGATCGCCTCCCACGTATAGGGTCGGCTGCGTTCGAGCCCTGCGGCGCCATGGCGCGCGCGCAGATCGGCGTCGAGGCAATAGGGGGCGAGGGCGAGGGCAAAGCCCTTCACATCGCCCGGCTCCACCAGCAGCCCCGTTTCGCCATCGGCGACCAGGCCCGAACTGCCGGTTGCATCGGCCGCCACCACCGGCAGCCCGCAGGCCATCGATTCGAGCGTGACGTTGCCGAAGGTCTCGGTGATCGAGGGGTTGAAGAAGATATCGCCGCTGGCGACCGCGCGGCCCAGGCACTTGCCGCCCTGATGGCCCACGAAGATCCCGCCGGGCAGCGCCTTTTCGAACCACCCGCGCGCCGGCCCGTCGCCGATCACCATCACCTTGTGCGGGATCTGCTTCTTGCGCAGCTCGATGATCGTGTCGACGAACACGTCGAGCCCTTTTTCCATCACCAGCCTGCCGAGGAAGGTGATCACCACCTCGTCATCGGCAATGCCCATCTCGCGCCGCCATTCCATGTCGCGCGCGCCGGGGTGGAACACCTCGCGGTCGATCCCGCGGGTCCAGATTCCGATATCCCGGTTCATCCGCTGACTGCACAGCACGTCGACCATCCCCGGCGACGGCGCGACCAGCGCATCGCACTTGCGATAGAACCGTCGCAGCAACGATTCGATCACCGGTTCGAGGAAGCCCATCTTGTAGTAACGCGGATAGGTTTCGAACCGGGTGTGGACCGATGCCAGCACCGGCACGTCGTGCTCGCGCGCCCACTCGACCGCCTGCTGGCAGGTGCGATCCGGGCTGGCGACATGCACGATGTTGGGGCGAAATTCCTCGAATGCGCGCCGGGTGTCCCCCTTCAGCCCGAAGGTGAAGTGGTATTCCGGACGGAACGGGATAGGCAGGGAGGGGACCGATACCAGGTCGCCAACCGCCTCTACCTGCGGGTTTTCGACCGTCGGCGCAAAGATTCGCACCGCACCGCCCTGGTCGAGCAAATGGCGGACCAGGCGGTTGAGCGCCTGCGTCGGCCCGTCGCGGACCATGTTGTAATTGCCGCTGACCAAGGCAACGCGAAGATCGGTAACGTCCATCGCTGCCCGCCTTAAGGCTCGCGATTGCACTTGGCGAGGGGGTGGAGGCACTGTCTCGCCATCTTCGGACCAAGCTGCCTTCGTGATGCGAATGCGATCATACCCGGCGACAGTTTTTCAGTTTCACGTTGACTTGTTGCTGCGCAACTTTATTGCCGCCGACGGGCCACGCGGTCCCAACGCCGCGCGAGCTCTCTGCAAGGAGAGAATACATGACTGCTACCAAGCCGACGCTCCGTCCGGAGCGTCCTTTCTTTTCGTCCGGTCCGACCGCCAAGTTTCCTGGCTGGTCGCTCGACAAACTCAAAACCGAATCGCTGGGCCGCTCGCACCGTTCTTCGGTCGGCAAAGCGCGCCTGAAATACGCGATCGACCTCAGCCGCGAGCTGCTGGGCGTGCCCGACGACTATCTCGTCGGCATCATGCCCGGTTCGGATACCGGCGCGCTCGAATGCGCGATGTGGACGATGCTGGGCGCAGGCCCCGCGACGGTCGCTGCTTGGGAGAGCTTCGGCAATGTCTGGATTCAGGACGCGGTCAAGCAGCTCAAGCTGCCCGACCTGCAGGTGCTCGACGCGCCCTACGGCGAAATCCCCGACCTGAATTCGATCCCGCAGGACAACGACGTCGTGTTTACCTGGAACGGGACCACGTCCGGCGCGCGCATTCCGAACACTGACTGGCTCGCAGCCGATCGCAAGGGCATCACGATCAACGATGCGACCAGCGCCGTCTTCGCGCAGGAGATGGACTGGGCCAAGCTCGATGCCACCACCTACAGCTGGCAGAAGGTGATGGGCTCCGAAGCGCAGCACGGGATGCTGATCCTCAGCCCCAAGGCGGTCGAGCGGATCGAAAGCTACGATCCCGACTGGCCGCTGCCCAAGCTGTTCCGCCTGAAGAAGGGCGGCAAGCTGAACACCGCGATCTTCGAAGGCGCGACGATCAACACGCCCTCGATGCTGGCGACCGAAGATTACATCGCCGCGCTCGAATGGGCGAAGTCGATCGGCGGGCTGCCCGCGATGATCGAACGCGCCAACGCCAACGCCAAGGTGCTGACCGACTGGATCGAGGCGACGCCCTACGTGCGCAACATGGTCGACGATCCGGCCAAGCGCACCAATACCGGCGTATGTTTCGTCTTCCAGGGCGAATGGTTCGACAGTCTCTCGGAAGACGCGCAGGCCGCGGTGCCCGACAAGATCTACAAGATGCTGGAGGCCGAAGGCGTCGGCTACGACTTCAACGGCTATCGCGACGCTCCGCCGTCCCTGCGCATCTGGTGCGGCGGCACGGTCGAGAGCGAAGACATCGCGCGCCTGATCCCGTGGATCGAGTGGGCCTTCGCCGAGCTCCAGAAGTAGCTCCGCGCCACCCCCTGGCTATCCCGTCACCCTGAACTCGGTTCAGGGTCCAGTTCTCCATCATCGAGCCTTCGTTCGAGAAGGCTCGGTGGATGCTGAAACAAGTTCAGCATGACGATTTGAGGGAAATGAAATGTCCCAGAAACCCAAAGTCCTGATTTCCGACAAGATGAGCCCCGATGCCGCCAAGATTTTTGCGGAGCGCGGGTGCGAAGTGCACGAGAAGACCGGCCTGTCGCCCGATGAGCTGAAGGCGATCATCGGCGAATATGAAGGCCTGGCGATCCGTTCCTCGACCAAAGTCACGCCCGAGATTCTGGAGGCGGCGACCAACCTGAAGGTTATCGGCCGCGCCGGGATCGGGGTCGACAATGTCGATATCCCGGCGGCGTCCGAGCGCGGCGTGGTGGTGATGAACACGCCCTTTGGCAACTCGATCACCACCGCCGAACACGCCATCGCCATGCTGCTCGCGCTGGCGCGGCAAATCCCGCAGGCCAATGCACGCACACAGGCGGGCGAGTGGCCCAAGAGCGATTTCATGGGTATCGAGCTGACCGGCAAGACGCTCGGCCTGATCGGCGCGGGCAATATCGGCAGCATCGTCGCATCGCGCGCGCAGGGCCTGCGGATGAAGGTAATCGCCTATGATCCCTTCCTGACCGAAGAGCGCGCGGTCGACATCGGCGTCGAGAAGGTCGAATTGGACGACCTGCTGCGCCGCGCCGACTGCATCACGCTGCATACGCCGCTGACCGACGAGACGCGCAACATCCTCTCGGGCGAAAACCTCGCCAAGACGAAGAAGGGCGTGCGGATCGTCAACTGCGCGCGCGGCGGGCTGATCGACGAGGCGGCGCTGGCGGAGGCGCTCGACAGCGGCCATGTCGCGGGCGCGGCGCTCGACGTGTTCCAGACCGAACCGGCGAAGGAGAGCCCGCTGTTCGGCAAGCCCGGCTTCATCTGCACGCCCCATCTGGGCGCTTCGACGCGCGAGGCGCAGGAAAATGTCGCGCTTCAGGTGGCCGAGCAGCTGAGCGATTTCCTGCTGACCGGCGCGGTCACCAACGCGCTCAACATGCCGAGCCTCAGTGCGGAGGAAGCGCCGCGGCTGAAGCCCTACATGCAGCTGGCCGAAAGCCTCGGCTCGCTGGTCGGGCAGCTGGCCCATGGCAGCCTGCCGAAGATCGCGATCGAGCTGGAAGGCGATGCGGCGGAGCTCAACCCCAAGCCGATCACCGCTGCGGTGCTGGCGGGCCTGATGCGCCGCTTCTCGCAGAGCGTGAACATGGTCAACGCGCCGTTCCTCGCCAAGGATCGCGGGATCGAGGTGCGCGAAATCCGCTCCACCCGCGAAGGCACGTACCAGACGCTGATTCGGGTGACGGTGGAAACCGACGCGGGCAAGCGATCGGTCGCGGGGACTTTGTTCGGCCGCGAGGCGCCGCGTCTGGTCGAGATCTTCGGGATCGGGATCGAGGCGGAGCTGGATGGCCACATGATCTACGTGGTCAACGACGATGCGCCCGGCTTCATCGGGCGGATCGGCTCGCTGCTGGGCAATCGCGGGATCAACATCGGCACCTTCAACCTCGGCCGCAAGCAGGCCGGGGGCGAGGCGGTGCTGCTGCTGAGCCTCGACCAGCCGGTCGACGACGCGCTCATCGCCGAGGCCGAGGCGCTGGAAGGCGTGCGTACGGTCACCGCGCTGAGTTTCTAGAACCGCTTTTCGTCATCCCAGCTTCCGCTGGGATGACGAGGGCGTTAGGGGCAGGCGCATGACCACGACCGACGACCTGCTGCCCGAAGGGCTGGCCGACAACCTGCCCGCCGATTCCGCCATGCTCGGCCGCGCGATGCGCGCCGCGCTCGATGCGATGGACGCGCATGGATATGACCGGGTCAGCCCGCCGCTGGTCGAGTTCGAGAAGTCGCTCGGCCACCGGATGGATGGGTTGCAGACGCGCGCGATGTTCCGCTTTGTCGATCCAGCGAGCCTGCGCACGCTCGCGCTGCGGAGCGACATCACCCCGCAGATTGGGCGCATCGCGGCGACCGCGCTGAGCGCGCGCGCACGGCCCCTGCGGCTGTGTTACGCGGGCGAGGTCACGCGGATCGCGGCGGACCAGCTCGATCCGGTGCGCCAGCGCCTGCAGGTCGGCGCGGAGCTGATCGGATCGGACAGCGTCGCCGCCGCGAGCGAGGTGGTGCTGACCGCGCTTGCCGCGCTGGAGGCGGTCGGCGTCGAAAACCTGTCGGTCGATTTCACGCTGCCCGACCTCGTCACCACGCTGGCCGCAGGGCCGTTCCCGCTGGACGAGGAACAGGCCGATGCCGTCAGGCGCGAACTCGATGCCAAGGATGCGGGCGGGCTGAAGGCGGTCGGCGGCGATGCCTACCTGCCGCTGATCCACGCCGCAGGGCCTTTCCCCGATGCGCTCGACAGGCTGCGCGCGATCGACGCGGGCGGCGCGCTGGAAAGCCGTATCGCCGGGCTGGAGCAGATCGCCGCAGCAGTGGGCGACCGCGCGCGGATCACGCTCGACCCGACCGAGCGGCACGGGTTCGAATATCAGAGCTGGTTCGGCTTCACGCTGTACGCAGGCGATGCGCGCGGCGCGCTGGGCCGGGGCGGCACCTACCTGATCCGCGGGACGGACGAGCCCGCGACCGGCTTCTCGATCTATCTCGGCCAGGCGCTCCCGCTGCTGTCCGCAGCCGAGCCGCGCGCGATGCTCTACCTGCCGCTGGGCCACGACGGCGAGGCGGCGGCGCGTCTGCGCAGCGAAGGCTGGCGCACGCTCGCCGCGCTGTCCGATGATGAAGACCCGCGCGCGCTCGGCTGCACGCACCGGCTGGAGAGCGGCGAGGCGATCCTGCTCTAGTCGCCTCCGAGCACCGCCTGCGTATCGGCCAGCTCGAGATTGCTCATCATGCCCAGATAGCGGTCGTAATAGGGCTTGTGCGACACGCCCACGATGGCGAGCGTTCGGGTGTCCGTGCCGATCACCTGGCGGATATTGGCGACCATCCGCAGGTTGCGCGTCTCCCAATAGGCGAGATAGGTCTGGCCCGCATCGCTCGGGGTCCGTGCCCCTGCCGCCGCACCGAAATCGCCCTCCATCGCCAGCGCAAGTGAGGCAGGTGCATTGTACCGCCGATACCATTCAAGGATCGGCATGGAGCCATCCTGCATCGCCGTGTCCCATTCCTCGTATTCCGCGATGCGCTTCTTGGTCGGTGCATTGTCCCAGATCGCGCTGATTTCCGGACCATAAGCTTCTGCGTCCTTGGGATCGCTGCCGCTCATCTGGTCGTCCACCCGGTCGACCCTGTCGAGGCCGAGGCGTACCGCCAGCCGGGCGGCGATGACGACGTTCTCGTTGTGCCGGGTGTCGAACTTCTCGAGATAAGCGACCAGTTCGGCGGGTAGATCGTCGCCCGCCGCACGCTCGGCTTCGGGCAGGCGGAGCCATTGGACCAGCGCCGATTCCGGCTCCCCGATGGCGAGGAACAGGCCGACCAGTCGCCGGCGTTCGGCAATGGTCCGCTGGTCCCCAGGCTTGGCGAGCAGTTCCATCACCCCGAATTGCGCATCGCGCGCGTTCACGCCCAGTGCGGCGCGCGCCGGGCCGGGATCGGGGCAATAGGTATCCGCATTGCCGGGGTCGAATAGCCGCAGATTGTCGCACTGAACCCCATCGATCCCCTCGACCGCGATCGCTTCGGGCGCCCATTCCTCCAGCTCGTCGAGCAGCGGATCGAACCGCTCCAGCGGGAAATTCTTGGGCAGGGACGACAGGTGAGATGTGCCCAGCACCAGCACCGGGGTGAGATCGCCGCGTTCCTGCGCCGCCTCATCGACAATATCGACCAGATCCGCCGGAAGCGGTGCTGCTGCCTGTGCGAGGAACGATACGGCGAACAGAAACGACATGGGCGACCTCCGGTGCGAAGATCGCCCATGTGCTATAGGGTGTTAATACGGTCAAGCGCTCAGTCGTTGAACTTGCCCGGTTCGGGGCCCATCCGGCCGTCCTCGCTGTCCAGCGCATCGATCTTCGCCATCTGGCCTTCGCTCAGTTCGAACGACAGCGCGCTGTAATTGTCGCGGATGTGATCGGGATTGGTCGAACGCGGCAGCACGGAAAAGCCATGCTGGATGTGCCAGCGGATGATCACGGCACTGGCGGACTTGCCAGTCTCGTCCGCGATCGCCTTGATCGTGTCGTTGTCCATCCCGTTGCCCTGGCCGAGCGGCGACCAGCTCTGCGTGACGATGCCCATATCCTGGTGCA
The DNA here is from genome assembly GCA_001306305.2 of Citromicrobium bathyomarinum. Classification (NCBI taxonomy): domain Bacteria; kingdom Pseudomonadati; phylum Pseudomonadota; class Alphaproteobacteria; order Sphingomonadales; family Sphingomonadaceae; genus Citromicrobium; species Citromicrobium bathyomarinum. The sequence goes on from CP155577.1 coordinate 1,612,863, forward strand.
CCTTGCGCATTTCGCGCTGCTGGAAGCTGGGGTGCAGCTCGATCTGGTTGAGCGCGGGCACCACGCCGGTTTCGTCGACGATCCGCTTCAGGTCTTCCTCGCGGAAGTTGGATACGCCGATGGACTTGGCCTTGCCCTGGTCGCGCAGTTCGATGAATGCCTTCCAGGTCTCCACGAACAGGCCCTTGTCGGGGCAGGGCCAGTGGATCAGCAGCATGTCGACATGATCGCGGCCCAGCCGTTCCAGACATTTGTCCGCGGCTTTCAGCGTGCGGTCGTAACCCTGGCTCTCATTCCAGATCTTGGTCTGGAGGAAGATGTCTGCCCAGTCGCCGATGCCTTCGCCGACGCCCTTTTCATTCTTGTAGATCGCGGCGGTGTCGATCAGCCAGTAACCGGTATCGAGCGCGGTAGAGACCGCATCCGCCGCCTTGTCTTCCTCGATCTGCCAGGTGCCGAAGCCCAGCTGGGGAATCTGGCGATCATCGTTAAGGGTGAGGGTGGGGTAGTCTTTGCTCATGAAATCTCCTTTTGCCTGTCCAACACACGCGCCCGCCGAAATGTCCCGATCAATTCCGATAAGGCGTTTCCTACCCGCATCGCCCATGCCATAGGCGCGCGGCTGTGCGCGGCGCTTTTCCCGGCCGGGGCGTTTTGGTCCCCTGGACAGTGTGTCAGGTGTGTCAGGCAAAGCCGCCGCACGCCGGGCCGATGTCGGCAGGCGCAATGAGTTTTGAAGGAGTGCAGGTGTGGCCAACGTAACCGTGATCGGGGCCCAGTGGGGTGACGAGGGCAAGGGCAAGATCGTCGACTGGCTGGCGAGCCGCGCCGATGCCGTCGTCCGCTTCCAGGGTGGCCACAATGCCGGCCATACGCTGGTGGTCGACGGCACGACCTACAAGATCAGTCTGGTGCCCTCTGGCATCGTGACCGGCACGCTCTCGCTGATCGGCAATGGCGTGGTGCTCGACCCGTGGGCATTGAAGTCGGAGATCGAGAAGCTCGAAGGGCAGGGGGTGAAGATCACCGCCGACAACTTCGCCGTCGCCGACAACTGCCCGCTGATCCTGCCGCTCCATCGCGACCTCGACGGCCTGCGCGAAACCGCAGCGGGGCAGGGCAAGATCGGTACCACCGGGCGCGGCATCGGCCCGGCTTACGAAGACAAGGTCGGCCGCCGCGCGATCCGCGTGTGCGACCTCGCGCATCTCGACGAGATCGAGCCGCAGCTCGACCGTCTCTGCGCGCACCATGACGCGCTGCGCGCGGGCTTCGACGAGCCGCCGATCGACCGCGAACAACTGATTTCAGAGCTGCGCGAGATTGCACCCTTCGTGCTGCAATTCGCGCAGCCGGTGTGGAAGCGGCTGAAGAAGGTCCGCAAAGCGGGCGCGCGGATCCTGTTCGAAGGCGCGCAGGGCGTGCTGCTCGATGTCGATCACGGTACCTATCCCTTCGTTACCAGCTCCAACACGGTCAGCGGGACGGCGGCGAGCGGTTCGGGCCTCGGCCCCAATGCGACCGGTTTCGTCCTCGGGATCACCAAGGCCTACACCACCCGCGTGGGCAGCGGGCCTTTCCCGACCGAGCTGGAAGACGAGATCGGCCAGGGGCTGGGCGAGCGCGGGCACGAGTTCGGCGTGGTCACGGGGCGCAAGCGGCGCGTCGGCTGGTTCGACGCGGTGCTGGTGCGCCAGACCTGCGCGATCAGCGGGGTGACGGGCATCGCGCTGACCAAGATCGACGTGCTCGACGGGATGGACAAGGTGAAGATCTGCACCGGCTATCGTATCGACGGCAAGATCTACGACTACCTGCCGAGCCACGCGGCGAGCCAGGCGCGGTGCGAGCCGATCTACGAAGAGATGGAAGGCTGGCAGGAAAGCACCGCCGGGGCGCGTAGCTGGGCCGATTTGCCCGCCAACGCGATCAAGTATATCAGCCGCATCCAGGAACTGATCGAGTGCCCCGTGGCGCTGGTTTCGACCAGCCCGGAGCGTGAGGACACGATCTTGGTCCGCGATCCGTTCGAAGACTAGGCGCGATGCCGGGTGGGGCGGGCAACCCGCTCCACTATGGATGCGATTGACTTATTCCCCCTTTGTTCTCATGAATGCATGTGGAACAAAGAGGGAATAGTGATGCTCCACACCGAGTCGCGCGCCGCCGGAAGCAATACCGATCTCAGCTACGCGCTGGCGGGCGATGCGCCCGCGGACGGGCCTGCGTACGCGCCAAGGGATGGTGGCGGACTCCCGGTCGCGATCTCGCTGTTCGCCGACCGGCCGCATGTGCGCGAGGCGATGCGCGCCGATGCGCAGCTTGCCGGATTCCGCGTGGCGCAGGCCGAAGGGCTGATCGCGCTGGATGATGAAAAGACGCGCGCGCTGGGCGATTTGGTCGCGGTCGATGCCTCCGGCGCGGATGCGGCGACGCTCGCCATGCTTGCGCGCCTGGATGCGCGGATTGCGCGCTCGGGCGGGCAGCTGATCGTCGCCACCACGATCGGCGCGCTCGAACCGGTGATGGTGGCGATGGGCGAAAGCGATCCGGTGCTGCTGGTCGAGCCGGGGCGGGGGGAGCGGCTGGTCGCCTTCGGCGAGGCGCTGGTGCGGTTGGCCGGGGCGCGGGTGCGCGACCTTTCTGCCGAAGACCGGGTGGCGGTGATGCGGCTGGTCGAGCGGGTGAGCCTGCTGGCGGAGAAGCTCGACGGGCTGATGGCAAGCGACGACGTACCGCGCGACGGCAGCGCCGCCTTCGCCTTCGGCACGGGGCAGGAGGCAACCGGGAACCTGCGCGAGCATCGCCAGCGCGGGCGGGAGGCCGATGCGCTCTCGCCGGTGCCCGGCCTGCCCGATCCGCGCCGAATCCGCGCACTGATCCGCAAGCGGCAGGCGCGCACGCGGTTCTTCGAGGCGGAGCTGTTCGCGGACCCGGCGTGGGACATCCTGCTCGATCTGACGGCCGCACGGGCGGAGGGGCGGCGCGTCTCGGTCACCTCGCTGTGCATCGCCAGCGGTGTTCCGCCGACCACCGCGCTGCGCTGGATCGCCCAGATGACGCGCCAGGGCCTGCTTCGCCGCGAGGAAGATCTGGTCGACCGGCGGCGCGCGTTCATCGCGCTCAGCGACAGCGCGGTGGAGGCGATGGCCCGCTATTTCGACGCCACCGGTGCGTGCGACTGCGCCGGAATCTAGTCTCGGGTGAGAATCACCGCAAAGCCCTCCACAGGACTATCGGGGGCGGTATCCAGCGGATGGCGCGCGGCGTCGGCGCGGGCGCGGGCGAGGATCGCGGGCGGCACATCCGCGTCGTGGTAGATCGCATCCGCCTCGCCCAGCCAGCGCGCCTGCCGCAGGGTGAGGTCTTCGGGATCATCGCTGGCAAGCGCGATCCTCTCCAACCGCGCAGGCGCATCGGCGGCGGGATCGGCCAGCCAGTGTCCGACCCTGTCGGCAGACCCTTCGTCCAGCGGGTCGAGCGTGCCACCGGGGCGCAGAGCTGCATCCACCGCGCGGCGGCGCGCGTCGCCATCGGGCAGCTTCGCGCGCAGAGTATCGCGCCCGCTTGCCAGCGCCCGCGCGAGTTCGCCAAGCCGCTGTGGCAGGATCGCTTCGAGCCGCAGGCGGATATGCTTGGCGAGACCGGCGGAGGCCCCGCCCGTGCCGATCGCGATCAGCAGCGGATCGCGGTCGAGAATGCTCGGGGTGGTGAAATCGCACAGGTCCGGCTTGTCCGCGACATTGACCAGCAGGCCCTTCGCCTTGAGCCGCTGGCGCACCGCTGCAGCCTCTCCCGCATCCTCCAGCGCGACGAACGCCAGCGAGGCATGATGCGCCTCCGCCTCGCCCACGGCGACCGCGCCCGCGCGTTCGACCAGTCGGCGCTTCGCCTCGGCCATCGGTCCGCTGCCGACCACCACGATGCGGCTGCCCGCAACCTGGTGGAACAGCGGCAGCGAAGCGATCAGTCCAGCCATTCCGGCACGCGCTCCGCATCCATGATCGCGCCCGCGTCGATCCGGTCGGCGACCACCGCATAGTCGCTGCCGCTGACCAGCACTTCGGGCACGAAGCCGCGCGAGTTGTAGGACGATGCCATGGTCGCGCCATAGGCCCCGGCGGTGCGGAACACCGCCAGATCGCCGGCGACCAGCGCGGGGCAGTCGCGGTTGGTGGCGAAGGTGTCGCCGGTCTCGCAGATCGGGCCGACGATGTTGGCGGTCATCCGCTCCTCGGTCTGGGCGACCGGCTCGAAATCGTGCCACGCGCCATATAGCGCAGGGCGCGCAAGATCGTTCATCGCCGCATCGACGATCACGAAGGGATTGTTGAGCCCGCGCTTCACCCGCACCACGCGGGTCAGCAGCACGCCGGCATTGCCCGCGATCACGCGCCCCGGCTCGAACACCAGCTGCACGCCCCAGTCGCGGGTCACGCGCGCGACCATTGCGCCGTAATCGGCAGGGCTGGGGAAGCTCTCGCCCGTGCGGTAGGGCACGCCCAGTCCGCCGCCCAGATCGACCCGGGTGATCGTGTGGCCCGCCTCGCGCAGCTGGCCGAGCAGCGTGCCGATCTTCCCGAAGGCGGTTTCCAGCGGCGCGAGATCGGCCAGCTGGCTGCCGATATGAATCGCCAGACCTTCCAGCGCGAGGCCGGGCAGCGCGCCCAGCTCGGCAAAGGCCTCGGCCGCATGATGCAGCGGTACGCCGAACTTGTTGTCCGCCTTGCCGGTGCTGATCTTCTCGTGCGTGCCCGCGTCGACATCGGGGTTGATCCGCAGCGCGCAGCGCGCCTTCTCGCCCCGCGCGGCGGCCAGCTCGGCCAGCTCGCGGCCTTCCTCGCGCGATTCAATGTTGAACTGCGCGATACCGGTGTCGAGGCCAAGCTCCAGCTCGGCGCGGGTCTTGCCGACGCCCGAAAACACGATCTTGTCCGGCGTCATCCCGGCGGCGAGCGCGCGGCGCAGTTCGCCGCCCGAAACCACGTCCGCGCCGAAGCCTTCACGCTGCAACACGCGCAGCACCGCAAGGTTGGGGTTGGCTTTGACCGCGAACAGGATCAGCGGGTTGTCGAGTTCGCCCAACCCTTCGCGAAACACGCGCGCATGGCGTTCCAGCGTGGCGCGCGAATAGACGTAGACGGGGGTCCCAACCTCCTGCGCGATCGTGGGCAGGGGCACATCCTCGGCGTGGAGGATGCCGTCGGTCAGCTTGAAATGGTCCATCGTACTTGGTTCGGCCTAACTCGGGTTCGCACTATTCGGGGGGCAGGTCGAAAGGATCGTCCTCGCGCTCTTCGGAGCGGGTGCGCAGCTCGGTATCGCGGATCGGCTGCGCGATCACATCGGGTTCGAGCAGCTCTTCCGCAGTCAGTCGCTGGTCGCTGCCATAGGGCGCAGGCGGCAGGGTTTCGCCCGGCGGCGGCTGCAAGGCGGCCCGCTGGCCGCAGGCGGACAGCGCGAGCGGGAGAACGGCGGTGAGCACGAGGGCGAGGCGGATGCGCATGGTGGTTCGCTTCAACTGTCGAGGCCGAGCGCGCGGCGCGCCTCGGTCACCTGCTGGCGTACCCGATCGGGCGCGGTTCCGCCATAGCTGCGGCGCGAGGCGACCGATCCTTCGAGCGTGAGGTTGGCGAGCGCTTCCGGCGTCACCCGCGGATCGATCACGGCAAGATCGTCCTGCGTCAGCTGGCCCAGCGCGCAGCCCTTTGCATCGGCCCGCGCCACCGCAGCGCCGGTGATGTGGTGCGCCTCGCGGAAGGGGACGCCCGCCTCGCGCACCAGCCAGTCGGCCAGGTCGGTCGCGGTCGCATGGCCGCTGCCTGCCAGCGCGAGCATCCGCTCGGTGTTGAACTCAGCACCCGCGATCATCCCTTCCATGCTCGCCAGTGAGAGCACCAGCAGGCCGTGCGTCTCGAACACCGGCGGCTTGTCGTCCTGCATGTCCTTCGCATAGGCCAGCGGCAAGCCCTTCATCGTGATCGAAAGCGCGGTCGCCGCGCCGATGATCCGGCCTGCGTGCCCGCGCACCAGTTCGGCAGCGTCGGGGTTCTTCTTCTGCGGCATGATCGAGCTGCCGGTCGAGAGCGAATCGGGCAGGCGGATGAAGCCGAAGGGCTGGCTCGCCCAGATGATGATCTCTTCGGCGAGCCGTGACAGGTGAATGCTGGCGATGCTGGCCGCGTGCAGATAGTCCATCGCGAAATCGCGGTCGGACACGGTGTCGAGGCTGTTGGCGGTTGGCCGCGCGAAGCCCAGAGCCTTCGCCGTCGCCTCGCGGTCGAGATCGAACCCGGTGCCCGCCAGCGCGGCGGCACCCAGCGGACATTCGTCGAGCCGTTCCTTCGCGGCCGCAAAGCGCATCCGGTCGCGCCGGAGCATCTCGTAATAGGCCATCAGGTGGTGGCCGAGCGTGACCGGTTGTGCGGCCTGCAGATGGGTGAAGCCGGGCATGATGTCGGCTGCGTGCTGCTCCGCGCGCATGACCAGCGCGGCCTGCACCGCGGCAAGCCCGGCGTCGGTCTCCTCGATCGCCTCGCGGGTCCACAGCTTGAAATCGGTCGCGACCTGATCGTTGCGGCTGCGCGCGGTGTGCAGGCGGCCCGCGACTGGGCCGACCAGTTCGGTAAGTCGCGATTCCACGGTCATGTGGATGTCTTCCAGGTCCCAGTTCTCGGGCACGCCCTCCCGCTCGTACTCGGCGGCGATGGTCTGGAGGCCGTTGTCGATGGTGGTCGCATCTTCCTGCGACAGGATGCCCTGCGCGGCCAGCATGCTCACATGCGCGCGGCTGCCCGCGATATCCTGCCGCCAGAGCGCCTTGTCGAAGGGAATCGAGGCATTGATTTCGCGCATGATGGCACTAGGCCCGTCGGCGAAGCGGCCGCCCCACATCGCGTTGCCGCGCCCTGCGCTGGAGGTATCCGTGTCCCGTTCTGCCATTTTGCCTGCGCTCGCCATCGTCCTGATCCTGAGCGGGTGCGATAGGGAGGCCGACCCGGCCCCGCAAGAGAGTGCGGCGCAGACCGAGGCTGGCAAAGAGGCGAAGCCCGGCGAGATCGACCGGAGCCATGCGGGCGACCTGATGCCCGCCGCCAACATGGTCGACCCCGAAGGCGCGGTGCTCAATCTGGGCGCGCTGCAGGGGCACCCGGTGCTGATGAACCTGTGGGCCACCTGGTGCGCGCCGTGCGTCAAGGAAATGCCGATGCTCGACCAGCTGGCGGCGGATTACGAGGACGAGCTCAACGTGGTCACGATCAGCCAGGACATGGGCGATCCGGCGAAGATCACCGAATTCTTCGAGAAAAACGACATCGACAGCCTGCCGCCGTGGATCGACCCGCAGCTCGCGCTGGGCGAGGCGATCGGTGCGGCGACGCTGCCGACCACCGTAATGTACGATCGCACCGGGCAGGAGGTGTGGCGGGTGACGGGCGAGCTCGACTGGTCGAGCGAGGCGGCGCGCATGGCGGTCCAGGAGGTGGTCGACGCGCTTTAGCTAGCGTGCGATCGCTTCGTAATCGGGCGCGGAAAGGCCCAGCGGGGCGAGTGGATTGCCGACCAGTCCCGCGACCAGCCGTGCCTGAATTCGCGGCCCCGGCGGCACGCGGCCCAACGGGGTGAGTAGAAAGTCGCGCAACAGCGCGTGCCACGCCTTGTCCGACTGGTAGAGCGGCGTCGCCGCCCAGGTGAGCGCCTGATAGAGCTTCACATGCCGGCTGCGCAGCTGCGCTGCATGGGCAAGGCGTTCCTGCAGATCGCCGTGCGAGGCAATGCCCCGGGCGAGCGCAAAGGCGTCGAGCAGCGCCATGTTCGCACCTTGCCCCAGCTGCGGGCTGGCCGAGTGCCAGGCATCGCCAATGTGGATCAGCCGCTCGCCGACAGGTTCGGGCACGCGGCGATGGGCGTAGCGGGCGAAGGTCAGCTGTTCGGGCTCGGTAATGTGTGCCAGCAGCCCCTCGCAATCCGGCCACAGCGTGCAGACCTGCGCCTTCCACGCATCGAGCCCGGCCTCGCACCATGCTTCGTATGCGCTCGCCTTGAGCGACCAGAAGAAGGAGAGTTCGCGCCGCTCGCCCTCCACCCGCACGCCGGTGGGCAGCACGCCCGCCATTTGCTGCGCGTGGGTGTATCGCTGTTCGAGCAGGCCTGCGTCGAACGGAGCATCTGCGGGCCAGTCCAGCGTGGTCCACAGCGCCCCGAAGGCGAGCCATTCGCCGCACGGCGGGGCGAGGGGGGAGGAGGTGCCCAGCGCATCGACCACCAGATCGAACGCGCGGGTGGTGCGCCCGTCGTCGCAGGTCAGCGTCCGGCCGCCTGCCTCGATTCGAGTGGTGGCAACGGGGAAGCCGGTCTCGATGGCGATCCCCTCGGCCTGCGCGGCGCGAAAGAGCAGGGCGAACAGGCTGCCCCGGTGGATCCCGATCCCGCACGCTCCCGCCACGCCGAGATCGGCATAGCGCGCATCCAGCGCGACATCTCCCTGATGGTTGAGCCCGTGGAGCGCGCGGATCGGCGCGCCGTGGGCGAGGATGTCGGGCGCGAGGCCCAGCGCATCCAGCACCGCCAGCCCGCTCGGCTGGATCATCAGGCCCGATCCGATCGGACGCGGCTGATCGAAACGCTCGAACAGCGTCACCCGGTGCCCCTGCCGATGCAGCAGCAGCGCGGCGGCGAGGCCCGCCGGTCCGCACCCGGCAATCGCGATGTCGAAATGGCTCATCGCCGCCCGATTGCCGCGTCGGCGCGGTATGGGCAAGGGATGGCCGGAAAAGGAATGGTGGGCGATGACAGGCTCGAACTGCCGACATCTTCGGTGTAAACGAAGCGCTCTACCAACTGAGCTAATCGCCCGATCACATTCGGGAGGGCCGCTATCTAGCGGCCCAAACTTGAAAATCAATTGCCAGAAATTCGATTGAAAGCATGTGCAGGCAGGTTAGGGCGGCGTCCATGACGCTTCCCCGCATCCTCGTCCTCGCCACAGGTGGCACCATCGCAGGCCAGGCAGGCGACGCCATGCGCGCCGATTATCGCCCGGGCCAGATCGGGATCGAGGACTATCTGAAACAGGCCAGCGGCCTGGGTGTCGCGGCCGATTTCACCGGGCGGCAGATCGCCAATATCGGATCGGAAGACATCGACGCATCGATCTGGTCGCGCCTCCATGCGGAGATCGATCTGGCGATGCGCGACGACGGCGTCGACGGGATCATCGTAACTCACGGGACCGATACGGCAGAGGAAACCGCCTTCCTGCTCGACCTGACACTGCCCAGCACCAAGCCGGTCGTGCTGGTCGGCGCGATGCGGCCCGCCGATGCGGTTGGATATGACGGGATGCGCAATTTCGCCAATGCGGTGCGGGTTGCGGGCGATCCGGATGCGGCCGGGCGCGGCGTGCTGGTGGTGATGGGCGACCGGGTCCACTCCGCGCGCGACGTGCGCAAGGCGCAGACCCGCGCGACCGAGGCGTTTCGCGGCTTCCCGCGCGAATCGGTCGCGATCGTTACGCCTTCGCGGCTCGACTGGTTCGGGGCGCCGTGGCGAGTGGGGGATAGCGCCTCGCTGCGCTTCCTGTCGCTGCCCGACGTGCCGATCCTGGCGGTCTATGCGGGGATGACCGCAACCGCCGCCGCGCGCCAGCTGTCGGACGATCCGCCGGGAATCGTCGTGTCCGGGCTGGGCGAGGGTAACATGCCCGATCCCGTGCGGCAGATTCTGGTGGAGCATTCCCGGCGCGGATGCCTGGTCGTGCGCGCGAGCCGGACCGACGAAGGGCTGGTCGATCGCGAGCCGCAGGACGATGCCAACGGCTTCGTCGCCTCGCGCGCGCTCGCCCCGCCCAAGGCGCGGCTGCTGACCGCGCTGCTGATCGCCAACGGGATTACCAACCGACAGGAAGCGCAACGGCACTTCGACGGGCGCTAGGCTCAGTTCCCTCCCTTGGGGGAGGGGATTGGGGGTGGGGGACTGCACCATCGGCGTGGCACACCCCCACCCAGCAGTTGCGGATTACCCGTGCGGGGTAACGAGATACTTCTCGCCGGTGCGCATCTGGCGGTATTGCAGCACGGCGTCCTTCTCCAGCATGCCTTCAAGCGTCACTTCCTTCGTGTACTCGCTCTTGAAGGTGGTGGTCAGGTTGTCGAGCACGCGCTTGCGCATGCGGGCGACGGTTTCCTTGCCTGCGCCCTGCATGAATGGGAACAGCAGCCAGCCCGACAGCGTCCAGCCGAAGCCGTAGGACGGGGTCAGCACGGTCGGGCTGAGGTCGAGCCGGCCGTAGATGTACATCTTCTTCTGCTGGTTCGACCCGTAGCGGCTGTATTCGGTCATCTTGCCGACTGCGACCTGCTCCATCGCCTTGAAGGCATTGTCGACCGCCTTGCCCCCGCCGATCGGATCGAAGCCGATGAAGGCGTCGGTCTCGTCGATCGCATTGCGCAGCTGTTTCATGAAATCGTCGTCGGACGAATTGACGATATGCTTGGCACCCAGGCCCTTCAGCACATCGACCTGTTCCTGCCGGCGCACGATGTTCACCAGCTCCATTTCGTCTTCCTGGCAGATGCGCACGAGCATCTGGCCCAGGTTGGACGCGGCGGCGGTGTGCACGATCGCCTTGAAGCCTTCCATCTTGGCGGTCTCGACGAAGCCGAGCGCGGTCATCGGGTTGACGAAGGCGGAGGCGCCATCCTTCGACGAAATGTCGCCCAGCGGCAGGCACATATTGGCATCGGCGATGGCGTATTCGGCGTAGGCGGTACCGGGCACGCAGGAAACGCGCTTGCCCATCAGGGCCTTTGCCGCATCGGAGTCGCCGGTTGCGATCACTTCGCCCGCGCCTTCATTGCCGACCGGCATGCGCTGGCCGTGGCGGCCCTTGGAGCCCGAGTTGAACGGTTCGGGCATCTTGGCGACGATCTTGCCCTCGGAATAATCCGCATTCTCGAGGTCTGCCTGGCCAACCAGCAGGGCAAGATCGCTCGGGTTGATGGGCGCGGCTTCCATTTTCACCAGCACCTGATTGCCCTTGGGCTCGGGGAATTCGCTGGTCGCGACTTCGACGGTCAGCGTGCCGTCGCTTTCCAGCGTGGTGAAGATCTGTTTGCCGGTGGTGGTCATGGGATCGCTCTCCTTGTGCGTGTTCTTCGCCGCCGACCTAGCACTGAAGTTGCAGTGTGCAACCTAATCGCTGTGTTCGTCGGCAGCACGTTCGTCTGGATAGACGGCTTCGACGAAATAGAGCCCGTGCGATGGCGCGTTGAGGCCCAGTTCCTGCCGGTCCTTCGCTTCCAGAACCTGCGCGATGCGGCCTTCGTTCCAGCGCCCCATGCCGACCAGCGCGAGGCAGCCGACCATCGAGCGGACCTGATGATGGAGGAAGCTGCGCGCGGCGACGTGGACGCGGATCTCGTCGCCCGCACGTTCCACATCCAGCCGGTCGAGCGTCTTGACCGGGCTCGCCGCCTGGCAATGGACCGAGCGGAAGGTGGTGAAGTCGTGATGACCGACAAGGCTCTGCGCCGCGCGGTGCATCGCCTCCGCGTCGCACTCGGGCGAGACCAGCCACGCGCGGTTCTTCTCCAGCGTCAGCGGGGCGCGGCGGTTGATGATGCGATAGAGGTAGCGGCGACCGATGCAGCTGAAGCGTGCGTGCCAGTCTTCCGGCACCGCCTCGCAATGCGTCACGGCAATCGGGGCAGGGCGCAGATGCGCGTTGATCGCCTCGCCCATGCGGAACGGCGTCAGCTTGCTCTCGACATCGAAGTGGCTGCGCATGGCGATGGCGTGGACGCCGGTATCGGTGCGCCCTGCGCTGTGCAGAGTGACCTGCTGCCCGGTGACCGCCTGCGCGGCCTCCTCCACCGCCTGCTGCACGCTGGGCCCGTCCTTCTGGCGCTGGAGGCCGAAGAAGGGCGTGCCGTCGAATTCGAGAGTCAGGGCATAGCGGGTCGGGGCCATGGCGCCCCTGCTAGGGACAGATCGCCGCGAGGCAACCCGTCACATAACCTGAAGACCCTCGGGCAGCGGTTCACGCACGCATTTCGCGCCTTCCCGAAAGGCGACCGCGCGCTCCGCCTCGCCGGCCTTCGTGGTGTAGGCGGCAATGTCGAGCGTGCCCAGATCGACGTCATAGCGTGACCGCGTGCCGTTCGCGCTGGTCCAGTCCATCCGGATAACGCCGTTCTCGATTTTGAGCGCGCAATTATCCTGCCCCGCCTGGCAAAGATCGAAGGCCTGGTTGTTGAAATCGGAATAGCGCTTCGGCTGGCCGTCGATCAGGATGAAGCGCTCTGTCACGGTCAAGCCGGTCTTGCCGTCGAAATCGGGCATGGCGCAGGTGATCAGCCCGTCGGAAAGATCGGCAGGGGCTGCTGAGGAGACGCTTGGCAAGCTGTCGCCGGCCGCCTCGCCGGGCTCTGCCGCGCCGCACGCCGCCAGCGCCGTGCCCGCTGCGATCATCCCCGCACCGATCGTGATTGCCAGCGACCGTCTCATATCCGTCTCCCCAGTGAATGGTGGGGCGACGTTTCCCGATCGCGGGGCGAAGTCAATCGCGCGCCAAGGGCCTAACGTGCATTGTCATGAACCCAGCTTCGCGCCTTTGCCGATCGCGCGCCCGCGCTGGAAATCCGCCGTATCCATCGCCGGCTTGCCCGCCCGCTGGACGCGGGTGAGCCGCAATGCGCCACTGCCGCAAGCCACGGTCAGCGCGTCGTCCAGCACGGTGCCCGGCGCGCCCGAACCCTCCGCGATCTCTGCCGCGAGAGTCTTCACGCGTTCCATCCCCTCGGCGCCTTCATATTCGAAGAACGCCCCCGGCCATGGGGCGAAGGCGCGCACCTGCCGCTCGACCTGAACCGCGTCCTGCGTCCAGTCGAGCCGCGCCTCGGCCTTGTCGATCTTGGGCGCGTGAGTGGCCTCGGCGTCGTCCTGCATGACTGGGATATGCTTGGATAGTTCGCGCAGGGTCCCGATCATCAGCTGCGCGCCCTTCTCGGCCAGTTCGTCGGTCAGGTCGCCTGCGGTCTTGCGGTCGATCGGGGTGCGGATGGTCGCCAGCATCGGCCCGGTGTCGAGCCCGGCCTCCATCTGCATGATCGTGACCCCGGTGCCGGTGTCGCCCGCCAGAATCGCGCGCTGGATCGGTGCGGCACCGCGCCAGCGGGGAAGGATGCTGGCGTGGACATTGAGGCAGCCGTGCGTCGGCGCATCGAGCACCGCCTGCGGCAGGATCAGGCCATAGGCCGCGACCACTCCGACATCGGCATCCAGCGCGGCGAAGGCGTCCTTCTCCTCCTGCGATTTGAGCGAGGCAGGATGGCGCACCTCGATCCCGAGGCGCTCGGCCGCCTGATGCACGGGCGTCGGCTGGAGCTTCTTGCCGCGTCCCGCCTTGCGCGGTGGCTGGGTGTAGACGCACACCACCTCGTGCGCGGCGTGCACCAGCGCTTCCAGCGTCGGCACCGCGAAATCGGGCGTTCCCATGAAGACGATGCGCATAAGCTGTGCGGCGACCTTTGCTGTGGAGGGATGCTCGCCCTATCTGTCACCCCATGGCATCGCAAGAGATCGAGACACTGGCATCCGCGCTCGCCCGGCTCCCCGGGCTGGGCCCGCGCTCGGCGCGGCGTGCGGTGCTACATCTGGTCAAGAAGCGCGAAACCGCGCTGCCCGCGCTGCTCGATGCGCTGCTCAGCGTTCAGGACACGCTGGAGGAATGTCGCATCTGCGGCAATGTCGACACACAAGACCCCTGCGGCATCTGCTCCGATCCGCGGCGCGATGCGAAGTCGATCTGCGTGGTCGAGGATGTGGCCGACCTGTGGGCGCTCGACCGGGCCAAGCTGTTCTCGGGCACCTTCCACGTGCTCGGCGGGCGGCTCTCCGCGCTCGACGGCGTGCGGCCCGAAGATCTCGCGATCCCCGGCCTGCTCGCGCGGGTCGAAGCGGGGGTGGACGAGGTCGTGCTGGCGATGAACGCTACGCTCGAAGGGCAGACCACCGCCCATTACCTCGCCGAGCGGCTGGAGGATTTTCCCGTGCGCATCACGCAACTCGCGCACGGCCTGCCGGTGGGCGGAGAGCTGGACTATCTGGACGAGGGAACGTTGGCGCAGGCGCTCAGAGCGCGCAGGCCGCTCGGCTAACCGCTTGATAGCGGGGCGAAGCGCGCTTATCTGGCCCTCATGGCTATCCGCGAAATCCTTGAAGTGCCGGACCCCCGGCTGAAAACCGTCTCCCAGCCCGTTGAAGCGGGCGAGTTCGACGACGATCTGCGCACCCTCGTCGACGACATGTTCGAGACGATGTACGCCGCCAACGGCATCGGCCTTGCTGCGATCCAAGTCGGCGTGCCCAAGCGCATCCTCGTGATCGACCTGCAGCCCGAAGACCCGGACGCAGAGCCGATCGAGTGCGACCATGACGGGCACAAGCACACGCATCCGGCGACCAAGAAAGAGCCGCGGGTGTTCATCAACCCGGAAATCCTCGACCCGAACGAGGAACTGGCCACCTATCAGGAAGGCTGCCTCTCGGTCCCCGACATCTACGCCGACGTCGATCGCCCCGCGACCTGCACGGTCCGGTGGAAGGATCTCGACGGCAAGGAACATACCGAGGCGATGGAGGGGCTGCTCGCCACCTGCATCCAGCACGAGATGGACCACCTCGAAGGCATCCTGTTCATCGACCACCTCAGCCGCCTCAAGCGCCAGATGGCGCTCAAGAAGCTGAAAAAGCTGCGGGTCGCGGCTTAACCAGCGAGATATTCGTCATTGCGAGCCGCCGAAGGCGGCGCGGCAATCCATGGTGCCGGTCCATGGATTGCTTCGCTACGCTCGCAATGACGAGTCTTTGGTTTCGAATTACGCCGCTTCGACCATACCCTGCAGCGCCTTGACGCAGTCTTCCATGCACTCGCGGCACATCTTCTCGCACCGCTTGCAGTGCGGATTGTCGTGCTTCGCGCATTCCTCGGCGCAGACCTTGCAGGCGAGGATGCATGCTTCGAGCAGCGACTTGATCACCGCCGTGTTGCCGTGCGTGCGCCGCGCCGCGACCGTGCTGACCGCCTGACAGATATCCGAACAGTCCGAGCATTTGCGGATGCATTCGGACATGTCGCCTTCTTCCGCGTTGCACGCATCGACGCACGAGTTGCAGATCGCCGCGCAATACATCGCGTGCTTCACGGCCTCGGCCAGCTGTTCGTTGTAATCGGCCCCGACGGACGGGTGCTCGCTGATCATTTCCTTGATCGACATCGGTTTTTCTCCTTCTCATGAGAGGTAGCGGAACGGGCGGGGGATAGTTCCCGCGGCGGCTTGGCGCGCGGCGTCGTTCCAGCTATGTTCCGGCCATGGAATATGCGATTCTGGGTGTCGTGGCGCTGCTCATCGGGCTAGGCGTCGGGTGGTATCTCGGTGGCCGGCCGGCAGCCGAGCTGAAGACGCGGCTGGCCGAGAGCGAGCGGGAGGCGAAGGAGACCGACGCCAAATACCTGCGCGCCTATGCCGAGCTTGAGGCGGCGCGCGAAAAGGGCGCGCGCGTCGATGCGCTGGAGGCCGAGCTGAAGGAAACCCGCGCGCGGCACGAAACCGTGCTGGAAGAGGCGCGGCGCGCCAATGGGGCGCTGTCCTCCGAACTGGCGACCCTGAAAGAGAAGACTGCCAATTTCGACGAGCAGAAACGCCTGCTGGTGGAAGCACGCGAGGAACTGCTCAAGGAATTCCAGAACACCGGTTCGGCTGTGCTGAGCAAGGCGCAGGAAGCCTTTCTTGAGCGTGCGAGCGAGCGGTTCGGCCACTCCGAGAAATCCTCCGAGGAAAAGATCCGCGCGCTGCTCGCGCCCGTGGGCGACCGCCTCAAGAAGTACGAGGATCAGGTCGCCGCGCTGGAGGAAAAGCGCACCAACGCCTTCTCCTCGCTCGCCGCGCAGATCGAGCAGATGCGGCTGGGCCAGGAAGAGGTGCGGCGCGAGGCGCAGCGGTTGGGCAATTCGCTCACCAACGCGCCCAAGGCACGCGGTCGTTGGGGTGAGCGGGCGTTGCAGAACGTGCTCGAGCAGTGCGGGCTGTCCGAACATACCGACTTCAATCTCGAACAGTCGCTGGAGACGGCCGAGGGCCGGTTGCGGCCCGATGCCATCGTCAACGTGCCCGGCTCGAAGAAGCTGGTGATCGACGCCAAGGTCTCGCTCAACGCCTACCAGGCCGCGTTCGAGGCGGAGGACGAGGGGGAGCGCAAGCGGCATCTCGACCTGCACGCCAAGTCAATGCGCGGCCATGTCCAGACGCTCGGATCGAAAAGCTACCAGAGCCAGTTCGACGACGCGCCCGACTATGTCGTGATGTTCGTGCCGGGCGAGCATTTCGTCGCCGCTGCGCTCGATGCCGATCCCGAATTGTGGGATTTTGCCTTCCGAAACAAGGTCTTGCTGGCCACTCCTACCAATCTGGTGGCGATTGCGCGGACCGTGGCGCAGGTCTGGCGGCAGGACACCATAGCCAAGGAAGCGATGGAGATCGGCAAGGCGGGCGGCGAACTCTACGACCGTCTCGCCATCGCGGCCGAGCATATGAAGCGCGTCGGCGGCGGGCTCGAAAGCGCGGTCAAGAACTACAACAAGTTCGTCGGTTCGTTCGAACGCAACGTGCTCTCCGCAGGTCGCCGCCTGTCCGAAAAGGGCATCGAGATCGGCAAGCGCGAGATCGAGGAAATCCCGCAGATCGCTGAAACACCGACCTATACGTCGGAAGATGTCGCCGCGCTGGAGGATGAAGGCGAGGGCAAGCAACTGGAAGATGCGCGCGACGCGGCGGAATAGGCTCGGCATGCCACCCCGTCACCCCGGACTTGATCCGGGGGGTATAGTGATAGCTCCAGATTGGCCAACATTTGACCACACTTTGCTTCGTCCGTCGGTAGAGTTAGCATCCCGGCGCGACACGCCACTCTGTAGATGGATAGATCAGATGAGTTTCGATTATCATCGCGCGATGACCGATGCTGTAGTTGAAGCGCCGAAAGTGCCTCATGAACATCTCGTTTGGATCATGACCCCTGACCATCGCGCCAGATATCGACAGTTTCTCGAATTTGAGATGGGTGTCGAGCCTGACGATGGTGAGTCATTCGGTATTCCGATTATGGATGGCGAACCTAGGGACGGTCAGCCATTCGAACTGGTCATCAGATCGCCGGATTAATCGAACGTCGGCGTCCCTACCTATCCTCAAAATTGCTGTTGAGGGAAACCCGAAAACTTATGACGCTCACATTGACCAAACGCCTGCGGTTCTTTGCCGTAGCCTCGTCGAACGATCCAGAACTGTGAGGTATATCGATCAATCGATATCGACCAGCGATCTGAGTCATCCCTTGTGCGAAGCGAAAGCTTGATCTCTGCGTCAGTCTGCTCGTCGATTGTCCACGCAGCGGCGCAGTCTTCAAGGCACCACTTCGATTGGCTGAGATCAAATCGGAAGCGGATCGTCTCTTCCGCTTGAGAGGTACAGACCAGATCAAACGCTGTTTGAGGCTGAAGGGAAATATCGTCGGCACCGCACCCCATCAATAATCCAGCCAAAAGTAGCACTCTGCATCCCTTGAGAGGTGATTGTTCTGGAAGCTGGTCGGGCTCGTGATTGGCAGACATGATATCTCGGCTCTCGCAATTTACCTGAGGAAGCCATGCTCTCATGCAAGCGTTAATATGATGGATATATCCAGTGGTTTTAATGCAGGGATTTCCCGCTTTAAGCCGCTATGCGAGGCCGCGAACTTGTGGGGAAAAACATCAAACGTCTTCGGGTGGCGCAAGGCATTTCGCAGGAGCAACTGGCGTTCGATGCATCGATAGATCGGTCTTTCCTCGGCGGCATCGAGCGCTGCGACGAGAACCCGAGTGTGGATACGCTAGACAAGATCGCATCCGTCCTATCGGTCAATATCGCTGAGCTTTTTGTACCGACCGCTGTGCACGAGAATATCTCGGGCTTGCGTCCCGGCAGGAAAAAGCAGTCCTAAGAGCCTGACTCAGAAGTTTATGCGATCTGGCAGTGGCTTGCGATGAGGCGGGTGAGGCGGCGGATGTGGGCGATGGTAGTCCATGCGGTGGAACTTTCGATAGTTCTTTCCCAGTCCTTTGCGAGCCGTCGACATCTGCCGAGCCAGGCGAAGGTGCGCTCGACCACCCAGCGGCGCGGGAGCAGAACAAAGCCCCTGGCGGTGTCGCAGCGGCGCACGATCTCGAGCGTCCATTGCCCATGCCCTTGAAGCGCGCCGATGAGCTTGTCGCCTGCGTAGCCCCCATCGGCGAAGAGGTGGCGCAGCCACGGGAAGCGGTAGCGGATTGCCTTGATGAGATCGACCGCCCCGTCGCGATCCTGAATGCTGGCAGCGTGGATGGTGACGAACAACATCAGTCCGAGCGTATCGGTGATGATGTGACGCTTGCGTCCCATGATCTTCTTGCCCGCATCGTAGCCCCGTGGGCCGCCACTCTCGGTGGTCTTGACGCTCTGGCTATCGATCACCCCGGCGCTGGGGCTGGCCTCGCGCCCTTCGATCTGGCGCGCAGCCATCACCAGCAGGTGATTGATCGTCTGCCATAGGCCGCTGTCGCGCCAGGCATAGAAATAGCGTTGAACCGTCGAGAGCGGAGGGAAATCCTTGGGCAGCATCCGCCATTGGCAACCGCTTGTTGCCAGATAGAGGATCGCGTTCATCACCTCGCGCAGGTCGGCGCAGCGCGGCCTGCCGCCAGGTTTCGCGGGCGGCAACAGAGGCTCGATCAAGGCCCACTCGGCATCGCGCAAATCGCTTGGATAACGTAGACCCGGGCGGCTATGCTGCTGCCGGGAGGTATCGGTCCACATCGCTTATTCCTCGGTCGTTTCTGGCGAAACCCCGGAATCAGCGATGCACCAGCGCGTCAAGCGCAACCAGCTGATATCTCCCAACTACTTTTGAAGACAGGCTCTTAAAGAGTGCTACATCTCTTGAAGATCTTAAGGATGGCAGCTATGAAAATACATGCTATAGGGCGTCAGATTTAAAGAGAGGTGATCTTGTAGAATTTAAGGTGCAGTTGTCTGCTTCTTGGATATTTCAAATAAGCACCATGGTAGCAGAATTCTCTGAGATGTTCGACCAGAGTCCGACCATGTTTATGGAGTCCGTGAATTTTCTTGACCTTTATCAGGCAAAAAATGCGAACAAGATCATTAGCAAGCTACTCGCAGGCCTTATTCCGGTTGATGGTGTTGTATCAGATTATGTTGTCATAGCTGACGGGGAGCAAAATTTAATTGTCCACCGCAATGCTATATCCGGATTCCCAATAGAATGCAGCGAGCTTCGAATTGTCGGTGTAACCGAGCATCTAGCTTATTGGAAGGATATCCGAAGAGTTCTTTTTGCGGATAACGAGTTTACAATGCTTTGTAGGCTTTCGAAGTCGGGCATTCAAAACGATTGGAATCCTATTAAGGTAGCCGATATATTTCGTGACTTCGCGCCTGATCTTGCGAGACAAATAGAGACATCAAGTAGGGCCGCAATGACGCAATCTGCGTCTAGTAAACGTGCAGACATGGTTGAACCAATAGCTGCCCAGCTCGCCCTTGCGCTCGCACGATATAAGGACCGTCTGCTTTCAGAAATCGCGCATGACGTGTCGGAAGAAGAGCTTGTTGCACTGGATCGGTCGATAGCAGCACTCTTACTCGAAAATACGTCCGCTGAAGGTCAGAGAGCCGCATTCGCAAAGGTGAAAGCCCTGATTGAAGTGTCGACTCGGCAGGAGATTGATCCTTCTGTCGATTTCGATGCGCGGGAAGCTGTCCGGAAGAGTCTCGACTTACCGCTTTTTCCTCGGAGCCAGAACTTTGCCAATGAACCAAAAATTAATGAAAGTTCTGCATTTGATGAAGAGCCTAAGAATCTTCTCGATGTAGAGGTAATTGCAATCTACTGGTAGCAGGGTTATCAGCCTTGGTTATGCAAGAGCGACGCTTCAGAATATTGCGGCGAAGGTTCGACGGATCAACGCATAATTTTCTGGCTGCTTTCCGTAAGCCGGAATCCGCGATAAGCTTTTCGAGCTTTTCGAGCTGTTCACATTCTCGTCGTTCCTTTCGGCGAAAATAGCGCGTTATTTTTTCCAGCTCCGATGCTTCGTGCCTCGCCTGCTGACTGGTGCAATCGGCATTCAGAAAATCTGAGAGTTTCTTAGCTGTGATCCCGGCATAAGTGGAAATTTGGTATGTGCTGAACACTTCGCACAGGCGCTTCAGTTCGCCTTGCAATTCGGCTGTCTGGTCGGGGTGCAACCCATAAAGAGGTTGCGCCGATGGATCGAAGCCAATGCTTGCCTGTCGCTCCAAATCGTTGGCTTCTTTCCCAATATGGACGGCACTGACTGCACAAATGTGCCTTCTTTCAGTCTCGCCACTATCGCGAAAATTCCCGTTCAGAAACTTGTTTTCTGGCTGCAAATGATATTGCGCCATTGCTTGCGCGAAGGTTTTGAGCTTCTCAATAGGGACGAAATCGCCAGTTTCCCGGTCAAAGGCCTGATTAGCTGCTTTGGCGGGATCGGTTTCAAAGGGCGAAATGGGAGCGCAAGAAACCTTTTTCGCTTTCCGCTTTTGGCCCTCGATTCCCGATGTCGCTCCTACTTCAATCGAAGTTGCAAACAGCGCAGTCAGAAATCCAAATGGCTTCACCTGATCGCTGTAGTTTTTATCCTCATTAAAATGGTTGAACCACCGCAGCACGGTAGGAGAGGTCGCCGCGTATCTGCTGATTGCTGGCAATTGCAATGAAGGGTGAAAACCAAAATCGACTAATTCTGGCCGCTCGCTTCTAATCGCCCCGATAATGTTGAACCAAAGATCGTGCTGCCACAGCGAAATGCCCATCTCGGCAAATTTCGCCTTCGGTTTGGGTATCGAACGCGACGGATTTCGCTCGTCATAGGGCGCGCGCAAATGTCCCAAGCCATGCGCGGAGGCTTTGCGAATGATCGGCATTTCATCATCGCCGCGATTGTAGAGAGCATATCGCTTCGCGGAGATCGCTAGGCAGTATAGCTGCTCGTGTCTGCCGCTACTATCCGTAGCAAAATTGACGCCTTCGCTCTTCAGGATCGACCCTTCAAAATCGTACGGATTGAGTGCGCCAAACCAATCGATGATTTCTTGCACCGCGCTTTGAAATCGCTCTTCGCCCATGCGCCTAGGCTTTGCCAAAGCCATGCTGTCGGTATCGCAAAACGCCCATTCCAATCCACGCTCGATTGCTAGCTTCTCTGTGATCGCAAGCATTAGCCGCGCAGCTCCGGTGATGAGTGTCGCTAGGAGCGGGTGGAAGAAGGTGCCAGGTTCCTCGATCTTGGAAGGGAAGCTGGCGAAAGCATGCTCATCCCCGGCAAACACATCGACCCTTTCGTCGGCCTTTGCATTCTCGACATTCATCTCAACGAAAATGCCGTAGCTAGTGGCATTCGCCATGATTTTGAGAGCGTGCTGCCGGATGCCGAGCATCGCTCTTTCATCGGGCTTGGCTTGTTCAAGCTTCGCCTTTGTATCCTGTCTAAGCTCAATCAGGCGTTTGTAGAAATCGTCTCGCTTGGGGTGGATCGAGTAAGCCGCATTGCCACCGACGTCGAAGCCACTGAGCTTTGCTTGCGTGCCGGATTGCCTGAATTCGATTGCCTCAATGACGTTGGGAGGTTTGCCAGAAAGCAAGGTGGAGGCAAGACAGTCGGCAAGCGTGAACCACTGACCGCGCTCATTGGTTAAATAGTTTAGGCCGATGGTGGCCTGCTGCGCATCGGCATACTTCGCTCTGACAGGGAAGATATCGCCTACCGGAATGACCCGGACGAGGATCGTAAGTCCTCTCCAAAACTGCGTGCACCGAAGCTCGCTGAGAATGTCCCCCAACAAGATCGCTTTAGCTTTCTCTGTCGCGTCATGAACTTCGACTCCCTCCGAAGTTACGAACGACCAAAGACCCATGAGGGTGCAAACAGTCGGATACATCGATAGGAAATCGCAGAGCATCACTTGGCGCTCTTCGCGTCTAATGTGCACTTCCGAGCGTCCGCCATAATAGGCTGACATGACTTTGCCGATGATCGCCGGATCAAAATCAGGCTGGCATTCGCGCCAAGGTTTCACGCCCATCGCTTTCAAGCAAGCCTTTCCCAGACTCGCTTCGCTGTAGATTTTCTCTGGCGATGTGCCCGCTAATGCAAGCTGATCGAAACGCTCAATCAGCTCGCAATAGCACTCCCAAGTCGCTTGAACGTCGCGCAAAGCGTAGCCGATAAAATCATCCGATATCGGCGCTTCGAAATCGGAATATTCGATTTTGCTGTTCTCGACGCCCAACGCCTCACAAAGCGAGGCGAGCGAAAATGATCTAGCGAGCAAGGCATTCGCCAGTGTTTTGCAATCGATGAAATGACCTCGCTGGATTGGCTCCCTCTTACCAAGCTTGACCCTGCTCCGATTGGTTCGGCTCTTCATTGGGGCCGCAAACTGGATGAAGGCAGCCTTGGCGGAAATGTGTTTGACCTGAAGATTGGGGCGGCGCTTATCCTCGCTTAGCGTGAAAGAGAATCCGCCCTTCATCTTGCCGCGAGCTGAGCTGGATTTGATCGCTATTCGCGAGATATCGAAAGGCAAATTGAAGCCGACAATCGTACCGCGATAATCGTATCCAATCGTAAAAAGGATGGCTTCGACAAATTCGGTCTGCGTTAGGCATTCGAGATGATTCTCGTCGGCGTAACTTCTGATTTGCGCAAGCTCGGCTCGTGTCACATTCTCCGGCGCATAAAACAGCCCTTGTTCCATCAGCGCACCCGATTGTCTGATCTGGTATGCGCCAAAGCGAAGAGATTGCGCCGGATCGACCCGCGTTTCGCAATCGAAGATCAGATGCCATTCCGAGGCCTCGATTTCTGATCTCTTGTGGCTTCGCGATGGCCCGCTCCGATTGTCGGCTCGCACGGCATAAGCGCGGAGAGAGATAGGCAGCTCATCGGTGACTGGGATCGTCATTTCCCGCGCCTCCGACCGGCATCCTGTTCGGCGAGGCCGATAAGGACGTGCGCAAACTCCTTGAGTTTCTCGACAATGATTTCGAGCAAGTCAGCAAGACCGAGGAGGAAGTGCCCGATACGGTCTAGATCGGGATCGGAACTCGCATCGTAACTGGGATGGTCCTTTTGCGCATCGCTCAGCTTCCTGTGGCAATTGGCGCAAACGATAACCGTGGCTTCATCGCGCCCAAAATCCGCGACGTGATGGGCCTCCAAACATTGCCAAGCGTTTTCGCCGCAAGCGCCGCAAATCGGGTTATTGCTTCCAAGCTTTTTCAGCCGCTGTTGCTTGCGCCGCTCTCGATCATGTCGCGTCATATTCGGACCTCGCTTCAATCGGTGACAAGACGATAGATGTCTTCGAAGATCTCGCTGCCCGAAGCAGCAAGGTGATAAAGGGTGTTTGGGTCGGTCTCTAAGGGGTGCTCATGGCCCGCCGTGTCGCGCACTGATTTGCCGACGAATCCGGATAAAAGATCGGCATCATTGGAATTGATGAAGGCTTTGACGGCAGCGAGATACCTGCCGTTGAGAGAGGCTTGCTCCAATCCCGCAAGCTTTCTGGTTCGTGCCTCGCCGCTCGATATCACAAGCATCTGGCGTGTGGCTGGGTCAGAGATGATCCAAGTCTTACCCTTTCGGGTCGCGAGCTTATTTTCTCGAAGGAAGCGCCTGAAGCGCTCGACCGAAACCCCAGCCTCTTTTGCGGCGGCAACCTGTGTCCCGGTTCGTCTCAGAGCTTTGAGCGCGGCTTCGAGGGAGGCTTCACCTCGCTCTAACTTCGATCCTCGGATCGGGCGCTCGCCAGCACGGGCATGACCTCGCGCCTGAGCGCGGCTCAGGCCTCGCTTCTTCGCGTTCGCTATGCGTCGTGCGTATTCCGCCTTGTAATCGCGTTTGCGTACCAATTGAGTGTTCCCGGATTAGTGCCGGGAACTCTATTGGAATCAGTTTCCGAGTCCGTTCTCGCAAAAAGAGACGCATCTGTGCGAGAGGAGCAGGTGATGCAGATCACGAACACAGAGCTGGCCGACCTACTCAACAGTGAATTCGGGTTCGTTGGTCGAAATGCCATTACTGCGAATGTGGTGCGGCAGTGGGTAGATTGGGACGTTCTACCGCGTGCTCAGGCCCAAGGACAGAGAGTTGGTAACGCACCGAGTTGGGCACGATCAGACTCTGACGTGCGGAAGGCGAGGCGTTTGGCAGAGCTGAGGCGAATGGGCCTCAAGCGAGAAAATGCATTGGTAGTTCAGACCTATATCGAATGGGGTCATCAAGACTTTGATCGAGTGCGCGTCGCTTTTGCGGCAGAGTGGAGAAAAGCTAGTTCTCAACTGGCCCGCCGTCAGTCCACGTTCCTGAATGACAGGACATTCACGGAAGTGAGTGCAGCAAGCAAGAAGGCAATCGCAAATCAGCTTGGCCCGCTAGATCATCGCCTACAGGGAACGCGGTTCGAGCAGTCTCAAGAATTCTATGCGGTTATGGCAGAGATTGGGCGAAGCGGCGCTAACTCAAAGCTACCCTCGGATGAGCTGATCGCCAAAGCGCTCGATCATATGGCCCCAAGGGTGTCGCCATTATTGAACCCACTTTGGATCGAGGCGATTGGCAAGGTGCTGAGTGGTATAGCTGGATTGCCCGATGAGATCGAAAATTCGGGCATTGAGGCAATCCAAAATGCGAATAAGCGAGATTTCAGAGTTGCCCGATATCATGTGAGGCTATTTCGAAAAGCGGTCAAAGGGCAACTGCCAAATCGAGATATTCAAAGCGCGCTTGAAAGCGAGCCTACGTTTCAAAAGCTCCGTGAGCTTGGCCCTCAGATATTGAACGTTCCGTGGGTCATTTTGCCATTCATTCAGGCATTAAAATACGAAATCCCAAACTAGGTCAGTAGGCTGAAAAATAGCGCATAATTCGGGAATTTTGCTATATCGAATTTATCGATTTAGAGCCTGAAATTTATCTCGATGCGAACACCGAAAATTGGGCAAATCGCTCGGAATTCTGGTTTTCCGAGGCGGCCAAATCCGCGCCAAACCGAAAATTACGAGAGCGAAATCCCGCACCGCTAGTTTTAAATGGACATGGCGTCTCATTGCGAATTGCGCATGGGGCACTGGTCATCCGCGATGGCTTTACCCATTATCCGCAAAAGCGAGCCGAGTATCGCTTTTTCCCTCGCGACCTCGATTTGCCATCACGCATCTTATTGCTTGATGGCAGCGGAACTCTCTCGTTCCAGGTTCTGACTTGGCTAGCGGAGCAAAGCGTTGCGCTTGCTCGCGTCAATGCGAGTGGAGAGATTGCGACGTTGCTAGCGGAAGAGGATATGCCGCTGATCGGGAAAAGGTCGATTGGCAATTGGCCATGCGCGCTGACTTATCGAAGCGATCGGCATTCGCGGCTGATCTCATTCGCCGGAAAATCATTTCGAGCATCCCTACGCTTGAGGTTCACATCCCGCCTTCAAAATCGCGCGATATGGCGTTGGCAAAAGCAAATGCTGCTATTGATCGGTTGGAAAGCGAGAGCTTCGAAGATTTGAACGCCATATTCGCTATCGAGGGCGAATGCGCGTCAGCCTATTTTCGGGCTTGGCAGGGTTTGCCTGTGAATTGGAGAGGGATCGTGCGTCGTCCTGTTCCCCAAGAATGGCACGCTTACAATTGGCGAAGTTCTCGTGCCACTGGCAAGAAGGCCGAAAACCGAAACGCCTCACATCCTGTCAATGCCATGTTGAATTATGCCTATGCGGTGAAGCTAGCAAAGCTACAGCTTGAAGCCATCGCAGATGGGTATGATCCGACCATTGGCATTATGCACAATAGTAAGCGCGGAAGCCCTGCTTGGGCGCTCGATATGATTGAGCTTGAACGCGCCTCTGTCGATGCACGGATTTTGGAGTTTGTGGCGGATCAGAGGTTCGCGGCGGCAGACTTCATTCTGAAGAAGAATGGCGGTTGCAGGCTATCGCCTCAACTTGCGCGGATGGTTGCCTCGCTTGCTTAGAGCCTGTCTTCAAAAGTAGTTGGGAGATATCAGCTGGTTGCGCTTGACGCGCTGGTGCATCGCTGATTCCGGGGTTTCGCCAGAAACGACCGAGGAATAAGCGATGTGGACCGATACCTCCCGGCAGCAGCATAGCCGCCCGGGTCTACGTTATCCAAGCGATTTGCGCGATGCCGAGTGGGCCTTGATCGAGCCTCTGTTGCCGCCCGCGAAACCTGGCGGCAGGCCGCGCTGCGCCGACCTGCGCGAGGTGATGAACGCGATCCTCTATCTGGCAACAAGCGGTTGCCAATGGCGGATGCTGCCCAAGGATTTCCCTCCGCTCTCGACGGTTCAACGCTATTTCTATGCCTGGCGCGACAGCGGCCTATGGCAGACGATCAATCACCTGCTGGTGATGGCTGCGCGCCAGATCGAAGGGCGCGAGGCCAGCCCCAGCGCCGGGGTGATCGATAGCCAGAGCGTCAAGACCACCGAGAGTGGCGGCCCACGGGGCTACGATGCGGGCAAGAAGATCATGGGACGCAAGCGTCACATCATCACCGATACGCTCGGACTGATGTTGTTCGTCACCATCCACGCTGCCAGCATTCAGGATCGCGACGGGGCGGTCGATCTCATCAAGGCAATCCGCTACCGCTTCCCGTGGCTGCGCCACCTCTTCGCCGATGGGGGCTACGCAGGCGACAAGCTCATCGGCGCGCTTCAAGGGCATGGGCAATGGACGCTCGAGATCGTGCGCCGCTGCGACACCGCCAGGGGCTTTGTTCTGCTCCCGCGCCGCTGGGTGGTCGAGCGCACCTTCGCCTGGCTCGGCAGATGTCGACGGCTCGCAAAGGACTGGGAAAGAACTATCGAAAGTTCCACCGCATGGACTACCATCGCCCACATCCGCCGCCTCACCCGCCTCATCGCAAGCCACTGCCAGATCGCATAAACTTCTGAGTCAGGCTCTAAGAGTGGCAGTCCATCGGAACACCGTATCGTTCGAGTTCCAATTTTTAAGATTTCATACCGATCCATGAGGTCCGGCAATCCGAATTCAATTTCCCAATCGAAGCGTCCGGGACGGGTCAAAGCCGGGTCCAGCGCGTCCGCTCGGTTTGTCGCGGCGATTACCACCGTTGCATTCTTACTCGTATCGAAGCCATCCATAAGCGTCAGGAATTGGGCTACCAGACGACGAGAAGATTCCTGCGAATCTCCGCTTCGATTTTCTGCGATGCTATCAATCTCATCGAAGAAGATTATGGCTTTCCCACTATCGGCGCTCTTGGCATGCTCAAAGATTTTGCGGAGTAATTCCTCGGTATCACCGAGCCATTTGCTCACGA
Organism: Citromicrobium bathyomarinum; assembly: GCA_001306305.2. Taxonomy (NCBI): domain Bacteria; kingdom Pseudomonadati; phylum Pseudomonadota; class Alphaproteobacteria; order Sphingomonadales; family Sphingomonadaceae; genus Citromicrobium; species Citromicrobium bathyomarinum. The sequence goes on from CP155577.1 coordinate 1,640,346, forward strand.
TGGCGGGGCCACTAATGTCGTAGAAGCTTGCGCCAGCTTGATTGGCGATAATGCGAGCGAGGTGTGTCTTACCTGTGCCGGGCGGACCGGTGAATAGGATTCCCTTCACTGGTCGCGCGCCGATTTTTTCGAGTTCATCACGCCGTTCGAGCTGTGTTTCAATTAGTTCCTTTGCCCGCGCGACTACGCCTTTGTAACCTCCGAAATCGTCAAACGTTAGGCCGCCCTCTCTTGGCTCTACCATGAACGAGGAAGGCGAAAGAACGTCGTCCGCGGGGTGCAGACGAGCCCTTATCGGCTCTTTCGCGATCACCCGGACAATCGCTGAAGTTGTGTTGTCTACCTCGACGGTGAAATCGGCTTCCAAATCCAGTTCGCCCGGATTACGCAAGACGACCAGTGCGCCACCAGACTCACCAAGAATTGTGCCATCATCGAGAATCGATCTTATGATGCAAGTTGCAAATGTGTCGGGCCAAACTTCGTGCGGGACTTTCGTCCACTTGCCATCATAGGACAAGATGACATCATTCTTTTTGAAGGTGTGCAGCTCATCTACCCGGACACGACCTGTCTTCCCGTTCGGATATCTGAAGAAGATGAAATCTGTTTCAGAGCCTGACTCAGAAGTTTATGCGATCTGGCAGTGGCTTGCGATGAGGCGGGTGAGGCGGCGGATGTGGGCGATGGTAGTCCATGCGGTGGAACTTTCGATAGTTCTTTCCCAGTCCTTTGCGAGCCGTCGACATCTGCCGAGCCAGGCGAAGGTGCGCTCGACCACCCAGCGGCGCGGGAGCAGAACAAAGCCCCTGGCGGTGTCGCAGCGGCGCACGATCTCGAGCGTCCATTGCCCATGCCCTTGAAGCGCGCCGATGAGCTTGTCGCCTGCGTAGCCCCCATCGGCGAAGAGGTGGCGCAGCCACGGGAAGCGGTAGCGGATTGCCTTGATGAGATCGACCGCCCCGTCGCGATCCTGAATGCTGGCAGCGTGGATGGTGACGAACAACATCAGTCCGAGCGTATCGGTGATGATGTGACGCTTGCGTCCCATGATCTTCTTGCCCGCATCGTAGCCCCGTGGGCCGCCACTCTCGGTGGTCTTGACGCTCTGGCTATCGATCACCCCGGCGCTGGGGCTGGCCTCGCGCCCTTCGATCTGGCGCGCAGCCATCACCAGCAGGTGATTGATCGTCTGCCATAGGCCGCTGTCGCGCCAGGCATAGAAATAGCGTTGAACCGTCGAGAGCGGAGGGAAATCCTTGGGCAGCATCCGCCATTGGCAACCGCTTGTTGCCAGATAGAGGATCGCGTTCATCACCTCGCGCAGGTCGGCGCAGCGCGGCCTGCCGCCAGGTTTCGCGGGCGGCAACAGAGGCTCGATCAAGGCCCACTCGGCATCGCGCAAATCGCTTGGATAACGTAGACCCGGGCGGCTATGCTGCTGCCGGGAGGTATCGGTCCACATCGCTTATTCCTCGGTCGTTTCTGGCGAAACCCCGGAATCAGCGATGCACCAGCGCGTCAAGCGCAACCAGCTGATATCTCCCAACTACTTTTGAAGACAGGCTCTCAGGCTCAATATGAACGATCTTTAGAAGATCACCGAGTGTTTCGTCGTCGGCATACTGGCTCATTCGGGAAGGTTACAGGCAACTCAGCAGAGGCAGAAGGCCTTGCGGCAGAATAAGAGTGGAGAATGGGTATCGAGTTTGCCGACCAAGGAGAACCTGACCAGAGCGTAAGACCTGCGTACAAGTGCGTCTAGCGACGGACCTATGACTGGCAATCTCGAAAGGCTATGATTCGCGCATGACCTCTGACGCGAAATCTATTGGAAAGGCAGCGATTGGCCGGATGCGGAATGCCGCAGGCAGTGCGACCATACCCCCAGAATGCGGAAGCATCGTCGCGATAAAGATCATCGACGACCGCATGTTTATGCTTTCGCAGCGGTGTCTAACCTCCGGTGTATTCGCCGACCACATTGATCCAGATCGGACAAATCCAAATCTACCACAGATTATTCAACAGAAAGAATTAGAGTTCGGGGCCGACCATCATTTTGTTCGCAAGACTGCGGGCGCGGCATTCGAACTTGCTGATGCCACGTATCTACCTGAGACTGTGCCTCCCGACGCATTGCTCCGTATGTCGCTAGAGGTATCGAGTTCAATGGCGTCAGTCGTTGAGGTGGCAAACGACCTGAGCAGTCATCAGGATCAGATGAGAGAGGCCAGCAAAGCTCAAAAGCTCTCGGCTGCATACGTACCTCGCACACCGAACCTCAAGGGCAAGGTACGCCAGAGCCTCGCGGCGCTGCGTGATGTTGAGATCGCAATTAAAGGATTGACCACGCTATTTTTCCCCAAGGGCTCGAACAATGAACCTTGGGATGCGAAATTCTTGCAAGCAATGACGGAAAAGCACGGCGAGAATGCGGAACTTGATGCTTGGAAAAATGCAGCTTGGGAGGTCTTGGCGGGCGTCGCAAATCATCGACACGCGATGATCCATCCAAACGAAAATAAGTGTGTGATAATACGCGATTATGAGCTTCAGGCTGACGGTTCACTCCTAGCTCCCACTATCGAAATCACTCATGAGGCAAGCGCGGTGACAAGGCGTGATGTGGTTCAGTTCCTCGAGACCCAAGTCGGGGACCTCGCAGAGGTGTTTGAAGCCATACTCGGCTATGTATGCGATCTAAAAGTGCGCACCGTTATTCCGCAATTCGAATCCCATGTCGTAGCGCTTCCGAACGGCGAAACGCAGCGCGGCTCTCACATGGTCTGGAGGACAATCGCGAAGGAAGGGGCGCCTTTCGGAGGTCCGAAGGCGAACGCCGATTGAGTCTCTGAGATTGTCAGAACTGGATGTTAGGACGATTGGGAAGCTTCTGTGGATTGCGAACTTCACTTCATTCTGTGGTCAAAACTTCCCTGTTTCAACACTATCACTATACCCCCCGGACTTGATCCGGGGTGGTGCTGCTTTTAGCGCGGCACCGAAGAAGCCCGATCCCGGATCAAAGCCCGGGATGACGTGGGCGTTTGAGTGGGGAGGTTGTATGCGGGCATTGGCGATGAGTATCCTGACCGGGCTGCTTGCTGTGGGCCTCGTGGCAGCACCTGCGATCGCGCAGACTGCGACGGCAGAGGAAGGCCCCGGCCCGCTCGCGCCGCGTGACGAATGCACCGGACTGCCGGGGTATGCCGAGTTCCACCAGCGGCTGGAGCGCGCGATCACCTTGCGCGATGCCGATGCGCTGATCGCTCTGACCGATCCGGACGTGACGCTCGATTTCGGGGGCGGCTCGGGCGTGGATGAGCTGCGCAAGCGGCTCGATGCCGGGGCCTATAACAGCTGGCGCGACCTTGCCGATGCGGTGCAGCTGGGCTGCGGTATCGGCGAGGATGCCGCGCAGGACACGGATTACATCGCCTTCCCATGGTATTTCACCAAGACCTTCGGTGGGGAGGTGTTCGAAACCGTGATCGTCACCGGGGTCGACGTGCCGCTGCGCTTCGCCCCTGCCGACGACGCGCGCGTGATCGAGCGGATCAGCTGGGACTGGGCGCTGGTTCGGTATGACGACCAGTATGTCGACGGGCCCGAGGAGACAGACCAGCAGACCGGCTATCAGGCCGTGATCACGCAGGATGGTGCCGCGGGCTATATTGCCGACCATGCGCTGCGCAGCATCGTCGACTACCGGATCGCGGTGAACCGGATCGACGGGAAGTGGACGATCACCGCCTTCGTTGCGGGCGACTGATCGGGCGCGGATCAGCCTCCAGCGTCGCCCCGGGCTCCGACCCGGGTTGGTGCTTCTCCAAACGCTGCCGGGGTAGAAGCGGGATCCCGGGTCGAGCCCGGGATGACGAGGGTGGCGGGGGGCTGCGCGGATTTCCTACATCTCACGCATCGGCTACACCGCAATCGCTCTTTGCAATCATTGGCTTCCCCGGCGTGCCTAAGAGCCTGACTCAGAAGTTTATGCGATCTGGCAGTGGCTTGCGATGAGGCGGGTGAGGCGGCGGATGTGGGCGATGGTAGTCCATGCGGTGGAACTTTCGATAGTTCTTTCCCAGTCCTTTGCGAGCCGTCGACATCTGCCGAGCCAGGCGAAGGTGCGCTCGACCACCCAGCGGCGCGGGAGCAGAACAAAGCCCCTGGCGGTGTCGCAGCGGCGCACGATCTCGAGCGTCCATTGCCCATGCCCTTGAAGCGCGCCGATGAGCTTGTCGCCTGCGTAGCCCCCATCGGCGAAGAGGTGGCGCAGCCACGGGAAGCGGTAGCGGATTGCCTTGATGAGATCGACCGCCCCGTCGCGATCCTGAATGCTGGCAGCGTGGATGGTGACGAACAACATCAGTCCGAGCGTATCGGTGATGATGTGACGCTTGCGTCCCATGATCTTCTTGCCCGCATCGTAGCCCCGTGGGCCGCCACTCTCGGTGGTCTTGACGCTCTGGCTATCGATCACCCCGGCGCTGGGGCTGGCCTCGCGCCCTTCGATCTGGCGCGCAGCCATCACCAGCAGGTGATTGATCGTCTGCCATAGGCCGCTGTCGCGCCAGGCATAGAAATAGCGTTGAACCGTCGAGAGCGGAGGGAAATCCTTGGGCAGCATCCGCCATTGGCAACCGCTTGTTGCCAGATAGAGGATCGCGTTCATCACCTCGCGCAGGTCGGCGCAGCGCGGCCTGCCGCCAGGTTTCGCGGGCGGCAACAGAGGCTCGATCAAGGCCCACTCGGCATCGCGCAAATCGCTTGGATAACGTAGACCCGGGCGGCTATGCTGCTGCCGGGAGGTATCGGTCCACATCGCTTATTCCTCGGTCGTTTCTGGCGAAACCCCGGAATCAGCGATGCACCAGCGCGTCAAGCGCAACCAGCTGATATCTCCCAACTACTTTTGAAGACAGGCTCTAAGACGCGCATCTGTCACCCTGTCGCAATTCGCGCGCCGCAGGGCATTGTTTCTCTTGGAGAACGTCGCCGCCCCTGCCGGGTGACACCCGGGTGACACCCGGGTGACACGTGTCACCCTGTCATCCTTCGAGGCTGGCGAGCACCTCGTAGGCCAGCACCGCTGCGGCCACCGCCGCGTTGAGGCTGTCGGCCCGGCCGCGCATCGGCATGGTCACGCGCAGGTCGCACGCCGTCTCGTAGGCTTCGGGCAGGCCCTGCGATTCGTTGCCGACCATCACGAAGCATGGGCTCGCGTAGGGCGCGCCGCGATAGGGTACCGCCTCGCGAAGGCTTGCCGCGACCAGCTGGCCCGGTCCTTGACGCAGCCATGGCAGGAATTCCTCCCACCGCGCGCGCGCCAGATTTTGCGTGAAGATCGCGCCCATGCTGGCGCGCACGGCCTCCACGCCGAAGGGATCGGCGCAATCGTCGATCAGGATCAGCCCGCCTGCGCCCACTGCATCGGCGGTACGCAGCATGGTGCCCAGGTTGCCGGGATCGCGCAGCGCCTGCGCGACCAGCCAGATCGGCGCGGCATTTCGGTCGATCCGGTCGAGCGAGGTATCCCACTCGGCAAACGCGCCCGCGACGGCCTGCGGATTGTCCTTGCCGGTGATCTTGGAAAGAATGTCGGGCGTGGTCTCGATCACGTCGCCGCCCGCCGCCTCCACCGCGTGTTCCAACGCGTCGATCAGCGGATGGGGATCGCGCTTGCTGGCCATCACCAGCACTTCCGGCACACGGCCCGATTCGCGCGCATCGGTCAGCAGGCGCAGCCCTTCGGCGAGGAAGCGCCGCTCGCGCTGGCGGTGCTTCTTCTCCCGCAGCGAACGCAGCGCCTTGATCGTGGGGTTGGAATAGCTGGTGATCTCGCGACGGGGCATGACGGATGTGGGGGAGGGGAGGCGCGCGCGCCTACTCTTCGCCGAAACCGGTTTCGACCAGCTGGGCGATCTCGGCCATCGCCGCCTCGGCATCCTCGCCCGCGACGATCAGCTCGATCTCATCCCCGCGCGCCGCGCCCAGCATCATCAGGTCGAGAATCGAACGCCCGTCGACCGCGCGCCCGTCCTTGGCGACCTGGATCTCCGTCGCCTCGGGCCAGCGGGTGGTCACCTCGACCAGCTTGGCGCTGGCCCGCGCGTGCAGGCCGCGCTGGTTGACGATGGTGATGGTCTTGCGCAGCTCGCTCATTTGCCCGCCGCCTTGATCTCGTCGCTCGGCCGGGCGAGGAATTCCGAAGCGATGGTGATGTAGTTGCGGCCCGCATCGCGTGCCGCGCGCACCGCCTCTGCCACCGGCATCGCCTCGCGTGCTCGCGCCAGCCGGATCAGCATCGGCAGGTTGATCCCGGCGATCACCTCGACCCGCCCTTCCTCGAGCAGCGAGATCGCGAGGTTGGACGGTGTGCCGCCGAACAGGTCGGTCAGGATGATCACGCCTTCACCGCGATCGACCTCGCCGATCTGGTCGCGAATCTGGGCGCGGCATTCCTCGGCATCGTCCTGTGGACCGATGCAGACCGAGGAGATCGCGTCCTGCGGGCCGACGACATGCTCCATCGCTGCCACGAATTCGCGCGCGAGCTGTCCATGCGTCACCAGGATAAGGCCAATCATGGTGCCCGTGTCTATAAGCACACACGCCCAAGGCAAGGCCCAACGAGAACGCCGGGGTGCCTCATGCGGTCTGCATTTCCACAGTATCGATCGCCCGGCTCGCCAGATTGCGGTGGCTGATCGTGGGCGAATAGCCCGCATCGCGCAGCGCAGCGGCCATCCGCTCCGCCGTGTAGACCGACCGGTGACGCCCCCCGGTGCAGCCGAATGCGATGTGGACATAGCTTTTGCCCTGCGCGCCGTATCGGGGCAGCAGGTCCATCAGCAGCTCTCGGATGCGGGTGAAGTTGTCCTCGAATCCGTCGGTCTGGTGGAGGAAGTTGGCGACATCCTCGTCCAGCCCGGTCTGCTCGCGCAGATCCTCGACCCAGTGCGGATTGTCGAGGAAGCGCATGTCGAACACCAGATCGGCCAGCGGCGGCATCCCCCGGGCGAAGCCGAAGCTGGACACGGTCACCGCGATTTGCGGTGCGCCATCGGTGCCGAAGTTCTGGCGGACGAACTGTTGCAGCTCGTTGGTCGCCAGCTGGCTGGTGTCGATCAACATGTCGGCCCAGCGGCGTAGGGGTTCGAGCAGATCGCGCTCGGCGAGAATGCCATCGAGCGCGGTGCGGCCATGGGCCAGCGGATGGCGGCGGCGCGTCTCGTTGTAACGGCGCTCAAGCTCGGAGCTGCGGCAATCGATGAACAGGGTCGAGAGGGCCAGATCCTCGCGTTCCTGCAGGCTCTTGACGATTGAGATGACGGTTTGCGGCTCGAACCCGCGGGTGCGCGTGTCGAACCCGATCGCCAGCGGCACGCGGTCTTCCCCGGCGAGCACTTCGCGCACCAGCGGGCGCAGCAGGCGGACGGGGAAGTTGTCGACCGCCTCCCAGCCGAGATCCTCCAGCACGCGCAGGGTCGTCGTCTTGCCCGCGCCGGACATTCCGGTGACCAGCATCAGTTTCTGCGGTTCGCTCATGCGCGCTACTGTGTCCGTTGCGGGGCGCCACCTGGCGCGGGCCTATCGCCTAACGCGTATTATAGCGCGGGATAAGGCCTAATGCGCGCGCCTAGCCAGTCGGCGAGTCATCCTCCGGCGCGAGGGGGAGCGTCAGGACCAGACAGGCGCCGGGTTCACCATCGGGCCGATCGGCTGCGCGCATCGTCCCTTCGTGCGCTTCGGCGATGGTCCGCGCGATGGCGAGGCCCAAGCCGCTGTGATGGCCGAAATCTTCTTTTTCGGGCCGGTCGGAATGGAATCGCTCGAAGATCTTGTCACGGGCTTCGGGTGGGATCCCGGGACCCGAATCCATCACCATCAGCGACAGCGTGTCGTCCTGCCGCGCGATAACGATCCGGATCGTGCCGCCTGCGGGCGAGAAGGAGACCGCATTGTCGACCAGATTGTCGACCACCCGTTCCAGCCGTTCGGGTACGCCGACCACGCGGGCGCTGCCGCGAGGATGTTCGAAAGCGATGTCGCACCCCTGGTCGAGCCCGCGATTGCGCCGCCGCTCGATGATATTGCCGACCAGCACGGTCAGATCGACCATGGAGAAGGTCGCGCGCGACATTTCGGCATCGATCCGGCTGGCGTCGGAAATCTCGGTCACCAGCCGGTCGATCCGGCGGACATCGTGGATCGCGATGTCGAGTAGCTGGGCGCGTAGGGCAGGGTCTTCCACCGTGCCGAGCGACTCGGTCGCGCTACGCAAGCTAGCGAGCGGGTTCTTGATCTCATGCGCCACGTCGGCCGCGAAATGCTCGACCGCGTCGATCCGGTGGCGCAGCGCGTCGGTCATGTCTGCCACCGCGCGGGCGAGCATTCCGATCTCGTCGCGCCGGTCGGGCAGGCGCGGCACCTGCACCTCGCGCTCGCGCCCCAGCCGGACGCGCTGGGCCGCCTTGGAGAGGGTTTGCAGTGGCGTCACGATCGTCCGCGCGAGGAACAGGGAGAGCAAAATCGATGCCGCCAGCGTCACGAACACGCCCGTGCCCAGGGTGGAGCGTGCCCGGCGGACCGATTCGGTAATGTCGACCGCGTTGCGGGTGGTCAGCAGCGTGGTGCCCTGCAATCCCACCGGAGCGGCTGCGGTGATGACGGGCGTGCGGTCCGCAGCCTGACGCAGCTCGATCTGCGAGATGCCGAGTTCGCGGGCGCGCTGCAGTTCGGGCCAGGAATCGGCATTGTTCGATTCGGGTTCGTTATAGCGGGGCACCGGCTGCGCGCTGACAACCGTGTCCACGATTTGGTCGAGGAAACGGGCGAAGCGCAGCTCGAACGGGTCGTCGGTTGGATCGTCGAGGGTGAAGGTCGGCTCGCCCAGTTCGAAACTGTCGGCGATCAGTTTGCCCTCGGGATCGAACAGGCGCAGCCGCATGTCCTGTTCCTTGCCGATTTGGAGCAGCAGCGCGTCCTGCCGCGCGCGGGTCGCCCCGGCCAGCGCCTCGGCAGTGATCTGCGCCTCGATCCGGGCGAGCTTGTAGCGTTCGTCCAGCAGCTGGGCGCGGTAGGAATCGAGGTAGACGATCCCGCCGCCCAGCAGCAGCAGCGGGAGGATGTTGACCGCGAGGATGCGCGCGGTGAGCGACAGGCGCGAGAACACGCCGCCGCCTTCCAGCGGGCGCGGGATGCGGCGCACGCGGACGCGGTCAGCCATGGGCGCCAGTTTTGGGCAAATCAGCCATCGCTGAAGCTATAGCCGGCCCCGTACAGCGTCTCGATCGCGCCGAAGCTCGAATCGACTTGGCGGAATTTCCTGCGCATGCGCTTGATATGGCTGTCCACCGTCCGGTCGTCGACGAAGACGTCGTCCGGATAGGCGGCATCCATCAGCTGGTTGCGGCTCTTGATGACACCGGGACGGTGGGCGAGCGCTTCGAGCAGCAGGAACTCGGTCACGGTCAGCGAGACCGGCTTGCCGTCCCACGTCACCTGATGGCGGGCCGGGTCCATCGTCAGTCGCCCGCGGGTGAAGCTGGCGCGCGCCTCGCTCAGCCGGCTGTCGGCGCTGCCCTCCGGCGCGGCGTCTTCCAGCCCGCTGCGACGCAGGATCGCGCGGATGCGGGCGACCAGCAGGCGCAGCGAGAACGGTTTGGAGATGTAATCGTCCGCGCCCATTTGGAAGCCGGCTTCCTCGTCCCGCTCGTCATCCTTGCTGGTCAGGAAGATGACCGGGAGGGCGGATCGTTCGCGCAGCTTGGCGAGCAGTTCCATCCCGTCCATGCGCGGCATCTTGATGTCGAACACGGCAAGGTCGGGGGGATTGTCGGTCAGCGCGCGCAGCGCAGTCTCGCCATCGGAATAGACGCGCGTTTCGAACCCTTCGGCCTGCAACGCGATCGAGACCGTGGTCAGGATATTGCGATCATCGTCGACCAGCGCGACGACCCGGCGCCCTCCGGCCGCGGTGGCGGGGGCGGATGCGCCGCTGTGCGTTTCGCTGGGATGTGTCTGCGGGTCCATGCCGGGCACCAGTTTCCTCTTCTTGCGCCGGAAATAGCGTGTGTGTGCTCTATCCACAACGCACCGGCAGGCGATGGTGCACCGATTGATGATGCGCGGACGCCCGGTTTGACGAGTCGGGCAGGCGGGATTATGCGCATTCTCGTCCAGACCCTGCATTCGTATGCATCGACTGCAGTCGTCCGGTTTGACGGCCCGGTTTGACGGCGATCCGCCAGCCGCGCGATCATTGTATCATTCAGGAGAACGGCCGCCGTGCCCGCAGCTTTGTCCCACACCCTTGCCGACCAGGGTATCACGACCAGTGCCACCATCCACGCCAACCTCGATTCCGCGCAGCTGACCGAGCATGCGCTGACCAATGGCGAGGGACGCAAGGCCAAGCACGGGCCGCTGGTGGTCGAGACCGGCAAGCACACCGGACGCAGCGCGAAGGACAAGTTCATCGTCCGCGACGGTGAGACCGAGAGTACCGTGTGGTGGGACAACAACGCGTCGATGACGCCCGATCACTTCGCCGCGCTGAAGGAAGATTTCTTCGCCGCGCTGGGCGACAAGGACGCGCTGTATGTCGCTGACCTGTTCGGCGGTTCGCAGCCCGAGTATCGGGTGAACGTGCGCGTGATCAACGAACTCGCCTGGCACAACCAGTTCATCCGCACCCTGCTGGTCCGCCCGACCGCCGAGGAACTGGCCGGCTTCGTTCCCGAATACACGATCATCGACCTGCCCAGCTTCAAGGCTGATCCCGAACGCCACGGCTGCCGCAGCGAAACCGTGATCGCGGTCAATCTTTCGGAAAAGCTGATCCTGATTGGCGGCACCAAATATGCGGGCGAGATGAAGAAGAGCGTGTTCGGCGTGCTCAACTACCTGCTCCCGCCCAAGGGCGTGATGCCGATGCACTGTTCGGCCAATATCGGCCCCGACGGCAAGACCGCGGTCTTCTTCGGCCTGTCGGGCACCGGCAAGACCACGCTGTCCGCCGATGCCAGCCGCACGCTGATCGGCGATGACGAGCATGGCTGGTCGGACGATGCGGTCTTCAACTTCGAAGGCGGCTGCTACGCCAAGATGATCCGCCTCAACCCCGAAGCGGAGCCCGAGATTTTCGCCACCACGCAGATGGAGGGCACCGTCCTCGAAAACGTGGTGATGGACGAGAACGGCGAGATCGACCTCGACGACAACTCGCTCGCCGAGAACACGCGCGGCGCTTATCCGCTCAGCTCGATCCCCAATACCAGCGAGAAGAACCTCGGCCCGGTGCCGAGCAACGTGATCATGCTGACCGCCGATGCCTTCGGCGTGCTGCCTCCGATCGCGCGGCTGACGCCCGATCAGGCGATGTACCACTTCCTGTCGGGCTACACCGCCAAGGTAGCGGGCACAGAAATCGGCGTCACCGAGCCTGAAGCGACCTTCTCCACCTGCTTCGGCGCGCCCTTCATGCCGCGCCACCCGAGCGTGTACGGCAACCTGCTCAAGGAACGGATCGCCAAGGGCGAGGTCCAGTGCTGGCTGCTCAACACCGGCTGGACCGGCGGCAAGTACGGCGTCGGTTCGCGGATGCCGATCAAGGCGACCCGCGCGCTGCTCAATGCCGCGCTCGAGGGCAAGCTCGACAATGTCGAATATCGCAAGGATGCCAATTTCGGCTTCGACGTGCCGGTGAGCGTGCCTGCGCTGGCCGAAAACGGCATCGACCAGACGATCCTCGACCCGCGTTCCACCTGGGCCGACAAAGACGAATACGACGCGACCGCAGAAAAGCTGGTCCAGCTGTTCGTCAACAATTTTCAGCCCTTCGCCGCGCATGTGGACCAGGGTGTGCGCGACGCTGCGCCGCAGCCCACCCGCCAGGTCGCCTGATCGCAGGCACACGACTTTCCCGGTTGGAGAGGAGGGGCCCCGCACGGTGAAAGCCGGAGCGGGGCCCTGATTTTTTCAGCTGGATCGGCGTGAAAACCGATGAAATTACTGGAAGTTAGTTTGGGTTCTTCAAGCCGCCGGTCAGCGTAGTCCGTTACATCTCCCACGCAGATCGCGAGACCGAAGATGTGGCGAAAGGCCTGCGCACAATGACCCGTTATCGCCTCCGCTTTGCTGCGGATGATACTCACGCGGAGGAAACCCGCGAGTACGAGAAGGGCGACGGGGCATTCGTGTTCTGGCTCGCGGAAACGATCGACGGGCGCGAGATCGACATCTCCGCCGATGCCGAGCCGCTTTGCCGAGTAAAGCGATCGCGCGCCGACAAGGGGCTCTGGATAATCAGCAGGCCGTCGCACGCCTCGCGGCCCTAAATTCGACATCTAACCGCGCTAGCACACGGTTCGCATTGCTGAACGAAGGAGCCGTTGATGAGCCTGTTCGATTCGATTCTCAAAAGCACCGGCGGCGCGCCGGACGATGTGGTGAACCTGGCCGACAAGCTGGGCATCGATCCGGTGATGGCGGAAAAGGCGATCGCGGCGCTCAGCCAGGCGCATACCAAGCCCGGCGACACGGTCGATCTGGCAGCCGCCAAGACCGGAATGGACACCGGCATCCTCAGCCAGATCGTCCAGCAAATCGGCGGTGAAGGCTCGCTTGGCGAATATGCCCGCCAGTTGCAGGAGCATCCGCAGGCGGCGAGCATTCTCAAGATGCTGGACATGGACGGCGATGGCGACGTGATCGACGACATCACCGGGATGGCAGGCAAGTTCTTCGGCAAAAGGTGACCGGCACGGCGCAAAGGCCTGCATGCTTCAGCCGCGGGTCAGGTTTGCTGGCGCCATTTCCGGCGCGATGATGAAACGCATTTCCGCTCTCGTGCTTCCGCTGGCGGCGGCCTTCCTCGCGCCGCTGCCCGTGCATGCACGGCAGGCGGGGGAGGCCCAGGCCGAACCCGCGCCTGCACCCTCTGCAACGATCTACGATGCTCAGATCGTCGCGCGCTATCCGCACGATCCGGCCGCCTTTACCCAGGGCCTGCTGTGGCACGACGGGCAGCTTTACGAGAGCACCGGGCTGGAAGGACAATCACAGATCCGCAGGGTGGATCTGGCGACGGGCGAGGTGCTCGCCGCGCAGGCGATCCCGGCGGATCAGTTCGGTGAGGGCATGGCTCTCTGGGGTGACGAGCTGGTCAGCCTCACCTGGATGGACCGGGTGATCCACCGCTGGTCGCTCGACACGCTGGAGCCGGTGCGCAGTGACCCGTTCCCGTTCGAAGGCTGGGGCCTGACGGCGATGGACGGCATGCTGGTCGCATCCGACGGCAGCGCAACGCTGCGCTTTCTCGACCCCGAAACCTACGCGGTCGAGCGTGAGGTGGAGGTCACGCTGGATGGCAGGCCGATCGCCCGCTTGAACGAGCTTGAGGCGGCCGACGGGCTGATCTGGGCCAACCAGTGGTACAGCCAGGTGATCGTCGGGATCGACCCGGCGGATGGCACGATCCGCCGGATCGTCGACCTGAGCCCGCTGGTGGCCGAGATCGATGCCGCGCAGAACGGCGCGGTCCGGAACGGCGCGGTGCTCAACGGGATTGCGCATGATCCGGCCAGCGATCGCTGGTTCGTCACCGGCAAGCTGTGGCCGACCATGTTCGAGGTGCGGCTGGTCCCGCGCGAGGCGGAGCCGGACGCCAGCGCCACGGGCGGCTAGGCCGCCGCGCCGATCGCCTCCGCACGGCGCAGCTGGTCGACGTGGGACCAGATGCGGCTGACCACGACCGACCCTTCACCGACTCCGCTGGCCACGCGCTTTACCGATCCCGCGCGGACATCGCCGACCGCGAAGATGCCCGGCTTGGAGGTTTCGTAAGGGGAGTCGCGGCCGACCTTCTCCCCCGTCAGCACGAAGCCCCGCTCGTCCAGATCGATATGCTCCGCCAGCCATTCGGTGTTGGGAGCTGCGCCGATCATGATGAACAGCGCGCGGGATTCGATCCGTCGCTGCCCATCGGGGGTGTCGAGCGTGATGGCATCGAGGTGATCCTCCCCGTGCAGCTGCGAAACCGTGGTCTCGTAATGCAGCTGCACCCGGGGATCGGCCTCCAGCCTGCGCGAGAGGTAGTCCGACATCGAGGCGGCGAGCGAGGTGCCGCGCACCACGACGTGAACGCACTTGGCTGTGCGCGAGAGGTACATGGCAGCCTGCCCGGCGGAATTGCCTCCGCCGACGACCACGACTTCGGTATTGCGGCAGAAGCGCGCTTCCATCTCGGTCGCGGCGTAGAACACGCCAGCGCCTTCCAGCTCTTCCAGTCGCTCAATGGGGAGGCGGCGATATTGCACGCCGGTCGCGACCAGCACCGTGCGGGCGCAGAGCCGCTCGCCATGGTCGAGCGTGGCGCAGAAGGTGCCGTCGGGCATCTCCTCCAGCGCCTCGACCCGGCGCGGCATGGCGAAGCGGGTGCCGAATTTCAGCGCCTGAATCTGCCCGCGATAGATAAGGTCTGATCCGCTGATCCCGGTGGGGAAGCCCATGTAATTCTCGATCCGGCTGCTGGTCCCGGCCTGCCCGCCGATGGCGGTATCCTCCACCACCAGCGCGCTCATCCCCTCCGCGCCGGCATAGACTGCTGCCGCTACGCCGGACGGGCCAGCGCCCACGATCAGCAGGTCAACCGTTTCATCCTCTCCAATCGCCAGATCGAGGTTGAGCGCCTGCGCTAGGGCGCGCGGGCTCGGGTCGTCGAGCGGGCGATCCTTGCCCAGGATCACTGCCGGCTCGTGATCGACGAGGCTGCACAACCGGCTGGCTTCGGCGTCACTGCTGTCGAGGTCGTAGCTTTGGAAGGGGATGCGGTTGCGGCTGAGGAAGCGTTCGCATTGCTGGATGCGCGGATCGCGGTCCGCGCCGATCAACTTGATCCCGCTGTTGCTCTGCTCGAATTGCCGTCTCCTGCGGGCGGAGAACACGGTGATGATATGGTCGGAGAGTTCGGGCACCCGCGCCATCAGCTCCAGCATGGCATCGCGCGGAGCCTCGATCGTGCGCGTCGGCTTCGCGGCGCGCATCCCCAGCATGTTGGTGCCGCCGTTGAGGAAGGCGATCTCGCCCATGAACTGCGTCGGGCCGAGCGTGGAGGGCACCATGCGTTCGCCGCTGAACGGATCGACGACTTCGATCTCGCCCTCGATCACATAGACGAAGCGGTCCATCGGCGAGCCAAGCTCGGCCACCATTTCGCCCGCCGCATAGCTGCATTCGCGCCCGATCTCGCAGATCGCCGCGACATGCTCATCCGCCAGCGGAACCCGGCGCATGGTTTCGAGATCGTCTCCGAAAGTTTCCATCGCGCCCGGTTCCTGTCATGCGCCGCTACCCGGCGCTGGATATATAGCGTGTGACGGTCTTTTCCACGACGTCGAGCGGGGAATTGCCGCCGAGGATTACCGCCGTGTTGAAGCCTTTGAAATCATAGGCGTCGCCCATTTCGCGCTTGGCCCGCTCGCGCTGGCGGACGATCTGCGAATGGCCGATCTTGTAGCCGCAAGCCTGGCCCGGCCAGCTGCAATAGCGATCGACCTCGCTCGCCACTTCCTCCGCCTTGCTGCCGTTGCGCTCGACGAAGAACTGGCGGCCCTGTTCGCGGGTCCAGCGCTTGTGGTGCAGCCCGGTGTCGACCACCAGGCGGCAGGCGCGGAAGGCGAGGCTTTGCAGGTAGCCGAGGCGGCCGACCTGGAAGTCGTCGTAGGCGCCCAGCTCGTCGGCCAGTTGTTCGGCATACAGCGCCCAGCCTTCGGAGAAGGCGTTGAACGCCAAGATGGAGCGGATCAGTGGCAGGCGGTTGGAGAAGGTGCCTTCCCACGCGTGGCCGGGGATACTCTCGTGATAGGTAAGGTCGGCGAGGTCGTATTTGCGGTGCAGGTCGGTGGTGCGCAGGTTGATCCACATGCGCGCGGGGATCGACCCGTCCTTGCTGCCCGCGCCGCCATAGGCACCCGGTGCGCCGGGTTCTTCGGCGAGCGGCAGGCGACGCACCTCTACATTGGGCTCGACCAACTCGTTGAAGGCGCGCGGCATCTGCGCGGTGATCCAGTCGATCCGGTCATGGATGAAGTCCATGATCTGCTTGCGGCCCGGATCGCCCTCGGCAAATTTGTAGCGCGGATCAGTGGAGAGCTTCTGCATCCGCTCGCCCACAGTACCGCTGTCATAGCCGATGTCGCGCAGGATCGGGTCCATCCGCGCGTGCAGCGCTTCGAGTTCCTGCAGCCCCTGTTCGTGAATTTCGTCGGGCGAGAGCGTGGTCGTGGTGCTGGCCTTGAGCGCCCAGGCGTACCATTCCGGCCCGCCGGGCTGCGCCCACATGCCCGCGTTGGACTTCGCCCGCGCGCGCTCGGCCTTTAGCTCGGCGAGCTGGCGCTGGAGCGCGGGGACGATTGACTGCTCCGTAATCCGCCTGGCGGACTTCATCGCGGCGGCGCGGATCTCCTCGGGCGCCTTTTCCAGCGGATTGACGTAATCGTACGGCGCCGACTCGATGCTCGCTTCCATCGCGGCAATCGCCTTGTCGAGCAGGAAGTCGGGCGGAATCACGCCGAGACTGCGCGCCTTTTCCAGCCGCTCCAACTCACCGTCCAGCGCGTCGTCCACATATGCCAGCCGCAACACATAAGCCGCTGCGTCCGTCTCTTCCGCGAGCGGCTGTGTGGAATCGAAGAAGCGCGGCATGTCGAGATAGGTCCCGACATTCTGGATCACGACATATGGCGCGTTGCGCCAGCTGCCGACCGCGACATCGCCGTAGGGCAGGTCGAAGCCTTCGGCGGCGGTCGAAAAGGCGCTGCGCACGACTTCGAAACTGGTCTGCTGGTCGGGGGTGAGGCCGCTCTCGTCGAGCCCCTCCATCTGGCCGACGACCCAGCGCAGATAGGCGCCGTATTCGCGCTGACCCGAAATCGACTGGTCTTCCAGCATCGTGCGCCACGCGGAACGATTGCCGGTATCTACGCCGAGACTGGTCGCCCGCTCAGGCTCGTATCGCAGCATCCCGTAGGCGACTTCGTCGAGCCATTCGTCGGGCGCGAGGGTCATGGATCGCAGCGAAGGGCCGGTGCGGCTGGCGGCGCAGCCACCCAGCGTCAGGGCGGTTGTGGCGGTGAGCCCGGCAAGGGTCTGGCGACGGGTGAGGGAGAATGTGCTCATGCAAACGGGTGTGACGCCCCGCGCCACACCCGTCAAATCTTTGCTTCGCGTGTGCTACTTGAGCAGTTCGGGAGGCACATTGCCGCCGTGGTCTGCGATTTCCTGCATCACCCGCTTGTGCAGCCAGATATTGTCTTCGGCGGTGCCTTCGTAGTCGCTACGGCCCAGTTCGCCAGCCAGCTGCTTGCGGTTCTCGTAGCTCGGATCGATGCTGAGCAATTTGAGGAGATCGACGATCGAGGTCCGCCAGTTCAGCTTGTCGGAGCCTTCGATCTTGTCCAGTCGCTCTGCCACGTCGACTGTGCTGGTCGGCTCGAATTCTACGCCCGAATTGTTGAACGTGTCTGTTGCCGGCGTGGTCGCCGGGGCGGTGGAGGTTGCCGGTGGCTGCTTTTCGGTCTTGTCGTTGCCGAAGATCGCATCCTTGATCGAACCGAAAATACCCATGACCAGCTCCTGTGGCTACTCGCGGCAGGTGTGCCGCACTCTGACAGAAAGCTTCGCGCACACAGCCGTTCCGCATGGGCACAATCCGGTGTAGGCGAAACGCATGCTCAACCTCGTCCTCTCGCTGCTCGTCCTCGCCGCATTTGCCCTTATCGGCGGTGCAGTCATTCTTTTCCGCCGCGGCTTTCGCAAGCAGGCGGGGCTGATGGTGGTTGCGGCGCTGGTCGCGCTGCTCAACGTGGCGATCTGGACCATCCCCGATTCCCAGGGCCGCGCGCCGGTGAACACCGCGACGACCGAGGGAATCGGAGAGTAGGCGAAGCGGTTATCAGTCGGGCAGCTGCCAGCGCACCGCGCCGTTATAGCTGCCCGCGACCGCGCGGCCCTCGCCGTTCTTGGCCGGATCGAACCGCGCGCGCCGGGTGACCAGCTGGCAGGTCGCCTCGTCCAGCGCGGCGACGCCGGAGGACTTCGTGACCGAGCAGCCTTCCACGCGGCCACTCGCTCCGACATTCAGCCTGAAGCCGACCGTGCCCGCGTAATCGCGCGCGATCCAGCTGCTGCGATAGTCGCTCTGCGTCACCCAGGCGCGCGCATTGTTCGCGGGGCGGGCGGACACCGGATCGAAGCTGGGCGTAGGCTTGGGCGGCGGAGGCGGCGCGAGCGTCGGGGCGATGCTGGGCAGCGGCAAAGGCTGCGGCGGCGCAGGCGGCAGGATGATGCCGCTGGAGTCGACGCGCGGCGGATTGGTCGAGACATCCAGCGGCGGCTTGGGGGCGACCACATCGCGTGCCGAGGGCGGGGTTTCGACCTGCGGCTGATCGACCGGCTTGGGCGGCGGCGGGGGTGGCGGCAGCTCGATCTGGCCACCTTCGAGTGGCGGCTGGACGATCTTCTCGAACTCGCCCGTCGCGAGGCCGTAGATCAGCAGCGCGCCGATACCGGCATGCACTCCGGCCACACCCAGAATGGCGGGGAGCCGGTTCTGCGTCTGGTTGGCATAGGTGTAAGCCATGGACATCTCTCCTGTTTTTTCCGGGCAGCTTGGGACTGCCTCCGAGGAGATGATACACTATGACTATTAACAGGCGCTAGATGGTATAACGTTTCAAATCAGGATCGAATTGCGACACGGCCTGTCGCCCCGCGCGGGCCGCGCGCAGGGGGACAGGCGATTGGCGGTGTCGGGCGGGGCCCTCAGCCCTGCGCGATCAGCGGATCGGGCAGGACGGATCGAGCCGGAAATCGAGGTAGTTGTTCACCGCACCCATCATCTCGTCGTGCTCCTTCTCGAAGAAGTGGTTCGCACGCGGGATTTCCTCGTGGTGGATGGTGATGTGCTTCTGCGTCCGCAGCTTCTCGACCAGCTTGGTGACCGCGGGCGGGGGCACCACCGTGTCGGCCGCGCCGTGGACGAAGATGCCGCTGGCGGGGCAGGGCGCGAGGAAGCTGAAGTCGTACATGCTCGCCGGGGCGCCGACCGAGATGAAGCCGCGGATTTCGGGGCGGCGCATCAGCAACTGCATGCCGATCAGCGCGCCGAAGCTGACACCGGCCACCCAGGTGACTTGTGCTTCTTCATGGATCGACTGGATCCAATCGAGCGCGCTCGCCGCGTCGGAGAGTTCGCCGATGCCGTTGTCGAAGCTGCCCTGGCTGCGGCCCACGCCGCGGAAGTTGAAGCGCAGCGTGGCGAAACCGCGATCGACGAAGGTCTTGTACAGGCTCTGCGTGATCCGCTCGTTCATCGTGCCGCCGCCCTGCGGGTGCGGGTGGAGGATCAGCGCGACCGGTGCACGCGGGCGCGGCGGGGGCGAGAAACGGCCTTCGAGGCGGCCTTCGGGGCCGGGGAAGATGACGGTGGGCATGGGTGCTGGGGTCCGGAAATAACTGGGCTGGCACAAGCGCCATCGGTTTGGGCGGTGGCGCGCGCGAGGTGGGCGGCTATATAGGCTTTATGCCGCATTTCGCAATTACTTCGAGCATCTCTTGAGCAAGCCGCGCGTCTATCTCGACCATGCTGCCACCTCACCCCTGCGGCCCGAGGCGAAGGCCGCGATGGAGGAAGGGTTTGCGATCTGGGCCAACCCCTCGTCTCCCCATGCCGAGGGCCGCAAGGCCAAGCAGGCGCTGGAGGATGCACGCGCGCGGGTGAAGGCGGCGCTTGAGTGGGACGGCGAGGTGATCTTTACCTCCGGCGCGAGCGAGAGTGCATTGCTCGCTTTCGATCATGCCGCTGTGATCAATGAAGCCGTAAGCGTGGTCGAGCATGATGCCCTTCATTGCTTTGTCGAAAGCCGTGACGTCGCTTCGATCCCGGTTGGGGAGGCTGGTGCCATCGATCTCGAGGCGCTCGCCAAGCTCATCGAGCCGTCGCCCATCGTTGAAGGAAAAGAAAATCGTTCTCTCGTGGCTGTTCAGCACGTCAATTCGGAAACCGGGACGATCCAGAACATCGAGGCGATAGCCGAAGTGGTTCGCGACCACGGAGGGCTGCTGCTCGTCGATTGCGCACAGAGCGCTGGGAAAATGCCGCTGCCCGATTGCGATATGGCCATCGTCTCGGCCCACAAGTTCGGTGGACCGATCGGCGTTGGCGCGCTGCTGGTGCGCGACTTCGCGATGCTCAAGCCGAGCGGTGGTCACGAACGCGGATATCGGCGGGGGACCGAGAACCTCCCCGATATTCTCGGCATGGCAGCTGCGCTAGAGGCAGGAGATATCGAGAATTGGGCTACGACAGTCGAGCAGCAATTCGACTTCAAGAACGAGCTTTTCCGACAGGGTGAAGTTCTGCGGATGGGCATGCACTGCTCTCACATCATCGCTGTTGCCCACCCCACGATGAGTGCGCAGGCGCAGCTAATCCGCCTCGACGCCAAGGGCTTTGCCGTCTCGGCGGGAAGCGCGTGTTCCTCGGGCACGCTCAAGAAGAGCCGCGTGCTCGACGCGTTCGGGGTTTCCGACGATGTCGCCGCGCGCACGATCCGCGTCAGCATGGGGTGGAGCACGACGCCCGAGGAACTGGAGGCGTTCGCGCAGGCTTGGGGCAGTCTCACCTGAAACCCCGCCGTCACCCCGGACTTGATCCGGGGCGGTGCATCCTTTTGTCTCGTGAACGAAGAAAGCCTTGCCCCGGATCACGTCCGGGGCGACCTATCGGGTAGGATGAGAGCACGTTCATGATCTACCTCGACTACCAGGCCACCACTCCGCTCGCGCCCGAAGCGCGTGACGCGATGCTCGCGTGGCTCGGCGGGCCCGACTCCGACACTTTCGGCAACCCGCACTCGCCCCACCGCATGGGCCGCATGGCGGCCGCAGCGGTCGAGGTGGCGCGCGAGCAGGTGGCGCAGCTCTTCCCGCCCGGAGGGCAGGTGATCTTCACCGGCAGCGCCACAGAGGCGATCAACCTCGCGATCCGGGGCAATGCCGCAGCCCGCTCCGGCGAGCACATCGCCTTCAGCGCGATCGAGCACGCGGCGGTGATCGACACGGTCAAGGCGATCGGCAACTGGACCGAACTGCCGGTCGGCGCGGACGGGGTGATCGCGCCCGACGTCCAAATGCCCAAATATGTCGGTCTGCTCTGCGTGATGCAGCTCAACAACGAGATCGGCACGATCCAGCCCATCGCCAAGATGGCTGGCCGCGCGAAAGAAACCGGCGCGCTGCTGCTGGTTGACGGGGTACAGGCGGCGGGCAAGATGGCCCTCCCGCCAGAGGCCGACATGATCGCGGTCAGCGCGCACAAGCTGCACGGACCCAAGGGGATCGGCGCGCTGTGGGTGCGCGACGGCCTGTCGCTGATCCCGCATGTCGAGGGCGGCGGGCAGGAGCAGGGGCTGCGCTCGGGCACGCTCTCGCCCGCTCTGTGCACCGGGTTCGGCGCGGCGGCGGCGCTGGCAGTGGAACGGCAGCAAGAGGACGCGGCGCATGTCGAAGAGCTGTGGCAGGTCGCCCGCGATGTTTTCTCCGGCTGGACGCTCAACGGCAGTGCGGAGCAGCGCTGGCACGGCAACCTCAACATTCGTCGCGACGGCCTCGACGTCGCCCGGCTGATGAGCGAATGCCGCGAAGTCATGTTCTCCGCCGGGTCCGCCTGCGCCAGCGGATCGGGCCGGACCAGTCATGTGCTGCGCGCCATCGGGCTCAGCGATGCGCAGGCGAAATCCTCGATCCGCCTCGGCTGGGGGCGTTACACCACGCGTGAGGATATGCAGCGCGCGTGCTCACTCATCATTCAAGCGGCGGAGAGCCAGGCATGAAGGTCATCTTTCACAAGGCGGACGGGCAGCGGGTCGAGGCGGAGGCGCAGGCGGGCGACGTGCTGCTGCGCGTCGCGCAGGCGGCGGGGATGCCGCTCGAGGGCACCTGCGAGGGGCAGATGGCCTGTTCCACCTGCCACGTGCTGGTCGCCAAGGAATGGTTCGCGCAATTGCCCGAGGCGAGCGAGGACGAGGAAGACATGCTCGACCTCGCCTATGGCGTGCGCCCGACCAGCCGCCTCTCATGCCAGATCACGCTGACCGATGCGCTCGACGGGATGGAGGTCACCATCCCAGCCGATGCGCATGATATGAGCGGGCGCTAGTCCGTGCTGGCGGCGCTGTCCTCGCGCCGCCGCAGCCAGCGGAACAGGCGCCACAGGCCGTAACCGATCAGGCCGAGCGGCAGAAAAATCGTCAGCAGCAGAATCAGCCCGCCGATCACATTGCCCGCGACCGGCCCGATCGAGCTTACCGCCCTGCGGATCGGTTCGACAAAGCCGCCGGGACCTGCGCCCTCGCTCTGGTAGGTCACGGTGATCCGTGAATAGGCGACGCGGCCGCGCATTTCCTGCAGCCAGCTGCGCGCCTGGTCGATCTCTTCGTTGACCTGCGCGACGCCGCGTTCGGCCTCGACCAGTTCCTGCACGCTGCCCTTGCGGGTGCGCAGCACCTCCATCAGCCGGTCGCGCAGCACGTCGCGGCTACGCAGGCGCGCTTCTGTATCGACGATCTGTTTCGACAGATCCTCTCCCTCGATGGTGGAGGAGACCTGCTCGCCGCCTTCGGCCTCGACGGCGCTGGCCAGCTTGCGCCCGAAATCGCGCGCCTTGTCCGCCGCGACCGAAAGCTCCAGCTCGCCATAGCCGTAGTCATCGTCGGCCCCGCTCTGGCTCATTGAGCGGACCTGACAGGTCAGCGGGCCGAGATGGGCGCACATGTCGGCATGGCGTTCCTGCAGGGGCGCGATTGCGTCTCGCTCCACCCGGAAGCCGTAGGAATAGACATAGGCGATCTTGGGCGCAGCAGCGGGGATGTCCGGGGTGGAGATCGCCTCGCCCGCTGAGCTTTCCGCCATCGGTGCCTCCATCGCGTCCGCTTCGGCGACATCCATCGTGGTGACGGCTTCGGTCGTCTCGGAGGCGGAATTGTCGGAACACGCGGCCAGCGCGAGGGCGGCGGCGGACACGAGAAGCAGCGAAGAACGAAAAGCCATCAATTCTCTCCCCATTCGCAATGTGGTCATCACATTATGGCCATAATCGTGCCCCATTCTCGCCACATTGGCAAGCGCGGAGTAAAAAGCCCGGCCGCATCTCTGCGACCGGGCCTCGGTTTTGTCAGCTTCTCAGAAGCTTAGGCGTTTTCGGGCACCTTCTCCAGCACGCGGCTGATCAGGCGGTCCGAGAAGGCGGGGATGTCGTCCGGATTGCGGCTGGTGATGAGGTTGCCGTCTTCCGCGACTTCCTGATCGACCACGTTCGCGCCCGCATTCTTCATGTCGGTGCGGATCGAGTGATAGCTGGTAAGCGTCTTGCCTTCGACCAGGCCTGCTTCGATCAGTAGCCACGGCGCGTGGCAGATCGCGGCGATCGGCTTGCCCGCGGCGTTGAATTCGCGGACGATGGCAACCGCGCGGTCGTTCACGCGCAGCAGGTCGGGGTTGATCTGGCCGCCGGGGAGGAGGAGGGCGTCGTAGCCTTCGCAATTGGCGACTTCGTCCACGGTCTTGTCGACTGTGATCGTCTTGCCCCAGTTGTCCTTGTCCCAAGCCTTGATTTCACCCGATTCCAGGCTGACCACTTCGGTCTCGATGCCTGCGTCTTCGAGGTTCTTCTTGGGGTCGAAGAGTTCCGACTGCTCGAAACCGTCGGTGGCGAGAATCATAACGCGTTTGGCCATGATGAAGTCCTTTCGTATGAATTGTGCTTTCAGTGGCTAAACGGGCGGGGAAAGCTTTGCGTTCCGCGCTTCTGGCCGAGGCGAGCCGGTGGTAGGGCGAGCCGATGGCTTCCAAAGATCAGGGCCCCGCGGAGCCCGATTCCCCCGCTGCAATCGTCGACGCGCCGTTCGAGACCGCGCTGTCCGAGCGGTATCTTGTCTACGCGCTGTCCACGATTACCGCGCGCTCGTTGCCCGATCTGCGCGACGGGCTGAAGCCGGTCCACCGCCGGCTGCTGTGGGCGATGCGCCAACTGCGCCTCTCGCCCGACAGCGCTTACAAGAAGTCCGCCCGCGTGGTCGGCGAGGTGCTGGGCAAGTACCACCCGCATGGCGACACTGCGGTCTACGACGCGATGGTCCGTCTCGCGCAGCCCTTCGCGCTGCGCTATCCGCTGGTCGAAGGGCAGGGGAACTTCGGCAATATCGACGGCGATAACGCCGCCGCCGCCCGCTACACCGAAGCGCGGCTGACCAGGACCGCAATCAGCCTGATGGCG
The DNA here is from genome assembly GCA_001306305.2 of Citromicrobium bathyomarinum. Lineage (NCBI taxonomy): Bacteria > Pseudomonadati > Pseudomonadota > Alphaproteobacteria > Sphingomonadales > Sphingomonadaceae > Citromicrobium > Citromicrobium bathyomarinum. The sequence goes on from CP155577.1 coordinate 1,664,689, forward strand.
GGGCTGGACGAGGGCACGGTCGATTTCGTGCCCACGTACAACAACGAGGAAGAAGAGCCGGTCATCTTCCCCGGCCTGTTCCCGAACCTGCTCGCCAACGGGGCCAGCGGGATCGCGGTGGGCATGGCGACCAACATCCCGTCGCACAATGTCGACGAGGTGATCGAGGCGACGCTGGAAGTCATCGAGAACCCGGCGGTCGAGCATGCGCGGCTGATGCAGATCATGCAGGGGCCGGACCTCGCCACCGGCGGGCTGATCGTGGACAGCCCCGAAACCATCAGTGCGGCTTATGAGACCGGTCGCGGCTCCTTCCGCATCCGCGCGCGCTTCCATGCCGCCGAGGCCGAGAGCGCGGCAGACCGCGACGCGGGGATAGAGCGTCTGGGCGGCGGGCAATGGCAGCTCATCATCAGCGAAATCCCCTACCAGGTGCCCAAGGGCAAGCTGATCGAGCAGATCGCGCAGGTCATCGCGGACAAGAAGGTGCCGATCCTCGAGGACGTGCGCGACGAAAGCGACGAGCAGATCCGCATCGTGCTGGTCCCGCGCAGCCGCAATGTCGATCCCGAGCTGCTGAAAGAGTCGCTCTACCGCCTGACCGACCTGGAAACGCGCTTCGGCCTCAACATGAACGTGCTCGATGCGACGCGCACGCCGATGGTGATGGGCCTCAAGGAGCTATTGCAGAACTGGATCGCGAGCCAGATCGACATTCTCCAGCGCCGCACCCGCCACCGGCTGGCGAAGATCGCGGACCGGCTCGAACTGCTCGAGGGCTATATTATCGCCTTCCTCAACCTCGACCGGGTGATCGAGATCATCCGCACCGAGGATGAGCCCAAGCCGGTGATGATGGCGGAGTTCGGCCTGACCGACCGGCAGACCGAAGCGATCCTCAACATGCGGCTGCGCAGTTTGCGCAAGCTGGAGGAAATGCAGCTGCGGCAGGAGAAGGACGACCTGCTGAAGGAGCAGGACGAGCTTCAGAAGCTGCTCGAAAGCCCGGTGCGCCAGCGCACGCGGCTGAAGCGCGATCTCAATGCCCTGCGCAAGGAATACGGCAAGGATACCGCGCTGGGCGCGCGCCGCACCACGATCGACGAGGCGGAGCCGACGGTCGAATTCAGCATGGACGCGATGATCGAGAAGGAACCGACCACGGTAATCCTCTCCGCGCGCGGCTGGATCCGTGCGGCGAAGGGGCATGCAGACCTGTCGCAGGAATGGAAGTTCAAGGAAGGCGACGAACTCGCCTTCGCCTTCCATGCGCAGACCACCGACAAGCTGCTGATCGCGACCGACGACGGGCGCTTCTACACGCTGGGCGCGGACAAGCTGCCCGGCGCGCGCGGTTTCGGCGAGCCGGTGCGCACGATGGTCGACATCGACAATAGCGCGCACATCGTTTTCGCCTGGGCGCACAAGCCCGGTGAGCGGCTGCTGCTGGCGAGCACGCTGGGCAAGGGCTTCGTCATCAAGTCGGACGACCTGCTGGCCGAGACGCGCAAGGGCCGCGCGGTGATGACGCTGAAGGGCGACGCCAAGCTCGCCCGCGTGGCGCATATCGGCGAGGGGCACGATCACGTCGCCGTCGTGGGCGACAACCGCAAGCTGGTGGTGTTCAACCTGGAGGAAATGCCCGAGATGAGCCGCGGGCAGGGCGTCCAGCTGCAACGCTACCGCGATGGCGGGATGGCCGACGTCACCACCTTCCGGCTGGAGGAAGGCCTCAGCTGGCAGATGGGCGGGACGGGCGAACGCACCCGCACCGAAATGGAGATGTGGCAATGGAAGGTCGCGCGCGGCGGCGCAGGCCGCATGCCGCCGCAGGGCTTCCCGCGCGACAACCGATTTTAGGCCTAGGTTCGTTGGCCCGTCGAGCGCGCGAACAATGTGAGAGTGAGGGGTGCGTTTAGGTTCGAACTATGGGCGTGCCTAGTTTAAGTTGTAGCGTGCGCTACAGCCGGGGCGGAGACGGCATCGTGTCCACCATGAACTCATTTATCTCTAAGCCGAAACGGAAATCAGGTCGTCTTGATGGCCGATGCAGATCACGATCCGTCAACTGGCCGCTGAACTAGATTGCCATCCTCAGAACGATGCCATCCGGCAAGTAGAAACCATTGAAGGTATTTCCGCTGAAATGCGCTGCGCCGAGTTGGTCCATATGGATAAAATCGCCGAGCCCTTGGATGGCAGGATGATCGGGAAACCGAAGGTCAATATCTCCGGCATCAAGAAGAGAAAAATCGGCTTGGTTATCGACGATGAGCGACGAGGTCTTTCCGTAAAATTTCAGCTTGTCGCGCAAATTGTCGGGGGGAACGAGCCACAGTCTCCAAGAATCTATCTCTGGGTTGTGGACGAGCATCGCCCCTTTGGGAGGGTAGCCCGCATCGTCCATCAGGCGAACAATAAGCTGCCCCTCCTTCACCAGTGCTGACGTATCCATCTCAATATTCCTGAATTTGGATCGCTAATGGATTGAACCATGAGCTGGGCTGTACCGCGGTCAGTCGCGAAATACCGCGAAGACTCGCTCCACTCGCCCGCTATACCCCAATAGGTGGCGAACGCGGGGCTTCGTTTCTGTTCAGCCTGCAAATCTTGCATTAGGCCGGCGAGACTGACCAATTTCTTCAAATCGTGTGTATAGATTGCGTTTATGAAGGTCTTGTCGGGTATGGATTGGGCTGTCATTTGCTTCGCAATAACAGCCTTTAATCCTAATTCTATGGCGTACCCAGACAGGTAGAACGCATCGCCAAAACGACTGTTTCGTAGCAAAAGCTCAGCGTTCGCGAGCTTTGCTTCCGAGAGCTTTTGCAGTTCGGTACGCTTTTGGCTCTGTGGCATAGATTTTATATCAATGAGATGCCAAAGAGTGCCGCACGAGAAGACCGAGCGCCTCATCTACCTTTGGGGGCCTCATCTCACGACCGATAAGTAGGTTTTCGATCTCGGTGGAGGGCGTCGGTCTATGCTCATCCAGCCTGTTCTCGTGTTTCCCCTTCAGTATCATGGCCACGCATTAGCATGTGCGTAGAGGCTGAGGAATAGCCAGCCCTACCGGACTCAATCTGCTGATGCGGAATCGCACCAATTTGGGAGAAATGTTTGCTCTCATATTCCCCAAAACCAAAGGCGGGCCGCGCGCCTTTCGGCACACGACCCGCCTCTTGCGACCCTCGAGATGGTGGCCCCGAGGGAAACTTGTGGCTGGCGCTTACTCGGCGTCGGCTTCCATCGCCTCGCCGCCTTCGACGCTCCCGCCGTTGAGCGCGGCCATCAGCTGATCCTTGGTCGCCAGCACGATCAGCGCGCCGGTTTCGTTGGTCGCGAACTGGTCGCGCATCAGGCTGACCGGGCCGTCTTCCAAGGTGACGATGGCGTTGTCACCGTCGATCGAGGTGACGGTGCCGATTTCGACGCCATCGGCGGTCAGGACGGTCGCGTTTTCGATCAGCGCGGCGTCACGCGCGGCGGCCATCTGCTTTTCCTGCTCGGCCATCATCGCGTTGAGCTGGTCCTTGGTGACCGACACGATCGGGCCTTCGGGGCCTTCGCCGAACGCGTTGGCGGGGACGGGAGCGGTGTAGGTGCCGGTGTTCACGACCACGACGCCATCCTGCATCGCTTCGATGGTGCCGACCGTGTTGCCTTCGGGGCCATAGACGGTCGCCCCGACTTCGGGGCCCACCTGGGCGTTGGCGGCGGTGGCCAGCGTGAGCGCGGCGGCTGCGAATGCGGTCTTGAACTTCATAATCTTACTCTCCTTGTGGCGCGGATCGATCGCCGAAACGACGGCCCGCGGGGTGGGGACTTGCCCCACTGAAACGGCTGATCCCGGCAGATGCTCCCGCCAGATGGCGACAAAAGGCCCCAAAAGGGCCACTTCCGAGGTGGGTCGGTATGTAAATGCGGCTAAATGATGTCAACCGGGCGGGGCTGATAGACACCGACGCGCCGTCTTGCTGCGTCGGGAGTATTATTAGATAGTTGCGCATGAAGGTAAGCTTAAGAGCTTGTTCGGCTTTGCAAAACCTCGTCCAGCAGGGTGAGTACCCGGGCACGGTCGGGAAAATCTTCAGCGACCCAGCGTGCCTCGACCGCGCGCAGGGTTTTGGACACCTCCGCTCCGCTGAGCCCGCGCGCCACGATCTCGCCGCCCTTGAGCGGCAGCTGTGGAATGTCCCACCCGGCGATCACGCGCGGATCGCTGCCGCCAAGCAGCAGACGGCCCGCCGCGCAGGCGCTGCCTTGGGTATAGGCGAGCGCCTTGGGGGCCTCCGCATCACTCGCCTCGCGCGCCGCGAGGCACACCAGCAGATCGCGGTGCTTGCGCGACAGGCGCAGCCGCGCGGCGACCGTTTCGGCAGTGCTTCCGTCTGCCGGCAACAGCGCGGATAGCCGCACGATCGGGTCGGGCGCGGTGTCGCAGGCGGCTTCGGTCGCGACCAGCCGTTGGAGCGCGGCGATCTGTTCTGCACCCGCTTCGGGCAGGATTACCGGCAACACGCCGTGCTCGTGCATCCGGGCGATCGTCGGCGCGGGATCGGGCAGGGCGAGGATCGCGGTCAGCTCCATCGCCACGCGTTCACGGCTGAGGCCCTTGAGCATCGGGGCGAGTTCGGCGCAGGCTTCCTCCGCCTCCCCGTCCAGCGCCGCGCCGAAGCGCGCCTGGAAGCGGTAATAGCGCAATATCCGCAGGTGATCCTCGCGGATCCGCTGGCGCGCATCGCCTATGAAGCGCACCCGCCGCGCCTCCAGATCTTGCAGCCCGCCGAAATAATCGAACAGTTCCAGCGTCGCCGGATCGGCATAGAGCGCGTTGATCGTGAAGTCGCGCCGCGCCGCATCCTCGCGCCAGTCGCTCGCGAAGGCCACCGTCGCGCGGCGGCCATCGGTGGAGACGTCCTCGCGCAAAGTCGTCACCTCGACCGGGCCGCCATCGGTCAGCACGGTGATCGTGCCGTGATCGATTCCCGTGGGCACGGTGCGGATGCCCGCCGCCTTGCAGGCTTCCACCACCTGTTCGGGGCGCAGCGGAGTTGCAGCGTCGATGTCCTTGACCGGCGCGCCCAGCAGCGTGTCGCGCACTGCGCCGCCGACCCAGCGGATATTGCCGGGTCCGATCGCCTCGACCAGCGCGGCCAGATCGGCCCGCTGCGTCCATTGTGCCTGTGGCATGTGCTCAGCCACCGAAGCTCTCCGTGATATCCAGCCGGCGTGAGAGGTTGAAGATGATCGCCGCGGTCACGCCCCAGATCCGGTAGCCTTCCCAGTGCATCTCGTAATAGCGGCGCTCCGCCCCTTTCCACATTGTGCTGTTCTCGGTGTATTTGGACCGGTCGAACAGCACCGACAGAGGCACTTCGAACCAGCTTTCCACCTCGCCCGGATTGGGCACCAGCGGCAGATCGGGCGGGATCACGCCGAGCACGGGCGTCACGTCGAACCCGGTCCCCGTGTGGTAGCGGTCGGTCGCGCCGATCACGCGCACCAGCGACGGGTCGAGCGCGAGTTCCTCGTGCGCCTCGCGCAGCGCGGCCTCGACCGCATCCTCGCCCGCGTCCAGCTTGCCGCCGGGAAAGGCGACCTGGCCGGGGTGGCTGCGCATGTCGAGCGGGCGCTGGGTCAGGATCGCGCCGGGTTCTGCGCGATCGGTGACCGGAATCAGCACCGCGGCGGGGCGCGGATCGCGTCCGGCGAACTGCTTGTCTGTCAGAAGATCCGGCAGTTCGATCCCGTGGCCCTCGTCGAAGATCGTCCGCAGGCGATCGACCAGTTTTCCGTCGGGGGCGTTCACGGCTTCAGGCGAAACGTCTCGCCCATGCTCGAAACGCTCCAGTCCTCGCCATTTGCCAGGGCATGTTCGGCGAGTTGCTGATAGGTGCTGCGGTTGAGCCGTGCCTCCAGTCCGCGCCGCACGCCGATATAGAGCGCGGGCGTCTCCGCATCGCCGCGCGCGATGATCGGATGATCCGGCCCCGCGATCACCAGCTCGTCCGTATTGAGCCGGAAGGCCAGCGCCGGGGTGCCGTTTTCGTCGCGCGCAACCATGTCGGTCGCGATGAACGGCGCATCCTCAACCTCGATCGAGAGCTTCTCGAACGGGGTCACGAGAAAATGCGCGCCCGCCTCGTCGCGGATCAACAGGCCGGAGAAGGCGCGGACCATCCCCTGCCGGTTGATCGGCGAGCCCTCGTGAAACCAGGTGCCGTCGGCGGCGATCCGCATGTTCGAATCGCCCTCCTGCTGCGGCGCCCAGCCTTCGACCGGCGGCAGCTTGTGCGCCTCCACTTGCTCCGCGATTTGCGAAAGGGTCAGCGAGGCGAGATGGGGAGGGGGCTCGTAGGGCATGGGCGATTCTCTGGCAGAAGGGCGGGGGGCGTGCAATCGGCCCTGCGGCCGAGAGCCCCTATACGCCGTTCTGCGCGCTCTCGTTCCGCCATGGCCCCAGCATTCCGCGCGGGGGCAGCACGGCCGGATTGGCGCAGCGCACGAGCAGGCGGTGGCGTTCGACCGGGCCGGGGGTGTCCCATCCGGCGGTCGGCCCGGCGGTGAAATCCCACTTGTCGTAATATTCCGGGTCGCCGATCAGCACCTGCGGCAGCGCCGGATTTTCGGGCGTGGCGGGGCCTTCGATCGCGCCCAGCGCGGCGGCCATCAGCGCGCGGCCATAGCCTTCGTTCTGGCGGCTGGGCGCGACCGCCACCGGGCCGACCATCAGCAGCGGATATTGCCGCCCGTCGGGATCGGTCAGCGAGACCGGCCACAGCTCGATCGTCCCGGCGAGAAACTCCTCGTCGTCGAGCGCGGCGAAACTGAGCCCTTCCAGATGCTGCAACCCCTCGCGGATGCGATAGGCGGTGCGCGTGGTCCGGTCGTCGCCGAACACCGCGTCGAGCAGTTCTTCGTGCAGGGCGGCCGGAACCGCGTCGATGGGTACGATCATGGGCATGGGCGCGCCGGTTAGTACCAAGCGCGCCCCCTGTCGATCCTGTCGAGTGTCAGCTTACCCCACAGGCGTCAGCTTGCGCAGGCGCGCGTTCTCGCCATCCTCGAAGATGTAGAGCGCGCCATCGGGCCCCTCCACGATCTCCCGCAGGCGTGCGCCCAGATCGTAGCGCTCCGCTTCGGTCGCCGTGGTGCCGTTCATGTCGACCCGCACGATGTTCTGTTCCTTCAGGTTCGCGATCAGCGCGTCGCCCTGCCAGTCGGCGAACATGTTCCCCGAATAGAACAGGAAGTCGCCCGGCGCGATCACCGGGGTCCAGTAGATCGCAGGCTTGGTGAAGCCGTCGTCCGCGCTGTGGTTGGGGATCGGCGAGCCGTTGTAGTTGTCGCCGTTGGAGCGCACGGGCCAGCCGTAATTGTTGCCGCGCTCCACCAGATTGAGCTCGTCGCCGCCCGCGGGGCCGTGTTCCAGATCCCACAAACGCCCGGCGCTGTCGAATTGCAGGCCGAGCAGGTTGCGGTGGCCCCAGCTCCAGATCTGGTCGCTGGGCGAGCCCTTGTCGGCCAGCGGATTGCCCGCCGCTGCCGTGCCATCGAGGTTGAGGCGCACGACCGTGCCCAGCGTGTTGGAGGTATCCTGCGCCGGGTCCTGTTTCTGGCGTTCGCCGCTGGAGACGAACAGATATTTGCCATCGGGGCTGAAGGCGATGCGGTGCGAGTAGTGGCCGCGTCCGCTCACCTTGGGGGTCTGGCGCCAGATGACATTGAGATCCTGCACCGCGCACTCGGCGCGCGTTTCGCACACCAGCTGCCCGCGCCCGACCACCGCGCCGCGCGTGTCGCCATCGCCCGCCTCGGCCCAGCTGAGATAGATCGTGCGGGTGCCCAGCGTATCTGCGCTCTCGCTGTCGAGGAAGGCGACATCGCCAAGCCCGCCCTGGCCGCCGTAATCGACCGTCGGCGCGCCCGCGATTTCCCACCGCTCGCCGGTCTCGGTATCATATCCTTCCAGCGTCCCGGCCTTCTCGGTGATCACCATGATGGGCGTGCCGGGGATGAAGGCGGCGGCCCATGGCTCGTCGAAGCGGCCCAGATCGCGCACCGCGAAGGGGCCGACGGTCTCGCTCGGCTGGCTGGCTTCGGGGCTGGAGGAGGCGGATGCCGCCACGTTCTCCCCCGTGCCGGCATTGCCGCAGCTTGAGATGGCAAGGCCTGCACTGGTAGCAAGCACGGCGCTCAGAAATTTGTTCTTGGTCATGTTCGCAGAAAACCCTCTTCCCGATTTTGTGGCGTCATGCCCGCCCGGTGCGCTCGTCGTCGGGGTGGACGAGGCTGGGCGAGGTCCGCTCGCAGGCCCGGTGGTGGCCTCTGCGGTGGCGCTGTGCAAGCCGCGCCCGGCAGGGCTCGACGATTCCAAAAAGCTTGGGGCCCTCAAGCGTTCCGCGCTGGACGAGCAGGTCAGGCGGCGCTGCGCTTGGGGTGTGGCGGTAGTCGAGCCGGAAGAGATCGACCGGCTCAACATCTTCGGCGCGACCATGCTGGCGATGACGCTGGCGGTGACGCGGGTGGCGCAGGCGATGGGCCGCGCGCCCGACATGGTGCTGGTCGACGGCAACCTCACCCCCTCGGGCAGGTGCGAAGGCTGGTGCTGGCCCGCGCGTGCGATCGTGGGCGGGGATGCGAAGGAGCCTGCGATTTCCGCCGCCAGCATCGTCGCCAAGGAATGGCGCGACCGCCTGATGATCGCCGCCGCGCGCGAGTATCCGCATTACGGGTGGGAGCGGAACAAGGGATACGGGACCGCAGAGCATCTCAGTGCATTGAGGGAGCATGGACCATGCGCGCTGCACCGCCGCAGCTTCGCACCGGTCGCCCAGCAGGAGATGTTTGCATGAGCGGTTTCACCTTCGACGATATTCCGGACCAGACCGGGCGCACCGCGCTGGTCACCGGCGCGAATACGGGCATCGGGTTCCATATCGCGGAGGTGCTGGCGAAGAACGGCGCGAAGGTGCTGCTGGGCTGCCGCAACCGCGACAGGGCAGAGAGTGCGCGGCAGGACCTGCTGCAGCTGGCACCGGGTGCCCAGATCGAGATCGTCGAGCTCGATCTGGCTGACATGGCATCGGTCCGCGCCGCGGCGGAAGGCATCGAAAGCCTTGACCTGCTGGTCAATAATGCCGGGATCATGTGGGTGCCCCATGCGATTGGCACCGGTGGTGCGGAGATGCACTTCGCGGTCAACCATCTGGGCCATTTCGCGCTCACCAGCCTGCTGCTGCCCGCGCTCGCCAAGGGCACAAACCCGCGCGTGGTGGTGCAGTCGAGCATCGCGCACCGCCCGGCCTCGATCGATTTCAAGAACCTCTCGGGCGAGCGCGACTATGCGCTCCAGAAATTCTACGGCCAGAGCAAGCTCGCCAACCTGATGTTCGCGCTGGAGCTGGACCGGCGGCTGCGCGCGGCGGGATCGCCGATCGCGAGCATCGCGTGCCATCCCGGCGTCGCGAAGACCGAGCTGACCCGGCAGGTCGGCTGGGCGAAACTGGTGATGCCGATCGCCGCGCCGCTACTCAATACCGCCAAGCAGGGCGCGCTGCCCGCGTTGCAGGCGGCGACCGACCCGGATGCGCAGGGCGGCGATTATTACGGCCCCTATGGCTTCATGGAGGCGAGGGGTGCGACATCGGGCAGGGCGGTCGCCACAGCCACCGCACGCGACCCGCTGCTCGCCGCGCGGCTGTGGGAAATCTCCAAGGACATGACCGGGGTCGATCCGCACCTGCAGCCCGCGACCTGACGCTGCCGCCGTAAACCGTGCAACGCTGCGCAATTGCCCCTATGCGGGCGGGCGCGGCATGCTATCACCCCGCCGCATATGACCGGTTCACTGATCCTTATCGCCATCGGCCTCGTCGCGCTTGCCGGGGGAGGGGAACTGCTGGTCCGCGGCGCGGTGGGCATCGCCAACAAACTGGGCGTCTCCACCTTGTTCACCGGACTGGTGATCGTCGGCGCGGCGACCTCGATGCCCGAAATGGTCGCCAGCGTGCAGGCGGTGATGGCCGGTTCGCCGGAGATCGCGTGGGGCAATATCGTTGGCTCCAACATCGCCAATTCGCTGCTGATCCTGGGCGGAGCCGCTCTGGTCACGCCGATCGTGCTTGCCGGGGTGGGGCGGCGCGATTCCGTGGTTGCGCTGCTGCTGACCCTGGTCGTGTGGGGGATTGCGTGGCTCAGGATAGGGTCGCCCTTCATCGGTGTCGGGCTGCTGGCTGCGCTGGTGATCTATATCGTGTGGCGGTACCGCCATCCGCCCGCGCAGGCAGAGGCCGAGGCGGAGGAGACCGCCGCCCCCTCCAACTTCCTGCTCTCGCTGCTGTTCTTCGCACTGGGCGTTGCTGCGCTGGTGCTCGGCGGACGCTGGCTGGTGACCGGAGCGATCGACATTGCGAGCGACCTTGGCGTCAGCCAGGCGGTGATCGGGCTGACGATCGTCGCGGTGGGCACTTCGCTGCCCGAGCTGGCCGCCTCCGCGGTCGCTGCGTTTCGCGGCCATGCGGAGCTGGCGCTAGGCAACGTGCTGGGCTCCAACATCTTCAACCTGCTGCTGATCGGCGGCGTGACGATGAGCGTGTCGGGCACTGCTCTGCCGACCGAGCTGCTCCAGTACGGCTGGCCCATCTGCGCGGCCTCGGCGCTGCTGCTGGTCCTGATGTGCCGCTTCATGAACCGGATCGGTCGGCTGTTCGGCCTGCTGATGCTGGGCGGATTCGCAGCCAATACCGCACTCGCTTTCAGCTGATTTTCCAAAGGGTTGGTGTGAATTTACCCGACCCTAACCATAAGCATTTACCAAGAATGACTTGACGGGGACTCGCCGAGGACTCATCGAGTCCCCCTGTGGATAACTCGACCGGGCCATTCAGGGTGCCCGGCCGACAGGTTTTTGGGGGATGCACGCATCATGACAGTCGAAACCAAGGCGAGGCCGCGCGCGAAGCAGGCGGTACGCACCAGCAAGGTCGCGATCGCGCCGAAGCACGATCTGCCGCTGGGCCAGATCCTCGACGGAGACTGCGTGGAGGCGATGCGCCGCCTGCCCGACAACAGCGTCGACCTGGTCTTCGCCGATCCGCCTTACAACCTGCAGCTCGGCGGCGATCTCAACCGGCCCGACGGCAGCCATGTGGATGCCGTGACGGACCACTGGGATCAGTTCGACAGCTTTAAGGTTTACGACGATTTTTCAAAGGCCTGGCTGGCGGAGTGCAGGCGCGTCCTGAAGCCCGACGGTGCGCTGTGGGTGATCGGCAGCTACCACAATATCTACCGCCTGGGCGCGACGCTGCAGGATCTGGGCTTCTGGATCCTCAACGACATCGTGTGGCGCAAGACCAACCCTATGCCCAATTTCCGCGGCACGCGCTTCACCAATGCGCACGAGACGCTGATCTGGGCGAGCCAAGGCGAAAAGGCGCGCTACCACTTCAACTACCGCGCGATGAAAACGCTCAACGACGAACTCCAGATGCGCAGCGACTGGACCTTCCCGATCTGTTCGGGCGGGGAACGGCTGAAGGACGACGCGGGCCATAAGGCGCACCCGACGCAGAAGCCCGAGGCGCTGCTGTACCGCGTGCTGCTCGCCACGACCGAGTGGGGCGACGTGGTGCTCGACCCGTTCTTCGGCACCGGCACCACCGGCGCGATCGCCAAGCGGCTGGGCCGCGAATGGATCGGCTGCGAGCGGGAAGAGAGCTACCGCAAAGTCGCCCGCGCGCGGATCGAGAAGGAACTCCCGCTAGACGAAAGCGCGCTGACCACGATGCAGAGCAAACGCACCGCGCCGCGCGTCGCTTTCGGCACGCTGGTGGAGGCGGGCTTCGTCAAGCCGGGCACGCAGGTGTTCGACAAGCAACGCCGCTGGACCGCCACCGTGCGCGCCGACGGATCGCTGGTGCACGAGAAACTCAACGGCTCGATCCACCAGGTCGGCAAGGACCTTCAAGGCGCCCCCAGCTGCAACGGCTGGACCTTCTGGCATTTCGAGGACGAGGGCGCGGTAAAGGCGCTGGACGCGGCGCGTCAGTTGTATCTGCTAGCGGTGGAGGATTGATCTTCCCGTCATCCCGGACTTGATCCGGGGTGGTGCTTTCTTTGGTCGAAGTCAATGAAGCCTGCACCCGGCTCGGAGGCCGAGGTGACGAGATTTCTCTTGGCTTGCCCTTGCTCTCTTGAAGAAGGTAATTTGTACTAGACAAAGCCTGGAATTCCGGCGATTCATTAGTTTTATGATCCAGCTTCTGCTAAACTCACCGCTTGCATCCACGGCATTACTTGGCATTGGCACAATGTTTGGTGGGCTTGTCGGAGTGGTTGCAACCACTTTGGTCAAGGGGCGCATCTCCCATCACTTCGACCGAGCTCTGGAAGAGCATCGTGCGCAACTTGCGCGTCATGACCGGGTGAGCCAACTGGCTGAGTATCTCGCTTTTGCTTGGCGCATGCAAAACATGGAGGATATGAGTGAGGACGAGGCAGAGCGGGCGAACAAAATGGCGTTCGAGCTTTCGCTTTGGTTGCCTGCCGATGTCGTCGCCGAGCTAGGACGATTGCATCAGGGTGGCAATTTCTGGGATGCCGTGTTCCGTGCCCGCGAGTGGGTAAATCCCGGTGATCCCCTCAATCCCGACTTGGTCATAGGACATGACACCAAAGCAAACATGCGGAAGAGGCTTGAAGGCCTCGGGCTTGGAGATACTGGGACGGGGAACAGTGGGGTGACCGCACCGGACTTCTTGTCGCACCAATAGTATGATACATCGCTCCCGTCAGGAGCAAACCATGGCCACCATCCGCAAGACCATCACGCTCAGCGACACGCAGGACGCGTGGATCAAGCGTCAGATTGCTGAGGGCGGGTTCACCAACGACAGCGAATATATCCGCGATCTCGTCCGCCGCGATCAGGAGGGGCAGGAGAAGCTGTCCGGGTTGCGGCAGGCGATTGCCGAGGGGCTGGACAGCGGCGTGAGCGACCGCTCGCTCGACGACATCTGGACCGAGGCAGAGAAGCGCGCAGCCGCCCGTGCGTGAGCTGCGGCTGACCCGAAAGGCGGCGGCCGATCTCTCCGACATTGCCGATTTTACCATTGCCGAGTTCGGGATCGAGCAGGCGGGCAGGTATCGCGACCAGTTCGCCAGATGCTTCGCCTCGCTGCTCGACAATCCCTTTTTGGGGCGAAGCGCGAACGAACTCGCGCCCGGTTTGCGGCGTATCCGGCAGCAGGCGCATGTCGTGTTCTACCAGCCCTCGGAAGAGGTGATTCTAGTTGTCCGCGTGCTCCACCACCGAATGGATTTCGAGCAGCATTTGTAGAGTGCCGTCTCACGAAGCCTCCCCATCGCCCCGGACTTGATCCGGGGGCGCGCTTCTTTTCGCGCAGCAGAAGGAGCCTGATCCCGGCTCGGGGGCCGGGATGACGAGGGGGCGGCGTGTGCCTGTCCTACTTGATGCGCTGGGTCTAAGGATGCGCGCTATGCGCAGTGCACCTCTTCTTCCGCCCAGAATTTCGCGCTCGTTCCCCCCGCCACTTTTTGACCCCAAGACTGTGTGTCAGGTGTGTCAGATCCCCTACAAAGCGGCTAGGTGAGGGCGCATGAGCGACACCGTTTACATCCGCCCTATCGGCTTCGCGCCCGGCCCGCAGAGCGAGGAGGGCGATGCTGTTCGGCTCGCCGGGGGGCTCGTCTATGCCAGCCGTTTTGCGGTGATCTATCGCCGCGATGGCGAGGTGGTCGAACGCTGGCGTGCTTCGCCCGGGAGCATCGCGCAGGTACTCGGAGAACTGCCCAACAGCGTCGCGGCCGAGGCCGAGGCGCAGTGGGGCAACCTGCGCATGGCGCATCCGGCGCTGGAGCTGGGTGCGCGAACCGTGCGCCTCGACCAGCCGCAGGTGATGGGCATTCTCAACGTGACGCCCGACAGCTTCTCCGACGGGGGCAAGCATGTCGGTGATCCTGCGGGTACGCGCGAGGCGATCGGCGCGATGGTCGAGGCGGGGGCCGCCATCATCGACATTGGCGGCGAAAGCACGCGGCCCGGTGCGGAAGCCGTGTGGGAGGAGGAGGAAATCCGCCGCGTCGTGCCTGCGGTCGAGGCCGCCGCCAGCATGGGCGCTGCGGTCAGCATCGACACCCGCCGCGCGGGCACAATGGAGGCGGCGCTCAAGGCAGGCGCGGGGATCGTCAACGATGTCTCCGCGCTGCGCTACGACCCGCGCTCCGCCGAGCTGGTGGCGAAGACCGGCTGCCCGGTGGCGCTGATGCACGCGCCGGGATCGGGCAACGACCTGCACGAGGGTGGGACGTATGAGAGCGTGGTGTTCGACGTGTTTGACGCGCTTCGTGAACGGCGCGATGCTGCGGTTGCGGCGGGGATCGCGCGGGAGAAAATCCTGCTCGATCCGGGTCTCGGCTTCGGCAAGTCGCTGACCGACAATCTCGCGCTGATCAACGCGCTGCCGCTGTTCCACGCGCTCGGCCAGCCGATCCTGTTCGGCGCGAGCCGCAAGCGGATGATCGGCGCGCTGAGCAAGGAGGCTGCGGCGGACGCGCGGCTGGGCGGGAGCATCGCTCTGGCGCTCAAGGCGATGGACGCGGGCGCGCATATCCTGCGGGTCCACGACGTGCCCGAGACGGTGCAGGCGCGTGACGTGTGGCGGGGCCTGCGCGATGCCGCACTGACCGATTTCGGCGATTTGCCGGGATAGGGCGCTAGAGCGTGTACCCGCCGTCGCTGGTCAGCACTGTGCCGGTGACGTTGGCGGAGGCGTCGGACAGGAGGTAGCCGATGTCGCGCGCCAGCTCGTCCGCCGTGGCGAAGCGGCCGCGTGGGGTGGTCTTGCCCATCTGCGCAATCACCGCCTCGCGCCCGTGCTCGGCAAACTGGGCTTCGTTGTCGGGCGAGTTCCAGATCGCGGTGTCGACCCCGCCCGGAGCGATGGCGTTGACGCGAATGCCATGGCCTGCGTTCTCCGCCGCCGCGATCCGCGCCATGTGCGCAACTGCGGCCTTGGAGACGCCGTATGCACCGATGCCGGGCACCGGCTTGAGCCCGGTGATCGACGCGGTGACGACCGCGCTGCCACGACCCGTCTTCCGCATCGCGCGCAGGGCAGTGGAAAGCGTGAGGAAGGCACCATCGAGGTTGATCGCCATCACCCGCCGCCACTCGGCAAAGTCGAGATCGGCGATCTGGCCGCCGGTGCCGATCCCGGCGTTGACCACCGCATGGTCGAGCCGGTCGAGCTTGGGCTCGAGGCCCTGCCAGAAGGTTTGGTCGGCAACATCGGCGGCGTGCGTTTCGACGTCGCAGGAGAGGTCGAGCTCGTTCAGGCCTTCGCCGTCGAGGTCGATCAGGATGAGGCGCGCGATGCCGTTGCGATCGAGCCAGCGGGCGCACGCGGCACCAATGCCGGAAGCGGCTCCGGTGACGAGTGCGGTGCGGTTGGTGAAGTCGTATCCCTCGGTCATGCCGAGGGGCTTAGCGGGTTACGCCGCGTTGTCGATGCCCCGGCAATCGGCGCGTCCGCGTCACGCCGCTTCGTTTTCCTCGATATAGGCGTCCGGATCCTTCTCCTCACGCTCCACATTCGTGACGTGGTCCGCTTCGAAGGCGAGATACTTGATCCCCAGCGCGATCCGCTTTTCCAGCGGCACCCGGCGGCGGAAATCGGTCAGGCCCTGGCGTTCCTCTTCGGAAAGATGCGCGCTGTTCTGGTAGTTCGCCTTGTCGACGCACTTCCACCAGGCGTCCGACCCGACCTCTTCGTTCAGCGCAGCATCGGCGGCGTTGGCGATCTTGTTGTGATCGTCGATCGCGTCTTCGGTGGTCTCGTCCGCACTGTCGGAATCGAGCGCGCCTTTGCCGAGCTGGAGGAGGGTGGGGTAGAAGTACTTCTCTTCCGCCATGGCATGCGCCTCGAGATGGTCGCGCAGGCGGTTGAAGATTTTCCCGGCCGATTCGAGATCGTCGCGCGCCTCGTCCAGTGCGGCAAACCAGCGGCGCTGGCGGTCGTGGTCGGCGAGAATGCAGTCGACGATATCCATCTGGGTATTCCTGTTTCCGGCGTAAGATTACGCTCAGAGAACGGGAAATGGCGCACCGGGTTCCGCCGGCACGGAGCCCGTCAGGCGGCGTTGTCGATCCCGAGGTCGCTCAGCTTGCGATAGAGCGTCGAGCGCCCGATGCCGAGCCTGCGGGCAACCTCGGTCATCCGCCCGCGGTAATGCCCGATGGCGAGACGGATCACGTCGGCCTCGATCTCTTCGAGCGGGCGCAGGTTGCCATCATCGGTGTAAAGCATCACGCCGACCGCTTCCTGCACGTGGTGGCCGCTCCCGGCCTGTTCGCCGATCAGTTCGGAAAGCTGGGGGAAGTCGCTGCTGGTCAGCATCTCCGCATCGCAGAATACTGCGGCGCGGAACAGGACCGCCTGCAACTGGCGGACATTGCCCGGCCAGTCATAGGCGCACAGCAAATTGAGCGCGCTGTCGGCCAGGCTGAGGTGGCGCAGCCCCGGCTCGTCGCCGATTCGGGCGAGGAAGTGGCGGGCCAGAGAGGCGATGTCGCCCGGGCGCTCGCGCAAGGGCGGCAGGCTGATCCGGGTGGCGGAAATCGCGGCGAGCAAATCCTGGTCGAACTGGCCTTTCGCGGCGAGTTCGGACAGCGGGCGATTGCTCGCGGAAAGCAGGCGGGTGTCGATGCGGAAGCCGTGGGTCGCGCCGATCGGGCGGACGATCCCTTCGTTCAGCGTGGTCGCGAGGCGAGCCTGCTGATCGGCGGAAAGACGGTCGATCTCGTCGAGCACCAGCGTGCCGGTGTCGCAATGCTGCAGCGCGCCCATCTGGCTCTCGAACGCCCCGGCGAAGGCGCCTTTCTCGTGCCCGAACAGCGCCGATTCGATCGAGTTGACCGGCACCCCGGCGACATTGACGAGGCGGAAGGGGGCCTTGGAGCGCGGGCTGGTCGCCTGGATCGCGCGCAGCAGCATCTCCTTGCCGGTGCCGCTCTCACCCTCGATCAGCACATGGCCGTGCGATCGGGCCGCCTTGGCGGCGCGGGCCAGTGCGATGCGGAAGATCGGGTCGGTCCCGATCATTGCGTCGAAATCGAGCACCGCAGGCATCTTCTCGGTCAGCGGCTGAAGTTCGTTGCGGCTCGCCTCGACCCGGGTGGCGCTGCGCAGAGCGCGCATCAGCCGTTCGGGCGCGACCGGCTTGATCAGATAGTCGGTCGCCCCGGCGCGCATCGCCTCGACCGCGAGCAGCGGGCTGGCACTGGTCGTCAGCATCAGAATCGGCAGCGCGGGGCGGCGCTTCTTGAGTTCGGCAATCAGGTCGCACGCGGCATCGCCGGGCACCCACTGGTCGAGGATGATGGCAGACAATTGCATGCCCTGCCGCGTGCCCAGCGTGGCGATCGCGGTTTCGGCATCGTTGACGACCAGCGTCCGCCAGCCGTCGCGGGCGGCGAGCGCGGTGACGAGGCGGCTCTGCGCCGGCTCGTCGTCGATCAGCATTAGCAAGCGTTCTTCGTGATCGGCCATTTGTCCCCGCCATGCCTGTGCAAGGGAATGTGTCCCGTTGCGGTGCAGGGCGCTGGTCTACCCGACGGCGGTAAAGACCAGATTAAGGCTAGTTTCCCTCGCTCATGCGATAGTGCACAGCAGCAAGAGCTTGAGAATGGCGGGGGGCGAGGATAGACCCTGCCGCGACTAGCGCCTCAACCGGAGAATTTACGCGCCATGGCCGCACAAAACGAAGCCGTTACCAAGGATATCGAGAAGGCTCGCAACACGTACGAACGCTTCATGGGAAGCCTGAAGTTCGCGATCCCGATCATTTGCCTGATCGTGTTCATCGTCGTGCTGCTGATCGCGCCCTGACCGCATGAAGATCGCGGTCCTCAAGGAGCAGGCGGCGGGTGAGACGAGGGTCGCATTGACCCCGGAAACCGCCAAGAAGTTCATCGCACTCGGCGCCGAAGTCTCGGTCGAGGCAGGCGCGGGAGAGACCGCCGCGATTGCCGATTCGGCTTTTCGCGATGCGGGTGCAAGCGTTGGCCCGGCGGCCGAGGTGGTGAAGGACGCGGGCATCGTGCTCGGCGTTCAGGCGCCCGATCCCGCCGCACTTTCCGGCGCAAAGCCCGGCGCGAAGGTTGCCGCGCTGTTCGATCCGTTCCGCGATGGCGCGCGGGTCGAGGCCTATGCCAGCGCAGGATATGAAGCGCTGAGCATGGAGTTCATGCCGCGCATCACCCGTGCGCAGAGCATGGACGTGCTCTCCAGCCAGTCCAACCTCTCGGGCTACAAAGCGGTAGTCGCGGCGGCAGACCAGTACGGCCGCGCGTTCCCGATGATGATGACCGCGGCGGGCACCGTGCAGGCTGCGCGCGTCTTCATCATGGGCGTGGGCGTTGCCGGGCTTCAGGCGATTGCCACGGCCAAGCGGCTGGGCGCGCAGGTTTCCGCCACCGATGTCCGCTCCGCCACGCGCGAGCAGATCGAATCGCTCGGCGCAAAAGCGATCTTCGTCGAGGAAGGCGGGATCGAGGGCGAGGGCAGCGGCGGCTACGCCAGCGAGATGAGCGACGAGTACAAGGCCGCGCAGGCCAAGCTCGTCTCCGAACATATCGCGAAGCAGGACATCGTCATCACCACCGCGCTGATCCCGGGACGCCCGGCACCGCGGCTGGTCTCCGACGAACAGATTGCCAGCATGAAGCCGGGCAGCGTCATCTTCGATCTTGCCGTCCCGCAGGGGGGCAATGTCGAAGGCGCGGTGGCGGACGAGCTGGTTACCCGCCATGGTGTCACCATCATGGGCTATGCCAACACGCCTGCGCAGCTGGCACCGGATTCGAGCGCTCTGTTCGCGCGCAACCTGTACAACTTCCTCTCCGCCTTCTGGGATGGCGAGGCAGGGGAGCCGGTGCTGGACGAAGAAATCGGCGATGCCGTGCGGCTGACCCAGGGTGGCCAGGTGGTGAATGCGCGGCTGAAGGACGCGGGCTGAGCCATACTGGGGCACAGGCCGGGGGGCTGAAGAGGGGGGTAAGGTTGCGATGGGGATTCTGAACCAGACCCAGACCACGCCGCAGGGCTTCGTGGACAACCACGGCCATGCCCTGGTGGAGGGGGAAGAGGTCTACTTCGCCTTCCGCACGATCCGCGACTGGATCGCCTTCACCGACTGGCGGATGATCTACGTCGATGTGCAGGGCATCCTGGGCAACAAGAAGGAATACCTGACGGTTCCCTATCGCTCGATCACGGCATTCTCGATCACCAGCGCGGGCACGATCGACATCGATGCGGAAATCGCGGTGTTCCTCTCCGGCCACCCGCCGATCGAGTTCAAGGTCGGCAAGTTCACCAATACCGAGGCGCTGCAAAAGCTGCTCGCCAAGCGGATGAACCTGGTCGAATAGCGCGCGTGCGCGATTTGCCGCAGCGTGCCAATCGGCTAGGGATCGCAGCATGAACATGCGCACTCTCCTCGCCGCTCCGGCCATCCTCGCCCTCGCGGCCTGCGCGCCGAGCCTGGCGGACGACGTCGATCTTGAAAACGTCGCGCCGGACGACATTGCCTGGATCGGCGAGAGCCCGGTCTATCCCAACGCCACCATCGCGCAGAACATCGCCTCTGCGGAGGTTTTCTCGAAGCTCGCCCAACTGGTCGAGCGGACCGATCTGACGGCAACGCTGGACGGGGCAGGGCCGCTGACGATCTTCGCGCCGAGCGACGCGGCGCTGACCGACCTGCCGATGCACACCGACGAAGCGCTGCGGCGCACGCTGGCCTACCACGTGATCGAGGGCCGGATCGACGCAGGCGAACTCGCCGCGCGGATCGTGGAAGGCGGCGGGTCGTACCGGGCGCAGACGCTGTCCGGAGACACGCTGACCTTCCGCGTCGATGGCGACGGGATCGTGATCGTCGATGGTGCGGGCGGCACTGCGCGCGTGACCATGGCCGACCTCAATCAGGCCAATGGCATAATGCACGTGATCGACAAGGTGCTGCTGCCCGCGCAGTGATTAGGCAAATCACGCCGGAAATCCCGTCAGCCTAGCCCTTTGTCCATCGACAGCGCCCGCGCGCCTTGCAATAAGCCTCTTCCATTCGGTTTTCAGCCCTCGGGGGAGGCAAGTTTCTAAGATGGACTTCATTTCCGTCCTGTCGATTTTCGTGCTGGCGTGTTTCGTCGGCTATTACGTGGTCTGGTCGGTCACGCCCGCGCTGCACACGCCGCTGATGGCGGTGACCAACGCGATTTCTTCCGTGATCATCGTCGGCGCGCTGATTGCCAGCGCCGAAGCGGGTAGCGCGACCGCCAAGTGGCTCGGCCTTGCTGCCGTGGTGCTTGCCAGCATCAACATCTTCGGCGGCTTCGCCGTGACCGAGCGGATGCTCGCCATGTACAAGAAGAAGGACAGCAAATGAGCCTTCCTCGCGACGTTGAACCGCTCGCCGTGCCGCCCGGTACCGATTACGGCATGAGCCACGCGGTCGAGACCGCTGCCGCCCACGGCCCGACCAACCCGTGGGTTGCGCTCGCCTATCTGGTGGCGGGGGTGTTCTTCATCCTCGCGCTGCGCGGGCTCTCCAGCCCGGCGACCAGCCGCGCGGGCAACCGCAACGGCATGATCGGCATGCTGATCGCGGTGGTCACCGTGATCGTGACGCACGACATCGCCAATATCGTCGAAATCCTGATCGCGATCGCGATCGGCGGGCTGATCGGCTTCACCATCGCGCGCAAGATCGCGATGACGCAGATGCCCGAACTGGTGGCGGGCTTCCACAGCCTCGTCGGCATGGCGGCGGTCCTCGTCGGGCTGGCAGCGTGGATGAACCCCGGTGCGTTCGGCATTCTGGATGCCGAGGGTCAGATCCTGACCGTCAGCCGGATAGAGCTGGGGCTTGGCATCGCCATTGGTGCGATCACCTTCTCGGGATCGGTCATCGCCTTCCTGAAGCTTTCCGGCCGGATGGGCGGCAAGCCGATCATGCTGCCCGGTCGTCACGTCATCAATCTCGGCACGCTCGCCGCGATCATCGCGCTGATTGCGGCCTATGCGATGTCGGCCACGGCGGGGCCGGGCGAGGGCTGGATGATCGTCGCGGTCGCCGTGCTCGCCTTCGCGATCGGCTTCCTGCTGATCATCCCGATCGGCGGGGCGGACATGCCGGTCGTCGTCTCCATGCTGAACAGCTATTCCGGCTGGGCGGCAGCAGCGATGGGCTTCACGCTGGGCAACACCGCGATGATCATCACCGGCGCGCTGGTCGGCTCCTCGGGCGCGATCCTCAGCTACATCATGTGCCGCGCGATGAACCGCAGCTTCATCTCGGTGATCGCGGGTGGCTTCGGCGCCGACGACAGCGCGGCTGGCGGCGGCGAGGCGCGCGAACAGCGCCCCTACAAGCAGGGCAGCGCCGATGACGCGGCCTTCATGCTGGAGCAGGCGGAGAAGGTCATCATCATCCCCGGCTACGGCATGGCAGTCGCGCAGGCGCAGCACGCGCTGCGCGAGATGGGCGATGTGCTCAAGAAGAAGGGCGTGGACGTGAAATACGCGATCCACCCCGTCGCGGGCCGCATGCCGGGGCACATGAACGTGCTGCTGGCCGAAGCGAACGTGCCCTATGACGAGGTGTTCGAGCTGGAGGACATCAACTCCGAGTTCGCGCAGGCCGACATCGCCTTCATTATCGGCGCGAACGACGTTGTGAACCCGGCGGCGAAGACCGACAAGTCCAGCCCGATCTACGGCATGCCGGTGTTCGATGTCGGCAATGCCAAGCAGGTCTTCTTCATCAAGCGCTCCATGGGCGGTGTCGGTTACGCGGGCGTCGACAACGACGTGTTCTACCTGAACCAGACGACCATGCTGCTGTCCGACGCGAAGAAGATGGTCGAAGAGATCGTCAAGGCACTCGACTGATGCGTTTTCTGCTGGGGCTGGTCCTCCTGGTGGTGCTGGGCGTGGGTGCCTGGCTCTACTGGGGCGGCGGCATGCAGGTGGTCACCGAACACAGCGTCCGCGTTGCGCTGGTCGAGGCAGGCGTGCCCGAAAGCCAGGCCGAATGCATGGCTCCGCGCATGGCCGAGAAGCTTACGCCCCAGCAGCTGCGCAGGCTTGAACGTGTCGCTCCGCAGGAAGGCGAGGCGAAACTGCCGCGAAATGCGGGCGACGCGCTCGATCGCATTCGCCGGGTCGACGATCCCGAGGCTGTCGAAGTGACCATCCGCGCCGCCGCTGCGTGCACTTTCGGCGGGATTTTCGACAAGCTTTAGAGTCCCTTGTCTTCGCCTCAATGCGTGGCACTATGCAACGCATAAGAGGGAGAGAGACATGATCCGCACGCTTATGGCCGCCACTGCGCTGGCCACGCTGGCTTCGCCTGCCTTTGCCGAGACCATTCCGGTCGCGCCGGGGGAGGGCGCGCAGGAGCGGTTGCAGGAGGCGCTGATCCTGGCCGAGCCGGGTGACGAGATCTTCCTCCAGGCCGGGCGCTTCGTGCTGACCGACGGGCTCAGCCTCGATGTCGACGGCGTGACCGTGCGCGGCGCAGGAATGCACGCCAGCGTGCTCGACTTCACCGCGCAGGAGGGTTCGGGCGAGGGACTGCTGGTCACCAGCGACGGCGTGACGCTGGTCGATTTCGGGATCGAGAACCCCAAGGGCGACGGGATCAAATCCAAGGGCGCGGACGACATCGTCTATTCTCGCGTCCGCGTGACCTGGACCAACGGCCCGGCGAGCACCAACGGCGCCTACGGCCTCTATCCGGTCGAAAGCACCGGCGTGCTGATCGACGGGTGCGAGGTATCGGGCGCGTCGGACGCGGGCATCTATGTCGGCCAGTCGAGCCGGATCACCGTGCGCAATTCGCTGGCGAGCTACAACGTCGCCGGGATCGAGATCGAGAACAGCCGCAAGGCGATCGTCGAGCGTAATTACGTCACCGGCAATACCGGCGGCATCCTGGTGTTCGACCTGCCCGGCCTGCCGGTGAAGAACGGCGGCGAGGTGCTGGTGCGCAACAACCTCGTCGCGAACAACACCACCGCCAATTTCGCGCCCGAGGGCAATATCGTCGCCAGTGTGCGGCGCGGCACGGGCATCATGGTGATGGCCAATGATACCGTGTGGGTGGGGCAGAACATGCTCTACGACAACCCGACCGCGCCGATCATGGTCATCGCCTATCCGCTTGCCTTCGATGACCCGGAATACAACCCGTACCCGCGCGAGATCAGTGTGGACTGGAACATCGTCGACGAAGGCGGCACCGATCCGCAGTTCGAAGGAGCGGAACAGCTGCTCGCCGCGTTTGGCGGCGCCTTGCCGCCGGTGATGTGGGACGGGCTGGAAGATCCCGAGATGACCACGCTGATGGTCCATCCCGACCTTGCCGGATGGTCGGTCAATCTGCCCAAGCAGGGTGCGGGCATTGAAGCTGCGCGGCCCGGCCCGCTCGAAGCGCCGGCCATCGGCCAGCCGATCAGCATCGAAGGCTGGGGCGCGCCCGAGGCACTGGAAGCACGCCTGCCGTGAGGACGCCAGCTCTCCTGCTGGCCTGCGCCGCGCTGGTGCTCGGCGCGAGCATTGGTGCCAACGCGACCGCGCCGATGATCGACAAGGATGCGATCATCACCGGCACCGCACTGCCCAAGACGCTGAGCGAATACGGTTTCTTTCGCGATCCCGCTGCGCAGGTGCCGGACGCGGGGGTAACGCCCTACCGCCTCAACATGCCGCTGTTTTCGGACGGGGCGGAGAAGCTGCGTTTCGTCTATGTGCCCGATGGGGCCGAGGTCGGCATTGGTGACCAGACGCTGCTGGATTTCCCGGTCGGCAGCGCGCTGATCAAGACCTTCGCGTTCGGGGAGGGCGCGGATCGCCGCCTGATCGAGACGCGGGTGCTGCTCCACCGTGCCGACGGATGGCTCGCGCTGCCCTATGTGTGGAACGAGGCGCAGACCGAGGCAACGCTGGCGCTGGCGGGAACGCGCGTGCCCGTCACCACGCCCTATGGTGAGCAGATCAATTATCGCGTGCCCAACAAGAACCAGTGCAAGGAATGCCACGGGCTGCAGGGCGCGGTCACGCCGATCGGGCCCAAGGCGCGCAATATGTCGGCCGAGTGGTTGCAGGCCTTCCTCGGCTCCGTCCCCGAAGGCGCGGATACCATGCCGCGCTGGGAGGATCGCGCGAGCGCGGACGCCACAGGTGCCGCGCGTGCTTACCTCGACGTCAACTGCGCGCATTGCCATCGCCCGGCGGCAACCGCGTCCAATTCCGGGCTCGACCTGCGGTGGGAGACCGACGATCCCTACTCGATCGGCATCGCCAAGCGACCGGTCGCCGCGGGGCGCGGATCGGGCGGGCTGGAATTCGACATCGTGCCCGGCGACCCCGAAGCATCGATCCTGGTCTATCGTATGGCGAGCGCCGAGCCGGGCGTTGCCATGCCCGAGCTGGGCAAGGCGACGGTGCATGAGGAAGGCCTCGCGCTGGTCGAGCGGTGGATTGCAGGCATGCCCACGCCATGAAGTGGCTCTGGCGAATCCTGCTGCTGCTGGTCGTGCTGCTGGGCGCAGCATTCTTCATCTTCCGCACGCCCGATACCGACCCGGCGCAGATGCGCGCCAAGTACGGCGGCGCGCCCTCGCAATTCGTCGAAATCGGTGATGGCGTGACCGTCCACCTGCGTGACGAGGGGCCCCAAAACGAACGGCGCGATGCGCCCGCGATCATCCTGCTCCACGGCTCCAACGCGGATCTGCACACCTGGCAGCCATGGGTCGATGCGCTGAAGGGCCGTTACCGCGTGATCCGCTTCGACCAGATCGGCCACGGGCTGACCGGGCCGGACCCGGACAGCGATTATTCGATTCCCAATTTCGTGTCCGATATCGACGAGGTGGCGGACAGTCTGGGGCTGGATCGCTTCGTGATCGGCGGCAATTCGATGGGCGGCAGCCATGCGGTCGCCTACGCGCTCGCCCATCCGGAGCGGGTCGAAGGGCTGATCCTGGTCGATGCCGCAGGCGCGCCGATCCGCAAGGAAGGCAGGGGCAATATCGGCTTCGCCATCGCCCGCACGCCGGTGGTCAACCGGATCATGAACCACATCACCCCGCGCAGCATGATCGAACAATCGCTGCGCGAAACGGTCAGCAATCAGGCCATCGTCACCGATGCGATGGTCGACCGCTATTGGGAATTGCTGCGCTATCCCGGCAACCGCGATGCGACGCGCATCCGCTTCTCAGGCGAATGGAACAGCTTTTCGCAGGAGGATGTGGCGCAGATCGAGGCGCCCGCCCTGATCATCTGGGGCGAGGAGGACGGGCTGATTCCGGTCGAGGCAGGGCTGTGGTACGACCGCTATCTGCCGGGCAGCACGCTGGTGGTCTATGAGGGCATCGGCCATCTGCCGCAGGAGGAAGAGGCGCAGCGCAGCGCCGATTATGTCGCGCAATGGCTCTCGCGGCAGTCTTTCGCTGCCCGTACAAGCCCTTCGCCCACGCAATGACGGGCATACCTGCCGCGCTGCTATGGACGTTGCGCCCGCTTCCTCGGTAAGGCTGTCAATCCCCCGCAGCTGGATTCGAGGACGTGGTTTTGCGCAAGGTTGGCCTGATTGGCGGTATGAGCTGGGTCTCTACCGGCATGTATTACGAGTGGATCAATCAGGGCGTCACCAAGCACTGCGGGCCTATGGTGTCTGCCCCGCTGCTGATCGAAAGCCTCGATTTCGCAGAGCTTTACGGCCTGACCAAGGACGACGAGTGGGATCGTGCGGCGGAAATCCTCGTCAATTCGGCCAAGCGGCTGGAGGCGGCGGGGGCCGAGGCGCTGGCGATCGCGGCAAATTCGATGCACCGTCTCTACGATCAGGTCGCCGACGCGGTGGACGTGCCGGTGCTGCATATTGCCGATGCGGTGGGCGAGAAGATGAAGGCGGCGGGCGCGGTCAACGCTGCGCTGATCGGTACCCGCAACGTGATGACCGAGAGCTTCTACCGCCGCAAGCTGGTCAGCCACGGGATCGACCTGCTGCCGCCCGACATGAGCAATGTCGATCGCACCAACGAGATCATTTACGAAGAGCTGATGCGCGGCAAGGCGAGCCGCAATTCGGAGCGGTTCTTCCGCACCATGATCACCAATCTGGAACAGGCCGGCGCGAAGGCGATCGTGCTCGCCTGTACCGAGCTCGACATGGTCATCGATGTCGATGCCAATGTCCTGCCGATCTTCGATTCCGCGCGCATCCACAGCGAAGCGGTGGTCGATTGGATACTGGAGCGGTAAGGGGCACCCACAGCTTCCAGTTTCAGCAAAGGTGATCGTCGGGTGGAGAACAGCGCGGTAATCGAGCGGCCAGCGGATCGCTCCCACCTCGCGGCCGATCCCGCGCGTTCGCGCGGGCGCGAATTTCCGGGCACTACCGACGAAAGCCGGGGTCCGCGCAGCGCGTTCCAGCGCGACCGCGACCGGATCATCCACTCGATCGCGTTCCGCCGGCTGCGCAGCAAGACGCAGGTCTTCGTCGCGCCCGAGGGCGATCATTACCGCACCCGCCTGACCCATAGCCTTGAGGTCGCGCAGATCGGCCGCGTGATCGCCCGATCGCTGGGGCTGGACGAGGATCTGACCGAGGCGCTGTGCCTTGCGCACGACATCGGCCATCCGCCCTTCGGCCATGCGGGCGAGGATGCGCTGGACGCCGCACTGGCGGATGCGGGCGGGTTCGACCACAACGCGCAGACGCTGCGCACGCTGATGCGTCTGGAAAGCCCCTATTGCACGCACGAGGGGCTGAACCTGAGCTGGGAAGTGCTCGAAGGGCTGGCCAAGCATAACGGCCCGGTCGAGAACCCGCACTGGGCGCTCGCCGCGCTGGACGATGCCTTTCCGCTCGATCTGCATCAATGGCCCAGCCTGGAAGCGCAGGTCGCTGCGGTCGCGGACGATATTGCCTACGATAACCACGATATTGACGACGGGCTGCGCGCAGGCTTCCTCGAACTCGACGATCTGCTGACGCTGGACTTCATTGCCGATCAGTGGCGAGAGGTCGAACGCCGCTTTCCCCATGCCCCGCGCGACCGCCAATTGCGCGAGCTGGTGCGCGGGCAGATCGGGTGGATGGTCAACGACGTGCTCGCCCACACCCGCGCCTCGACCGAAGGGTTGGACGATCCCGCGCAGATCGCGCAGGCGGGGCGGCAGTTGGCAGGGTTCTCGCCCGCGCTCCACGCGGCGGAACGCAGGCTCAAGGCATTCATGTATGCCAAGCTCTATTACCATCCCGAACAGACCGCCACGGCGGACAAGGCCCATGCCGTTATAGAACAGCTCTGGCACGCCTATTGCGAAGATCCGGCGAGGATGGGATCGGAGTGGGCGGACGGCTTGCCTGCGCAAGAACCGCACCGCAGCAGGCATATCGCGGATTATATCGCGGGCATGTCCGATCGATTCGCGCTAGAACGCATTCGCGAGATCACCGGAAACGCGCCGGACGATCTGAGCAATGTGTAAAGGGGGCACATGAGCAGCCGATTTCGCGTCGCTATGGGGGGAGTGAGCGAGGTCGTGGGGCTGCGCCTGATCCATCAGGCGTTGCATCAGCCGCAGATCCGCCTCGTCGCGCTGACGCTGGGCGAGATCGAGATGCCCCGGGGCAGCCGGATGGAAGTGTTCATCGCCGATGCGGACCGCTGGTCGCGCGTGATGAAAGCGATGCGGCCCAAGGTGTTCATCGTCGGCCTGGGCCCCGCGCTCAATCTCGCCGGGCGCGACGACAGTCCGCTGCGCGCGATCGAGGACGAGGAAGCGGTGGTCGAAATCGCCAAGACCGCGCGGTTTGCAGGGGTCGAGCGGCTGATCGCGATTAGCGCCGAAGGGGCAGACCGCTGGTCGCGCGACCGGCATCTGAGCGCCAAGGGCAAGGCGGAGGCGGAGCTGGCGCGGCTCGGCTTCAAGCGGCTCGACATCATCCGCCCCGGCCCGCTGGTCGAAAAGACCTCGCCCGATGGGGGCAAGCTGGCTCGACTAGGCGCGCTGCGCGGTCGCGGGACCGATATGCAGACCGTGGCGGAAGCGATCATGACGCTGAGCCTGCGGCGCACCCCGGGCAAGTTCACCCACGAGGAGGACGGGATAGAGCGCGCTGCGGCGATGCTCTCGCGCGCGCCGACAGGCAGGCAGGCGACGGGCGCGGGCGCAGACGCGACGGGTGAGGATACCGGCGACGCGGAGCACCCGCGCGCGCAGCAGGAATAGACGCAATGTGGCAGGCCCTGTTCGATATCACCAACGCGATCGCGCTGATCGGCTGGGCGCTGCTGATCCTGCTGCCCCGGCGCGAGAGCGTGATCTACACCATTCTGTACGGCGCGATCGGCTTGTTGTGCGCGACCTATCTGGTGATGCTGGTCGCGCTGGTGGGCAATCTGGTCGATCCGATGCCGGCCGCCGGAGCCGCGGCGGATCCGGGATTCGACTATTCGGTCGAAGGGCTGATGGCGATGTTTCGTTCTCAGGGCGCGATCGTGGTCGGCTGGACGCATTACCTCGCGCTGGACCTGCTCGCCGGGCTATGGATCGCCCGCGATGCGGACAGGCTGGGGGCGGGGCGGTTGCTGCAGGTGCCCTACCTCGTCGCGACCTTCATGGCCGGGCCGGCGGGCGTGTTCGCCTGGCTGGTGACGCGCCAGTTCATCGGCGACGACAAGGCGGCGCGCTGATGGCACTGGTCGATCAGGATAGCGCGCAGGTCCGTTTCCCCCCGCCGCTGGTGGTGCTGGGATGCCTGCTCGCGGGGCTCGCGCTCGACCGGGTGCTGGGCCTCGCCACGCTCGATATTGCGGTGCTGCGCCCCGTGGGCGTGGTGATCGGCGCGCTGGGTGCTGCGATCCTCGGCTCGGGACTGATCGGCTTCTTCAGGGCGGGCAATGACCCCGAACCGTGGAAGAAGGATACGCAGCTGGTCACCTCGGGCCTCTACCGATTCAGTCGCAATCCGATGTATCTGGGCATGGTGATGGTCCAGCTGGGCATCGCGCTGTTCTGCCAGAGCATCGGCGGCGTGCTCTCGGTTCCGCTTGCCATTGCGCTGGTCGATCGGTTCGTGATCGCGCGGGAAGAACCCCATCTGCGGGCAACCTTCGGGCGGGATTACGAGAACTACTCCAAACGCGTGCGGCGCTGGCTGTGAGCGCGAAACGCGAAAGCCCCGCCGCACAGCGCAACCGCGAACCTATCGCGGACGTGCTGGCCGATGTTCTGCCCGAACGGGGCATGGTGCTCGAAATGGCGAGCGGCACGGGCGAGCATGTCGTCCATTTTGCGAAGCGTTTTGCGCATCTCGATTGGTATCCGAGCGATCCCGATGCAGAGGCGCGTGCATCGATCGCCGCACATGTCGCGCAGGCCAGGCTCGCGAATGTGATGCCACCGCTCGCTCTCGATGCGGCGGCGAGCGAATGGCCGCTGGATGCGGCCGACGCGATTTTGTGCATCAACATGGTCCATATCAGCCCGTGGCAGGCGACCGAGGGGCTGTTTGCGGGGGCCGCGCGGCTGCTGCCGCCGATGGATGGCCCGCTGATACTCTACGGCCCTTATCTGGAGCGTGAGGTCGAGACAGCGCCGTCCAATCTCGCCTTCGATGAAAGCCTGAAGGCGCGGGATCCGCGCTGGGGCCTGCGCGATCTTGCCGAAGTTGATGCACTGGCCAAGCGCCACGGGTTCACGCGCACGTTGCGCGTGGCGATGCCCGCGAACAATCTTATCCTGGTTTACCGCAAGCCCTGACGGTCGGCACTGCCGACCGTCAGGATGCCGAGCCTCAGGACGTCTGCGTGAGAGCGGGCCGCTCGTAATTCTCCGGCGTCAGATCCAGCCGTTCGATCCGTTGCACGGGCTCGCGTACGCGCAATCTGGTGCCGGTGGTTTGGGCGAAGCGCTGGGTGATCGTGTAGCGCTCGATGATGTAGAAGCCCGGAATCTCGCCATCGCGGGCCACGGGGGCGTAGCGGCGGCTGTTCACGTGCCGTTTGACCTGATCGAGCCAGCCGGTTTCGCCTTGCGAGCGCAGGACTTCGAAATCCTCGACCACGCCGTCCGTATTGACCCAGAAGGCAACGTCCGCCCATGTCGGGTGATTGCGCGACAGCGACGTCAGACGCGCGTTCCCGCTGTTGGGTCGCGCCGATTCGCGGTCGAGATCCGCATCCGTGTAGAGCGGGGCGGAATAGAGCAGCATCGGCCGTTTGACGCCGCCACGTTCGGCAAAGCGGCGGATCAGATCTTCGGTCGAAGCATCCTTGCCGTCCCTACGATCGACCCGCGCCAGCATGACGTCAGCGATCAGGCCGAGATCCTCGGCACCCTCTAGAGGTTTCTGGCGAATTTCCTGCAATTGCTGGACGAAACGGCGGCGATAGACATCGTTTCTGGTGGTTACGAAACGGCTGTCGTCGAGCAATGCCTGCCGCAGTCGGGCATAGGTCGCCACGCGCGGCTGACCTGCTGCCAGCGCTTCTTTTTCGACCCGCTCGTAGATGACCCTCGCATCGTCCGGATGGCCGAGCTTGGCGCGGCTGTCGCCGACATCGAGATCGGCGAGCAGGACGCGCGGATCGTTGTCGTCGAAGCCTGCCTCCAGCGCGTCGCGCGCATCGAGCGTGGCGAGCTTGAAGCTGTTCGCTTCGCCCAGATGCTCGGAGACGCGTGAATAGGCGCGGTACAGGCCCGACACCTCTTCGGGCAGTCGCTCATCATAGCGGCTGTTGCGACCGATCGCCTTCCTGAGGATGGAGCTGGCGTCGCGATATTCGCCTGCGACGAACAGATTTTCCGCGTAGGCCAGCGAGGCCGCGATATCTTCTTCCGGAGGGCACCCGCGTTCGAGACAGGCGGCAAGATCGCGCGAGGTATTCTCAAGAGACCTCGCGGTGACGACGATGTTAGACTGGTCGTCCGATTGTTGCTGTGCAGATGCGCCAGAGCCCAGGGCCAGCAAGGATACGCTGAGCGGAAGAAGAATACTGCGGGTCATGATAAATTTACCTCACCGTAGTTCCAAGGAGTTATTTTATACCATGCTTTGCCGCATTCGCCTAATATCTTTGCGCGATGAGGAAAACGGGGCGCGCAGCCGTGCCGTGCGCCCCGCAATGGATATCAGTCGATGGCGTCTTCGCCGGCCTGCCCGACGGACTGAATGTCTTCGCCGGCACCCTTCACGGTGTTGCAGGCGGTCGCGGTGAGGCCGAGGGCTGCGATTCCGGCGGCGATGGCGAGCTTGCGGATCATGGGTAAGTCCTTTCAAGAAAAAGGCGCTCCATGCGCCTTTGCCGATCTTAACGCTGTTGCTGGGCGAGCGGTTCCTCGGGCGCAGGAACGTCCAGCCGGGCGCGCCGTGCCTTGCGTGCAAGATGGCCCTCGCGCACCAGAATGATGGTCCCGGCAAGGATGATCAGCGGCGCACCGATCCAGGTATTGGGCACCGGCAGCTCATCGAACACCTGCCAGCCGTACAGCGTGGCCCACAGCAGCGCGGTGTAATCCATCACGATCACCGTCGCCGCCGATCCGAAGCGCAGCGATGTGGTCAGCAACAGCTGCGCCGCCGCCCCGCTCAGCCCGACGCCGCCCAGCAGCAGCCAGGTCTCGCTCGAATGCGCCTTCGCGACGAAGGGCAGGGCAAGGGCGAGCAACGGCACGGTCAGCAGGCAGAACCAGAAGACGATGCTGGTCGGGCTTTCGGTCTTGTTCAGATCCTGGATCTGGATCGATGTCAGCGCGACCATGAACGCCCCGCCGAGCCCGACGGCGATCCCCAGCGGGTCGACCGGATTGCCGCCCGGCTGGGCGACGATCAGGATGCCGGCGAAGCCGATCGCGATCGCGCTCCAGCGATAGCGGCCGATCCGCTCCTTCATCAGCAGCATGGAGAGGATCACCGCCCAGATGGGCGCGGTGAAGTTGATCGTGGTCGCCTCAGCCAGCGGCAGCATGATGACCGCGCCATAGACCAGCGCCATGCCGACGATGCCGTAGGCGCTGCGGATCGCGTGGCTCCTGAAGCGGACCGGTTTGAGCGTGGCGAACCCGACCGTGGCAGCGGCGAACGCGATCATCGCCAGCAGCGTGACCGCCTGACGCCAGAAGATGATTTCGAGCAGGTGGACGCCATCTTCGCCGACCAGCTTGACCAGCATCGACAGCGTGGTGAGCGAGAACGCGGCGAGCAGGCGCAGCCCGATCGCGGTCAGTGGGCGGGACTGGGCGACCGATGCATCCATGCGCTGCTGGTAGTGATTGCTGGTGCCGGTTCAAGCGATGATTGGATCATTGCGCTTGGCGCGGTCAGGCCCCACCTGCGCGCGATGACGTGGTGGCACGATCTTCTGTTCATCAGCGATGCAGGGCGGGTCGCTCTGCTTGGCGCGGGGTTCATCGCGCTCGCGCTGGTGGCGCTGGTCGGCGAAAGGGTGCGCACGAAACGCGCGCGGATCGACCGGGTCGGCTGGGTGCCGTGGACCACCATCTTCCTCGCGGCAGCGGTGATCGGCGGCGGCCTGCTGGCGACTGCGATTCCGCCGCTGCTGCAAGGGTAGCTAACGCCGCTGGCGCCGCGATCCCACCCCCCGATGCCCTCCCTTGAAAGGGGGGGAATTACGAGAAATCCCGCAATCGCGAGCCGCAGGCTAGGGCAAGGCCGGAGTCGGAGCCGAAGGCGCAGACGGCCGAAGGCCACCTGCACGGCCGCCCGAGCTTTTGCGAGGACATCGCACACCCGGATGGGTGTGCGTCAGGCATGTCAGAGACATGCCTCCAAATACGCCTGATCGAAACCGAACTGGCGGGCCTTTTCGAGCGTGTAGGGGCGCAGGCCCGAACTGCGGAATTCGCCCTTGATCTTCCCGTCTTCGCCTTCTTCCAGATATTCGAACTTGAACAGTTCCTGGGTGACGATGACTTCGCCCTCCATCCCGATCACCTCGGTGATGTTGGTCGTGCGGCGGCTGCCGTCGCGCAGACGCTTGACCTGAACGATCAGGTCGACGGACTCCGCGATCTGGCGGCTGATCGCTTCTTTGGGGATCTTGATGTCGCCCATCAGGATCATGTTTTCCATACGCCCCAGCGCCTCGCGCGGGGAGTTGGCGTGCAGCGTGCACATCGAACCATCGTGGCCCGTGTTCATCGCGGCGAGCAGGTCGAAGGCTTCCGCGCCACGAATTTCGCCCAGGATGATCCGGTCGGGTCGCATACGCAGCGCGTTCTTGACCAGGTCGCCGATGGTGATCGCGCCTTGCCCCTCCAGGTTTGGCGGGCGGGTTTCGAGCGGCAGCCAGTGCGGCTGCTGCAGGCGAAGTTCGGCGGCGTCTTCGATGGTCAGCACACGCTCGCCCGGGTCGATCATCTTCGACAGGGCGTTGAGCATGGTCGTCTTACCCGAGCCCGTACCGCCGGAGATCACCACGTTCATCCGGCAGGCGCCTGCAACCTTGAGCGCGGTCGCCATCTTGTCGTCCATCGAGCCCCAGTTCTTGAGCATGTCGATGGTGATCGGCTTTTCGGAGAATTTACGAATCGAGATCGCCGTGCCGCGCAGGGATAGCGGCGGGACGATCACGTTGACGCGGCTGCCATCCTTGAGGCGCGCGTCGGCCAGCGGGGTGGTCTGGTCGACCCGGCGGCCGACCTGGTTCACGATCCGCTGCGCGATCTGGAACAGGTGCTGTTCGTCGCGGAACTGAATCGGCGCGATCTGCAGCTTGCCCTTCTTTTCGATGTAGGTCTGGTCCGGGCCGTTGACCATGATGTCGCTGACGTCGGGGTCGGTCAGAAGCTCTTCGAGCGGGCCGAAGCCGAGCAGCTCGTCGATCAGCACCTTTTCCAGCGCGAACTGCTCACGCCGGTTGAGCGTGATCTTGAGCTCGGCCAGCACCTCCATGATGATCGGCCGGAATTCCTCGGCCAGTTCGTCCTTGGTCAGGGTGGAGGCGGCTTCGGGGTCGATCCTCTCGAGCAGGCGCGGCAGCACCTGTTCCTTGATCTTGTGGACGCTCGCCTCGAACCCGGTGACCTCTTCGCGCACGTGGACCGCGTTGGAACGCTCGTCCAGGCGGCTCATCGCGCTGGCGTGGCGGTTGGCGGAAGGAGACGGGGCGGGAGAGGGAACTGCGGGCGCATCCTGTCGGGAAGATGCATCGCCGTCATTGGGAACCGGCGGAAACTGCTCGCCGCCTTCGGGGCCGCTTTCCTGCGACGGATTGCCACCTCTCATCGGCTTGGCATTTCCGAAAGCCGGACGGCTGCCGGAACCCATGCCTCCGGGGCCGTTCCTGCGTCCGAAAGCGCTCATTTCATTCCCCCATGCCCGTCCGGGCGGATAATGGCTGCGGGTGCGGCGCGAATGGCCAACACCGCGTTCTCGAAATTGGTGAATAGAATGGAAAGCTTAGCAATTTCCTAAATGATAAACCGCGCCTCTGCGCGAAGGCGGCGCTGCCAATGGGGCCGGTGCTAAAGCCTCCTTAACCAAGCTGGCTTACCAGCAAGGGCATGGACATGCAGTTGCGCAGCGGCGCGTATAGCGGCGGACAGGCCCATAGCATTGTGCGCGAACCCGCGCTGGTGCTGGTCGCGCTGATTGCGATCGTGATGCCGATCGTATCGGCGCTGGTCTATCCCACCTATATTCATCACATGCTGAGCCCGCAGGCCGAATTTTCGCGCCTGATAGAGCTGCCTTTCGTGGTCAGCGAAGTCGCGGCCGTCTTGTGGGCAGGGCGACAGGGTTTCGATTTGTCGAGCGCATGGCGGGCACTGCCGCGCGACATCCGCATCGCGGCGGGCGTGCTGCTGCTGGCGATCGGCGTCTCTGCACTCCTGATATCGAACAATTTCGCCTATTCGCTGACCCATAGCCTGATCGTATTGATCCACCTTGTCTTCGCGCTGGCGGTTTATCACCTGCTGGCGCGGCGCAGCATCCCTGCGCCCGATCGGATCGCGCCGCTGATCGCGGTGGGGGCGATCGTTCTGGTGCTCTACACCGCGTGGTGGCTGCTGACCGCGCCGCCGCCCGAAACGCAGCTCTATGGCAAGATCGAGTGGCACGCCGCGCTGCCGGGCTTCATCAGCGTGCGCCATTTCGGCGCGTGGTATGCGGGCCTTTCCTCAGTCTTTGCGCTGCGCATCCTGTTTGCCGAGCGGGACGGACGGATCGGGTGGGATCACCTGTTCTACTGCCTGACGGCCGCCGCGCTGGTCTGGTCGGGGACGCGCGCGGGCGTGCTCGCACTCATGGTGGTGGTCGGCATCGCGATGCTCTCGCTGCGCCGCATCCCGCCGGCCCGCAATATAGGTCACGCCGCGATCCTCACCGGGTTCGCGCTGTGCCTTGCATGGATCGCCATCCCGCCCGACGACAGCTTCCGTCTATGGAACCTGAACGACGGGCGGCTCACCGAGAGCATTGATGCCGGCCGTTTCCTGGCGTGGAAGCTCGGAATCGAGAGATGGACAGATTCGCCGCTGTTCGGTTGGGGCACTGGCTCTTTCCTGTGGGAGGTCGATCCCGGCTTTCCTCACACGCAGCCGCACAACGTGATCGTCCAGTTCCTGATCTCCTGGGGGATCATGGGCGCCATCCCGGCCTTCTGGCTGCTGGGGCGGGCGATCCGCGCTGCACATACAAGCGCGCTTGCCCACCGCGAGATGCTGCCGTTTCTCGGCATGGCCTATGCGCTGCTGCTGCAATCGCTGCTGGAAGGGATGCTGCACTATCCGCGTTTCATCGGGGCGATCATCGTGCTGCTCGCACTGGTAATCGCACGCGCGCGCCAGCCCGGCGCCGCCACGACACATTGATTGCCGCCCCCGCGCGACCCGGCAACCGCCGCGCGCATTGCAAGGCCCGCCAGACACGCTAGAGGGCACCGCAAGCAGAAGCGTGAAGGGCAACTGATCTATGTGCGGCATTATCGGGATCGTCAGCGGTGAATCGGTGGTCGACCGGCTGGTCGATGGCCTCCGGCGCATGGAATATCGCGGCTATGATTCCTCCGGCGTGTGCACGCTGGACGATAGCGGTGATGGCACCCGGATGATCCGCCGCCGCGCGCAGGGCAAGCTGGGCAATCTGGTCGAGGTGCTGGCGCAGGAGCCTGCGCCGGGTACCATCGGCATCGCCCACACCCGCTGGGCGACCCACGGCGCGCCGACCGCAGCCAATGCCCACCCGCACGCGGGCAAGGCCGCTGCGCTGGTCCATAACGGCATCATCGAGAATTTCCGCTCGCTGCGCGACGAATTGCAGGCCGATGGCTATTCGGTCGAGAGCGAAACCGACAGCGAAGTCGTTGCCCTGCTGGTCAGCCGCGAGGTGGAGCGCGGCGCCTCGCCCGAAGACGCGATGCGCACCGTGCTGCCGCGGCTTCGCGGCGCCTTTGCGCTGGCGATCCTGTTCCCCGACCACCCCGACCGGATTATCGGCGCGCGGCTCGGCTCGCCGCTGGTGCTCGGCTATGGCGAGGGCGAGATGTTCGTCGGCTCGGATGCGCTGGCACTGGCCCCGCTGACCCAGCGGATCACTTATCTGGAGGAGGGCGACTGGACGGTCGTCACCCGCGATGGCGCGCAGATCTTCGACAGTGAGGGCAACGAAGTTACCCGCGAGATCGTCGCGTCGGGTGCAAGTGCGGCTGCGGTCGAGAAGGGCAATCACCGCCACTTCATGCAGAAGGAGATCTTCGAGCAGCCGACCGTGGTTGCCCAGACGCTCTCCAGCTATGTCCGCCAGGCGGACCAGACCGTGGCACTGCCGCAGATGGATTTCGACCTTTCGAGCATCGAACGCATGACCATCGTCGCGTGCGGCACCTCCTATTATGCCGGGATGGTCGGCCGCTACTGGATCGAACAGTTCGCGCGCGTGCCGGTCGACATCGATGTCGCCAGCGAGTTCCGCTATCGCGAGCCGCCGCTGGAGAAGGGCGGCCTTGCGCTGTTCATCTCGCAGAGCGGGGAAACCGCCGACACGCTCGCCGCGCTGCGCTATTGCAAGGCGCACGGGCAGACCATCGCCGCGATCGTCAACGTGCCCACCAGCACCATGGCGCGCGAGGCGGACCTGCTGCTGCCGATCCATGCCGGGCCGGAAATAGGCGTCGCCTCGACCAAGGCGTTCACCTGCCAGCTGGCAGTGCTCGCCGCGCTTGCGGCCAAGCTTGCGGTGGTCAAGGGCACGATGGACCGGGCGGAGGAACAGGAGGTGGTGCGCCACCTGCTGGAAGCGCCCGCCGGCCTCAACGCCGCGCTCGACCATGACGACGATATCGCAGCCATGGCGCACCTGATCGCTCCGGCGCGCGACGTGTTGTATCTGGGCCGCGGCGCGGATTATCCGATGGCGCTGGAAGGCGCGCTGAAGCTGAAGGAAATCAGCTACATCCACGCCGAAGGCTATGCCAGCGGAGAAATGAAGCACGGGCCCATCGCACTGATAGACGAAGATGTGCCGGTGGTGGTGATCGCACCCAGCGGGCCGCTGTTCGAAAAGACCGTGTCCAACATGCAGGAAGTGCGCGCACGCGGCGGCAAGGTCGTCCTGATCTCCGACGCGGAAGGGCTGGAAGAGGCGGGCGAGGGGTGCCTCGCGACGATTGAGATGCCCAAGGTCCACCCGCTGATCGCGCCGCTGATCTATGCCGTGCCGGTGCAGCTGCTGGCCTATCACGTCGCGCTGGTGAAGGGCACCGATGTCGACCAGCCGCGCAACCTCGCAAAATCCGTGACGGTCGAGTAACTTACGTCGTCGGGATCGGGAGGTGATGAGGGCGAGGTTTTACAGCCCACTAACCTTTTCGGTCTAAGCCGCGAGCTGTGAAAAAGCTTGTCGCTCAGAAAACGCCGGAACTGCCGAGTCAGCTTCCGCTGGCGGTCCTCCTCGGACTGCGCGACATTGCGGGGCTCGACCGGGCGTTCCTGCGCAGCCTGCAATATGATCATCTCGCCGGGCTTAGCCTGTTGCGGGTGGTCGGCCACTCGGTCGGTGCACTGGTCGGGTTTGCCTGCCTGATTCCCTATGCGCCGCCCTTGCTGATCGCCGCATGGATCATGCTGCTGGCCGGCGGGGTGGTCTACTTCGCCCGGCTTGAGCGCGCGATGATCGCCGCAGACCTGCGCAAGGTGACCGATCGCGACGTCAACCGGCACCTGATTGGCTCGGCCTGGCTTGGCCTTGCCTGGATGCTGCTGCCGATATTGCTGTTCGTCTATGCCGACGTACCGGGCATGCTGCGCGGATATGCACTGATCGGCGTGATCGTGACGGGGGTCGGCACCGCGCTGGCGGTGGTGCCGCTGCGCGCCGTGGTTTTCATCTCGCCTGCATGCATCGTTGCGACCGTGTGCTTCGCGCTGGCGGGCGACATTGTGATGACGAGCATTGCGGGAATCTATTACCTCGCCAATTTCGCCGCGATCCTGCGCCGGGCAGAGAGCTTCCTGCGCGCAGGTGTCGCCGAAACCGCGATGCAGCAGAAGTCGGAGACGGTGTCCTTGCTGCTGCGCGAGTTCGAGGAGAACGAGGCCGACTGGCTGTGGCAGATCGACAGGACCCGGCTGATCCGCTCGGTTTCCCCGCGTTTTGCCTTCGCGCTGGGCTCACCGCCCGAGCAGATCGAGGGCAAACCCTTCTTCGAGGTGCTGTCGGGCGATGGCTGGGAGGTGTGCAATTTCGCCCCGAGCCTGCGGGTGCTGGCAGATCGGATCAAGGCTCGCGAGAGCTTTTCCAACCTGATCGTTCAGGTGTGGGTTGGCGGGCAGAAGCGCTGGTGGGAGCTCTCTGGCACCCCGATGCTGGACGAGCGGGGGCAAGAAGTCGGCTTTCGGGGGGTGGGATCGGACGTTACCGAACAGCGCAAATCTTCCGAAAAGATCGCTTATCTCGCCCGCTACGACACGCTGACCGGCCTGCCCAACCGCCTGATGCTGAACGAGTCGCTGGGCGAGGCGATGGACGAAGCGCGCCAGTGGCGGCGCCGCTGCGCCTTCATCATGCTCGACCTGGACCGGTTCAAGGCGGTCAATGACTCGCTGGGCCACCAGATCGGCGATCGGCTGCTGGAACAGGTCTCCCGCCGGTTAAGCGAGCTGACGGGCGAGAACGAGATCTGCGGTCGGCTGGGCGGGGACGAGTTCGCCATCGTGATGCGCGATGCCCCCGATTCCTGCGCGGTCGACGCGCTTGCCCGCAAGGTGATCGAACGCCTGTCGCAACCATACGAGGTCGACCAGCACACTTTGTTCGTCGGGGCGAGTGCCGGCTCCGCGCTGGCACCGCGCGACGGCAAGACGGTCGAGGAACTGATGCGCAACGCCGACCTTGCGCTGTACCGCGCGAAAGACGGCGGGCGCGGGGTGCACTTTGCCTACGAACCCTCGCTCCACGCCGATGCGGAAGAGCGCCGGCAGCTCGAATTCTCTCTCCGCAAGGCGCTGGAGAAGGACGAGCTGCTGCTCAATTTCCAGCCGGTGGTCGATGCCAACAGCGAACGGGTCGTCAGCTTCGAAGCGCTTGTCCGCTGGCAGAGCGAGGACCACGGCTTCGTCAGCCCGGGCAAGTTCATCCCGGTGGCGGAAGATACCCGCCTGATTGTGCCGATCGGCACCTGGGTGATGCAACAGGCCTGCCGTGAGGCGATGGCTTGGCCGAGAGGGGTCAAGGTCAACGTCAACGTCTCGCCCGAACAGCTGATGGAGCCCGATTTTGCCGATACTGTGGTCGATGCCCTGACGCGCAGCGGGCTCGACCCGCAGCGGCTCGAAATCGAGGTAACGGAGAGTATCTTCCTTGGCGATGCGGAGATCGCGCGGCAGGCGCTGGCCAAGGTGATGGCGCTGGGCTGCCAGGTGGCGCTCGACGATTTCGGGACCGGCTATTCCTCGCTCGGCTATCTGCGCAAGCTCCAGTTCTCCACCATCAAGGTCGATCGCAGCTTCGTACAGGGCGCGGCGCAAGGCAGCAGCGAAAGCTTGGCAATCGTGCGCGCCGTGGTCGCCATGGCGAAGAGCCTCGAGATGAAGACCACCGCCGAAGGGGTCGAGACAGAGGATGAAGCCCGTCTGGTCTGCCGGATGGGCTGCGACCGGATCCAGGGCTTCTATTTCGGCCGCCCGATGAGCAGCGCCGATGCCCGCGCGCTGTTCAGCAATGATTACAGCCAGCTGCGGGCGTGATTAAAAGGGTTCGCTAGCGCGAACCGCACCGTCCGCCCACCTCCCCGCCCGGCCACCATATCGTGGTGGTACCCTTGGTGGCCGGGCGGGGAGGTGGGTGAACGGCTGCCCCCCGAAAAACTACGCCGCTTCGGCGAGGCTCCGCGCGAGCGATTCGAACAGTCGCCGACCGTCTGTGCCGCCGTGGGCGGCTTCGATCGCGCGTTCGGGGTGCGGCATCATGCCCAGCACCGTGCCGCTTTCGTTCACGATACCCGCAATGTCGCGGCGCGATCCGTTGGTTGCGTGGGTATAGCGGAACACCACGCGGCCATCGCCTTCCAGCGCATCCAGCGTCGCATCGTCGGCGAAGTAGTTGCCGTCGTGGTGCGCCACGGGGATGGTGATCGTCTCGCCCGCTTCATAGCCTGCGGTGAAGCGGGTCTGCGTGTTCTCTACTTTGAGCTGCGCGTCGCGGCACACGAAGCGCTGGCCGGCATTGCGCATCAGCGCGCCCGGCAGCAGGCCCGCTTCGGCGAGTACCTGGAAGCCGTTGCACACGCCCAGCACAGGCACGCCGCGCGCGGCGGCAGCCTTCACTTCGCGCATGATCGGGCTGTTCGCCGCCATCGCGCCCGAGCGCAGGTAGTCACCGTAGGAAAAACCGCCGGGCAGGGCGATGAAGTCGACGCGATCGGGCAGCGCGGTGTCGCGATGCCAGACCTGTACGGGCTGCTTGCCGAACACCTCGGCAATCGCGACCATCATGTCGCGGTCGCAGTTGGAGCCCGGGAAGGTGACGACGGCGGTGTTCATTATCCCGCGTCCTCGATCCGGTAATTCTCGATCACGGTGTTGGCGAGCAGCTTCGCGCACATCTCGGCGACCTTTTCGTCCGAGATGCCATCGGCGAGCTCCAGCTCGACCAGCCGGCCGATCCGCACATCTTCGACCCCGTCGAAGCCGAGCCCGTCCAGCGCATGGTGCACGGCACGCCCCTGCGGGTCGAGCACGCCGGGCTTGAGGGTTACGAACACGCGCTTTTTCATC
This sequence comes from Citromicrobium bathyomarinum, assembly GCA_001306305.2. Taxonomy (NCBI): domain Bacteria; kingdom Pseudomonadati; phylum Pseudomonadota; class Alphaproteobacteria; order Sphingomonadales; family Sphingomonadaceae; genus Citromicrobium; species Citromicrobium bathyomarinum. The sequence goes on from CP155577.1 coordinate 1,706,037, forward strand.
TTGGAGCCTCGGATCCTGACAATCTCTTACGGGCCTCGCCGCCTAGCGCCACGTGCGCGCCCGCGCAACGCAGCGCTTAGGCGATACTCACTTCTTCTTCGGAGTGCTGCCGCGCTTGCGACCGCGATGGGCGGACAGGTCGAACACCTCACCCGGGGTGTTGCCGTCGTTCTGCAGCACGCCTAGGCGCCGGGCGACTTCCTGATAGGCCTCTTCCTCGCCCCCCAGATCGCGGCGGAAGCGATCCTTGTCGAGCTTTTCGCCAGAGTTCATGTCCCACAGGCGGCACCCGTCGGGGCTGATCTCGTCGGCGAGGATCACGCGCGCATAGTCGCCATCCCACAGCCGCCCGAATTCGAGCTTAAAATCGACCAGCCGGATGTCGACCGCGGCGAACATCCCGGCGATGAAATCGTTGATGCGGATCGCCATCGCGGACATGTCCTGCATCTCTTCCTGGCTCGCCCAGTTGAAGCAGGCGATGTGCTCTTCGGCGACCAGCGGATCGCCCAGCGCATCGTCCTTGTAGTAATATTCGATCAGCGAATGCGGCAGCGGTTCGCCTTCTTCCAGCCCCAGCCGCTTGCACAGCGATCCCGCCGCGACGTTGCGCACGACGACTTCCAGCGGAATGATCTCGACCTGCCGGATCAGCTGTTCGCGCATGTTCAGGCGGCGGATGAAGTGAGTCGGGATGCCGATGTTGGCGAGGCGGGTGAACACGTGTTCGCTGATGCGGTTGTTGATCACGCCCTTGCCGTTGATCGTGCCCTTTTTCTCGGCATTGAAGGCGGTCGCGTCGTCCTTGAAATACTGGATCAGCGTGCCCGGTTCGGGCCCCTCGTAAAGGATCTTGGCCTTGCCTTCGTAGATCTGGCGACGACGGGACATGAGCGTTCCTTGCGCTTTTCAAAAGAACCGCGCCCCGGCATCGCGAACGGCACCGGCGTGGCGCCGCCCTGCCGGGGCGGATTTGGCTGGCAGTACAGCCAAACGCCGGATGCTTCAATCCGCGTGGCTTCAATCTGCGCCGGAGGTTCGTGCCGTCGGCTCCTTCTGCATGCACGGCGAGTCGTCCGCCTGCAGGCCGTCGATCAGCTTGCCCAGCGTCGCGCGCTGGATCAGCACGGAAAACAGCACCGCGCCGAATGTCGCAGCGAGCAGGATGTCGCGGGTGTCACCGGCCGGCAGCGAGAGCGCAAGCGCGACCGAGATGCCGCCGCGCAGTCCGCCCCACCACAGCACCCGGCCCGAGCCCGGCGTGTCCAGACGTGCAGAGGGCATCACCTTGATCGCGCCGAACACCGAGATTCCGCGGGCGGCGAGGACGATCGGAATAGCAGCTAGGCCAAAGATGAATTCCGTCCCACCCGGCACCAGCGCAATAAGCTCCAGCCCGATCAGCAGGAACAGCACCGAATTGAGCAGCTCGTCGACCAGCTCCCAGAACTTGTTCACGTAGTCGAGCGTCTCGTCGCTCATCGCGTAGTGCGCGCCAAAATTGCCGATCAGCAGCCCCGCCACGGCCATCGCGATCGGGCCGGAAAGATGGAGCTGACTGCACAACGCATATCCGCCCATGACCACCGCCAGCGAGATCAGCACTTCCAGCGTGTATTCGTCCATCGACCGCATGCCGCGAAAGCCGAGCCAGCCGATCGCGACGCCCACCGCAAGGCCGCCCCCCGCCTCGATCATGAACAGGCGGGCGCCTTCGGCGATGCTGAAATCGGCCCCCGTGACCGCCGCGCCGAGCAGGATCGTGAAGACCACGATGCCGACGCCGTCGTTGAACAGGCTTTCTCCCGCGACCGCGCTCTGGAGCGAGAGCGGCACGTCTTCGGTCTTGAGCACGCCGAGGACCGAAACCGGGTCCGTCGGTGAAATCAGCGCGCCGAACACGAAATACCAGATCGGCGCGATTTCCACGCCCAGCAGCAATCCGAGCCCCCATGTCGCGCCGCCGACCAGGACGGTCGATGTGACGACCCCGACAGTGGACAGCAGCAGGACCGGCAGCCAGTCCGCGCTCAACCGCTTGAGATCGACGTGGAGCGCGCCTGCGAACAGCAGGAAGCTGAGCATTCCCTGCAGCAGCGTATCGGTAAAATTCAGCTGTTCGAGCAGCCGGGAAACCGTGTCGTCCAGCGTGATGCTGGGCACCAGCGCGTTGAGCACCGTGAGCACGATCGCGGCGAGCGCACCCATGATCGTCAGCCCGATGACATGCGGCAGGCGGATGTAGTGGTGGTTGATATAGCCGAACACCGCCGCCGCCACGACCAGCAGCGCGGCAATGTCGAACGGCGAAAGCGCGGCTGCGGCGGTATCGTGCATTGCACCTGCCTAGCCGCGCCTTGTGTTGCCGGGAAGAGGCGCGTGGTCGAACCCTATTCGCCGTCCTCCCCGAACAGCATCGCCTTCATCCGGTCGAGATAGGCGATCCACGCCTCGCGCCCGACATCGGTCATGCAGGCTGTGGTGACGGGCTTCTTGCCCTCGAAGCGCTTCTCGATGCTGACGTAGCCCGCATCCTCCAGCTTGCGCAGGTGGACCGAAAGGTTGCCGTCGCTCACCCCGGTGCGGGCGCGCAGCTCCCCGAAATCGGCGCACTCCGCGCTGGAGAGATAGGCCATCGTGGCCAGCCGGACGCGCCCGTGGATCGTGTCGTCGATCGCTCGGTAGTCGAGTGGGGGATCAGCCACGGGTGGCGTTCTCGCGCTGGATCAGCATCACTCCGGGCACGACCGAGACGAGCAGCACGCCCACGCCCATCACCGCGAACTGCATCGCGGTGCCCGCCGTCATTGCGGTTGCCACCACGAATGCCATCGCGAGCGCGGCGAACGGCCGCAGCGCCGCCACCCGGCCCGCCGCCGCGCTTGCGGCAAGCGCGGTCGCATAGACGCCGAAGGTGACGGGCGCGATCATGCTCATGAGGTAGAAGGTGACCGTTTCGCCCGTCCGGTCCAGCTGCAGGTATGCGAGCGCCAGCGTCGATATCGAGATGATGCCGAGAAACGCACCGCCCGTCTGCCATACTTCCTTTTCCACCTTGTGGCCTAGCGAGGGGCGCCAGTCGCGCTCGCCCGAACGCCACAGCTTGCTGATGACCATGGCGGGCACGATCAGCCCGAGCCAGATGACCGGCAAGGCGTTCGGCGACCAGTCGAGTGTGCCCAGCATGACCAGCCCGTGCAGCAGGCTGGCCAGCGCGATGGCCGCCCCGAACAGCACGAGGTGGCGGCCGGAGAGGAGCGGGCGGGTCAGCCCCTCCTCCGCCAGTTCGCGCATCATGCGCAGGTCGTCCTGCGCGGTGGGGGCCGGATCGATGGGAGCCGCGGCGCTCATTCGCCGTCTCGCGGATAGAGCACCGGCTCGGTAACCGTGGCGCTGCCGTCGAGCGTGAAGCTTTGCGCCGCGAAGGTCGGCATGCCGCGCAGCGCATCCGCGCCGATCATCGACCAGCCGTCCGTCGGGCCCTGCGGACCCATGCTGAACGTGCCGTCGCCGTCGATGTCGTGCCACACCATCAGGGCGTACTGGCCGTCGGGAACGTCGTCGAAGGTCACGGTGACCGTGCCGTCCTTCGGGTTCTCGACCGTTTTGCCGGCGAGCGCGGCGGCCTGCATGAACTGCGCCTCGCTCTGCAGGCTGACATAGAGATCGCCCGCATCTGCGCGCACATTGGTGAGGGTGACGGTGACCTCGCCTGCGAGGGCGGGGGTGGCGAGGGCTGCCCCGGCAAGCGCCGTGGCAGCGAGAACGGACATGCGAATCATGACAGGCTCCTTTGTTTCTATATGCACTTTAAATCATAAAGTGCTTGTTTGTGCAAGAGTGGTTCGAGACCAGCACCGCATCGCGCCATTCGCCGCTTTCCTACTTGGGTGAGGGGCCGCTAGGCCGAGACAGTGAAAACCCGAGCCGACCTCTTCCGGCAGTCCGTGAACTGCGGGGAAGGGGCGGCCCGGGTTTCTAGCCCTGGGCTGTGTGTCAGGTGTGTCAGGGGCGCGGCGGGAAGCGCGTATGCAACCCGCGCCGCGCCCCCGAAAGCGGCGTCAGCCGTGCAGTTTGGCGGCGGTCGTCGCGACTCGCTTGCCGAGGTAGCGGGCACCGTCCAGCTCGGTCTTGCTCGGCTGGCGGCTGCCGTCGCCATCGGCAATGGTCGTCGCGCCATAGGGCGCGCCGCCCTTGACCTCGTCGACACCCATCTGGCCCTGGAAGCCGTAGTCGAGCCCCACGACCGTGCAGCCCATGTGCAGCAAGTTGGTCAGGATCGACATCAGCGTGGTCTCCTGCCCGCCATGCTGGCTGGCGGTGGAGGTGAATGCCGCGCCGACCTTGCCGATCAGCGCGCCCTTCATCCACAGCCCGCCGGTCTGGTCCCAGAAGGACGCCATCTGGCTGGTCATCCGGCCATAGCGTGTGGGCGAGCCGACCACGATGCCGTCATATTCGGCCAGCGCGTCGGGCCCCTCGATCTCCTCGTGCCCCGGCATCCCGGTGAAGCCGGCGTTTTTCGCAACCTCCTCGGGCGCGGTTTCGGGCACGTGGCGGATAACCGCTTCGGCACCGCCTTCGCGCACGCCTTCGGCAACCGCCTCGGCCATTGCCGAGGTGTGGCCGTAGGAGGAATAGTAGAGGACGAGGATCTTGGTCATGGGCTTCCCTTTGCTGGATTGTCCGGTGTCTGACCAATCAATGCGCGGGGGGCGCAGGTGTTTCGCAAAGCTTGCGGCCGGATTTTCCTACTCGCTCACGACCCGTTAGGCCGATGGCGCTCTTTCCCAGCGTCGATCACCCACGCGGAGGCAACGCGTTTGCACGCGCGCCTGTGGCGGTCCGCACCGGGTAGATCTGTTAAAGAGAGGGGGCGTGGTGCCCAGGGGCGGAGTCGAACCACCGACACGACGATTTTCAGTCGTCTGCTCTACCACTGAGCTACCCGGGCAATCGCCGCGACGGCGGACCAGAACGGCCCGGCGAGCGAATGAGTGCGCGCCTATGGCGAAGGCGCGAAGGCTTGGCAAGCCCTGTTTGGTGTTCAATCCTGTTCGCGGGCAATCTCTTCCGGATCTGCCGGCCTTCCGGGCAGCGCATAGCCGTCGTTGAACCAGCGGTTGAGGTCCTTGTCGCGGCACCGCGCGGAGCAGAATGGCTTGTATTCGGGCGTCTGCACGGAGGACTTGCAGATCGGGCAGGGTCGTTTGGTCTCGCTCATGATGCGAGGATTTGGGCGTGCCCCGCCTCCAGTGCAAGCGCGGGGTAGCGCTCGACCTCGACCTTGCGGCCGCTGCGGCGGGCCAGTTCGGCGAGCCATGCGTGCGACAGCCGGTCAGCCACCGCCGGATGCGCGCGCAGCAGCAGGCGCGGGCCGATGCCTTCGGCCAGCTCGCCCCGGCGCAGCAGCATCCGCGCGGCGGCGGAGGTGCGGTTGTGGTGCAGGCGGTGCAGCAGCGAAGGCCGCTCCAGCCGGGCGACCAGCTGGACGAATCCGAATCCGTTCATCGCGGTCCGCTCATGCGGCCAGCCCGACAGCGCCTCTTCCAGCGCGTCGTCGACCGCCCGCCGCTGCGCTTTCTCGGCAAGGGTGGGGAAATCGATCCCGATCGACCCCGCCAGATCGAATCGGCGCAGCGTGTCGGCCAGCGCGGGGACCGCCGCCAGCGCAAGATCGCGCGGGGACAGGTCGCCGTCGATGTCGATCACGGTCATCGCGGGGGCGGGGCTGACGATCAGCGATCCGCCGGCGAATGCGACCTCGCCCTCCCATGCGTCGGTCCAGACGTCTTCCCACAATCCGGGGGGGAAACGGCGCTGTGTGCCTTGGGGCTCGGTTGAGCGCGCCCTGGTGTCGCCTTGTTGCGTTTGTGTGCGCCGGTACACGCCCTGAGCGCGCTTCAACCGCCCTCGCTCGGCGATCGGGACACGGGTGAGCAGGACCGGGATCGTGCTCCCCTCGCTCGCGTCTTTCGGCAGGCCGGAAACGTTGATCTCGACGCCCTCGCCGGTGCGCGCCAGCCCGCGACTGGCACCCTTGATACGACGGGTCAGCGTGGCGGTCGCGGGGCCCAGCGCGATGTCTTCGGGCCAGTGGAGCCGGGCGGCAAGCACGCGGTCGTCTTCGATCAGCAGCCAGCGGGTCTCGCCGATTCCGCGCTCGACCCACCAATCAGCCAAGGGCGATTCCGGCCGCTTTCAGCAGGGCGCGCGTCTCGAACAGCGGCAGCCCGACCACGCCCGAATGGGTGCCGGAAAGGAAGTCGATCAGCCCCGCCGCGCGGCCCTGGATCGCGTAGCCGCCCGCCTTGCCGATCCCTTCGCCGCTGGCGGCGTAGGCGGCGATTTCCTCGTCGGAGAGGCTCTTGAACCGGACCTGCGAACTCGCACAGCGAACCCGCTGCTTGCCTTGCGCATCGATCACCGAGATCGCCGAGTGGACCCGGTGGCGGCGGCCCGAAAGCAGCCGCAGGAAACGCGCAACATCGGCTTCCGATTCGGCCTGGGGCAGGATCCGGCGACCGACCGCCACGGTGGTATCGCCGGCCAGGATCACCTCGCCCTCGGCCCGGGCCACGGCAAGCGCCTTCTCCGTCGCCATACGCTCGGCATAGGGGCGGGGAAGCTCGCTCTTGCGCGGATTTTCGTCGATATCGGGCGAGCGGATGTCGTCCGGCACGACACCGATCTGCGCCAGCAGATCGCGTCGGCGGGGGCTCGAACTGGCGAGGATCAGGCGCGGCGTCACGATCCGCTCCGGGTGTTGTGGATCAGGACGGGTTGTTCTGCGGACCGGGCCCGCCGCGACCCGGCATGAAGCGGTAGGTGATCCGCCCCTTGGTCAGGTCGTATGGGGTCAGCTCGACCAGCACTTCGTCGCCGGTCAGCACGCGGATGCGGTTCTTGCGCATCTTGCCGGCGGTGTGGCCGAGGATTTCGTGGCCGTTCTCAAGCTCGACCCGGAACATCGCGTTGGGCAGCAGCTCGACAACCCGACCGCGCATTTCGAGGAGCTCTTCTTTCGCCATGGATTTGGTCTTGTCCCTATGCAGTTCGTCGAATTCTGCGGCGATTTAGCGACGATGGCTCGAAAATGGAAGTGTGTGTCAGCAACGCGAAAGGATCGGGCGACAATTCGTTACGCGCCGAGGTTTGCTTCCGACCGCCCCGGCTGCGAGGGCTTTGGCGGGGGCGGACGAAAATCTATGAGGAAACTTGCCCCGATGAAGCTGTCCCGCCTGCGCGCCTGCAATATCTCCGTCCTGGCGCTGGCCAGCGCGATCTGCGCGCCCGCCGCGGCGCAGGACAATGCGCAGGACACGCCGCCCCCGGCGAGCAAGGAACCGCTGCCCTCGGAGCAGAACGAAATCGTCGTCACCGCGCAGCGCATTCGCGGGTCGGTCGACACGGACGTGCCCCCGGTAGTCGAGCTGACCGAGGCGGATATCGCCGCCTATGGCGCGGATTCGCTGACCGATCTGGTCGCGCAGCTTTCCCCCCAGACGGGTTCGGGCCGCGGACGTGGAGGCGGGCAGCCGGTCATCCTGGTCAACGGCCAGCGGATCGCCAGCTTCCGCGAATTGCGCAACTATCCGCCCGAAGCGATCCAGAAGGTCGAGGTGTTCCCCGAAGAGGTCGCGCTGCAATACGGCTACTCAGCCGATCAGCGGGTCATCAACTTCATTCTGAAGGATAATTTCAAGAGCCGTGAGATCGAGCTCGAATACGGCGATTCGTTCGAAGGCGGCGCACCGGGAGGCGAAATCGAAGTCTCCCAAGTGGCGATTTCCGGACCGCGCCGGTTCAACATCTCGGGCCAGTTCGAAACCCAGTCGCTACTGACCGAGGCGGAGCGGGACATTACGCAGACCCCGGGCACCGTCCCCACGGTTGCGGGCGATCCCGATCCCGCACTTTTTCGCAGCCTGCGGCCCGATACCGAAAGCTACAAGCTGGAAGGATCGTTCAACACCGCGATCGGCGAAGGTGCGAAGGCCAAGGCCCTCTCGCTCAACCTGACGGCGGAGCAGAACAATTCGCGCTCGCTCTCCGGGCTGGACATCGTCACCCTGACTGCACCGGGCGGCGACAGCGCGGTCCGCTCGATCGATGCCGATCCGCTGATCCGTGACACGCGCACCACCTCGCTTTCCGCCGCAGCAGGCTATCGCCAGCCACTTGGCGATTTCGAACTCAACGTGACGCTGGATGCCGCCCATGGTCTCAGCGAGACCGATATCGACCGGCAGCGCGATCTCTCGGTGCTGCAGGATCTGGTCGATGCTGGATCGCTAACGATCGACGGGGCACTGCCGCCGGTCGCGACCGACGGTTTCGATCGCGCGTCGAGCAAGACCTACACGCTCGATTCACTGGCCACCATTCGCGGGGTCCCGCTCACCCTGCCCGCAGGGGATGTGAACCTGACGGTCGATGGCGGCTACAAATGGAACCGGATCGAGAGCGAGGATACCCGCACCCTGCTCGGCGTAACGGAGCTGACGCGAGGGCGGATCAATGGCGGGATCAACCTCGCGGTGCCGCTGACCAGCCGGCGCGAAGGCTTCCTCGACGCGCTGGGCGATTTCACGCTCAACGCCAGCGCGGGGCTCGACTACCTGTCCGACTTCGGCACGCTGACCGACCTGACGGTGGGGCTCACCTGGAACCTTACCGATCGGCTGACCCTTGCCGCGACCGTGATCAATCGCGACGCGGCACCCAGCCTGACCGAGCTGGGCGCACCGGTGGTCGAGACGTTCAACGTGCCGCTGTTCGATTTCGCCACCGGTCAGAACGTGCTCGCCACGCTGACCACCGGGGGCAACCCGCTGCTCCCCGCCTCGAACCAGAACGACCTGAAGCTGAGCGCGAATTACGAGCTCGACCTGTTCGAACGGGCGAACATCCTGTTCGAATACAACCGCAACAGTTCGACCAACACGACCGAGAGCTTTCCGCTGTTGACCGCTGAGATCGAGGCGGCGTTCCCCGATCGCGTGACGCGCGACGGGGCGGGGCGGCTGACCGCGCTGGACCAGCGACCGATCACCTATGCGGAGCGCAAGGGCGAGCGAATTCGCTACGGCTTCAACCTGTTCGGCCGCGTCGGCAAGGCGCGCGAGCAGGAGCCCGGCGGCGGCGCTCCCGGTGGTGGCGGCGAAGGGCGTGGCGGGCCTCCGGCAGCGGGCGCGGGCGGCGGGCAGATGCGGATGGACCCGCAACAGTTCCAGCAGATGCGCGATCAGTTCTGCGCCAGCGAGCCGGGCACCGTGCCCGACCTCTCCAAGCTGCCGCCCTTCATCCGCGACCGGCTGACCAATGAGGACGGGACCGTCAATCAGGAACGGCTGGCACAGGTGCGCGAGCGGTTCTGCAGCGCCGATGGCCAGCCCGGCGCGGGTGGACCCGGTGGCCCCGGCATGTTCGATCCCGAGCAGGCCGCGGCGATCCGCAACGCGCTGTGCAGCGGTGAGGACGGGCAGCCGATCGATCTCTCCGCACTGCCCGAAGGCCTGCGCGCGCGGCTGACCAACGAGGATGGCACGATCAATCAGGAGCGGCTGGCGCGGCTGCGGCAGGCGGTGTGCCAGGCAGAGGGCGCGCAGCAGCAGGGCGAGGGCTCGCAGGGCCAGCGTCGCGGCGGCGGTGGGCGTCGTGGCGGGGGCGGCGGCCCCTTCGGCGGTGGCGACGGGCAGGGCCGCTGGTTCCTGTCCGCCTATCACACGGTCGAATTGGAGAACGAGGCGCTGATTGCGCCCGGCATCCCGGTGATCGACTATTTCGACCTCGGCCAGGCGCGCCATTCGGTCGAGCTGGAGGGCGGGGTGTTCTACAAGGGCATGGGGACCCGCCTGAGTGGCCGCTACACCAGCGGTTACACCATCGCTGGCAGCGATCCGACCGGGGCGAGCGACCTGACCTTCGGCGACCTGGTCAAGTTCGATCTGCGCTTCTTCATGGATCTTGAACAGCAGAAGTGGCTTACCGGCGAGAACCCGGGCTTCTTCAAGGGCACGCGGGTCTCCTTCCGGATCGATAACCTGTTCGACGCCCGCCAGAATGTGACCGATGGCAATGGCGCTACCCCGATCCGCTACCAGCCCGCGCTGATCGACCCGCTGGGGCGGACGTTCGAGATCGAATTCCGCAAGCTTTTCTGAGCTCATAAATCAGCGGTTAAGCTGACCGGCCCTTAGACGTTCCGTATGGACTACAAGTGTAGACGGGAGGAATGTCCAGATGCGTTTTAAAGCTATCCTAGCGGCAGCATCGGTCGTGGCGATGGGAGGGGCGGCTCAGGCGGACGATGGGCCATGCAGCGAATGGCGCGAAGCCGGTGTGATCGGCGATTTGCGATGCGAAGCGGCAGACGGGGGCGCGGTTATTGGAGGCGCGGCGCGTGCCACCGAATATGCGCAGGTGTTCCCGCGTGCTTTCGCAGCATTCGCGGATTACTTCGCGCCAAGCGAGCAGAAGGTTGCGCTGGTGGTGCAGTCGGAAGTTTCTGCGGAGCTGACGGCCGCGCTCGCCGCCGATGGCTACAAGCCGCTGCCCTGGATCGACAACGAGACGAAGGCCGCAATGCTCAGGGACAGGATCGTTGCTCAGGTGGAAGCGCAGACGGCCTCTCTGCCGGAAGCCCAGCGCGCTGCGGTGGTTCAGCAGGCGCTGGCGAAGGCTGAGGGGGCCGCTCCCGCCCATGCGGACCCTGAGATGGAAGACGGTGCAATCGCCCATGAAATCGGGCACCTGCTGTTCAATCGATATTTCGACGGGCCCGAGACGGGTTCTGCCGATCGTAGCGCGCGCTACGGTTCGAGCGCGCCCGACTGGCTCGACGAAGTAGCGGCGGTTGCCTTGGAAAACGACGCTCAGACCCGCAGCCGCTATGTTGCCGCGCGCGAAGCGTACGATGCGGACGGCACGGTTCTGGCATTTCCCCTCGATACCTACCTTTCGATGGAGCACCCTTTGCTGCAATCCGCGCAAGCGCTGAAGACACTGAAACGCGGCTCGACCGGGGCGGTGATGCTGTCGGGCGACGAGGCTGACGCTTTTCTCGAAGCAAGCGGCGGCAACCCTGCGGTCTTCTATCGGCAAACCCGAATGTTCATCGATTATCTGATGGAGACGAGCGGCGATCCGCGCATCCTCAATTCAATCGCTCAGGCCTATCGCGATGGCGGCGATCTGAGCGGCTGGCTGACCCAGTCGGGTGGCGAGAATGGCCTGCCGGAAACGCTGGACGGGCTCGAGACCCAATTCGAAAACTGGGCGAGGGCGAGGCTGGCCGCCATCTCGGCGGACCCCGTCACCTGAGCGGATAACCGCTCCGCCGCGCTGGCAAGCGGGGCGGGGGCCGCCTATCTAGCTGGCCATGTCGGACAGCAAGGCAAACCGTCCCCACGACCCGCGTGGCAAGGAGCGTTTCAACGAGGAACGCGCCGCCTATACGGTCGCCAGCGCGCAGCCCGATCTGGAAGCCGGGCTCAACGCGATCCGCGAGACGGTGCGCACGCTCCCTCCGCGCCCCGGGGTGTACCGCATGCTCGATGCGCGCGGCGATGTGCTCTACGTGGGCAAGGCGCGCAGCCTGAAGGCGCGCGTGGCGAATTACACGCAGATCAATGCGCTCACCAACCGGCTCCAGCGGATGGTCAGCCAGACGCGCAGCATGGAGATCGTCACCACCAATTCGGAGGCTGGCGCGCTGCTGCTCGAGGCGCAGTTCATCAAGCGCTATCGCCCGCCGTTCAACGTGCTGCTGCGCGACGACAAAAGCTTTCCCTTCATCCTGCTGCGCGCCGACCATTCCTTCCCGCGCATCCACAAGCATCGCGGTGCACGGCGCGCGAAGGGCAATTACTACGGGCCGTTCGCAAGCGCGGGCTCGGTCAACAAAACGCTTAATGCACTGCAGAAGCTGTTCCTTCTAAGATCTTGTACCGACAGCTTTTTCAACAATCGCGACCGGCCCTGTCTGCTCTACCAGATCAAGCGCTGCTCGGCGCCGTGCGTGGGCCGGATCGACGAGGACGGGTACGAAGAGCTGGTCCAGCAGGCGAAGGATTTCCTTGGCGGAAAATCTTCCTCGGTGCAGCAGGATCTCGAAAAGCAGATGGCCGAGGCGGCGGAGAAGCTCGACTTCGAAACCGCCGCAATCCTGCGCGACCGGCTACGCGCGGCGACCTTCATCCAGGGCGCACAGGCGGTGAACGCGACAGGGGTGGGTGACGCGGATGTGTTCGCGCTTGCCGCCAAAGGCGGGCAGATCGCGGTGCAGGCCTTCTTCATCCGGGGAGGCCAGAACTGGGGCCACCGCGCCTTCTTCCCCACGCATACGCAAGATGTCGACAAGGACGAGGTGCTCGCCCGCGTCATCATGCAGTTCTACGAGGAAGTGCCCCCGCCACGCACCCTGCTGGTCGACCGCGAGCTGCCCGAGGCGGAGTTGCTGACGCAGGCGCTGTGCGAGATGGCCGAGCACAAGGTGGAGATTTCGGTGCCGCAGCGCGGCGACCGGCGGCGGCTGATGGAACAGGCGCAGCGCAATGCAGTCGATGCGCTCGACCGGCGGCTGGCCGAGACGGGCACCAAGGCGAAGCTCAACCGCGACCTCGCCGAATTTCTCGAACTGGAAGAGCCGCCGCAGCGGATCGAGATCTACGACAACTCGCATATCCAGGGCGCGAAGGCGGTCGGCGCGATGGTGGTGGCGGGGCCGGAGGGGTTCGAGAAGGGGCAGTACCGCAAGTTCAACATCAAGTCCGCGCAGACGAACGATGATTTCGGCATGATGCGCGAGGTGATGCAGCGCCGCTTCCGCAACCTCGCCGAGAATCCCGACGGGGAGGAGGGCAAGCGCAACACGCATGAGACGGTCTGGCCCGATCTCGTATTGCTCGATGGCGGCAAGGGGCAGATGTCGACCGTGCGCGATACGCTCGCCGAGATGGGAATCGATAACGTGCCGCTGATCGCGATCGCCAAGGGGCCGGACCATGGCCGTGAGGGGCGCGAGGTGTTCCACTTCCCCGACGGGCGGGAGAAGACGCTACCGGTCAATTCGCCGCTGCTGTTCCACCTCCAGAACCTGCGCGACGAGGTCCACCGCTACGTCATCGGCGCGCACCGGGCGAAGCGCAGCCGCGCGATCACCGCATCACCGCTGGACGAGATCCCCGGCATCGGCCCGGCACGGAAGCGCGCGCTGCTGCTGCATTTCGGCACCGCGGGGAAAGTCCGCGCTGCGGCGCTGGACGACCTCAAGCGTGCACCCGGGATCAGCGATGCCGTGGCGCAGCAGATCTACGATTTCTACCACGCGAACTAAACCGAGGGGGGATCAGTCCTTCACGCGCTTCAGGTCGAGGTCGTGGAAATCGTAGGAGAAGTCGGTCAGGTCCGAGATCGCCTTCATTTTCATCCCCGTCACCTTGCCGTTCTCGACCGTGAAATCGACGAATGCATCGGCCTTGAGCGATTTGTCGGGCCAGAACGCCGCGAACCGGTCGCCATCATAGTGGGTGAGATCGCCATCGAGAATCTCGCTGCGGCCCATGTCGATGAACAGGCGATCCGGGCCATCCATGCGGATGCGGACATCGCCGTACCACGGGTCGTGATATGTGCCGACATAGGCGGATAGCGGCAGGCTGGCCGGCGCCGCGTCTTCGGGGGCGCTCGCTGCGGTGTCGGCAATCAGCTGCGTGCCTTCGGCCTCCGCTTCGGCAAAGGCTCCGCCCCAATCCGCAATGAAATCGAATTCCGGGCGGCCGAGCAGCCCAGCGGCGATGTGGTAATTGAAGGTCGACGGCGCGCCGCGATAATCGTTGGTCGCGCTGAACAGGACCAGCTTTTCTTCCGGGATGATCATGAAATTGCTGACCACGCCGGGCGCGCCGCCGCCATGGCTGACCAGCAGTCGGCCCGCGAAATCCTGTGTGCCCCAGCCCAGCGCATAGGCAGAGAGGTGGGAGAGGCCGGCCGCGCGCAGCCTGCCGTTGACGCCGGTGGGTGTGACGCCCTGCCACACCTCGCGCACCTGCTGCTCGTTCAACAGGCGCTTGCCGTCTTCGGTCACGCCTCCATCGAGCCAGAAGTTGCCCCATTTCATCATGCCTTCGGTGTCGCACCAGATGCCGCCCGCAGCATTCCAGGTTTCCGAAAACGCCAGCCGCTCGTCGATCGGGACGCCCGCATCCGCCCCCGCCGCACGCTCATGCCCGGTGACGAAGCGCGCGCCCGCCGGGATGCGCGTTTTATCGGCAACGCAGCGTTCCATGCCGACCGGCCTGAGAATCTCGTCGGTGATGAAATCGGCCCAGCTCTTGCCGGAAACCCGCTCCACGATCTCACCTGCGACCACATAGAGCAGATTGTCGTAGGCATATTCGGATCGGAAACCGGCGCTGGGGCGCAGCAGGGGCAGCGCCTTGATCACGTCCTCGGGCTCGGCATTGCCATCGGGCCAGATCAGCAGATCGCCCGCACCCAGCGGTAGGCCGGAGCGGTGGGTAAGGGCATCGCGCAAGGTGAAATGCTCGCTCACCCACGGGTCGGACATCGCGAATTCGGGGATGTAGGTGCGGATGGGCTCGTCCCAGTCGACAGAGCCGCGTTCCACCAGAATGGCCAGCGCGGTGGTCGTGAACGCCTTGGAAATGCTGGCGATCGGGAACAGCATGTCCTGCGTAACCGGGCGGTCCGTGCCTTCTTCGGCCAGCCCGCGCGCGCCCTGCCAGATCGTCTCGCCGTCCTTCGAGACGGCGGCGACCATGCCGGTCGAATCATAGGCCTGCGTCGTCCGCGCCAGCGCGTCGTCGAAGTCGATAGGCTTGGGGGCCGGGGCGACCGGCGTCGATACCTCGGCAACCAGGGTCGGCTGCGGCGGCGCTTCGTCCGCGGCGAGATGTGCGCAGGCGGACAGGGCGCAGGGCAGGAAAAGCAGCGCCCCGGTCTTGGCAAAATTCATAGGTTTCGGGCTCCCGATTGCGGGGCCCTTATGCAGCGATTCCGGTACGGATCAAACGCCGTGTGGGCAGAGCGTGACTACGCCTCGCCCGCACGCAGCCGCCGTTCCTGATAGGCGAAGCGTGCCGCCTCGCCGATATCGCCCTGGAACGATACGTTCACCGCGCCGCCGATCACCGATCCGACCAGCGGAACCGCCGCACCCACGCGGCGACGGAACAGCGCGATCGCCAGCGCGCGGGACACGCGCTCCACCGCCTGTTCGATGACCGGGTCGATCTCTTCGGGCGGCACCTCGGACAGGCTGCCATCCGCGCCGATGCCGGCTTCGAGCGCTGCGAGCCGTTCGGCCCGCTGTTTCTTGTCGTTGATGCTTGCCAGTTCGAGGATCTGCAGGCGGAACAGTCGCTCGCGCGCGCCCTTACCGTCGTAGCCATAGGCTCGGCCGGTATCGCGGATGCAGCGCAGGGCCAGCGCAATGGTCGCCGGGATGTCGAGGCCCATGGTGAGGATGCCACCGATACCCGAGGCCGCGCCGGTCGTGCCGCTGATCGCGCGCACTGCGATGGCAACCCGCTCTGCGGCGTCATGACAGGCCTTGAGGTCCGTAAGGTCGTGGTCGAACTTGACCAGTTGCGGCGTACCGATCGCCTGGTCGATCCCCATGAGTACACCGCGCACGAGCCCGTTGGGCACGAATCCTGCGACTGCGCCGCCTACCGGGCTGGTGATCTTTTCAAACCCGCGCCCGATCAGGGAGGGCTTGGCGTTGCGGAAGGCCTGCTGCTGTTTTTCAAAATCCATGACTGCCGAACGGAGCGTGCGCCCGCTTCGTTCCGCACCTGACAAAGGCTTAGTCGGAGCCCTTCTTCCGACGGGCCTCGCGGATCATGCCTTCCTGCGCGACGCTGGCGACCAGCACGCCGTCGCGGGTGAATATCCGCCCGCGATTATAGCCGCGCCCGCTGCCGGACCACGGGCTGTCGGTTTCGTACAGCAGCCATTCGTCGGCCCGCGCATGGGCGTGGAACCAGATCGCATGGTCGAGGCTGGCGCTGACCAGCTCGCCGCGCATCCACGAAAGGCCATGCGGCAGCACCGCGGTGCCCAGCAGCGTGTAGTCGCTGGCATAGGCGATCACCGCGCGATGGATGGCCGGATCGTCGGGCAGGGGAGCGACCAGCCTGAACCAGCTGAAACTGTGCGGTTCGCGCGGTTCGGGGTTGAGCCAGTGCTGCCGCCCGCTGGAGCGCATTTCGATCGGGCGCGGGCGCATCATCAATGCGCGCTGCGCATCGGACATCTTTTCCCCGAAAGCCTCCAGCGCCTTCGCGCGCACTTCATCGTCCGTGGGGAGGTCTTCAGGGCCGGGCACGTCGGGCATCGGAGCGGCCTGATGCGACAGGCCTTCCTCGGCGCGCTGGAAACTGGCGGTCAGGTTGAGGATCGGCGTGCCGCCCTGGCTCGCCACGACGCGGCGGTTGGAGAAGCTGCGGCCATCGAAGTCGCGCTCGGTCGCGTAGTCGATCGGCGGCCCTTCCTCGCCCCCGCGCAGGAAATAGGCGTGTAGCGAATGGGCTTGCTTGCCATCAGCGATGGTCGCCTGCGCGGCCTGAAGCGCCTGCGCGATGACCTGTCCGCCGAACACCCGGCCGACGCCGCCCGGCTGCGCCTGCCCGACAAATCTGTCGTCGGAGGAACGCTCGAGGCTCAGCAGCTCGACCAGTCCGTTGGCCAGCTCTTGTGCGGTTTCTTCTTTGGGCGATGCGTGAGAAGCAGAATCCATACGTCAAGCAATGCGCATGTCGTCCGGCAAAATCAACGAAGCCGGATGTAATCGCGTGCGCTATTCTGATCTTTTACCGCGAAAACTGCTGGGTCAGGCAGATCGCATTCGCCGGAAAACACTCCCGCGCGCATTCTCCCGGCCTCCAGCCAAGCTAACCGCCGCGCTGCCAGAAGTAGGCCGCGATCCGTGCGATCACGGGGTTGCGGACGAACAGCAGGTCGATCACCGACGCATCCTCGTGCGCACCCATCGGCCCCTTGTAGCCGCCATCGCCGAGGCCCCAGTCGATCCGCGCAAAGCCGCGATCCGCAGCGTCCTCGAAATCATGGTAGAGGAGCACGCGGCCGGGGCTGAACTTGTTGAATTGCTGATCGAAATTATTGGCGATGCAATAGCGCGTATCTCCGGCCTCCAGTCCGAAGGTGAAGGCGGCGGGGGTCTCTCCGACCCACAGGATATGACCGCGGATCATGGCGGCGATGATCGGGTCTTGCGCCGCACGCTCCCAATAGCGGCGCAGCTCGGCATCGTGGAACTTGGTGTCGCCGCCGCGGTCGAGTTGCCCGACCCAGGATGCCGCTTCGATGGCGGCAATCGCGTCGCGGGTCGCGGCGGTCCAGTCGCACCCGGTAAACGTCTCCATCCGGACCGGGCCTGTCTTTTCCAACTGACGCACCCGCCAGCGGTCTTTCTGCTTCCCTTTGATCGACGGCCAGGAACCCGATGCGCGCAGGGCCACCAGATCGAGGCAGAACAGCGAGCTTATCTGTCGCTCGAGACAGTGCCATCCGGCTTGGGCTGCGGCTTCCCGCAGCAGCACGAGCGAGGGATCGTCGGCGATCGCCGGGCCGAGGCGCCATGCCGCACCGAGTTCACGCGCGACGGTATGGTCTGCAAGAGCACTCGCGAGCTCTTCGACGCTCGTGGTCGGATCGATCGGTGCGCCACGGAACGGCCAATAGGCGCCGGCGATCTGCGGGATTTTGAGCGGCCCGACAGATTTTGCGACCAGTGGAAGCGCGAGCAGTGGACGGCCCTGGAAGTCGCGCGCGATATGTGTCTGCAGGCTCGGATCGTCGCTCGCTTCAAACCAGCACGCGCGCAGGAATGCGCGGCGCGGGTCGTCTGCCTCGGCCAGCGCATTCACCTCGTCCCGCAGATCGGGTGGAGCGATCGAACTCAGTGCATTCATGCCGGGGCTGCGGGTGGTTTCGGCGGGCCGAACGCCTTGCGATAGGCGCGAAAGCCGACGCACTTGGCGCGGTTGGAGCCCGGCCAGCGCTTTGGCGGGGCGGGGTTCATGCCCGCCTTGCGCAGGATCGCGTTGAAGCACCGCGCACCCGCCTCATCATAGCTCCAGTCCGATCGCCAGGTGATGCTGAGCGAGATCGAACTCTCCGGTCCGTTGCGGACATAATGCGGTGCCATCACCGGCACGAACAGCGCCTCGCCCGGAGCGATCGCGAAATCCGTGCCGCCATCGGCCAGCTCGTCGCGCCAGGTCAGCTCGCGCGGGCCGCCGAGGTGGTAGCTTTCGTGCATCCAGTCCGGCGCGTAGCGGCCGTCGCCTGCGGGGAACTGGGTCATCACCTTGCTGCCGGTGATCTGCAGCAGGATGTTGTGCTCCGGATCGAAATGGTAGGGGGTGACCGCATCGGGGCTGGAGATGAACACGAAGCCCTGCGGGTGCAGCATCGCGCCGGTCTTCGCCTCGATCGCGGGGCGCAGCTCTTCCAGCAGCTCGTGCAGCAGTGCGCGGTAGCCTTCGTCCTGCTCGATATTCTTGACCGCCGCCCAGCTGTTCGCCTCGGCAATCTTGTGGATCGTCTCGGTGATCGAGAGCCCGGTATGGCCCGGCTTTCCGTCGATCCCGATCGGCAGGTCGCCTCGGTTATATTCGATTGAGGACTCGGGCAGACGCCCTGCCAGATCGGCCAGCGCGTCGAGCCCCAGCAGCGGGTGGTCGCGCAGGTTGTGCGACAGGACCAGCGGGGTTTCCGGATAGGCTTTGGCAAAGGCTTCGCGCGAGGATTGCGGAAACACCGCGTCGGTGGCGGGGGTATCGGGCGTAAGGTCGGTCACGGCGTTCATTCAGCACTGCTCCGATGAAAACGGCGGCTCTCGAACGCGATCAGGCTTTTCCCGAGCGTTCGACGGGCCTGGCCGCCGATGGCGAGATTGAGCGCGACCATGCTGCGCTGCCCGCGCCAGAAATGGTCTATCATGGGGTGGTCGGGCGCGGCGCAGCTGTCGCACCAGGCAATGTCCTCGCGCGCCAGCAGGTCGAGGTTTTCCTTCTGCAGCAGCACGCCGGGCGAATAGCGGGCGAAGCGTTCGTCGTAGACGGTCTTGAAGCTGAACGCGCCGGGCGCGGTGAGGAAGGTCGCAAGCATTGCGATCGGGCGACCATCGAGATGCAGCGCGAGCCCTTCGAACCGATCCTGCGCCGCCGCACCCGACAGGCTGTTGCGGAAGAACTGCGCGTGGGCGGGTGAATCGGCCAGTGCGCTGCCCGCTCGGCTTTTCCAGCTCGCCGCTTCGAGCGCGAGGTAATCGTCGGCCCAGCCGGGTACTTGTACGGGATCGGTGGTGCGGACGACCTCGAGCGTGCCGTATTCGGCGAGGCGGCGTTCCTGTCGGCGCAGTTCCTTGCGCTTCTTGGTGGATAGCGACTGGGTGAAATAGTCCGCCGGGCTCAGATCCGAGGCGAGCAGCGCGCGTGCCTCACGCTCGACCACCGAATGGCCGCGATGGGTCTGCGTGGCGAGGGCAGTGAGGGCGTGCACCGGGGCACAGTCTTCGGGCATTCCGGGCAGATGAAGAAAGGCGGCCATGCCCGGCTGGCGGTCTGACCAGCCGAGCAGTGACGACCAGAACACCGTCTCGAACCCTTCCGCGATCAGCGGCACGCCGCAGAACGCATTGGCGTGCAGCCAGAGCGAGAGGTGGGGCAGGGGGCGACCGTAATAGTGGCCCGCACGCCCCAGCGGCGCAAGGCCGACGAGCCGCCCATCGACCCGCAGCTGCGCGAGGACCACGCGCCCCTCTGGATCGAAGGACGCGAGTGAGGGGGTGAGAAACCACCGTTCGAAGAAGGGGTTGGGTTCGCTCGCCGCGGCGGCGAGGGCATCCCACTCGTCATCGGCAGGCATGCAGTCGCGCCAGCGCGCCACCGCGAAGTGCGGCGCGACCTCGCTTGTCCTGTCGCAACAGGTATCAACCGCGTTCACCGCCGTCATCGCGCTTATCGTCTCCTTTCGCACCAGGTCTGAGTCTTACCCTGCCGTTAAGCCTAGGGCGGAAAGGCTGAGAATTGCTTAAGTCCGGCGCACAAAAGCGAAGGCCGCGGCTCCTGCTGAAGGAACCGCGGCCTTGCGAAAATCAGGCAACCTGTCGCTTAGTTCAGCGAAATCAGGGCCGGAGCGGCGTCCCCGTCGGAGGGGATGTAGGCCGGGTTGTACTTCTGCAGCCAGGCATAGGCTTCGTCGATCCACTGCATGTGCACGTCGTCATAGGGCAGGTTGTGGGTGCCCTTTTCCTGCACGATGTAACGGAAATCCTGCCCTTCGACCTTGCCTGCGCGGCGCAGTGCCGAGACGAGGGTTTCAGCCTGTTCCATCGGAATACGGGCGTCGCGCTTGGCGGTGACGATCAGGATCGGTGCCCACTCACCTTCGGCGTTGCGCGCGGGCGAGATACCCTCGGCATCGTCGGAGGTTGCCTGGAAGCCTTCGCTGAACCGGCCGAGGTTCTTGCGATCCCACGCATTCATCAGCGGCATGTCGTACACGCCTGCGCCCGCGACGGCGCACTGCCACACGTCGGCATCGCGCTGGGCCCCGCGCGCCGCTGCAAAGCCGCCGTAGGACCAGCCCATGACGCAGGCACGGTCCGCGTCGATCATGCCCTGCTGGCTAAAATAGGTGACCGCATCGTTGAGGTCGTCCTGCATCCGCTTGCCGTAGCCGCCCGGCTCGCGGCCCATCTTCTCGAACTCCTTGCCGTAGCCGCCCGAGCCGCGATAGTTCGGCTGGATCACGACGTAGCCCTGCTCCGCCAGAGCCTGGTGCCATGCAGCGAAGCCGAAATTGATCGTGTCCTTGACCCCGAACGGGCCACCATGCGGCAGCACGACGACGGGCAGGTTCTTCTGCCCCTCGCGATGACGCGGAGTGGTGATGATCGCTTCGATCCTGGTGCCGTCGCTGGCGGTGTAGGTTTCCGCCCGCATCGGATTGATCGGCGCATCCTTGAGCGCCGAGAACTGCCAGTCCAGCAGGTCCAGCTGTCCGGTCTTGGTGTCGAAGATGTAATATCCGCCGATCCGTTGGAGGCCGCCACCGAAGACGACGACCTTGCCGAGGTCGGTCGAGTAGTCGACGATCTGCGCCTCATCTTTGCCGAACACGCCCTCGAGCGCGGCCTTGACCGCCTTAAGCGTCTCGTCGGTGTAGACGGCGCGCTCCTGCCCGTCTTCGAAGGTGTAGTAACCGAGCACGCGGTTGCCATCGTCGCTTTGGATCACTCCGCTGACGTCACGCTCGGGAACCTCGAAAACCGGTTCGCCAAGATTCATGGTCTCCATGTTCATCCGGTAGACCTTCGTGAACCCAGATTCGCGGCTCGTCACAAAGGCTTCGTCGGTCCCGGGAATGAACACCTGCGGCGCCGGCAGCGATTCGGTGAAGGTTGCATCGGCCTGATTGTAGACCGTGCTGAAGTTATCGCTCTCGCCGGAGCGATAGAGGATCCGCTGACGGCCGGTGTCGCGATCATAATTGTAGCCCGCGCGCACCACGCCCATGCCGTCGGCCTGCCAGTTGGTGACGACCGGGTTGGTCCGCTGGACATACTTGTATTTGCCCGTGTCGACATCGACCTCGACCACTTCGGGCAGGAAATAGCGTTCGGTGCTGCCAGCCGTGCTGTCACGCTGGAGAAGGAACGTGCCGTTCTTGTGGTCGATGTGCAGTATGTTTCCCGCATCGAACCCGGCGTCGCGCCATGCGAGCTGGATAAGTTCGCCGTCCTTCACGTCGTAAGCGATCAGGCGGCGGAAGTCGGCGAGGTTCCCGGCCATGTCTTCGCGGCTGATCACGGTCATCACGATATGCTCGTTGCCGACCCAGCGGAATCCGCGAAGTGTGCGCTCACCCGAATCACGGGCTTCCTCAGCCGCCAGGATCAGCTTCGGCCCCGCAGCGATGTCGTTCAGGTTCAGCGTTACCAGCACCTGCTTCCCGCCGCTGTTGGCGAGATAGGCGAGGCGGGTGCCATCGGGCGAAATTCGTACCGTGCGCATGTTGGCCTGCTTGACGAACTCGCCTGCCGGGATCCGGCCCTCGGCAGTCGCGGGCACCTGCGGCTGGGTGTCTGCGGTCTGCGCCTGCGCCTGAGACGCGAGCGCGGCGGGCATTGCACCGGCTGAGAAAGCGGCCACGGCCATGAAGGCGGCTCCGCGCAGAAGACTGGTCTTGATCATGAGTTTATTGCGTCCCTTCCAAACTCGGATTTGTTCTGTGGAGGAAGGGCATATCCGTTCAGCCGGTCTTGGTAAAAACGTACCGCGATCAATGGCATGATGGCGCAAGGCGATCCAGACGGCCCCCCGACCGTGATGTCAGGTTTAAGAGTTATCGCTTCAATCGCAAGCAAAAACCCCCGCCTGGGCCGTCCCTGCGATGGCAGAGGATCGGTCCGGGCGGGGGCATGTATTTCGCTGTTAAAGCGGTGGGTTAGCTGACCACACCCTGCGCCAGCGCGGCGAGCAGGAGCAGCGCGACGATGTTGGTGATCTTGATCATCGGGTTCACCGCCGGGCCCGCCGTATCCTTGTACGGATCGCCCACGGTATCGCCGGTCACCGCAGCCTTGTGTGCCTCGGAGCCCTTGCCGCCGTGGTTGCCGTCTTCGATGTACTTCTTCGCATTGTCCCACGCGCCGCCTCCGGCGGTCATGGACAGCGCGACGAACAACCCGCCGACGATCACGCCCAGCAGCAGCGCGCCGAGCGCGGCGAAGCCATTTGCTTGCCCTGCGATCAGCGTGATGACGAAGTAGACCACCACCGGTGCCAGCACCGGTAGCAGCGACGGAACGATCATTTCCTTGATCGCTGCACGGGTCACAAGGTCCACCGTGCGCGCGTAGTCGGGCTTCTCGGAGTAATCCATAATGCCCGGCTTCTCCGCGAACTGCTCGCGCACGTCCTTCACCACGTCGCCCGCTGCGCGGCCCACCGCGGTCATGCCCATCGCACCAAACAGGTAGGGCAGCAGCGCGCCCAGCAGCAGGCCGACGATTACGAACGGGTTCTTGAGGCTGAAGTCCACCGTCACGCCGGGGAAGAACTCGGTGAGGTCGGTGGTGTAGGCAGCGAACAGCACCAGCGCGGCGAGGCCTGCCGAACCGATCGCATAGCCCTTGGTCACGGCCTTGGTGGTGTTGCCTACCGCGTCCAGCGCGTCGGTCTTCTCGCGAACGGAGTCGTCCAGCCCGGCCATTTCCGCGATGCCGCCGGCATTGTCCGTCACCGGGCCATAGGCGTCGAGCGCCACGACCATGCCCGCCAGCGCCAGCATCGCAGTCGCCGCGTAGGCGATCCCGATCAGGCCTGCGAGCATGTAGGCAACGATGATGCCCGCGACGATCACCAGCGTGGGCAGCGCGGTCGCTTCGAGCGAGATGGCGAGGCCCTGGATCACGTTGGTCCCGTGGCCCGTTTCGGACGCTTTGGCGATCGAGCGAACCGGGCGGTATTCGGTGCCGGTGTAATACTCCGTGATCCAGATGATCAGGCCGGTGATGACCAGGCCCAGCATCGTGCACCAGAACAGATCCATGCCGGTAAACCCGCCGACGACTTCGGCAGTACCCTCGGTCACCAGAGTGTCACCCAGCGCGACCGTGGCGGTTTCGCTGACGACGCTGGCGCCGATCAGGGCATTCATGTCGCCCAGGGCCCAGGTCATCACGCCGAAGATCGCAGGGATCGAGAGCACGGCGGTGACGATGAAGCCCTTGTACATCGCGCCCATGATGTTCTGTTTGCGGCCCAGCTTCACGAAGTAGGTGCCGATGATCGAGGTGACGATGCACGCCCCGCCGATCAGCAGCGGCAGCGCCATCATCGGTAGCAGCAGGTCGCCGAGGCTGGTCAAGAGCAGCGCGGTCAGCACCATGGTCGCACCCACGGTGACGACGTAGGTCTCGAACAGGTCGGCCGCCATCCCGGCGCAGTCGCCGACATTGTCGCCCACGTTGTCCGCGATCACCGCCGGGTTGCGGGGGTCATCCTCGGGAATGCCCGCTTCGACCTTGCCGACGAGGTCAGCGCCGACATCCGCCGCCTTGGTGAAGATACCGCCACCCAGACGCGCGAAGATCGAGATCAGCGAGGCCCCGAAGGCGAGGCCGACCAGCCCGTCGACCACTTCGCGGCTGTTCGCTTCGAAGCCGAGCGCTCCGGCGAGAAAGTAGAAGAAGCCCGCGATCGCGAGCAGCGCTAGGCCAGCGACCAGCAGCCCCGTGATCGCACCCGCGCGGAAGGCGAGGGTGAGGCCCTGCTGCAACCCGCTTTGCGCGGCGGCTGCGGTGCGTACGTTGGAGCGGACCGAGATGTTCATCCCGATATAGCCCGCCACACCGGAAAGCACCGCGCCGATCACGAAGCCGGTCGCTGCGATCCAGTTGAGGAGAAGAAAGACGAGGATGCCCACGACCACGCCGACAATGGCGATGGTGGTGTATTGCCGGTTCAGATAGGCGCGCGCGCCTTCCTGAATGGCACCTGCGATTTCCTGCATCTTCTCGTTGCCGGCTCCGGCCCCGAGAACCTGTCTGCTTGTGATGATTCCGTACACGACGGCCAGCAGGCCGAGCACGATAGCGACGAGAACGAGTTCCACGCCTTATTTCTCCCCCAAGTTTTTTCCGAATAGCATCCGGTTGCTCACCCTTATCGACGGGCAATTTAAGGAGGCTATGGC
The DNA here is from genome assembly GCA_001306305.2 of Citromicrobium bathyomarinum. Taxonomy (NCBI): domain Bacteria; kingdom Pseudomonadati; phylum Pseudomonadota; class Alphaproteobacteria; order Sphingomonadales; family Sphingomonadaceae; genus Citromicrobium; species Citromicrobium bathyomarinum. Next base: position 1,730,793 of record CP155577.1, read on the forward strand.
TATAGGGGCGTTTCGCGAGGCGCAAGCCCTCGCGTCGTTTCTGCACATTTCCTGCGCTTTCTGCGCAATTTAGTGTCGGTAGCCGAGGCCTTCGGGATCGCTCAGCGCTTTTTCATCGAGCGTGAGCGGAGTGTCGCCGGCCTCGTGAACAAGGCCAATCAGGTTCGCATCTGTTGGCAGAGCGGTATCGGTGGGGGCAGTGAAAAGCAGGGCGTAATCATCGCCCCAGCGCAATGCATCGTCGCGGCGGCTCTCCGGGGCGGCGATCGGCACCGCAGCGCTGTCGATGGAGAGCGTGACCCTGCTTGCCTGCGCCATCCGCCACGCATCCAGCAGCAGACCGTCCGAGACGTCCATCATTGCGGTCACATGGGGTGAGAGGGCGCATCCCTCGGTCAAGAGCGGGGTGGGGCGGGTAAACGGCGTCCGATCCGCCCGACCGGTGCCGATCAACGCCTCGAACCCCATCATTGCCCCGCCAACGCTGCCGCATAGGTATATGCCGTCCCCCGACCTCGCACCGGCGCGCGAGGGTACCGGGGTGTGCGTTGCGCGGCCAATGGCGGTAAGGCTGAATGTGCGGCCATCGCCTCCGGACACGGTGTCGCCGCCCAGCAAGGGGACGTCGAAGGCGTCAAGCGCCGCTCTCATACCGTCCAGAAAGGCGGAATCGTCCGCCCCGAGTGCATAGCCAAGCAAGACGCCAACGGGCAGGGCACCTTTTGCTGCAAGGTCCGACAGGTTTACCGCGACCAGCTTCCACGCGACATCCGTGAGCGATTGCTGCGGCGGCCAGTGGACGCCCTCGACCATCACATCCTTGGTCAGGACCAGGGTTTCACCACCGATCTCGAGCACTGCGGCATCGTCTGTCAGTCCGCGCGCGGCAGGGTGGGCCGCCAACTCGCGGAGACTGTCGATGAAAGCGATTTCGCCCGAACTCATCCTCCGCCGATAGGCGAAGGTGAGGCTTCACGCCAAGGACCGATCAGAGCTTGCGCAATTCATCCGCTGCGGAGCCGGCAATTTTCCGCTCGTCGGACGCACGAGCCCGCTGGAGCCAGTATCGCGCGGCTTCGGGCTGCTTCTCGATATTCAGACCCCGCGCAAGTGCGGTGCCCAAAATGAGCATGGCACGCTCGTCTCCCGCGATCGCCGCTTCCTGGAACCAGCCAAGCGCAGCCGCGGGATCTGCCGTGACGCCGCGACCATTGGCGTACATCCAGCCGATCTCGCGCATGGCGCGCCCGTCACCCTGCTGGGCGAGCGTGATCAGACCCTCGTAAGCGGCGGAGTAGTCCCGTTTTGCCAGCAGCGTAAGCGCGTCCGACAGGGCGCTGTCCTGGGCCCCTCTGGGCTGCGTCGTGTCGCCGGGCCGGATCGGTTGCACCAGATTGCGCTGCGGAGCTTCGGTCGCGTTTGCCGAATAGGTTACGCTCTGCTGGCTCTGGGCCGAGGCAGATGTGGCGAGCAGCGATGCAGCCAGCGTCGACGCGACAGAAAATTTCAACATGGCGAACCTCCAGTGCGATGGAATTTCAAGAGGATCGCCCGAAATCACCAAACAGTCAAGTCGAGGGCCTTACCGCCTTCGCCACCGCATCGAGCACGCCATTGGCGAACTTCGCCTCGCGGTCGTCGAAGAAGGCCTTGGCCACGTCGACATATTCGCTGATCACCGCGCCGGTCGGAATGTCCGCGCGGGCGATCAATTCGTAGGTGCCGCAGCGCAGCACCTGCAGCATCGTCTTGTCGAGCCGCTTGAGGCTCCAGCCTTGCGCCAGCTTCTCGCTCAGCTGGAGGTCGATTTCCTCGCGTCGGGCGTCCACACCGCGCACGATATCGTCGAAGAAGGGCACTTCGGCGTCGGCGTAGGTGTCGCCTTCGATCTCGCGGCCCAGCCGGTGCTGGTGAAATTCGTCGAGCAGCTTGGGCAGCTTCGTGCCCTCCATGTCCTGCTGGTAGAGCGCCTGGACGGCAGCGAGGCGCGCGGCGGAGCGCGCGGTCGAACGGGTGTTGTTTCCGGACATTATTTCAATCGCAATCTGATGGACTGGGCATGGGCCGGCAGGCCTTCGGCCTCGGCAAGGGCGATGGCGGCGGGGCCGACTGCGCCAAGCGCATCGGCATTCGCCTCGATAAAGCTGGTGCGTTTCATGAAGTCGAGCACCGAGAGTCCGCTGGCGAAGCGTGCGCGGCGACCGGTCGGCAGCACGTGGTTGGGCCCGGCGACATAATCGCCGACCGCCTCGGGTACCATCCGGCCGAGGAAAACACTGCCCGCGTGGCGCAGCTTCGCGAACAGCGCCTCGGGATCGTCGACCGCCAGCTCGACATGCTCGGCGGCAATCCGGTTGGCGAGCGGCATGGCATCGTCGAGCGTGGGCACGACGATGATCGCGCCATGCGCATCCCACGCAGCGCGCGCGGTCTTGCCGGTGGCGAGCATTGCGGCCTGCACATCGACCTGGTCTTCTACCTGCGCGGCGAAATCGGCGCTGTCGGTGATGAGGATGCTCTGCGAGCTGGGATCATGCTCGGCCTGGCTGAGCAGGTCGGCGGCGATCCATGCGGGATCGTTCTGATCGTCCGCGATCACCAGAATCTCGCTCGGCCCGGCGATCATGTCGATCCCCACCGTGCCGAAGACCTGCCGCTTGGCCTCCGCTACCCAGGCATTGCCGGGCCCGGTGACCACGTCGACCGCCGCGATCCGATCGGTGCCATAGGCAAGCGCGGCAATCGCCTGCGCCCCGCCGACGCGCCAGATTTCGTCCAGCCCGGCAATATGCGCGGCGGCGAGCACCAGCGGATTGGCTTCGCCCTTGGGCGTGGGCGTGACCGCCACCAGCCGCTCGACCCCCGCAACCCGCGCGGGGATCGCGTTCATCAGAAGCGAGGAAGGATAGGCCGCGCGCCCGCCTGGGACGTAGATCCCTGCCGCATCGACCGGGGTCCAGCGATGGCCCAGCCGCATGCCGACATCGTCGGTATAATCGCGCGGGTTGGGCTTTTGCGCCTCGTGATAGGCGCGGATGCGATCGGCCGCGAGGTTGAGGGCATCGCGAAGCTCGGCGTCCAGATCCTGGTAGGCCTGCTCGCATTTCCACGCGGGAATGCGCCAGTCCTCTTCCGACGAGAGCGTATGCCCGTCGAGCCGGATGGTCAGATCGGACAGCGCGCGGTCGCCATGCGCGCGCACCTTGGCGATGATTTCCGCGACATCGCGGCTGACATCATCGGCGCTCTCGCGACGGGCGTTGACCACCCGGTCGAACCGGTCCGCAAAGTCTGGCGCGGCGGCGTTGAGGATTTCCATCAGGCTGCTGCCTTCTCATTGGCGCGCGCTTCCGCCTCGCGGCGGAAGGTCTCGACCAGCTCGGCAACGCGGGCGTCGGTCTTGAGCGCGGCGCGATTGACGATGAGCCGCGCGGTAATGTCGAGAATGCGCTGCGTCTCCACCAGCCCGTTCTGCTTGAGCGTGCGCCCGGTGGAGACGAGATCGACGATCCGCCCCGCAAGGCCCAGCGACGGGGCAAGCTCCATCGCGCCGTTCAGCTTGACGCATTCGGCCTGCACGCCCGCGCGCTCGTAGAAACGGCGGGTGATGTTGGGATATTTGGTCGCCACTCGCACGTGGCTCGCGCCACCGGTATCCTCGCCATCGACAGCTTGCGCCACCGCGAGGTGGCAATGCCCGATGTCGAGATCGACCGGCGCGTAGAGGTCCGAATAGTCGAACTCCTCGATCACGTCCGATCCGACGATCCCGATCTGCGCCGCGCCATGCGCGACGAAGGTCGCCACGTCGAACGCGCGCACGCGGATCAGGCGCAGGTCATCGCGTGTCGTTGCGAAGCATAGTGCACGGTTGGCCTTGTCGTGAAAGCCCGCCTCGGGCACCACGCCCGCGCGTTCCATCACGGGCAGGGCATCGTCGAGCAGTCGGCCCTTGGGCACGGCGAAAGTGAGGTCGCTCTGCGGCATGGAGCGCCAGATAGGGCGAGCGAGACGAAAGGGCAATTGCGCGCGAGATATGTCAGGCGGCGAAGCGAAATACGAGAAGGTCGATCCACAGGCGAAAGGGTTCGAGGCGGTGCAGCGCGCGTTTGCCAACCAGGTCGCCTATTGCCGCGACAACGGCGCGCCCGTGACGGCGGAAATCTGCGAGGCGCTGCTGGGCCTGCTCGATACGGAGCGGGGCGGGGCGGTGATGCGCCGGGTGCGCAAATGGGCAGGCGCGCCGCTGGCCGACGCGCTGCCGCTCAGAATCGCGGGTGGGCTGCACGCGCTCCATCTTGGCGACGACGACCCTGCGCTTTCGGCAATCTATTTGCGCCAGCGGGTCAGCAATCCGAAGGACGTCGTCGCGGACGCGATCGAGCGGCATGAGGCGTTCCTGATGCCATGGCTCGACGGGCCCCCGCAGACCAACGAGGCGGGGCGTAGCTGGGCCTATGCCGCTGCGATGCTGTGGCTCTCCGACAAGGGGCTTCCGGCGCAATTCGCGCTGAACGAGATCGGGTCGAGCGCCGGGATCAACCTGATGATGCGCCGCTATTTCTTCGATCTGGGCGGGGTGACTGCCGGGCCAGGCGGCGCGCAGATGCGGCTGGTGCCCGAGTGGCGTGGCTCTCCGCCTCCCGACACGGCGTACGACATCGTCGGTGCGCGCGGGTGCGACATCGCGCCGGTCGACCTGACCGATCCGGCGCAGGCGCTGCGGCTCAAGGCTTATATCTGGCCTGAATTTACCGAGCGATTCGCGCGGATGGATGCGGCCATCGCGGCGGCCAATACGATGCCGCCGGAGATCGCGCGGGAGAGCGCGGATATCTTCGTGGAGAAGGTGCTGGCCGAGCGTGCGAAGCCGGGCGTGACCCGCGTGATCATGCACTCGATCGTGTGGCAATACGTGCCCGAGTATCAGCGCGAGAAGGTGACCGAAGCGATCGAGGCAGCCGGCGCAAAGGCCACGCAAGACGCACCGCTTGCGTGGATTTCGCTGGAGGCCAACCGCGACACTCACCGCCACGAACTGTCGGTCCGCTACTGGCCCGATAGTGAAGGGGGCGGTGAGGGATGGCAGCGCCTCGGCGTTGCGCATCCTCACGGTGCCTGGGTCGAGTGGGAGGCGGCCTAGGCCGTCCGCCCCAGAAACGCATCCATCGCCGCGTTGACCTTGGCCGGCGATTCCCAAGGGACGAAGTGGCCACAGCCGGTCACTTTCTCGATCGTCAGATCGTCGATGATCTCGTCCATGCCGACCATGTTGCCCGGTGGCAGCGCGAGGTCGTCCATCGCCCAGATCACCAGCGTGGGGATTGAAAGATTGGGCAGCTGTGGCGGCTGGTAGTCTGCCGGAACCTCGAACGGCGCATCCATCGGCGGCACGATCATCGGACTCGCGCGGTACCAGTTGAGCATACCGAAGGCGGCGTCGCGGTCCTGCCAGTCCTTCAGCAGCGCCTCACGTTCCTCGGCCTCCATCGCGTCGGGCCGATCCCACCGCACCTCTTTCATCAGAATGCCGACAAGCCCGTGCTCGCGCACCAGATCGTCGTTCGCGGTGTCGCGGAAGCCGCGGATATACTGGCTGCTCTCGCGCTGGTTCGGATCGGTGAACAGCAGCTTCTGGAAGATCGCGGGGTGCGGCGCGTTGGCGATGACGCAGCGCGTGACGCGGCCATTCATCTGCCCGCCCAGCGCAACGCCCCAGGCGATCGCGCCGCCCCAGTCGTGGCCGACAATCGTGAATGTCTCGACGCCCAGCGCATCAGCCAGCTGGAAGATATCGCCGACCAGCTTGTCCGGGCTGTAGGCGCTTACCTCCTGCGGTTTTGATGATCCGCAATACCCGCGCTGGTCGGGCGCGATGCAGCGGAAACGGTCTGAAAAATACGGGATCTGGTGGCGCCAGGTCCGGTGGCTTTCGGGAAAGCCGTGAAGGAAGATGAGCGCGGGCGCGTCCTTGGGTCCTTCATCGACCACATCCAGCTCGATTCCGTTGGCGAGCCTTACCCGTGTCTGTTCCATCGTCATCCTTCACCCTCGATCTTGTCCATGTAACCATTGGCGACCATCGCCGCGACCTGATCGAACAGCGCGTCTGGCGTCCGGCGCTGTTCGCCCCAGCTATCTTCCCCGCCGCGCGCAACAATGATTTCACGCTTGCCCGAGGCGACGCCCTCGACGATCCGCCGGGCCGCCTCTTCTGGCGGCATGCCGTTGTCGATAACGCTGTCGCTGCGCCCACGCGCCGATCCATCGGCGCTCAGCGCGTTGCGGCTGACATTGGTCGCGACCGATCCGGGACAGATGACGTGCACTGCAACGCCCGTCTGCGAAAGCTCGGCCCGCAGCGCGTCGGCATAGCCGACCAGGCCATGCTTGGCGGCGCAATAGGCGGTCCGCAGCGGAATACCGATCTTGCCCGCGACGGACGAGACGAACACCAGATGCCCGCTCCCGCGATCGGCAAAGTGCGGCAGGAGTGCCTGCGTGGCGGCGATCTGCGCGGTCAGATCGATATCGATGATGTCGCGATAGACCTGCATCGCGGTCTGCGTCGCGCGGCTGCGCTGCGAGATGCCCGCATTGGCGACGAACAGATCGACCTCGCCGCGCCATTCGATGGCCCGGGAGGTGGCGGCGTGCATCGCATCCTCGTCACGCACGTCGAAGGGCAGCAGCAGCGTTTCGGTCTCGCAGTCCTGCGCCACCTCGGCCAGTCGCGCCTCGTCGCGGCCCGACAGGATCACGTGCATCCCTGCGCCCGACAATGCGCGTGCTAGCGCTGCGCCGATGCCGGAGGATGCACCGGTGATCCAGCCGACCTTGCCGGCGTACACATCGCTCATGATTTTTCCTTCAGGGATAGGTGACCGTTTTGGGCTTGTCGGGCAGGGGAATCCATTCCTGATCGTCGCCGGGCACTTTGGGGAAGCGGCCTTCGCGCCAGTCTTCCTTGGCCTGGTTGATCCGCTCGCGATCCGAACTGACGAAGTTCCAGAACACGTGCCGCTTGGTCGCGAAGCTCTCTCCGCCCAGCAACATCACCCGCGCGCCTTTCTCCGACCTGAGGAGCGGCGCATCTCCGGGTCTAAGGACGACCAGCGTGTAGAGCGGCAGTTCTTCGCCATCGATTCTCGCCTCACCATCGACCATCATCAGCGCCCGCTCGTCCGCCGGAGTTTCGATGGGCAATTGCCCACCGGGGGCGAGCACGATCTCGGCATAGATCGTGTCGGCATAGGTCGTGGTGGAGGCGCGTTCGCCCCAGAGGTCGCCCATGATGACGATCGCGCGCGCGCCCGCATCCTCGATCACCGGCAGGTCCTCGACCGCCTCGAATGCGGGGTCGATCTCCTCGCGGCCGTCGGGCAGGGCGAGCCAGGTCTGCATCCCGAACATGCGCGGGCCGCCCTTGCGCTCGCTCGGCGGCGAACGTTCGGAATGGACGATACCGCTGCCTGCGGTCATGAGGTTAACCGTCCCGGGGCGGATGGTGGAGAAGGTGCCGATGCTGTCGCGATGGTCGATCGCGCCCTCGAACAGCCAGGTCACCGTGGCGAGGTTGATATGCGGATGCGGGCGCACGTCCATCCCGCCGCCCGGCGGCAGATGCGCCGGGCCGAACTCGTCGACGAAGATGAAGGGGCCGACCATCCGGCGCTGCTTGGATGGCAGCGCGCGCCGCACCTCGAAATCGCCGAGGTCGTGATTGGTCGGGGTGATGGTCGCTTCGATGGGGCCGCCGATCATGCTGCGTCGAGCTCCGGATAGTGGCGGAAGATGCCGTCCTCATTGAACGCCAGCCGGCGCTCGGATGCAAGATAGTCCTTGATGCCATCCAGCTCGGCCACCGCGTCGTGGCAGGCGATCAGTTTCGGATAGTCGCCCTCGATCGCCTTCATGCGCTTGGGAAACGCATAGCGCAGGCCCTCGATCAGCTGGAACAGCGAGGTGTCGACATGGCTCCATCTGTCGCCGAGCACGAAGGGGCCTTTGTGGGCGCCGAGCGCGTCTTCGAAATAGCGGAAGAACTTCGGCATCCGCTTTTCACGGAAATCCTCCGCCACGCGGCCGGCCGCTTCCTTCTGGTCTTCGTAATAGAGCGCATCGGCAATCGGGTGGTGCACGTCGTGCGCTTCGGCGGTGATGTCGGTGACGGTCAGCTGGAGCATGATCAGCTCCAGATTCCCGCGTTCGTCCTGTGCGTCGAAACCGTGCCGCTCGGCCAGCCAGGTCACGATATGCGCGACCTGGGCGATGCAGACATCGTCGTGGACGAGATAGGGCGGGGCAAAGGGGCGGATGCCACTGCGCTGGTCCATATCCTCGACCAGAGCATCGACCCCGTCCTCCCGAGCCCTGTCACGATAGGCCACGCCCGCTGCCTCCAGCGCGACACGCACGAATTCGCCGCGGCCCGGGGCGCCGGTCCAGTACCAAAGATCATAAGTCATCGCGCTCATCCCGGATGGCTCGGCGCGGTGGCCTTGATCGCCAGCGCGTGGACCCGGTCGCCGGGAATATCGCCCAGCGCGGCGTTGACCATCCGCTGGCGTTCGAGCCGCGATTTGTCGACGAAAGCCGGTGCCTCGATCAGAATCGTGAAATGCGATTCACCGGTGCCGTCGTCGCCCGTGTGGCCGCGGTGCTTTGCGCTGTCGTTGAGAATCTCCAGCTGGGTAGGCGAGAACGCCTCGCGCAGCAGCTGTTCCATCTCTTCAGCTACGGATTGTGCCATTTTGTCGTTCGATCCCTTTGCAATTTTGCTCTGCGCTGCCCATCCTAAAGCGCTATGCGACAGACCCGGTTCCATGGCCGCCACGAGGCGCAAGGCAGGCTTTGTGCCCACCCGACATGCGAAGAGCCGGGCGAGTTTCGCGCACCCGGCGCCTATGGCAACAGCTTCGACGGGCCGGGCCAGTGGCGCTGGTTCTGCCTCGATCACATACGCGAGTTCAATGCCGGGTACGACTGGTTCGAAGGGATGAGCGCGGAAGAAATCCTGCGCGCGCAATCGCCGTCCGCCGGCTGGCAGACCGAGACGCCTGCATTTCGCGCAAGCGGTCCGGTCGACGGGATGCCGCGCTGGGGCGAGTTCGACGATCCGCTCGATGCGATCTCCGCCCGTGCAGGCGGGATCAAGAGCCGCGCCCGGCGCGAGGCCGAAATGGCGATGGACGGGCGCTTCTCGAAGGAGGAGGCGAAGGCGCTTGAGGTGCTGGGCCTCGGTATCGAGGCCGATCGCAAGCGGTTGCGCCAGCGCTATTCCGAACTCGTCCGCCGCTACCATCCCGACCGCAACGGCGGCGACCGGACTCACGAAACGCGGCTGAGGCGGGTGGTGGAGGCCTATCAGCTGCTGAGGAAAAGCGCGGCGATCGCCTAGTCCTGGGGGCCGCGCTCGGCGATCAGCTCTTCGTCGATCGTGTCCGCTATTCGGTACGCGACGCGTTGTTTGACGCGCTCTGCATAGGCCACGAAGGTGTCGCGTCTGGGCAGCGTGTCGAAATCGACGCCCCAGACGACCTGCGCGCCGACATAGATATCCGCTGCGGTGAACCGCTCGCCGCACACATAGTCGCGGCCTGCCAGCATTGCTTCCAGCGCATCGACCGCAAGCTCGAAGCTGCCGAACCCGAGCATGCGCCGGGCTTGCGGATCATCGCTCGACCATCCCATCCGCTGGGAGATGCTCGCCTGCTCCAGCGGCCCGGCGACGAAAAACAGGTAACGGAAATAGTCCGCTTTCTCGTGGGCTTCGGGCAGCAGCCCGGCCTCCGGGTGCATCTCGGCCAGATAGTGGCAGATCGCGGCGCACTCGGTGACCACGTGGTCGTGGCCAGCATAGTGGTGAACCAGCGTGGGTACCTTGGCCATCGGATTGGCTTTCAGGAATGCCGCAGCCTTGCTCTCGCGCGGGCCGTATTCGACAATCACCTGATCGTAGCGCGCATCCACCTCGTGCAGCGCCCAGCGGGCAATCCGCCCCCGGCTCATCGGATTGGTGTAGAGCGTGTAATCAGCCACGAAATCTCTCCGCAGTTCGGTCGCTTTCGAAGACGGCTATGCCAGCTACTGCCGCATCGCCCAGCGCAGGGTTCTGCCCAGTGCGCGGGTGGTCGCACGCGCGGGCAGAGCGGTGAGGCCGGGGCGGTGCAGCCCCAGCATCGAACGGGCGAAGGGCGGCAGCAGCATCACCGCCTCCGCCGCAATCGCCTGCTGCAACGCCGCCGGAAAGCCCTGCGGGCGAATCGCGAGGACGAACTGCGCGATCTCGCGCGCTTCCTTCGAGGTGGTCAGTTCCTGCCGGAACTCGCGCATGATTGCCTCCGCCTCGGCGACACTGGTTGGCACCGGATCGGCGTGGAGCGCGCGACCGATCACCGCCATTTGCGCGTAATACTCGTCCTGATCGGCACGCGGCATGTCGGGCCGGGCGTGCCGCAGGTATCCTTGCAGGAAGCTGGAGGCTTCCGCGATGTGGACCCAGGCGAGCGTGCGCGGGTCGCCCGCGGAATAGGGCGTGCCATCGGGCAGCGTGCCCGTGATCTTGCGATGGATCTGGTTGACCCGTGCAATCGCCTCTTGCGCGCGGTCGCGATGGCCGAAGGTCGTCACGGAGATGAACTGCGCGGTGCGGTGGAATCGCCCCTGCGCATCCTCGCGAAAGTTCGAATAGTCGAGCACGCCTTGCAACGCGGCGGGGTGCAGCATCTGCAGGAACAGCCCGCGAATGCCGCCGATCATCATCCCCATCACATCCGCGTGGACCATCCGGATCGGCGAATCTTTCGCGAACAGCGCATCGTCCGACGGCGGATCGCGGGTTTCTGGCACCTTGCCCTGGTTGAACGCCGCGCGCACCTGCTGGACAATCGCATTGCGAAGCGCATCGAGCGGATCGGGGCGGGGTGTTGCCATCTCGTCGCAGACTATACCGCGTGACCGGGGATTGGAAATCCATCGCGCAAAGCCCGCTTGCTAGGCCCGCGCAACACCTCTAGGTCCGCGGGTGATGAGCGACGACAAGACCTTCAATCCGACCGAAAGCACCATCCTCGCCGCGACCGACACCACGGTCGACGTGCGCGAGACCTTCGGAATCGACATTGACTGGCAGGTGCCTGCCTTCAGCAAGGCGGACGACCGTGTGCCCGATCTGGACGAGACCTATGTCTTCGATCCGGACACGACGATGGCGATCCTCGCAGGCTTCGCGTTCAACCGCCGCGTGATGGTGCAGGGCTATCACGGCACCGGCAAATCGACCCATATTGAACAGGTCGCCGCGCGGCTGAACTGGCCGTGCGTGCGCATCAACCTCGATGCGCATATCAGCCGTATCGACCTGGTCGGGCGCGACGCGATCGTGCTGCGCGATGGCCTACAGGTCACCGAATTTCGCGAAGGCCTGCTGCCGTGGGCGCTGCAGCACCCGGTCGCACTGGTATTCGACGAGTATGACGCGGGCCGTCCCGACGTGATGTTCGTGATCCAGCGCGTGCTGGAGGCGGAGGGCAAGCTGACCCTGCTCGACCAGAACCGCGTCATCCGTCCGAACCCGGGTTTCCGCCTGTTCGCGACCGCGAACACGGTCGGTCTGGGCGATACCAGCGGGCTGTATCACGGTACGCAGCAGATCAACCAAGGCCAGATGGACCGCTGGAACGTGGTCGTGGGCCTCAACTACCTGCCCGCCGAGACCGAGCAGACCATCGTCTCCGCCAAGGTGCCGGAGATGGAGAAGAAAACCATCGCCGACATGGTCAAGGTGGCCGATCTCAGCCGTCAGGGCTTCATGAACGGCGATATCTCCACCGTGATGAGCCCGCGTACGGTCATCACCTGGGCGCAGAACACCGCGATCTTCAAGGATATCGGCTTCGCCTTCCGGGTGAGCTTCCTCAACAAGTGCGACGAGGCTGAGCGGATGCTGGTGGCGGAATACTACCAGCGCGTGTTCGGCACGGACCTGCCGGAAAGCGTCGTCGCGCAATAGCCGCGCGGCGCTGCCGGGCTGGGGCCTGCCGCCTCAGTCCGCGTCGGCCTCGTCCAGATAGCGGGCCTTGATCGCCTTCCACTTCGGCTCGTCGCGGTCGTTGCGGATCATGATCGCCTCGACCTCGTCGAATTCCTCCAGCCCCAGCGCGTCGGCCACGCTGATCGGGAAATAGATGCTTTCGTCGGTGTCGCAACGCACGCCGTAGGCGCCCTGGTTTTCGTTGCTGGTGGTAATGATGCAGGCCGATTTGGCTGCCATTATCGTAGTTCCCTTTTGGTAGATTGGTAGCTTCGTAACCGGCGGAAATTAGCCCAGCGTGGCGGAGTGGGCAAGCAGCGTGCATGCGCACCCGCACGCATCGTCTGGTGTGGTTCATGTGGTTCTTGTATTCAGGCGCACATGGCATCACCGCGAGGGACATGGCGCGACGACGAGGAGGATGAGGCCGGGCCTGTCGGGCACACCGGCTATTACTCCCTGTCCGAAAGCATGATCGACGATCCGTGGGAGGAAGACGACCCTGATTTCGCCGACGAGCGCCCGCGCGGACCTGGCCTGTGGCCCGCGCTGTGGGATCGCGGGATCGATATCCTTACCGCGCACAGCACGCGGTTCTGGGCGATCCGGGGTGCGGCGGCGTTCCTGTTCCTGCTGATCCTGATCGTCGTCTGGCTCGCGATCACGGCCCCGCTGTCCAAGTCTCTCGAACCGATCGCCCCGCCGCAGATCACGCTGCTGGCGGCGGACGGCACACCGATCGCGCGCAATGGCGCTGTGTATGACGAGCCTGTCGAGGTCGACCGCCTGCCCGATCACGTGGTGGAAGCTTTCCTCGCGACCGAGGATCGCCGGTTCTACGATCACTGGGGCGTCGATCCGCGCGGCCTTGCACGCGCGACGATCAACAACTGGACGGGTGGCCCCACGCAAGGGGGCAGCACGATCACGCAGCAGCTGGCCAAGTTTACCTTCCTGACGCCCGAACAATCGCTGAGCCGTAAGGCGCGCGAAATGCTGATCGCGTTCTGGCTCGAAACCTGGCTGACCAAGGACGAGATCCTCGAGCGCTATCTCTCCAACGCCTATTTCGGCGACAACACATACGGCCTGCGCGCGGCGAGCCTGCACTATTTCTACCGCCAGCCGGAAAAGTTGAAGCCCGATCAGGCGGCGATGCTGGCCGGTCTGCTGAAGGCACCGTCGGCCTACGCGCCCTCGCAGCATTACCAGCGCGCGGTCGAGCGGATGGGCGCGGTCAAGGCGAGCCTGGTCTCCGCCGGTTACATCACGCAGGAAGAGGCGGACGCGATGCGCCCGCCGCCGCTCGACATGCGGCTGACCAACGACCTGCCTACGGGCACCTACTTCGCCGACTGGGCGCTGCCCGAGGCGCGCGACCGTGCATCGCCGGGCTATGCGCAGCAATCGCTCACCACCACGCTCGACGCGCGGCTGCAGAACATTGCGCGCGATGTGATCGCCGGAGCCGGACTTGGGAATGCGCAGGCCGCGCTGGTCGCGATGCGTCCCAATGGGGAAGTGGTCGCGATGATCGGCGGGACCGACTATTCGCAAAGCGCCTTCAACCGCGCGACCATGGCCACGCGCCAGCCGGGCTCCACCTTCAAGACCTTCGTCTATCTCGCCGCGCTGCAGGAAGGCTACGAGCCGGATGATCCGATCGCCAACCGGCCCTTCACGCAAGGAAGCTATCGCCCGGAAAACTATGACGATCGCTATTCAGACTTCCTCACGCTGGAGCAGGCCTTCGCTCGGTCGAGCAATGTCGCCACCGTGCGCCTGTTCAATGAGGTCGGCAGCGATCGGGTGATCGGCCTTGCCCGCGACCTCGGCATCAACAGCCCGATCGCGCGCGGCGACCCGAGCGTGGCGCTGGGCACCGCGGGCATGTCTCTGATGGAGCTGACCGCCGCCTACGCCGGGATCGCTGGCAATTCCTACCCCGTCCGCCCGACAGCATTCGTGCGTGAACCGGTCGGCCTGTGGGACCGGATCTTCAACGCGCCGCGCAGCATGTCGGCCTCCACCCACCGCGAAATCGAGCAATTGCTCCGCACCGCGATCAACAGCGGGACGGGGCGGGCGGCGCAGCTGCCGGGGCCCAACTTCGGCAAGACGGGCACCACCCAGAACAACCGCGATGCGCTGTTCGTCGGCTATGCAGGCGATCTGGTGGTGGGCGTGTGGATCGGCAACGACGACAACACCCCGCTCAAGGGAATCAGCGGTGGCGGGCTGCCGGCGCGCATCTGGAAGGCATTCATGCGGCGGGCGCAGGGCAGCGGCGATGCCGCACCCGCGCGTCGGCGCAGCCCCAACGCCCCGGTTCAGCCGCTCGACGTGCCCGATGCGCGCGACATTCCGACCTCGATCGAAGAGGATGGGGTGGAGATCACCACCGACGAAAGCGGGATCACCATTCGCGAGGCACCGCCGATCGACGCGCCGACCGATGCGCCGCGGCCTGCGCCGGAGATTGCGCCTTTGCGTGAGGAGGAACCGGCACCGGCGAACTGATCGCTCCGTCGGTCTGCCTCAGTCGGCGTCGGGTTCGCTCCGGGCGATCATCACGTTCATCACCGCGCTTGCCCGCGGTCGGTCGCGCTCTTCCTGCCATGCCTCGACGGTCACGTTCGCACTCCGGCGGCCGAGCTTGGTGATCCGCGCCTTGGCGAACAGCGGTTCCTTCTTCGCTGCGGCGAGGAACTGCACGGTGATGTTGATCGGCTTGAGCTGGGCATGCTCGCCGCGCTCGTGCAGCGCCAGCCGCAGTAGCGCGTAGGCCGCGGTTTCCATCAGCCCGCTGGTCGCGCCTCCGTGGAAATGGCCGGGACGCCCTTCGATCGCGTCGATGCCGGAAACACACAGCACCGGCACGCCGTCTTCGAAGCCGGAGACTTCGATGCCGAGCGAGCGGGCATAGTGCGACAGAAGGTCGATCTCGGGTTCGCCGGTCTCAGTCATTCTTCGCCCCCGCCGGATTGAAATCGCCGATGGTCATGTAAACCGCCGCCATCGTCGCCACCGGATCGTCAGGATCGCCGTCATGCGCGATCCCGCGCACGAAGGCGGCAGAGCGCGTGGTGCGGTAACATTCGCACCGCGCAATCACATCCGCCCGCTCGCCCGCCGGGCGCTGGTAGTCGACCCGCATGTCGAGCGTTGCGATCGGCACGAACCGCTGGGCGCGGGTCCAGATCGCGATGCCGCCACCCATGTCGAGCATCGAGAAGATCGGGCCTGAGGCGATCACGCGACGCACATCGTCGCCCATCAGCTCCTCGCGCCATGGCAGCCTGATTTCGGTCCAGTCCTCTCCGTGGCCGAGATAGGTCAGGCCAAGCCAGCCAGGGTGCCCGCCCGCAAACAGGAAGGGCGCGGCTTTTTCCGGGTCGAACAGGTTCGACGGATCGCGGTGGGGGGCCTCTTTCTCCATGCCCGGTCATCTGTCCGGAGATGGCGGCGATGACAATGTTTTAATTCGCCTGGGCCGGGGCTTCGCGGGAACGGTGGCGCTGCACGGCGGGGGAGCCGTGCGTTGTTTCAGGGAGCAAACATCTATGAACTTGCCCAAGCTTTCGCTCGACAGCCTGCCAGGCCTGATCGATGCGCCTGGCCTGATCGGGAGCCTGTCCGATCTGGCCAGCGCGACGACCGACGACCGGGTCGTGATCCTGATGGTTTACCTCTACGAAACTTTCCCCCCCGAAGTGCCCACCGGCCTGTTCTGAGGCGGGTCGCCGACCATGCATGTTGATGCTGCGCTGCGCGAATTTGCGGGCGATAGCCGCGCGCAGGCCGCGGCGCAGGATCGCGTGCTGGCCGCGCGGGCCGAGTGGCAGGCGCGGCCACAGGTCGCGCGAGTTCTGGCCGATTGCCGGACCCTGCGAAACACCGGTGATTTCGCGCGCTGCGGTGCGCTGGAGGCCCTGATCCATGGGGGAGCGGCGCAGGAGTTCGTCGCGCAGTTCATCGCGGCCATGCTGGCTGCGTGGCGGGACCAGCCACTTGCGCAATTGCCCTTTCGGCACAGCTATGCCTGCGGGCAGGGCATCGTCCACATCCACCGCGACGGGCCGGTGACGCTGGCGCTTGTGCTGGTCGAGCGGGATGCAGCCAGAGCGCCGCGCACTATCGCCTTTTCGGATTGCGATCGGCGGGAGGTGGTGCTGGCAGGGCAGAGGGCGGCGGTCCGTTACACACGGCGCGACGGTGCGCCGCCTGTGGCTAAAGAAGTTCGCCTCGCCCCCGGGACGGTTCTCACCGCCGATGCCGATAACTCCCGAGCCATTGCCGCTGTGGACGCGCCGCTTGTGCTGCTGCGGGTCGCACGCGAGCCCGCCCATCCGCGCCCGACGCGAGAGGTGGAACTGGCAACCGGGCGGATCGTCCACCGCGCCTCGCCGAGCCCTGCAGACGGTCGCGCTGAACTGGCGGCTGCATTGCTGGGCGCGATGGGGCGCACGGACGCCGCGCCAATGTTAGGTGACAGGAGGTTCTGGAGTGCCGCTTTGCCGGGATCATCCGGAATTAGCGTGGATTTGGCGAGGCGTTAGTGGCTGAATACCGCCGTTTCGGCTGGGGTGGCCCAAAATTTGGCGATCGGGTTCTGTGTCAAGAGTCACCTGCCATTTAGACAATGATCTGACGGGACCGGCTGGAGTGTGGCGTTCCTAGAGGTTTTCTAGAGATTGATCGCTATGTGGCTCTTAGCGGGGCTTACAGGCTCGCTGAGGGGTCTCTGAGCGGTCGATGCGGTCGCGGGTGCTGGCGTGGAAGTGGGCGAAATGTGCCCAGTTCGGCATTTTCGCACCTCGAACTGGGCACTTATTGATATTCAAGGGAAAATGGTGAGCGGGCTGGGGCGGGATGGTCCTTGGCCCCCTGCGAACTGGGACAGTTTTTTCGCTGGCATGAGCAGCCGCTCCGACAGTTCGCGATGCGGAGAGCGGCAATTCATCTATCGCTTGCGCGCCCAGGGCTCGGACGTGCGATCGACATCCAGTGGCCCTTCGTAAGCGCGGCACAGGTCGAGCGCTTCTTCTGCAGAGCCGGTCTGCCATGTCGCATAGGTATCGGGCTGGAGGATCACGGGCATGCGGTTGTGGACCTGTGCGGCGGGGCCTGCCGCTTCGGTCATGACCATCGAATAGCAGTCGCCCCATTCGTCGCTCGCGCGCCAGATGCCGGCCACGGCGAATGCCTCGACATCGGGCAGGGACATCCATGTGCGCGTCATCGCGCCGCGCTGCCCTTCCGCCTCGGCCCAGGCGGTCAGCGGGATCAGGCAACGCCGCTCTTCGAAACTGAAGCGCCACATGAAGCTGTCCAGCTTGTCGGAGCGCGCGTTGTTGACCGGTCGCGGCTTGAGCGGCGCGCCGGTCTTCTTGCTCTTCTGCGCCAGCGGAAAGCCCCACACCATCGAGCGCAGCTGCCCATTGGCGATCACCGCACCCGAGTACCCCGGATAGACTTCCTCGGCGTAATTGGAGCCGAGATCGCCGGCGGCGGCGAAGATCCGCGCGATCTCCGCCTGGGCCTTCGTCATGCGGTAGAGATTACACATCGGAGGCCGTTGCGGCGTCGCGGAAGATGACGCTGCAGCCCTCACCCATGGCGGCCTCAAGTTCGGCACGGATGGCCATATCGCGGCGATAGCTGCCGGTGCCGCGCCGCCGCGAACCGGGAACCTCGGCCCCGTCGGCGTCGATGATGACTACGTAGCTGTGGTTCATAGATCGGGGGTAGGGTACCAGACGACGATGCCGCGATCCTCAGAAAGGACGCAACGTCCGCTTCCCCGCATTGGCACGCCATAGGCGTTATCAGCACGATAGGTTAGGCGGTATTGTTCATTTTGATCAAAGGACGCGTCTCTGAATTCCAGAATTTCGAGAGTGTCGGGCGCGACCAGGGTTTCTGCGATTTTTTTTGCGCATAGTGATCTCGGGCGGTCCCCCTGGGAAGCCAATAGGGCGACCCCGCCAATGATTAGAATACCGACGAGCGCATAGAGCGGAGTTCTAATCGGCTTCGACGCTGTTTCGCTCATAATTTCCCCACCTTCGCGATGACCCTGCCGATGATCCGCAGTTCGTCGTCGACGGCGAAGTCGTCGGGGACGGCCGGGTTGTCCGACAGGATGGTGACGCCTTCGCGGGTCGGTCGCAAGCGCTTGATCATGCCGAAGTCGCCCACGGTGCAGGCCCAGATCAGGTCGCGGTCAAACATCGTATCCTGGCTGCGGTCGATCAGGATCAGGTCGCCACTGGAGATGGTCGGCTCCATCGAGTCGCCCTGGCCGATCGCCCAATAGAGCTGCCCCGGCCGGGCATCGGTGAAGTTCTGCAGCCACTCGCGCGAGAAGATCCGCTTAGCGGGCTCAACGTGCCCGCTCACGTCGCTCGCGCCCATGCCGTAGCGCATGTCGATCTCGTCGATCTCCACGAGGTCGCCTGGTTCGATTGGCCTGCCGGTTTCGTCGAAATGCTGGCCGATCTCTTCGAAGCCGGGCGATGCGACCAGCTGCTCCACCAACGGATGACGCTGGCGACGGCCTGAAACAACATACTGGACATCTACCCCATGCTCTGCCGCGCGTGCGAGATAGTCCAACGTGATCGGTGAACTCCCCGTTTCGTAGGCAAGTTGGGTGTTTTTCGAGATGCCAGCCAGATCCCCAAAGGCCCTCTGGCTGTAGCTCAACCGTTCGCGTTCCTCCCGCAAACGCAGGGGCCATCCCTCAAGCATCGAGAATTCCCAACTTACGGGGTTGCATAGTCCAGAATACTGCTCCATGGTCCAGATAACAGGGACAACGAATTGGACTGAGCCCATGCATCTTGACCGTATGCATCCTGAGGATGTGAAGGCCGCGATCCGGAAGAAGTACGGCACCGTCGCGCGCTTCGTTAAACAGCACGACCTCCCCACCAGTGGGGTGAGCGACCTTTTCCGGGGCAGAACGAGCGCGCGCGTTGCGAACGCGGTCGAGAAAGTGCTGGCCGAGGATGCGGAGTCCAAACATTCGGACAGCGATAGGCGCGGTGCCGCCACCGGTAAAGGGGCGGCTGCGGCATGAGTGCGCTGGCCCTTTCATCGACCGATCTCAGCGAGTTCGAAGGTGAAGTCTGCGTGATGGACGTGCGGCTGGGAGAGCGCCTTGGCATGGCGCAGCCGCTGGACATCCGGCGATCGATCAAGCGCAACTTCGATGAGCTTGCAGGCTACGGACCAATTCGCACCCGGTGCGAATTGGTTGAGACGGGCTCCCGCGCCCGGCGCGAAGTCACCGTCTACTTCCTCAATGAAGAGCAGGCGCTGCTGCTGGCGATGCTGAGCCGTAGTCCCTTGGCGCAGGCGCTTAGGCGCGAAATCATTACGGTGTTCATGGCGTGGCGACGCGGCAAGCTGGCGACGACGACCGACGCCGATCACCGCTGGGCGATGCTCGAGAAGCGGCTCGACCAGCTGGAGCGTCTGATCACGAGCCAGGCGATGGTTGAGACGCCCGAGTTCACCAAGGCTGCTGCCTACGCCCCGCCGGTCTTTCGCCTGATCCGCGGTGACGGAAAGCTGAGGGGGCAACGGTACTCGCGATACTGGCTGGATCATGAAGTCCGCGCACTGATGATCAGTCTGCATCGGCAGCTGACCTTGAGCGATGCGGTTGCGGCGATTGCCGAGGAAGTCGGCCCCGAGCGCACGCCGTCAAAGAGCGCGCTGCAGCGCATCTGGAAACAACTCGACAAAGCCAGGAGCGCGGCATGAGCCATCCGCACGATCCTTTCCGTCTAGACCCCGTTGAGGTGCGCGAGTTCGAACGAAAGTCGGCTGAAGTTGGTCGAACCACCGCCCTCATGCTTCGAGCGATCGGCGAACAGCTCACTCGGGAATTGAAGGTCATTGGCGATCTTCATCGAGCGGATCTCGCCCGTCGTCGAACGGCCACAGTGTCGGAGGGCCTGACAGAAGCTCCTCTGCGGAATCGGCTCCCCGCATTGTCATCGTCAGAGGATGAATGCGCACAGAGGTATCTGCCGCGCAAGCTGCGGCACAGGTCAGCCATGCGTAGCCAAGGCGAAGGTGATAGCACGCCAGCAGCAGGTAGCCATGCCGTTCCTGCGGATGGTCGATGCCTGCCAGAAGCTTCGACCATTGGTGCGGTTTCGCGATCGCCAGATCATGCACGAGATCGGGTCGCCGATCGGCAAGGGCGTGCGCGCCCTCCGTTCCAAGCGCGGACAGGCTGCGTGCAAGGTCCGCCATGCCTTCTGCTGCAAGCGCTTCAAGGAAAAGCGCGAGGTGCCGGTGGGCCTCGGCCGTATATCGATCAATCTCCATGGTGCTCCCTCGGTTCGGCCAACGGGCATCGCTGGTTCCGGTGCGAGAATAGGCACGCTTGCCTGGAGGCGCATCGTCTAAGTCACCTGTCCGAAAAGACACCGGAGAAGCGCCGGAGCCGCGCCGTGCTGGTCGCACTGGCTGCTTTCGTCGCCGGTGATATGATCTTCGGGAGGCGCGCATGAACGCCGCCGCGAAGAAATCCGCGCCGGTGCTTGCCGACGCGCAGCTGCTGGAGCTCTCTCCCTCGGACATTCTGATCCCCGAGCGGATCGGCTTCCTGCACGAGGACAAGGCGGCAGCGCTGGGTCGGCTTATGGCGGTCGATGGCCAGCGCGATCCGATCAAGGTCGTCCGGTATCTGCCGAGCAAGTCGATCGAAGAGTGCGTCAGCGAGGGCAAGGCTCCATGGCGACTGGTGACCGGCATGCATCGCCTGATGGGGGCTACCTACGAAGGCATTACGATCTTCGCGATCGAGGTAAGCGGCAAGGCCGAAGACCTCGCTGAGTTGGAGGCGAGCGAGAACCTGCATCGCAGGCCGCTGGGTCCGATCGAGCGGGCAAAGTTCAGCGCGGCCTTGGTGCGGGCCGCACAAGAGCGCGTCGCGCGCGAACACGGTACGCTGTCGCAGTATAAGTTGGGTGCCAAGGCCCGCTGGGACCGAGTGAAGAGGCAGGAAATTGGGGCGGAAGAGGCCCTGACCGAAGAGACGAGCGATGCTTGCGACACAATGTCGCAAGCATACGGCTGGGAAGAGTCCGTCGCCGATGCGCTCGGCCTGACCCCACGGACCATCCAGCGGGACCTCGAGCTTTTCCGGCTGGTGATCGAGCAGTTCCCCGATCTGGCCGAGGCGCTCTCCAAGCACCCGGTTGTGGGCGAGAACGCCAGCCAGCTGCGCGCGATTGCGCGGGTGAAGGACGAGGCCAAGCGGCGCGAGGTTATCGAAGCGCTGCTGGCCGATCCGGAGCTCGGCGCAGACGATGCACGGATTGCGGCCGGGGTGGATGCCGAGCGCGGCGTCGCGCCGACCCCGGCGCAGAAGCACACCAATGCGATAGACAATGGATGGAGCAGGCTGAGCCTGTCCGAGAAGCGCCGCTACCTGCCGCGCTTCGTCGAAAAGCTGACCCCCGACATGAAGGCGCAGCTGCGCCAGCTGCTGGACGAGGAGCAGAGCTGATGGCGCAGCGCAAATCCTACGAAGAAAGGGCCTTCACCAAAGCTCGTTCGCGCTCGCGGCGCATTCGCAAGGCAATCGAGGAGATCGCTTGTGACTTCGCCGACAGCGACGCCAACTGGCTCAGCCATGCTGCAGAAAGTCTGGCCGAGGCTCTCGACGTCTTCGACAGCGAACTTGCCGAAGAGGTCGAGCATTACCGCGAGGTTTCTGGCGATGCGCGGTGAAATCTCCTCCGGTCGCCACTCGAAGCGCCATCCCTACGACTGGTATGTCGAGGAATACTGGGTCACCGCGCAGCTTTATCGCGCGCTGGGCGGCTTCGCCCAGGAGAAGCGCGAAGGGCTGGCGGTCTGGGACCCGGCGGCGGGGCTCGGCACGATCGGCGGCGCGTTCCTCGAGGACGGGCACCGGGTCTATTTCTCCGACATCGTCGAGCGGATCGACTGGGCACGGATTGGCGAACTCGACGCGACGATCCTGCCGACGTTCCGCAGCGCCGACTTCCTCGAGCTGATCAAGCCGCCTGCGGCGTGTTCGATCGTCTGCAATCCGCCCTATTCCTATATCGAGGGGATCGCAGAGGCGTTTGTGCGCAATGCGCTCCGACTGACCCATCGCCGGGTGTGCATGCTGGTGCCGGTCAAGTGGCTGGCCAGTCAGGTTCGCTACGGCCTGTTCGCTGAGGACCATCCGCCGCAGGCGATTCTTTACCTGACCCAGCGTCCCAGCATGCCGCCAGGCGACCGGATTGAGGCGATGGGCAACCGCGCATTCCGGGGCGGAATGATCGATTATTGCTGGGTCGTGTGGGACGTGAAGCGCCCCACGCCTCCCGGATTCACGCGCAGCGTATGGCTGCCGCCGCTCCACAGGTCGTTCGACCTGCTGCCGATCGCGGGAATCGCATGATGGGGCTGGGCAGGATCTTCAAGCCCATCCGGGTGCCCGATGCGGAGCAGTGGCAGCCGGGTGATCTGGCCGAGTGCATCGTTCAGGGTGACTGGGTCATGGCGGAGACCCGCGAGGACTCGCCGGGCCCCCAGTTGAGCGAGACGCGGATCGTCACGAAGGTCCGCGTAAAGCGCTGCCCTGTGAGGGGCGAGGTGATCCTCTGGCTGGGCTTTGCCCGCTACCCCGGCCGGATTTTCGACGCGAGCTTCTTCCGCAAGGTCCGCCCAAGCGCGGACGAGCAGGTCGCGGCGGAGAATGCCTTTATCGCCCTGATCCGCAAGCAGCCCGCGCGCTGTCCTGCAGGGGAGGGCGTGTGATGGCCGATTTCCAGCAGGGCGACCTGATCCTCTACCGCGAGCGGGGCCGGGACCGGCTCAATGTCGCGCGGGTGGACATCGTCCGCCGCGACGAAGTCTCGAGCATGCCCTGGCACCCGCTGCGGCGGCGATTCCTCGTCGGCCGGACCCGCATCGAGCGCACCCGGATAGTGCGCAAGCTGCCGCGCAGCGTCGCTGTGGCCGATCTGGTCGCGGAGCTGCGGGTCGCCGAGCTCAAGCGCGACCGCAAACGCCTCGCTGCAGACAAGTGGCTCAAACGGACCATCGCACGCATCGCGCACGAACTGGAACAGGAGGGATGCTGATGCCTCGCCAGACCATCGCCGAGAAATACCGCCAGCACAGGCACGAGATGACGCTGGCGCTGCAGCTTGGCTGCACGCCGAACGAAGCGCGCGCAAAGATTCGCTGGGACCAGGCGCGCGAGCGGATCGAACGGAGCGAGGCGCGGATCGCCAAGCGCGCCGACGCGCCGCTCCGGCTGCGCGACCTGCCCGACGAAGCCTGGATGATGAGGGACAGATAGCGATGTCGAACGTCAAACCCGCCCCGATCGGGCTGACCGAAGGCGTGGTCGCCAAGATGGTCGGCGACCGCCCCGCCTATGGCAAAGGCATCGTCCGCGTGCCGATCGTTCCCGTCAGCAAGGGAGATCGCAGCGATGGCTAAGGCGGCATTTCCCTATCGTTTCGGTCGCTACCGGCTGGGCGCGGACGGTGTGCTTCGCAAGCCGCAAGGTCCCGCGTCGAGCCCGACTGTCGCTATCGTCACCTTGCGGCCCCGAGCAGGTGGCGATCGGACGACAGCCACGGTGACCGTGCCGCCGCAGCCATCGCATGATGTGGTCGGGAAGGTCCGCGAGATCATTGCCAACTCGGCCGAGAGCAATCCCACGCCAGCAACACCGGCTAAGCCAGCGGTGCGCAGCAAGTATGGTCCGGGGGAGCGGAGGCCCGCGAAGAAGGGCGTTCTGCCCGATATCCCCTTCTACCTGCGCAAGCGCAACATCGATGAGGCGACAGTCTTCCTCAAGCGCCGGGCGATCCTGGTCGACGTGGTCGATCGGGACTCTCTGGTGCGGATGTACCGGGTCTTCGGCAAGCGTGACGCACTGCTTGCCGAAGAGGTGATCGAGATCGCCTGCCAGCTAGGATTCGAGGTGATCCTGTGAGCGGCGCTGCATTCGACACAGTGCGGCAGAGCCTGCGCGAGCGAGGACTGCTCGGCAGCGACAACCGGCTGACAGCTGCGGGCAACGCCCACGCGGCCGAGCTGATCGAGCAGCTTCGCAGGACCGAAGCGCCCAGCGATCCGGGAGCGCGCCGCGTGCGCTGGAACAATACGATGGCAAAGCGGGGGCGCTGACCATGGCGATCGATCCCCGCATTCAGGCTGCACTTGACGCTCCGCTTCGCGGACGCCCGAACCTGCCCAAGACGAAAGCCAACCGCGGCTATGCCTTTCCGCCGGGGACCGGGCCCCAGGGCGAAACCTGCCGGACCTGTCGTCATTCGACACCGCACGACTGCTCGAAGCGTTACTGGAAGTGCGGCCTAGTCAACTGGACCCGCGGGAGTGCAACAGACATCGTCCTGCGCTCGCCCGCCTGCAGCGGATGGGAGGCGCGCGATGCCTAAAGCCAAGCCGCATCCCGACCAGGTCGCGTTTGCGTTCGACGCGCCGGAACTGGACGAGCGCGCGGGCGTGCTCGCGGGTCTCGAGCAGGAAATCGCCGAGACGGTCGGCACGATACTGGCGAGCACGCCGATGTCGCGCTTCGAAATCGCCGCGCGGATGAGCGAGCTGCTGGGCGAGCCGATCAGCAAGCTGATGCTGGACGCCTATGCGAGCCGGGCGCGGACTGATCACAAGATGCCGATGTCGCGTTTCTTCGCGCTGGTGCTGGCGACCAAGCGCCACGACCTGTTTGATCCGCTGGTTCGCAGGATTGGAGCCGGGCTGCTGGTCGGCGACGAAATAAAGACTGCCCGGCTCGGCCAGCTCGATCGCATCATTCAGAACGCGCGCGAGGAGAAGCGCAAGCTCGCCCAGACCGCCCCCTTGATCCGGAGCGGAGCTGCCGATGTCTAGTGCCCTTGCCGCCAATGAGAACGTCGAGGCGACCCCGGACCTTGCGCCTGCCGAATGGTTCACCGCAGCCGAGCTGGCGCAGCTGGCGCTGCCGGGCCTCGCCGGGGACAAGCGGGCGATCAATCGTCTTGCGGGCGAAGAGGGCTGGGCGACCCGCGTCGATCTGGAGCGCAAGCCGCTGGCACGGCCGCGCAAGGGGCGCGGCGGCGGGCTGGAGTTCCATTATCGCCTGCTGCCCGCAGAGGCTCAGCTCGCGCTGGGCAAGCGCGGGCTGATCCCCGGCCAGATCGCGGCGGAGCCGCAGCAGGATCGCGCCTGGGCGTGGTTCGATCGGCAGACCGAAAAGGTGAAGCGCGAGGCGCGGCGTCGGCTGGAGATCGTGCAGGAAATTGAAACGCTGGAGCAGGCCGGAATGACCCGGTCGGCGGCGGTGGCAGAGGCTGCGGCCCGCCACGGACAGGGAGAATCGACCATGTGGAAGTGGCTGACCAATATCGCAGGGCTCGCACTCGAAAACCGGTTGCCTGCGCTTGCCGACGATCGCCGGGGCGGAGGAAAGCCCAAGGATATCGACCCCGAGCTGTGGACGCTGTTCAAGAGCGATTACCTGCGGCCGAGCGCACCGCCGCTGAGCAGCTCCTATCGCCGGGTGTCGGCGATCGCCGCCGAGCGCGGCCTGCCGATGGCGTCCGAGCGGACGTTCCGGCGCAAGCTCAAGGCGGAGGTCGACCCCCAGATCGTGATCCTGCAGCGCGAGGGGCGCGAGGCTTTGCGCCAGTCGCTGCCCGCGCAGCGGCGCACGGTTTCTCACCTCCACGCGCTGGAACACGTCAATATCGACGGGCACACCTTCAACGTCTTCGTCCGCACCGCCGAGGGCAAGGTGGTTCGCCCGGTGATGGTGGCGATTCAGGACCTCTACAGCCGCAAGATCGTCGCGTGGCGGATGGGCGAGGTCGAGAGCGCCGCTCTGGTAAGGCTGGCCTTCGCCGACCTGTTCCAGAAGTGGGGCATCCCCAAGGCCTGCACGCTCGACAATGGCCGCGGCTTCGCGAGCAAGTGGATCACCGGCGGGTCGAAGTCCCGCTTCCGCTTCAAGATCCGCGAGGAGGAGCCGACCGGCCTGCTGACCGAGCTGGGCATCGCGATCCACTGGACGCTGCCCTATCGCGGCCAGTCGAAGCCGATCGAGCGTGCCTTCGGCGACCTCAACGGCACGATCGCACAGCACCCGCTGTGCGAGGGCGCCTATACCGGGCGCAACCCGTTCGAGAAGCCGGAGAACTACGGCACCCACGCGGTGGCCTGGGACGAGTTCGAGGCGCTGGTCGCGGAAGGTATCGCCCAGCACAACGCGCGCAAGGGGCGGCGGACCGAGACGGCCAAGGGCCGCAGCTTCGACGAGGTGTTTGCCGAAAGCTACGCGACCGCGCCGATCGGCAAGGCGACCGAAGAGCACCTGCGGATGGCGCTGCTCGCGGCCGACCAGAAGCGCATCCAGAACGACGGCGTGATCCATCTCTACGGCAACCGCTACTATTCGCAGGAGATCGGACGCCATGCGGGCGAGCGGGTTTCCGTGCGGTTCGATCCCGACAACCTGCACGGCGACATCCACGTCTACGCGCAGAGCGGCGGCTACCTCGGCAAGGCGGAGATGATCGCCGACACGGGATACACCACCGCAGAAGCCGCAAAGAGCATCGAGAAACAGCGTGCGGCGAACCGCAAGGCGGTGCGCGCGGCGAAGGAGGCCGAAGGGCTGATCGATGCGCAGGAGCTGGCGCAGCGGCAGGCGCGGCCGATCGAACCCGAAGTCCCCGAGCTGAGTGTCATCCGCCCGATGCCGCCGCGCAAGGGCGTGGCGGTGGCCGCGCAGGCGCAGGCGATGCCGGATTCAAGACAGGACGAGGAACGCGAGCGCAGCATCTTCACGGCGCTGAGCGTGGTGACCGGCGGCAAGAAATAAGCGGCGCGCGACGGTGCGGTGAGAGGCCCGCCGCGCGCCATGTCCACCAAGGAACAGGAGTGAAAATACCATGGCAACGCAGATTGAACAGCCCGCAGCAGACGAGAAGGCCTGGAAAGAGACGGTCGATGGGCAAGAGGCATGGGCGCGCGAGGTGGAGAAAGAGCGCCAGTGGCTGATCGCCCACAAGACCGAGCTGGGTTGCAGCTGGCCGGCGATGGCATCCCGGCTCGATGCCAAAATAAAGCATAGCACGCTCAGCGTGTGGATCGGCGGCAAGTACCAGGGCCCCGACGACCGCTTCGTGGAGGCGATCCGCAGGTATCGCCATTCGCTGACCTCGCGTGCCAGGATCGAAGTCAACCTGCCGACCGCGCCGCATTTCTACGAGACCGAAGTGAGCAAGCGGCTGACCGCGATGCTCGAATGGGCGAAGCGCGGGCGGATTGTCTACGCGGCGCTGGGGGCGGGGCTGGGCAAGACGCGGACCGGCAAGCGGTTTCAGGAGCTGAACAGCAACGTCTTCGTGATCGCGGTCGCGCCATCCTGTTCGGGGATCAACAGCCTGCAGAAAGAGGTGCTCGACGCCTTCGGGATCAAGGTCCAGACCGGTACCAGCCAGATCCTCTCGCGCCGGATCGTCGACTTCATCGACGGCGCGCCCGACTGCCTCTTGCTGTTCGACGAGGCGCAGCACCTGACCCCCAAGGCGATCGAGGAGATCCGCAGCTGGCACGACAAGACCGGAGTGGGCATCGCGCTGTTCGGTAACGAGCAGGTGCAGCAGACGCTCGATGGCGGGGCGCGGTCTGCCGCGTTCGCGCAGATCTTCAGCCGGGTGGCGATGTCGCTCACCCGATCGAAGCCGTTCGATGCCGACATCGAGGCGATGCTCGACGGGTGGAGCATCGATGACGATGACGTCCGCAAGGAGGTGACGCGGATTGCGAAGCTGCCCGGCGCACTGCGCGGGGCGACCCACGTCCTCGAGGTCGCGCACATGCTGGCGCTGGTCGACGAAACCGCGCTGACCCTGCGCCATGTGCAGGACGCCTGGGCGCAGCTGTCCAAGCGGAGGGAACAGCCGTGATCGGCGCGGTGCGAGAGCTGGTCATCGCCTTCAACGCGGCGATGGGGCCGGGCGCGGCTCGGCGGGAGGCGCTGATCGTCCTCCCCTCGCTCGCGGCGCTGTTCGCGATCCTGCTGCTGGTCGCGATCGCGGGCGGAGAGGGCTGATGTCGGTGCGCAATCCGTTCATCGTCACCGCGATCGAGTTCGTGGAGCGCGAGACCGGCCTGACCCGCTTCGACCTCTTTTCGAAGCGGCGGACTGCCGACGTCGTGTGGGCGCGCACGCTGCTCGTCTGGCTGCTGCGCGAGCACCGGCCGGGATCGATGAGCTATCCGAAAATCGCGAGCCTGCTCAACGGCCGCGACCACGCCACCATCATCCACGCCCACAAGGTCACCGCGCCGAGGCTGCGCGAGGCAGACCCTTCGTTCGACGAAGCCTGCGCCAAGTTCGTCGCGCAGATCGAGCAGGAAAGGGAAGCAGCATGAACGCCGCAACCGCTCGCGAACCCGCGATCAGCTCGCACCGCCGATCGATGATCGCGAAGATCCACGTCGCGCGAACGCAGCTACAGATGGAGGAGGACGATTATCGCCAGATCGTGTTCGATGCCTCGGGCAAGACCAGCTCGGCAGACTGCTCGGACGCGCAGCTCGAGGCGGTCATCGATGCGCTGAAGAAGCGCGGGTTCAAGCCGCTGCCGAAGAAGGGTGGCCAGCGCGTCGCGCAGCATCCCGTGGCGCGCAAGGCGAGGGCGCTTTGGATCTCGCTCTACCAGCTGGGTGCGGTGCGCAACCAGGGCGAAGCCGCTCTCGAATCCTTCGCCAAGCGCCAGCTCGGCTGCGAGCGGCTCGACTGGGCGCGCCAGTCGGACGGCTATCGCCTGATCGAGGCGCTGAAGAACATGGCCGAGCGTGAGGGCTGGGCCCAGCGCGGACCGAAGGGCGAGAAGCTGGCCGTGCGCCAGTTGCAGAAGGGCCTGTGCGAGGCGATTCTCGCCAAGCTGAAGGCGAAGGGCCTCGCCGGGGCGAACTGGTCGCTGGATGTCGCCGCTTACCGCCTGCTGGGCGAAGAGGTCGACACGCTGCTCGCCACCTCACCCGAAACCTACGCCACGCTCGCCGCCCAGCTGGGCCGGGTGCTGCGCGGGGAAGGTGGCACGCGATGAGCCGCAGCCCGCTGCCCAGCCAGGAGCAGAAAAGCGTGGTCCGGATAATAGGGCTCGCCCCGCTGGCGCGCGCCTATGCGAGCCAGCCCCGCGACCTGCTCAGCTATCACTACCCGACATGGGCGAAGCGGCTTCGTGTGGCGGAGCTGGAGGTGATCAGAAACCTGCGCGCCAAGGGTGTGACGATCGAGCAGCTGGAGGAGGGGGCGGTGCTCGTCGCCTTCGCCGGCATCCGCACGACGTCGCGTCTGGGGCTGCGCAAGGCCCTCAAGAACTGGTCGGAAAAGGCGGAGGGAAGGCGCGTCGACGGCTTCTATCGCGCCGCAGGACAAGGACACAAGACATGAGCAGAGCACTGGTTGTCGTGGAGCGCGATCGCGCGCCGACCCTGGCCGACCGCATTCAGCGCGGGGCGCGCGGCTATGCCGCCAGCTACCTGCCGGGCGAGCTCAACCGTTGCCCGAGCTGCGGCTGCAAGCAATGGCATGTCGGGCGGGTCACCGCCACTTGCTCGCGCTGCGATCTGCCGCTGGCGATCGCTGGCGACGGACGCGAGGGGACGAGCTGATGGGCACGCTGCGGGTCTCCGATCACGCGCTGCTGCGCTTCCTCGACCGGTCGGCCGGTATCCCGGTCGAGCAGCTGCGCGAAAGTCTCGCCCGATCGCTCGACAAGGCGCATGATGCCGCGGTCGAGATCGGCGCGCGCGACTATTTCATCGCGGCGACAGACGGCCCGTTCCTCGTGCGCAATGGCGTGGTGGTGACCGTGCTGGAGGACGAGAAACCGGGCACGACGCTGCGCCGACTGCGGCGCATGGCGAATGAGCGATAGGCTCACCCCCACACTGATCGCCCTGATCGGCGAAGACGGCCTGATTGCGCTGGCGGAGGCGTTCGGCGGGCGGCGGCTCTATGTGCCCGAGAAGCTCGACCCCGATCATGCTATAACTAGGGCGATCGGCGAGGAGCGCGCGGCCAAGCTCAATCGGCTCTACTCGTTCGCCTATATTCGCGTCCCCATTGCGCGAGAGCTGCGCGCCGTGCATTACCGCAAACGCGGCCTCTCCAATGGAGAGATCGCGACGAAGCTGGGGATCGTCGAACCTTCGGTCGACAAGATTTTCGCCCGCATGGCGAAGCCCCCGGTCAAGGGCAGCGCGCAGCTCTCCCTCGATATCTAGCAGCCATGCCCGCCTTGGCGGGCATGCTCTCCAAGCCCGGCAGACCATAGAGCTGTCGGCATGGCCACCGAAGACATCGACCCCAACAAGCCAATCGTGGTGAAGGCATTCACCGACCGATACCTGCGCGCCTTCGCCCACCTTCTCGGGATCGAAGGCGGCTACGTGAACGACAAGGTCGATCGCGGCGGCGCGACCAAATACGGCATTTCGCTGCGGTTCCTCGCGACCGAAGGCAAGATCGATGATGATGGCGATGGTTTCGCTGACTTCGATCTCGACATGGACGGCGACATCGACGGGGCGGACATCCGCGCCTTGACGATCCTCGACGCGAAGATCCTCTACAAGGAATGCTTCTGGAACCGGCTCGACTGCGGGAGCTTTCCGGAGCCGATCGGCGAGATGCTGTTCGATCAGGCTGTCAATGGCGGGCTGAAGGCCGCGGCGAAGCTCCTCCAGCGCGCGATCAACTCGATCACGCGCGAAAAGCGCTTCCGCACGATCCCGCTGAAGGTCGATGGAATTCTTGGTGAGAAGACCCGCCTGCGCTTGGGCGAATACCTCGACAGGTTCGGCGAGGACGCGATCATCGAGGCCTACCGCCAAGAGGTAAAGGATCGCTACTACGCGATCGTCCGCGCCAACCCGAGCCAAGGCAGGTTCCTTCGCGGCTGGCTCAACCGGGCCGATCGGCTCGGCCGATGAACGCACTCCCATTCCTCAACGCCCTCTTAGGCGTCGGTAAGTGGCTGCTCAGCGGCCTCTGGAAACTGCTCGGCAAGCTGTTCGACTGGCTGCTCGCAGACTTTCGCCATGTGGTGATCGCGGTGTTCGGTGCGCTGTGGCTCTGGGGCCTCCTGATCACCGTCCCCGGCCTGCGCACCGATGTCGCGACCCAGACAGCCCGTGCCGATCGCGAGGCCATGCTTGCGGAGACGTGGCGCGTCTCCGCCGAGGATTGGGAGCGTGGCTACACCGAATTCGTCCAGCTGGTGATGGCCGCGCAGATCGACGCCGCTGAAGCCGACCGCGCCAATATCGCGCGGGTCGAGGCCGAGTTTGCCGCCATCAATGAAAGGACCGCCGATGATTACGAAGCCCGCCTTGCTGGCAGCGCTGCTGCTGCTGAACGCCTGCGCGACCGCCTCGCCCGAGCCGAAGCCGACTCTGCCCTCGCGGGTGGAAGTCTCGGCGGTGACGCGGGAGAGCCCGTCGATCTCACCGCCCGATGCCAGGCTTTTGGAGCCGCCGACTGTGACGGACTTCTACAGCAGCTTCCGTGGGTCCTCGCCGAAGCCCAGGCCAACACCGACAAGCTCGTCCCCCTCCAGCAGTGGGTCGCCAGCTCCGCGCTGATCGACTTCTCCGGCAACGCGGAGGAACCTGCGCAGTGAGCGAGCCAATCTCTTTCTCGCACTTCCTGCTCGGCTGGGTGCCCGCGCTGGCCGCGACCAGCGTGGTGCCCGAAGTCGCGCCCGAGCTGGCCGACACCATGTTGGTCGTGATCGGTGGCGTGCCGATCCCGCTGGTGACCTGCGTGCTCGGCTTCCTTGGCGTGATCATGGCGCGCCCGCTGGCGCGCAAGAGCGAGAGCGCGCTGAGCTGGCCGCTGTTCCTGCTGGTGACCGCGATCATGCTGATCCTGGTCGAGCTGTGGATCGTCGAGAGCCGCCCGCGCTGGCTGTTCGCCTTCGTAATCGCGATCGGGCTCGGCTTCTCCGGTTATTCGCTGATCGAGCTGCTGGGCGACCAGCTGCGCGACTTCATCAAGGACATCGTCGGCAAGGCGCGCGGCGCGATCGGCATCGACAAGAACGGAACGGACACATGATCGGCCCCTACCTCGAACTCTTCATCATCGCGATCATCCTGGGGGCGATCGTGTGGCTGAGCCGCCGCAATGGCGCTGCCAACCCGGTCGGCACCGGCAAGCTGCTGCACGATGTCAGCAGTATGCGGCAGGAGCACGAGGCACATGGCCGAAGGCTCAAGAAGCTGGAAGAGGCAACAGCCTCTGCCAAGGATGTCGAGCGGCTGAGCGAGGCTTTCAAGGAGCAGCAGGCGCGTATCGAGACGATCGAGCGGCAGGTGGGAAGCATCGCCGAAACGGGCACAGCCACAGCACGGCGCGTCCGCCATATCGACCAGCGGCAGGACAAGATGGCAGAAGACATCGCCTCGGTATCTGCCGACGTTCGTGCCTCCAGCAAGCAGATCGACCGCATCTACGATGTGCTCGTGCCGAAGGGGATGGAGCGATGAGCTTCAAGAACAGTCTTTCCGATGCGATCGCGGCCGAGGCGCGGCTGATCATCCTGCGCGAGCTGGCTGGTCAGACCGATGGTCGGCTCTCGTCACTGTCGATCCGCTCGATCCTCGACGTGCATGCCATCCGCCGCGATGGCGACTGGATCGCGACCCAGCTGCGCAAGCTGGAGAGCCTCGACGCGGTCGAGCTGGGCGAAGCCGGCAGCACGCTGATCGCGAAGATCACCCGCACGGGCCGCGACCATGTGGAGGAGCGCGCGGTTCTTTCCGGCGTGGCGCGGCCTTCGGAGGCCGAGTGATGGACCTCGCACTCTCCATTGCGGCGGTCGCTGCCCAGCTGCTCGCCGGATGGCTTCTGGCCGACTTCCTGTCGGGGCTGCTCCACTGGGCCGAGGACCGGCTGGGCCCGGGGCGCGAGCACTGGCCGCTGATCGGTCGCCACGTCTTTGCGCCGAACCTGCTGCACCACAAGCGCCCGCTCGACTTCACCCGCACCAGCTTCGTCGTCCGCAACTGGACGACATGGGCCGGCGCGAGCGCGCTGGCGCTGCCGCTGCTGCTCGCCTTCGGTCCGCAGTGGTGGCTGGCGTCGGCGTGGCTGGGCGGGATGATGGCCAACGAGGTTCACGCCTGGGCGCACAAGCCCGAGATGACGCCCGAGTGGGCGAAGCCGTTCCAGAATATCGGGCTGATCAGCTATCGCTGGGCGCATGGCGTGCACCATCTCTGGCCGCATGACCGCCGCTATTGCGTCCTGACCGCCTGGCTCAACCCGCTGCTCGATCGCGTGCGGTTCTGGCGCGGGCTGGAGCGGTTGCTGCCGAAGGGTGTAATCCGATGAGCGCCGCCGATCGCCGCCAAGGCCGGGGACGCCTGTCCTCGATCGACACGCTGCCCGATGAGGCAGAGGAAGACGTCGTCTGGGCATTGGAGGCGCTGCGCGAACGCAAGCTGCCGCAGAACACGATCCGCGAGGAGTTCAACGCCCGGCTGATCGCCCGCGATATCGAGCCGATCAGCAAGAGCGCCTTCAACCGCTACGCAGTGCGCAAGGCGATCCAGTTCCGCAAGATGGACGAGGTGCGTCGAATCTCATCCGAGCTGGTCGACACGCTGGGCACGGACGCACCCGACGACGTGACCGTTCTGGTCGCGGAGATGATCAAGGTCTCGATGTTCAAGATCCTCGAGGACAAGGAACTCGACCCGAAAGCGATCATGGAGCTGAGCCGCGCACTGCAATCGACCGTGAGCGCGCAGCGCGGCTCGGAAGAGTATCGCAAGCAGCTCGAGAAGCGCGTCGCCCAGCAGCTCGAGGAAGCTGCCGATCGCGCCGAGGTCAAGATGCGCGAGGCCGGACTGCCGGCCGACCGCATTGCCCAGCTGCGCAAGGACTTCCTTGGGGTGAAGTCGTGAGCCGCTCGGATCTAGCGCAGCGGGCAGAAGTAGCCGCGGGCGTTGTGATAGAAGCGATTGCGCCCTTCGCAGCCGGGCGTCAGCCGGCAACGTGTGCTCTTTCCCCAAAGGTCGAAGTCGGGTCCCTTCGCAGCACTGACCTGCGCAAGGTCGACTTCGCGGTATGCTCCCTGGCAGGTGTCGCACCAGGCGCGCACCCGCACGCCATGCTGGATCATCAGTGCGACGCTGGCCGTCGAGGGCGGTCGATTCACGGAAGGCAGGCGCATCGGTCTTTCGTGAGAACAGGAGCGGAACGAGTCAATCCGGCCTTGCCCGGCGCTGGGGTCGCGCAATGAAGGACGGAACCTTCAACCTTGGCGCGCGGGGCCACGAAGTGGTGTTCGCGAAGATCGATGGCGAGCGGCTGGCACTGGTCGCGAAGACCCGCGACGTGCGGGATGTCAGGATCGAGCTGAATGCCGAGCAGCGTGCCGCGCTGAAGCAGCTGCTCGATGACTGACCTCGCCGATCTCCCCACCGCCGACCAGCTGCCGCCACGATCGCCGGTCGACGATTTGCTGCCCGGTGCGCTGCCGCCACCGGATTTCGATCCGCTGGCCGATGGTATCCTGATGGAGCACCAGAAGGCGTGGATCGCCGACCAGTCGCCGCTCAAGCTGGCGGAGAAGGGGCGGCGGACCGGGGTCACCTTCGCCGAGGCGCTCGATTCGACGCTGATCGCGGCGGCGGCGAAGAGCGCGGGCGGCGATACGACCTATTACATCGGCGACACCAAGGAAAAGGGCCTCGAGTTCGTCTCGGTCTGCGCCAATTTCGCCAAGGTGGTCGCACGCGAGCTGCTCAGCGTCGACGAGTTCCTGTTCGAGGACGTGCAGGAGGACGGATCGAGCAAGCACATCACCGCCTACCGCATCCGCTTTGGCTCCGGTCACCAGATCGTCGCGCTGTCGAGCAATCCGGCCAACATTCGCGGCCTGCAGGGGCGGGTGGTGATCGACGAGGCGGCGTTCCACCGCAATGTCGCGGCGGTGATCGATGCCTGTAACGCGCTGCTGATCTGGGGCGGCACGATCCGGATCATCTCGACCCACAACGGCAACCTCAATCCGTTCAACGAGCTGATCAAGGAAACCCGCGCCGGTCAGTACGACTATTCCATCCACACGATCACCTTCGACGACGCGGTCGAGAACGGGCTGTACGAGCGCGTGTGCCTGATGAAGGGGACCGAGCCGACGCCCGAGGGCAAGGTGGAATGGTATCGCACGATTCGGCGCGCCTACGGCAGCCGCGTCGAAGCGATGCGCGAAGAGCTGGACGCGATCCCGCGCGAGGGTGAAGGGGTTTTGCTGCCGCTCGCCTGGATCGAGGCGTGCAGCACGTCGAAGTATCGCGTCGTGCGCTGGCAGCCGCCAAAGGAGAAGTTCGGCGGCCGCGACTTCGTCCACTGGCCCAGGGAGGCGCGCGAGGCAGAGATGGCAGCCTTCCTGCGTCGCGAGGTCGCTCCGTTGCTGGAGGACTATGCCGATCGCAACCTTGCATGGTTCCTGGGCGAAGACTTCGCCATGCGGCAGGACCGGACCTGCCTCCCGATCGGTTTTGTCGACCAGCAGCTGAAGCGGCACGTCCCGCTGATCGTCGAGCTGCGCGAGTGCCCATACGACCAGCAGAAGCAGGCGCTGTTCTGGCTGGTCGATCTGGTCGGCGAACTTGGCCGGTTCGGCAGCGGCATCCTCGATGCGAACGGCAACGGTATGGCACTCGCGCAGGAGGCGGCCCAGCGCTACGGACCCGAGCGGATCGTCGAGCTGATGCCGTCCGATGCGTGGCGGCGGGAGACCGGGCCGCGCTTCCGTGCCGCGTTCGAGGACGGCACGATCCTGATCCCGGCCGACAAGGACGTGCGCGACGATCTGCGCCAGCTGCAGATGATCGGCGGGGTCGCCAAGATGCCGCGCAGCATCCGGACCGAGGGCACGGACGGCGGCAAGCGCCACGGCGACGCCGCAGTCGCGCTGTGGAACTTCCACGCCGCCAGCTTCAGCGAGGCGATCCCGGTCTATGACTACCGTCCGGTGCGCGGTGCCGGCCGTGCCGGGACCGACGGACCGGACGACGATTTCGATGACGCGGAAGAGGCGCGGGGTTGGTGGCGTCAGCCTGCCGGTATGCGCCTGCGAACGGGAGGGCCGCTGTGAGGCCCCAGAAACGATTTGAGCGAGTCCAGCGCCCCGCGACACCCGAAAGCGCGCCGACCCACCTCTTAAACCCTCTAGTTTTGCCCTCAGAGGCCAATTCGTTTTCGCCGGAGACCACCTGATGCCAGAACTCGTCGACCATCTCGGCAGGCCGCTGCGCAAGGCGGTGCTGAAGCAGGAAGTCGCCGGGCCGACCCTCGCGGGCGTGCGGCAGCCGATCTCCGGCTATCCCGGCGACGGGCTGACCCCGCCACGCCTCGCGCGCATTCTGCGCTCGGCCGACGAGGGCGAGCCGATGGCCTATTTCGAGCTGGCCGAGCAGGTGGAAGAGCGCGACCTGCACTATCTCGGCGTGCTCGGCACTCGCAAGCGTGCGGTCAGCCAGGTCGACGTGACGGTGGAAGCGGCGTCGGACGACGCGGTTGATGTCGCCAAGGCGGACATGGTGCGCGAATGGCTGAGCCGGGACGAGCTGGCCGACGAAACGTTCGACCTGCTCGACGCGATCGGCAAGGGCGTGTCCTTCACTGAGATCATCTGGGATACGAGTGAGGGACAGTATCGTCCGGCGCGGCTCGACTGGCGCGACCCGCGCTTCTTCCGCTTCGATCGTGACGGCCGCACGCCGCTGCTGCGCGGCGGGATCGGCGGCAATGATCCAGACGAGCCGCTGCCCGCGTTCAAGTTCATCCAGCTCAGCATCAAGGCGAAGTCGGGCCTGCCAGTCCGCTCCGGCCTTGCGCGGCTCGCCACCTGGAGCTGGATGTTCAAGGCCTATACCCAGCGCGACTGGGCTATCTTTACCCAGACCTATGGGCAGCCGATCCGGGTGGGCAAGTATCACCGGGGCGCGACCGAGGAGGATCGCAACACGCTGTTCCGCGCGGTGGCCAACGTGGCGGGCGACTGCGCGGCGATCATTCCGGAAGGGATGGAGATCGATTTCGTCGAGGCGGACAACCTCGGCGCGGGCTCGACCCTCTACGAAAAGCGCGTCGACTGGCTCGATCGGCAGATATCGAAAGCGGTGCTGGGGCAGACCAACACCACCGATGCGCAGGCCGGCGGGCTCGGCTCGGGGCAGGCCAACGTCCACAACGACGTGCGCGAGGATATCGAGAAGGCCGACTGCAAGGCGCTGTCCGCCGCGCTCAACCGCGACCTCGTGCGGCCCTGGTGCGATCTCGAATATGGTCCCTCCGATCGCTATCCGCGCCTGGTCATCGCGCGGCCGGAGCAGGAAGACCTGAAGCTGCTGTCCGAGGCGCTGGGCCCGATGATCGATCGCGGCCTGCGCGTCGGCCAGTCCACGATCCGCGACAAGTTCGGGATCGAGGAGCCGGGCGCGCAGGAGGAGGTCCTGCGGCCGCAGCGCGATCAGGCCGCGCCGATCGCGGTGAGCGGGGAGACGCGGGCCGCGCTGCAGGCGCAGCAACGCGAGGCACGCACACCCGACCATCCCGCAACCCTGATCGCACGGCAGATGGCAGAACGGGCTGACCCGTCGATCCAGGCGATGGCGAAGACGATCGAGCTGATGATGGAGCGGGCAAGCGATCTCGCCGAGCTGCGCGAGATGATCCTGACCGGCTTTCCCGAGATCGACGTGAGCGACCTCTCAGCGGTGCTTGAGGAGGGCTTTATCGCCGCACATGCCGCCGGCCGGAGCGATGCGCTCGACGAGAGCGCGTGATGCGGGAAGGTCTCCTCAATCCGGCAGACGCGATCGCGCTGGGAAACAAGATCGACGAAATGGCTGGCCTGCTGAAGTTTGCCGAAGTCGGCATTGAAGCCAGCATCCGGATATACATCGACGAAGAGCCTTTCGAGCTGAAGCTGGTCCGGCAAGCGAAATGAGCGACGAGCATCCCTCTGCTGCCACGGGCATGTTCCGGCGTCCCTTTACCGAGCAGGTCGCCTTCTTCCGGCGCAAGCTGCGCAATCTCGTGCCGACCGAGCGGTGGGACGATCTCGTGCGGCAGGAGCACGACGACGCCTTCATGGTGGCGGGCGCGGTCAAGGCGGATCTGCTGACCGACCTTGCTGCGGCCGTCGACAAGTCGCTCGCCGAGGGTCGCGGGCTGGAAGAGTTCCGTCGCGACTTCCGCGATATCGTCCAGCGCAATGGATGGACCGGGTGGACCGGGGAGGGCAGCGTCAAGGGCGAGGCGTGGCGCGCGGGCGTGATCTACCGCACCAATTCCTACACCAGTTATGCCGCCGGGCGCTTCGCCCAGCTGAAGGCGGGCAACTTCAAGTACTGGGTCTATCGCCATGGCGGAAGCCTGGAACCGCGCCCGGTCCATCTGGACTGGGATGGCATCGCGCTGCCGCCCGAGCATCCCTTCTGGCAGACGCATTACCCGCCGAGCGACTGGGGCTGCAGCTGCTACGTGGTCGGCGCGCGGACCAAGGCGGGCATCCGCAGGGTCGGCGGCGATCCGAACAAGACGCTGCCCGACAACTGGCGCGAGCTCGATCCGAAGACGGGCGCGCCGAAAGGCATTGGCAAGAACTGGGATTACGCGCCCGGCGCCAGCGCGGCCGACGAAGTCAACGCGATGGCGTGGAAGCTGGGCAACTGGGATCACCGGGTGGCGAAGGCGTTCATGGAGGCTCTGTCGCAGGAACAGGCCGATGCCATCTCTCGCGCCTATCGCAACCTGCCCAGCACCCGCGACGATGCGCGGCGCTATGCCCGCCGGATATGGCGCGACCTCGAGACGAGCGAGCCCGGCCGCACGCTGGGCATGCTGCGCGGGGACCAGGTCAATGCGGTCGGGCGGTGGCGCGATCTCGACGTTTCAGGCTTCGACTTCTCTCTCACGGCGGACGAGGTGCGGCACGTCCGGCGCAACCATGGCGATCTCGCGACCGAGCTGCGCCGTGGCCAACGGCGAATCGCGCCCGAGGATTTCGCGATGCTGCCGCGTGTCCTCGAGGAGGGAAGCACGCCCCGGTTCGTCGGCATGTCGCGCGGGCGCGATCGGCCGATTTTCGAGATCGTGCTGGAGATCGATGGGGAGACCTACGTCACCCGGTGGGAATACTGGCGCAGGCGCAGGAGCATGTCGCTGCTGAGCTTCTTCGTGCGCACCGGGGAGAGGGGATGAGGACCGCCCCCACCTCACGTCCAAAACGGTCAGGGATGTTTCCTGGTAGCAGGTGCGGTCGAGGAGCAAGTTAACCATGTTCGAGGTGAAGTTCAACTCGGGCCCGGCGCGTAGTGCACTGTCGCGCGCGATGCGCGAGCTGGAGGACATGACGCCGATCTTCGCCGACATTCGCGAGTACCTGATCGAGGTCCACCGGAGGCGCTTCATCGAGGGCCGCGATCCCGAGGGCAATCC
Organism: Citromicrobium bathyomarinum; assembly: GCA_001306305.2. Lineage (NCBI taxonomy): Bacteria > Pseudomonadati > Pseudomonadota > Alphaproteobacteria > Sphingomonadales > Sphingomonadaceae > Citromicrobium > Citromicrobium bathyomarinum. Next base: position 1,770,368 of record CP155577.1, read on the forward strand.
CTGGGCACCGAAGAAGCAATCGACGCTCGATCGGTATCGCAAGCTCGGTTACGGCAACCTGCGCCGTCCGCTGATCGGCCCCGGCCGGGCGCTGTCGCGGCAGATCCAGTCATTCGCGAGCAGCAATGGCGTGGTGATCGGTTCTTCGCTGATCTATTCCGGGGTGATGCAGGAAGGGGCTGCCAAGGGCGCATTCGGAAATGACAGCCGGGGCAACCCGATCCCGTGGGGCACCATCCCCGCACGGCGGTGGCTGGGCCTGTCCGAAGAAAACGAGACGGCGATCGTGGATACCGTCGACGAGCACCTTGGCGACGCACTGGGCGAATAGCTGCCGGCCGGTGCCATTGGCACTCCCTAAATCGGCCTGATCGTTCGCGGTCCATTGCGTCGGCGCGCGTGCCTGTGGCAGTCAGTCGGCAGGCCGAAGCGCGAATCGCCGCCCGGCTGATCCCTCCGATATCCCCGACGCATTCGGCCCATGCCCGCCATGGCGGGCATGCCATCGCGCCCCGTGCGCTGCCAATTACCATCGGGTGACGACCAAGAGTTCAACCCTTGCCCTGTGCGGCGCGATCGCTCTCCCGGCCCAGCTGCCCGATGACGGCAGCGAGTGGCTGCACCTGCTGCCCGGCGGCGGCGTGGTCGAGACCGAGGACAGTCGAGGCCCGTACACGGTGCCGAGCTACGACGCGGTGGTGACCGCGTTCAACGCGGCGGGCAATCCCCTTGTGGTCGATGAATGCCATGCCACCGATCTGGCCGCGCCCAAGGGTGGCTCGGCCCCGGCGCGTGGCTGGATCGTCGCCCTCGAAAGCCGCGATGACGGCATCTGGGGCAAGGTCGAGTGGAACGCGGCCGGTCGCCAGCTGCGCGAGGACAAGGCCTATCGCGGCATCTCCCCGGCAATCCTGCACGACAAGGCCAAGCGCGTCCTCGCGATCGCGCGGGCCAGCCTGATCAATCTCCCGAACCTGAAAGGGCTGACGGCCCTGCACCAAGAGGAAACCACCATGGACTGGAAGGCAATGCTGATCGAGGCGCTTGGCCTCGAGGCGGACGCAACCGACGAGGCGATCAAGGCCGCGGCGATGAAGAAGCTCGGCATGGGCGACGAAGATGTCGCCGAGGAGGCGCTGCAATCCGCCCTGCAGGCGCAGGCCAAGCCAATCGCTACCGCGCTGGGCCTGCAGGCCGATGCATCGAGCGATGCGATCGTCACCGCGATCGGCCAGCTCAAGAGCGGCGACAGCGGACTGGTCGCCGCGCTCCAGTCCGAGCTTACCGAGCTGGGCACGAAATTCGTCGCGCTGCAGTCGGAACGTGCCGGCGAGAAGTCGGCCGCAGTGATCGACAAGGCGATCCGCGAAGGCCGCGTCGGGGTGAAGGCTCAGCGCGACCACTACCTGGCGATGCACCAGGAAAACCCCGAGCGGGCCGAGGCGATCATCAATGGCCTGCCCAAGGTCGGCGGGCTGGCGCTGCAGGCGCGCGACGTGCCCCAGCGGAAGGCCGACCAGCTCGACGAGGCCGACACCAGCGTGATCGCGCTGATGGCTCTCGACCCCGAAAAGTTCAAGGAAACCCGCGCCGAAGAGCTCGGCGCAACGGAGGCACTCTGACATGGCTCTCTCTGCAGACCGCAACACCCCGCGCGCCGAAGGCGCTATCCTGCGCAGCCCCGCCGCAGCCAGCCTGATCTATGCCGGCGCGCTCGTGATGCGCAATGCGGCCGGATACGTCACCAAGGGCGCGACCGCGACCGGGAGCGTCGGCGTCGGCCGCGCCGAACAGCGGGTCGACAATTCGGGCGGCTCGGCCGGCGACCTGTCGGTCAATGTCCGTCCGGGCACGTTCCGCTTCAACAACTCCGCCTCCACCGACGCGATCACCATCGCCGAGATCGGAGACGTCTGCTTCATCGTCGACGACGAGACGGTCGCCAAGACCGACGGAAGCGGCACCCGCTCCCCCGCCGGCTTCGTCGCCGACATCGATGACCAGGGCGTCTGGGTGCGCTTCGATGAGGCGCTGACCCGCGTCTACGTCGAAGGCATCGCCGAGCCCGCGGCCTGATCCGGCCTGACCAAGGAAACCCACGCACATGATCATCAACAGCGCAAATCTCGCCTCGGTCCGCACCGGCTTCAGCACGGCCTTCAAGAAGGGCCTGGGGCAGACCAGTTCGCTCTACACCAAGATCGCGACGATCGTCCCCTCGACGACGAAGGATCAGAAGTACGGGTGGCTGGGCAAGATCCCCAACGTCCGCGAGTGGATCGGCCCGCGCGCCGTCCAGAACCTCTCCGAACACAGCTACGAGATCTCCGAGAAGAAGTGGGAGCTGACGATCGGTGTCGACCGCGACGACATCGAGACCGACAATATCGGCGTCTATGCCCCGCTGTTCGAAGAGATGGGCATGTCGACCGGCGCGAAGTGGGACGAGCTGGTCTGGGGTCTGCTGGCCGCCGGCTTCACCACCGAATGCTACGATGGCCAGAACTACTTCGACACCGATCACCCGGTCCTCGACAAGGACGGCGACCCCACCTCGGTCGCCAACACCGATGGCGGATCGGGGACCCCGTGGTTCCTGGTCGATGCCAGTCGCGCGCTGAAGCCGATCATCCTGCAGAAGCGCAAGGACTTCCAGTTCGTCGCCAAGGACAACCCGACCGACGACAACGTCTTCGACAACAACGAGTTCAAATACGGGGCCGATGCGCGCGCCAATGTCGGCTTCGGCTTCTGGCAGTTCGCCTGGGGTTCCAAGCAGACGCTGGACGCTTCGCATTACAGCGCGGCCCGCGCAGGGCTGATGGGGATGAAGGGCGATTACGGCCGCCCGCTCGGCCTGCTGGCCGGTGCCAAGAAACCGCTGCTGATCGTGCCCCCTTCGCTCGAAAGCGCGGGCCGCAAGCTGCTCAACAACGAGCTCGGCAGCGGCGGCGAGACCAACGAATGGAAGGACACGGCCGAGCTGATGGTCGTGCCCTGGCTCGCCTGATCCCCCGACCCTGATTTTCGCAAGAGAAGGACGAAGACTATGAAAAGTTTTTTGGTGGGGCTGTGCTTCTTGTCCCTCGCAACCGTCGCCTTGATCGCCGCGTCACCCCTTGTGGCCGAGCTCGCTTGGCTTCCCGTCCTCATCGGAGGCGCGTTTGCGGTCGGTGTAGCCATCGGGCTGTTCGCTCCCGAGCCCCTTATCCCGTCCAACGGCCATCCGCGCTCGATCTTCGAGACGCGGCGGGCCGGCCTCCACTGAGGCCGGAGCCTCCCGACGAAACGAAGGCCCGCCGTCCGAGTGGCGGCGGGTTTTTCGCAAGGGCCGGTCCGCCGACCCTTCCGAAAGACCCGAAAGGAACCTCAGCATGACCGACAAGACCGAGACCCCCGCGCCTGCGCTGACCGATGTCGACCACGTCGGCGCGAAGACTGCCAAGGCGCTTGCGGCGGCAGGCATCGACAGCGTCGCCGCACTGGCGGCGGTCGATCTCGCCAACCCGCCCGCGCTGACCGACTTCCGGGGCACGCCCGCATGGACCGACTGGGTCGCCGCCGCGAAGACGCTGGTCGCTGCCCAGACGCCGCCTGCAGCGGATACTCCGCCGGAGCCGCCGCTGACCCCTGAACAGGCGTCGGTCATCGCCAGCGCCGAAGCCACGCCGGAAGAGCAGCAGGAAGGCCCCGGCCAGCCCGACCCCGCCGGGGCACCGGCGATGGCCGATGATCCCTATGACAGGCCGGTCCTGGTCGTCACCGGGCCCAAGAAGGGCTTCCGGCGCGCCGGGTTCGCTTTCGATGCGACGCCGCGCACGCTGAGCCCGGCCGATTTCGGCGAGGGCATCGAGGCGGCGCGCCGCTTCATCGCGCTCTATCGCGAGCCGAAGCTCACCGTCACGCTGCGCGCGCCCGACGGTTCGCTGATCGAGTTCAACGAGTGCGACATCGCCGCACTCGAAACCGCTCTCGCCGATCCCGATACCGACGAGGGCCGGGCGATCCTGGAGCAGTTCGGTCACCTGACGGCCGCTGCCTGACCTATGGCCTATATCGATCTCGACCAGCTGACCGATCGCTACGGGGCGAGCATGCTGCTCGACCTGACCGATCGCGCGACGCCGGCAGCGGGCGCGATCGATGTCGACGTGGTCGCGCGCGCGATTGCCGATACGCAGGCCGCGATCGATGGCCACCTGCTCGGCCGCTACAAGCTGCCGCTGGCGGCGACCCCTCAGCTGCTGGTCGACCTCGCGCTGCAGATCGCGATCTACAAGCTGCACCGCTTCACCCCGAACGATAAGATCGCCCAGGACTACAAGGACGCGATGGCCACGCTTGGCAAGATCGCGACGGGCACGGTGCGGCTCGACGTGGAGGGCGTGGAGCCTGCATCGAGCGGGGCGAGCGGCGTGCGGACCAATGATCGCGAGCGGCCCTTCACCGAAGACAGCCTGCGGAGGATCCTGTGATCCACACCGAAGCCGTCCGCGATCGCATCGAGGTGAAGATCCCCGACCTTGCCGGGCGGATGAAGTTCGCCGCCGAATGGGCGAAGGTGATCGAGACCGGGCAGATGCCGCAGTCCGACTTTGCCGGTTTCGTGCTGCCCGGCATGCTGAGCGGCGGCAACGCCAGTGCCAGCGCGGGGGCATTCACACAGGCGCTGCAGGAGACCGTGCTGGTCGTCCTGTGCCGCCGCGTCACCGACGATCCCACCGGGGGCAAGGCGATCGATGCGATCAGGCCCTTCGCCGACGCCGCGATCCGCGCGATCGCCGGGTGGGAGCCGCCGGTGGCCGAGGGTGAGAGTTCACCGGTCGGTGTGTTCGAGTTTGCCCAGGGCGAGCTGGTCGGCGCGGTCGACGGTACGCTCGTCCTCGAGCTCCACTTCCGTCTCAACGACCAGCTGAGGATCTTCGAATGAGCCGCAAATCGCAGACCAGTGGCGCGACGCCGCCCGCTCCGCCGACGCCTGCCGCCGAGGCGGTGCCGATCGCGCGCCCGCGCAAGGGTGGCAGCTACGTCGCCGATGCCGCGACCGGCAAGATCGAGCGCAAGCACTTCACCAAGCCCGCCGATGCCACCGCCGCGCCCGCCGCGACGGCGCAGGCCGGCGAGACCAGCGACCAGGGCGAGGAGGGCTAGATGGCCGACCCGATCAAGTGGAAGTCCAAGATCATCCTCGCGAAGATCGAGAGCGAATACGGCACCGATCCGACGCCCACCGGTGCGGCCAACGCGATGCTGATGACCGATGTCGAGCTGCGGCCGATGGAAGGTCAGGACGTATCGCGCAATCTCGAGCATCCGTGGCTGGGCGCGCAGGAGACGATCCCGGCCGGGCTTTACGTCACGCTGACCGGGTCGATCGAGCTGCAGGGTTCGGGCACTGCCGGCACGGCCCCTGCCTATGGCCCGCTTCTGCGCGCGTGCGGCGCGGCCGAGACGATCGTCACCGATACCAGCGTGGCCTACAACCCGGTGTCCGACGATCACGAGAGCGTCACGGTCTATTTCCAGATCGGGCCGACGCTGCACAAGATGCTCGGCTGCCGGGGCACCGCAACCCAGACGCTCAACGCGCAGGGCATCCCGGTGGTCCGCTATACGCTGATGGGGCTGTTTACGACGCCGGCCGATGCCTCGCGGCCGACGCCGGACTATACCGCGTTCCAGATCCCCAAGATCGCGACCAAGGCCAATACGCCGACCTTCACCCTGGGTGCGCAGCCGCTGGTGCTGAGCCAGTTCACCTTCAACCTGGGCAACGACGTGCAGCAGCGCCTGCTGGTCGGGCGCGAGGAGATGCTGATCGTGGACAAGGCGGAGAGCATCGAGGCGCGCGTCGAGGCGGTGCCGCTGGCGACCTACAACCCCTTCGCGATCTCGCAGGCGCGTACCCGGCAGGCGCTGGTGCTGGTGCACGGGACGCAAGCCGGGCTGACGGCCACGCTCAGCGCGCCGACCTGCTCGCTCGGCCGTCTGCCCAGCTACCAGCAGTCGCAGAACATCCTCGAATGGCCGCTGGCGATCACCCCGCTGCCCGACGAGGGCGACGACCAGTGGACCCTCACCTTCACCTGATCACCGAAGTCTCAGGGGCAGCTGAGGGGCCCCTGAGACACCCCTCAGAAAGGCTTCAGCATCATGTTCAAGATCGTCGAATCCGTCACCTTCACACGCAAGGTCACCGCGCACGTCCCCGATGGCGACGGGCAGGTGCCCGAAACCTTCAAGGCCACCTTCCGCTCGATCCCGCCCGAGGAGGCGGACGAGTTCAACCTGCTGAGCACCGAAGGGGCGAGCGAGTTCCTGCGGCGCGTGGTCGTCCGGCTCGACGATATCGGCGACGCGCAGGGCAAGCCGGTCGATTACTCGGACGAGGTTCGCGACCAGGTCATCCGCCTGCCCTGGGCGCGCGGCGCGCTGGCGCGGACGTATTTCGAGGAAGTGCGCGGCGCGAAGCTGGGAAACTAGAGGCAGCCGCGCGTGCGATCGTCGGGGTCTCGGCAGGCTTCGACGAAGCGGCGGAAGACGCCCGCACGCTCGGCCTGCCGGAAGAACTGGTCGCGCAGATCGAAGGTGCGGCCGAGCTGAAGCAAGAGGACGGCACGCTAGGCATATGGCCGGAGAACTGGGACATCGTGATGGCCTTTGCAGCGGTCGCCAGCCAGTGGCGGACCGAGGCGCTGGGCGAGGGCGCGGTGCTCTATGTCGGGCTCGACTACACCGCCGTGGATGTCGGCCTGCGCCGCGCCGGGCTGACGCTCGATCCTGCCGGGTGGCAGGGCCTGCAGGTGATGGAGCACGCTGCCTATCGCGCGCTCAACGGGCGGCTGCGGAGCTGAGCCGATGACGCTGCGCACGGCCCTCATGATTGCCGGTGACAGCGAGGGCGCGAAGCGTGCTCTGGCCGAGATGGATGCCGCTCTCGAAAGAGGCGAAAAGCAGGCCCTCGAATACAATGCCGCTTACGAACGCACGGACGCCACGATCAAGCTGCTCGCCAATGCGCAGGCGGCTGCCAAGCGGGAAATTGACCAAAGTCGGGCTGCCTTTGCTGCGGGCAAGATCACCCAGGAAGACTACAACCGGGAAATCCTTGAGACGAAGACGGCGCTCGGGCTTGTTCAGGCCGAATATAGGCGGTCGTCCGCTGAGCTAACCAAGCATTCGCAGAACCTGAACGCCACGACGGAAATGACCAATGCGCAGCGGGCTGGTGCACAGCAGCTGGCGTTTCAGGTCGGCGATATGGCGACGATGTTCTCGATGGGCGCTCGCCCGATGCAGATCTTCGCCAGCCAAGGCACACAGGTTGTCCAGGCTATTGGCTTGATGCGTGGCGGAGCTGGCGGTCTCATCGGCTTCCTCGGTGGACCATGGGGGCTGGGGATCATGGCTGCCGTGACGGCGTTAACGCCGTTCATCAGTAAGCTTTTTGAAAGCGACGAGGCGATCGACACCGTCGCTCAGAGCCTCCGCGATATGGAGACTGACGCTGATCGGGCCGTAGCCGCTCTCCAACGTCTGGACGGCCAACGGCAGACCTCGCTCGAGGGCGACATCATTCTTGCCGAGATCGAGCGAGACAAGATGCAGCGCCGCTTGGGCGAAATGCAAGATCGGCCTGGCTTGCCGGAAGGGGGCGGGTTTGGTGACGAACGCTCCCAAGCACGCCGGGCTGCCATCCGCCGCCAGCGATCCGAAGAAGAGCGTCAGCTTCAATGGGACCTCGTCGAGCTTCAGGGCCGGATCGATATCGGCCGTGACGCACTGCGCCGTATGCAGGAGAAGGAAGACGAGAAGCCGGTTGGGCGCGACGTATCAGCGCGCCCTTCGGTCAGCAGGGAGACCGGCAGCGCAGGCACCTCCGGCAGGATATCCGAGGAAGCGCGAGCCCTCGAAGCGGCCAACGATAATACGAAACAGTACATTGCCAGCCTTCAGGACGAGATCGAGGCGATCGGCCTGGACGAAAAGGCCCTGCGCCAGCTGGAAATCCAGCGTGCCAAGGAAGCCGCTGTCACCGATGACCAGCGCGCATCGATCGATGATCTCAACCAGAAGCGCGAGAAGGCGATCGCGCTGGAGGAGAGCCGCCAGCGCGCCGGCGCGATCCGCGACGAGACCAAGGGCATCGAGACCTCCATCGCCTCACTGGAGCGCGAGGCGCAGGCGATTGGGCTGGTCGGATGGGCGCGCGAGCGGCTGATCCTGAAGCTTGAGCAGCAGGCGCAGATGGATGCGCTGCTGGCCCAGCTGTCTCAGGCGAAAGCCAGCGGCATGCAGGACGAGATCGCCTCCCTGCTGGGAAAGATCGACGCGCTGCAAATCATGAACGCGCTCGAAATCCAGATCGGCGATGCAAGCGAGGTTCACCGCGAGCAGGCCGACGCGGCCGAGCGCAATGCTGAGAGCTATCGCCACCTCGGCCGATCGGCGGCGGGGGCGCTGTCGCAGATCCTGATCTATGGCGAGGGCGCGGGCGGGGTGATGAAGCGGCTCGCCACCTCGATTGCCGACGCCATCCTGCAGGCGAACCTGCTGGGCGAAGGCCCGCTGGCGGGGATCTTCGGCGGCGGCGGGGGTGCGGGCGGGCTGATCGGCAGCCTGCTGGGCGCGATCGGCTTCGGCGGCGGGCGCGCCAGCGGTGGGCCGGTGTCGCCCGGACAGATCTATGCGGTCAACGAGCGCAGCACCGCGCCGGGGTTCTTCCTGCCGGTGGGCCCGGGCCGGATCGAGCCGCCATCCAACGACAACCCCGCTGGCGGAGGCCGGGGGAACGCGGCTGCATCGATCTATTTCGACCTGCGGGGGGCGATCACTCAGGAGGAGCATCTGCGCGAAATGCGCGCGATCGCGCAGAGCGTCTCCGGTTCAATGATCGGACGTTTCGATAGCGAACTGCCCAACCGGATCGATGCCCATGTCGCGAGGTCGCGATGATCTTCGACTGGCCAGCCAACCTCGTCCCCCAGCAGCTGTCGATCCTGCCGCCGAGCAAGACGTCGGGTCTGTCGACCAGCCTTTCCGGCTTCACCCAGGCCGTGCCTGCGATCCGGCCGCCATTCCGGCTGCGGATGGAGTTCGGCAACCTGTTCGGCGACGAGGTGCTCGCCTGGCGCGCAGCGTTCGGTCTTTTCGAAGGGCGGACCAATATCGCGCGCATCCCGCTGTTCGACCTGTGGTTCCGCGCCAACGACCCGGCGATCGGCGCGGGCAGCGTGAGCCATTCGGATGGCAGCGCCTTTTCCGATGGCACGCTCTACGTCACCGACGACCTCAGCGGGGTCACCACCACCACCGTGCAGGGCCAGCGCAATATCGCGGTCGACTTCGGCAACTATGGCCAGCTGCTGCAGGCGGGGCTCTATTTCGGGCTGGGCGAGCACTGCTATCTCGCGACCGGCGTGTGGTGGAACGGCACGGTCGCGACGATCCGGACCACGCCGACCATGCGCAAGGCCTACACGGGCGAGGCGGTGAAGCTGCGCCCGGTGATGCGGGTGGGGCTGACCGACGACAATGCGGGCGAGCTGTCGCTGAAGACCGGGCGCTACGGCGGGCCGTCGCTGGATCTGGTGGAGAGGTTCGATGAGCCTCTTTCCTGAGACGATCCGGCGTTATGCTGCGGGCGGCAAGGTGGAGGCCGCGACGCTTGTCTCGATGCACTTCGCGTCGGAGACGTGGCGGCTGTGGGGCGGTCTCGACGTGCTCGAAACCAACGATGACAATCGGTGGCACGGCCTGGGTACGTTCGGCTCGATCACTGGGCTGCAGCAGGCAACCGATGGTCGCGCGCCCGAGGCGACGATGACCCTGTCGGGCGTGACGCCCGAGGTGATCAAGATGGCCCGCGACGACTTCGCGACCGAGGCGCGCAACCGCCTTGTCCGGGTGTGGCTGCAATTCTTCGGGGTCGACGATCCGGAAGACCCGGACAACCAGCGCTGCCTCGACAATCCGTTCCCGATCTGGGCGGGGCGCATGCTGCGGCCGGGCTTCACCTTCGATCGCGGCGACGACGAAGAGCCGGAGGAATCGACGGTCAGCGTCACGCTGGAGAGCATCTTTACCTCGCGCAGCCGCCCCAATTTCGCGCTGTGCACGGACTCCGACCAGCAGGGCCGCTTCCCCGGCGACAAGGGGTTCCAGTTCGCCGCAACCCTTCGCAACAAGGTGCTGACATGGCCGGACTACTGAGCGAGCCCGTGCCGATGGAGCAGGCGCTGTCGGCCACGTTCCGGCGCTGGGCGCGCGAGCCGTTCCACACGCTGAAGGCGAACTGCGCGTTTTCCGTGCTCGACTATGCCGAGGCGGTGACCGGTCGACGGGCCGATCCCGATCCGCGCCAGCTGTTCCAGGCCCTGAAGATCGACGGGCCGATGCTGGGCGCGTGCTTCTCGGTGATCGAAGGGCTTGGCTGGGCGCGAGTGGACGAAGAGCGTCGCGGCGACGTCGGGCTCGTCCAACTCGCCGATGGTCTGACCGCGTGCATCTGTGCCGCGCCGCAGGTGGGACAGTCGCTGCCGTCGTGGGTCGCGCGTCGGCCGCGCGGGTTTGCGAGCCTGCCGGTGACGGCAGAAATGGTCTGGAGGGCACCATGCCTTCGGTCCTGACCTGGGCAACCGTGCTGCTGGCATCGGCCGGCGCGAGCGGCACCCTCGCGGTGGTGGGTGCCTATGTGCTGGCAGGCGCGATCAGCGTTGGTTTCTCGATCGGCGCCAACGCTCTGATCGGTGCGCTGTTCGGTCCCGGTCGCCCCGCGCCCAGCGATGGCCAGAGCATCTCGGACGATCCGGTCGGTTCTCACCGCCGCAATTACGGCATCGTCCACACCGGCGGGCAACGCACTTTCCGCGAGAGCCGCAACGGGACCATCGGCCAGGTCATTACGCTCGGCCTCGGCCGGGAGAACGACGTCATCGAGCATCGGATCAACGACAAGCCGGTGACGCTCGATGCCGGCGGCTTCGTGACCGAGGCAAGCTTCCACGGTGCGGTGAGCATCCACACGCGATCGGGAGCGGCCGACCAGATGGCGATCGCCGAGTTGACCGCGTTCTTCCCCGAATGGACCGCCGCGCATCGCCAGCGCGGCTGCCCGCACGCGGCGATCATCGGCCGCGCGGTGGAGGCGGAGCAGTTCAGCGAGGTCTATAACGGGCGCGAGCCCGCCTATACGCAGGTGCGCAAAGGGGTGGGCCTTTACGATCCGCGTCTGGACGACACGATGGTGATCGGGACGGACGAAGCGGGCGAGCCGGTCTACGGCTCCGGCTCGGTCCGCCTCGACGATCCGCTGACATGGCCGTGGAACGACAACTGGGCGCTGGTGACGGCGGACTACTTCGCGCACCCGGACGGGTTCGGCGGCGGGTATGCCGACGTGAACTGGGCCAACATCGCGACGGAAGCGGATATCTGCGACCAGACCGTCTCGACCGCCTCGGAAGAGACGATCGCCCGCTGGCGCATCTGGGCGAGCTACAAGCTCGCGAACGAAAAGCGGGCGGACATCCTCGAGGCCATGCGCCTCGCGGCGGACGGCTTCTTCTGGCAGGACGCCGAGGGCAAGTTCAACGTGATGTGCGGGCGCTGGGTCGAGCCTGACCTCGTGATCACCGACGACCACATTCTGTCGCTGACAGCCGCGCAGGGGCCGGAGGCCTATCAGGTCACCCGTGCGGTCAAGGTGCTCTATACCGAGGCCGCCATCGGGTACCGCGAGCAGGAGAGCGCGACCTTTGGTTCGCTGGAGGCTGACGACGACGGGGAAGCGCAGGCGATCCAGGCCTATTACGCGCCGCACCACAATCAGGCCGCGCGGATCGGCAAGCTCGCGCTGGCCGAGCTGAACCCCGACCGCTGGCGCTTCAATGCGCTGCTCAACCTGCTCGGCATCGATTGTTTGGGGCGACGATTCGCGCGGTTCGAAAGCGCCAAGCTGGGTCTGAGCATGTGGGTCAAGATCGGCGCGCCCAAGCTCGACCTGATCAATCTGCGCATCGAGATCGCGCTGACGCAGGTCGAGCCCGCGGACTGGAGCTTCGACGCGGCGCTGGAGGAAGGGACGCCCCCCGTGGCCGACACGGGCACCGGAAGCACGCCGACGATCTCCGATGTCGAGGGCCTCACTCTTTCGACCATAGCGGTTCAGTTCGGAGAGACCATCGGCGTTGCGATCGAGGCGACGTGGAGTGCGGTCGAGCGGATCGGCCTGCTTTACGACGCCACCTATCGCGAGAGCGGCGGCAGCACCTGGTATCCGATGTCGATCGACCCGGATGCTTCGCCCCCCTCAGCGCGCACAGGCCCGGTCAGCAGTGGCGTCGAGTACGAGGTCCGCGTGCGGGCGCGAACCTTCACCGGCCGTTCCGGCAACTGGAGCCCGGTCGCGACCATCACGCCGATCGCTGGCGTGTTCCTGGGCGCGCCCACCTCGCTCGCCGCGACTGGTGGCAGCGGCCTTGCGGATATCAGCTTCAGCATGCCGACCAGCAGCGCGCTCGATTACGCCCGCCTGTTCGGCTCCGACACGTCCGATTTCGGGGACGCGGTGCAGGTGGGCACCGACATCACGGGCGCACCCGGAACGCAGGTGACGCGGCAGGAGACCGGGCTTTCCGCCGGCACGCGATATTACTGGGCGCAGGCCTTCGACAGCGATGACAACGGATCGGGCGTCACCGGCCCGGTCGCGGCAACGATCACTTAGGGAGCGAGACGATGGGTGCGGTCTACCAGCATGCGCAACAAGTCTACCGGGACTTCACTACCGATGGGGTGCAGGCGAGCGGCCTGCATGCGCCGACGAAGAGCGATATCAGAGAGCTGTTTCAGACGGTCGACAATGCGATCAGCGCCGCGCAGGCCGGGCTGACGGCCGTTGCCGATGTGAGCGCCCGCGACAGCTTCTTCGCAACGGCCGCCAACCAGAACCGCCTGGTCTACGTGAACGACAATAACGGGGCGGACGACGATCCGGCCAATGGTGTGTACGAGTATGTCGACGGCGCGGCGCGCATCGCGACCGGCTTCTACCAGGGCGTGGCGCTGGTGGTGCAGCCGCTGGTCGACGAGGCCGAGGCGTGGGCGCAGGGCACCGAGCCGGGCGGGGCAGGGACGAAAAGCGCCAAGGAATGGGCGCAGTCGATCTCCGGGCTGGTCTCGCTCGATGTCAATAACAACGCCTTCGCCGCCGGCGCGGGCAATGGATCGGTCTCGGGCGATGGCAACACCGCGTTTGCCTATCACGCCGCGCGGGATCTGCTCGCCGGTATCGGCAATACCGACATTGGCCGGGCCGCAGGCCGTGGCAACCTGAACGGGGAATACAACCTCAACGCAGCGCATAGCGCCGGCCTGCTGATCACAGGCGGCGATTTCAGCGTCCGCCTTGGCTATCTGACGCAGGGCAACGTCGTCACTGTCTCGTCCCGGAATGCGATCGTGGGGGCATACGGCGCACAGTATTACCAGGGCAACGAATTTGCCGGACTGGGCTTCGGGGTGGGCGGCAACCTTACGACCGGGGTTCGCTTTGCCGGGCTCGGGGCGGGGGCCGGTGGCACCGCGACTGTCAATGATGCGGTCACTGCGCTGGGCTGGGGCGCGGATATCTCCGCCGCCGCGCGCGATGCGGGCTACAACAACATGACCGCCGTCGGTGCCCTGGCAATCTGCACCAACGAAAATCAGGTGGCACTGGGCGACAATCAGGTCACCGAGATCCGCGCGTTCAATATGATCGCCATGCGGGGCATCCCCGCCGCGCGCAGCTGGTACGCCGGTAACGCGGGCAACAACAACGCCGCCAACCAGGGATGCTTCGGCATCGGTGAAGGTGTCCTGTGGCAATCGACTTCGTCGAGCAATGTCCTTGGCTGGGGCGATCTGTGCCTGGCCAACCACGACGGGTCGAACGGGGTCATCTCGATCGGCAACCGCTCGATGCAGGAGAGCATCGACATCAAGGATAGCGTGGTCCTTGGCGTTCTCGCGCTCAACGAGCGACAGCATGGCGTCGGCTTCACGATCGCGGGCTACCGCGCGCAACAGCACGGCGTCACCAGCAACAACGTGTCGGCGTTCGGCGACAGCGCGGCTTGGCAGTACCAGGGCGATGGCGGCGTCTTCGGTGGCTATGTGGTGGCCGAGCTGATGCAGACCGGCGACGGTGTCGTCATCCAGGGCCGTGCCGCTGCCCGGCACCGCAAGAACGGAGATCACGTTATCCTGATCGGCGAATGGGCAGGTGGCTTCCCCGATGCGGCCGGCGTCGACATCGAGGCCAACCTTGGCGCGGTCACCGCTGGCGATCGGGTGGTCGGCATCGGCCAGCGCGCGATCATGCAGGCTGTCGGTAGCGACATCGTGGCGATGGGCGACCTTTCCGGCAGCGCGGTCACCCTCGGCACTGGCAGCATCTTCATCGGCTCTGGTGCGGGCGCTGGTGAAAGCCAGAAGCCGGACATTGCGAACGCCATCGTCATCGGCACCAATACCGACGCTGCCAACGACAACGAGATCGTCTTGGGCAATGCCTCGCATACGACTCTCTCGGTTTGCGGCGTGAGCTTCGCCCAGGCCGATCTGACCAACCTCAAGGACCTCTCCGACAATGCGACCGAGTTGCTGGCGCTGCTCGACGCCGCGTAACCGCCCCCTCATCCCTCACGAAAGGCAATCGACATGACTACCAAGGATCGCTCCAAAACCGCCCCGCGCAACCGTGCGAAGAAGGACAAGACCCTGCGCGTCGACTTCATCAGGGGCCTGCGCGGTCTCGACGATCAGCCGCTGGAGCGGCAGGTCGGCGTGGCGCTCGGTGAAGACGGCAAGCCGCTGCCGCCCGAAAAGCAGAAAAAGGTGCCGCTGACCCTTCGCTATCTCGTCGCCTATGCGCTCGACAAATCGGCGGACTCCAAGGGGGCAAGCCTTCGCCGTGGTGAGCTTTATGCCTCGCTCGGGGGAACCGATCCGGTCGACCTGGACAAGGAGGACGTGGCGCTGATCGAGAAGACGGTCTATCTCGCGCTCTCGCCGATCGCGATCCGCGCTATCCTCAAGGAACTGGATCTGGTGTCGGACACGCCCAAGCCGGCATCGGGCGCGAAGCCCTACGATCTCGACCGGCCGGTCCTCGATATCGATGGCGAACCCAAGCTGCGCGAAGGGCCGGATGGACTGGTGGAACTCGATATCCGCTTCGCCGTCCGCGAGGCCTTGAACGATGTCACCCGTGGAGCCCACACCACGGTGACGGACGGCGCCGGTCGACCGCGTGCAAGCACTGATCGGAAGGAACTGGAGCGCAGGGGCGAGCTGCTCGACCTGATCGGGCTCGACGGCTTGGCTCACCTCGACAATGACGATATCGTCCTGATCGAGAACCGGGTGCACGATCGGTGGGAACCGTCAGTGCTCTACGCAGTGCGGCAGGCTCTCAGCGAGCCGGTGAAAGAGGAAGCTGACGCGAAATGAACGGTGCGGTGGTGACGATCGTGCAGAGCGAGACCTCGACGAACGTCGACGGGCTCGCTCTGCTCATCCTCGGTGCGGGCGCTGGGGCCAACATCATGATCGGCTACGATGCTGTCGACCTCGTCGATGAGACTGGACGAGAGCGCGCACCCCTCACCGGGGAGGATCGCTCCTCGCCTATCTAAAGCATCGCTGTAGGAGCTCTAGGGATCGCCTAGAGCTCCAATATGCATGCGCTAGATGACCGCTTCTGGCCCGCTAAAAGTGCTCCAGCCGGTCTTGTCAAAGACTCCAGAAGGTCTTGGCACGCTACAGCCAAGCCTAGCGCGCTATGCCTGCGGGAAGGGGGGCTGTGGACAAGCGGGGGAGGGGGCCCGGTGGCAGGCACTGCGTCACGCGCTGGCGCTCGACACGGCCAGCGGATTCGAGGCTTTGTGCGCTATTGCGGAGTGCGATAGGGATCCGCTGGCATGCGAAGCCGCTACACTTCGCCACAAGCTATGCACAACTTATCCACAGCTTGCCAAGTTGCGGGAGAGCCGATGCCTCGCGAGCTGAATCCACCCTTCTGCACCCCGCTGGCACTCGCAGAGTGCATCGTGCAGCTGGACGAGCACGGCTTCGATCCGGCGGACGAGCGTTCGTTACAGAATGCGGCATCGCTGCTCGCCGGGCTGGCGGCCAATCGCGGTTTCCTCGGCGATCTGCTGATCGATCTCCTGGCCGGCGCTGACGATCAGGCAAGCGGTTACGGCCCGCAGGCGATCATGCTGGCGGGGCCGCGCAACGGCTATTTCCTGCGCGCCAATATCTGGCCCGCGCGCGGCGATCCGGCCTTTGAGGCAAGCGGCGCGGCAAGCTTCGTCTATGGCCTGCCGCATGATCACAATTTCGACTTCCTGACGGTCGGCTATTTCGGGCCGGGCTATGTCAGTGACTATTGGGAATACGACTACGCGAGCGTCTCGGGAGAAGCCGGGGAGGCGGTTGATCTGCGGCGCGTTGAGCGATCGCAGCTGAGCGAGGGGCGTGTGCTGCACTATCGCGCGCATCGCGACGTGCATTGCCAGCATCCGCCCGAGAGCCTGTCCGTTTCGCTCAACATATGCGCCGCGAACCCCGCGCAAGGCTGGTTCGACCAGTACCGTTTCGACACCGAAGCCGGCCGGATCGCGGGCGTGCTCAATGCGAGCGCGAACGAGGTCTTGCTAATGCTGGGTGTGGCGCTGGGCGGGGAGGATGCGAGACATTGTGCGCAGCATTTCGCAACACATCACCCCAGTGCTGCGATGCGACGGGTGGCGAGCGGAATGATCCGGTCAGAGTAGCGGCGAACCCGTCGCCGTATCGATCGCACCCTGAAGGATGATCGTCGCGGCCTCCGCGTCGATACGCTCCGCCCGCTTGCGGCGGCTGACATCGAGCCCGATCATCGCGTCCTCGGCGCTCTTGGTCGACCAGCGCTCGTCCCACAGCAGCACCGGCAGGCCGAAGGCTTCGGCGAGGTTGCGCGCATAGGCGCGGCTCGCCTGCGCGCGCGGGCCTTCGCTGCCGTCCATGTTGCGCGGCAGGCCGATCACGATCCCGCGAATGCTGCGCGCCTCGATGAGCTTGCGCAGCTCGTCGCGATCGCGACCGAACTTGCCGCGCGGCAATGTCTTGAGTGCGGAGGCGAAGCGCCAGCCCGCATCGCACACCGCGATGCCGATGGTCTTGGTACCCAGGTCCAGCCCGATCAGCGCGCCCCCGTCGGGCAGCGTCTCGGCCAGACCTGCGGCACTCTCACCTACGAGTTCGCGGCTGTCCATTCGCGCACGCGCGTCACCACGTCGTCCTGCAGGTTCCGCCAGAACAGCGGGATGTCGTAGACGTGGTAGTTCCTGCCGGGCAGCACGGCGGAGCCCATTTCGGGCGGGTCGCCGATCCGCAGGATGCCTTGTTCGTCACACCTGGCGCCGACCGCACCGGCGACCAGTTCGCCGGAGGTAAGATCCTCACTCGGCACCAGCGTGCCCTTGTTGTCGTCCGCCGGGGCGGCGCTGTTTGCGAAACCGGTGATCGGATTGACGCACAGGATCGCCCCGTTGCCGCGCGGCTCCCCGTCGAAGCCGGGGCTCGCCCGGTAGCGGCTGAGCAGCTGGGTCGGGTCGCCATCATCGGCGAAGCTCACCCAGCTGAGGATGCAGCCTGCTTCGTTGGCACGCTCGCACGCGGGAAGCGGCAGCACGGGCAGGTCGTGGTCGATCGAGATCGGCCAGCCGACCGCATATACCGCCGCGATGCGGTTCTCCACCGGGCGGCCCTTGATCCGCTCACGCAGCAGCCGCAGCAGGTGGAGCGATCCCTGGCTGTGCCCGGCGAGGATGATCGGGCGATCCTTGTCCACGCTTTCGAGGAAGTAGTCGAACGACTGCTCCACATCGCGATAGGCCGCGTCGATCGCCTGCTCTGCCTCGGGCTTGTCGGTGATGAAGGCACCGACGGTCGCCTGGCGATACTTGGGCGCCCAGATCTCGGCGGCGCGGTTGAATGGGCTGGCGAGCCCGCGCAGGAACAGATTTGCGCGGTCCTCCGCCTCCCTGTTGCCCAGCTTCGCGTTCCACTGGATGTCGCGGTCGAGATTGGTCGGGATGTAGCTGGTCGGGTGGACAAAGAAGACCGCGAAGGGCGGTGCGCCCTGCTCGTCGTCGGCGGTGACGCGGCGCGATCCCGCCTCGCTCGCCTGCTCCACCAGTGTGCGCTCGTCCTCGCTGCGGGGCAGGGGGTTCTGCGTCTCTGCGATTGCGGGCTGGTAGCGCGCGGGATCGTTCGTGCCGATCCCGGGGCGCGAATACCACATGTCGGGGTCGGAATAGGCGTTTTCGGCCAGCGCCTCCTGCTCGACGAACTTGGTGTTGGGGACGAAGGCGATCTCGGTCGCCTTGTCGGACCAGTAATTGAGCGCGAACAGCCCGATGATCACGAGCACGATCATCGTCGCGATGAAATAGAGAAATGCGCGTACCATCGTGTTTCCCCCTATGCGTCCGCGCGGCTCGCGGCGGCTGCAGCGGCTGCGGCATATTCGCTGTCCTGCGCGGCCTGGTTCGCTTCCGACCGGCGCACCAGCGCGACCTTGAGCATGGCGAGCAGCGGGTCGGCCAGCAGCAGCCCGATAATTCCGAACAGAAGACCCATGATCAGCTGCGCGCCGAGCACCAGTGCGGGCGGCAGGTCGACCGTCTTGCGAGCGATCATGGGTATGACGACGTAGCCATCGAAGGTCTGGACCACGAAATAGATCGCCACTGCGGCGAGCCCGGTTTCGACACTGACCGAGAAGCCGACGGTCGCCATTAGCAGGCCGGAAACGACCGCGCCGATATTGGGAATGAACGCCAGAAGTCCGGTCAGGATGCCCAGCAGCGCCGCCATCGGCACTCCGAACATCTCCAGCGCGACCCAGGTGAAGAACCCTTCAAACACCATGCCCACGATGCGGCCCGCCATCAGGCGACGCAGCGTCAGCGCCATTTCGGCGAGGGTCTTGCGCAGTTCGCTGCGCTCGCCACGCGGGGCCATCCATTCGACGCCGCGCTCGTACAGGTTGGGTTCGAGCGCGACATAGATGCCGATGATCAGGATGATCGCGGTCGTACCGATGATGCCCGCAATTCCGCCGATCGCGCGGGTTACGGTGCCGACGCCGCTGACCACCTGGTTGGCCATCGACTGCGCATCCGACAGGGACACCTGCATGCCGTTTTGCTGGGCCAGCGCGATGATCTCGTTCAGCTGTTTCTCGACGATGGCGGGGAGGGTGGCAGCCTGTTCGGCGATCTGCGAGCCCGCAAAATAGCCAAGCCAGACGAGGAATGCGATCGCGAGCAGCAGGACCATGACGATCCGCAAGGTGCGCGGGATCGGCAGATAGCGGCCGATCAGGCGCGCGCCGCCGTCGATCATCGAGGCGAACACCAGCGCGGCGAAGATCACCAGCAGCGACTGCGAGATATAGACCGCCAGCGCGGCGAGGCCGATCACCCCGACCCACACCATCGCCTTGTGCATCTCCAGCCTCAGTTGAGGATTGGAGATGTAGGCCGGGCTGGCATCGTCCCAGCCCTCGTATTCGCCATCGGTATCGGGGCCGCGGGTGCTGTCCGGCGTTGCGGACTCGCGCGAAGGATCGTCAGGCTGTGCCATTGGCGGTCCGGTCAGGCGCCCTTGCTGGTGTCTTCGACGGCCTTGGCGGCGTCATCGGACTTGGTCGGGCGCAGCGTGGTGAACGCCCGGTCGCCGCGCATCGCGCCGAACCAGGTGAACGGGTTCCAGCTTGCGGTGCCGTCCAGCGAATAGGTGATGAACTCCGCGCGGCCGCCGATATTGGCGAGCGGGACGGGGCCGCCCAGGCCCTGATTGGCGATCGAGGCGCGGCTGTCGGCCGAGGCATCGCGGTTGTCGCCCATCACGAACACCGCATCGTCGGGCACCTGGATTTCGGGGTAATTGTCGAGCGGCTGGTCGGGCAGTGCGTCGATGATCAGGTAGCTCGCGCCGTTGGGCATGGTCTCGCGTTCGACGGGAACGCGGCACTTGCGGGTGCCGTCGGGAGCGGTGACGGTGGTGAAGCCGGGGCCCTGACAGGGCGAATTGAGATCGATCGGCAGCAGCATCGCAGGCTCGACCTTCTGCGGCACGGGCTTGCCGTTGAGGATGATCTGCCCGTTCTTCACCGCGATCCGGTCACCCGGCAGCGCGACCACGCGCTTGATATAGTCTTCGCTGCGCTGCGGATGGGTCGGGATGACGATGTCGCCATATTCCGGCGTCCCGCCGAAAATGCGCCAGTTGCCGCGCGGCAGCATGTGGAAGGTCACCGAAGACCAGTTGTAGCCGTAGGGGTAGCGGCTGACGATCAGCTGGTCGCCCACCAGCAGATTGGGCATCATGCTGGTCGAGGGGATGAAGAACGGCTTCGCGACGAAGCTGTGAAACGCCAGCACCGCGAGAAGCATCAGCGCCAGCCCGCGGAATTCGGCGAACCAGTTGACCTTTTCGTCCTCGCCGGATTTGGGTGCGGTGTCTTTTTTGCTCATGCTGGTCAGGTTGCTCATTCGGGAAGTGCCTCGATCATCACCAGAGCCTGTGCCCATGGATGATCGTCCGTGAGGGTCAGGTGAACGCGTGCCACATGGCCCGCCGGGGTTATTTTCGCAAGCGCCTCCGCAGCGCCATGTGCCAGTTCGAGAGTGGGCGCGCCCGAGGGTGCGTTAACCACGCCGATGTCCTTCATGAAAACGCCCTGGCGAAATCCGGTGCCGACGGCCTTGGAGAACGCCTCCTTGGCGGCGAACCGCTTGGCGTAGGTGCCCGCGATGGTGAAGGGTCGCCGCCGCGCCTTGGCGCGTTCCTTTTCGGTGAAGACGCGGTTCTCGAACCGCTCGCCATAGCGGTCGAGCGAGTTCTGGATCCGCTCGATATTGCACAGGTCGGAGCCGAAACCGATGATCATGATGCGCGCACCAGCAGGACGACGAGCAGGATCAGGGCGACATAATGCAGGATGACCTGCGTCTTGACGAGATCGTGTGAGGTGTCGCCCTTCGCCAGACGCAAGGTCATGGTGTAACCGCCGACTTGTAGCAGGGGCCAGACGACGGCGAAAACCGTCAGCGCGCCCGAGTTGAGCGACACGCCCAGCAGGAATATGCTGAGAAGAAAGGGAATAGCCCCTGCGATCGGCCAGAAGCGCTGGCCGGGGGTGATCTCTGCAGGCGCACTCACCGCGCTTCGTCCATCAGTTCGCGCATCCGGCGGATCGCGGGTTCCAGCCCGGTGAAGATTGCCTCGCCGATCAGGTAATGGCCGATATTGAGCTCTGCGATTTGCGGGATGGCGGCGATGGGCTGGACATTGTCGAAGGTCAGGCCGTGGCCCGCGTGGGGTTCGATCCCGTTCTTCACCGCCAATGCCGCCATGTCCGCAATCCGCTTCAGTTCGATCGAGCGCTGCTCGCCAGTTGCATGCGCATATTCGCCTGTGTGGAACTCTACGACAGGCGCGCCGAGGCGCATTGCCGCTTCGAGCTGTGCAGGGTGGGCTTCGATGAACAGCGAGACGCGGATGCCCGCGTCGGTCAGTTGCGACACGATCGGCGCGAGCTGGTTGTGCAGGCCCGCCGCGTCCAGCCCGCCTTCGGTCGTGCGTTCCTCGCGCTTCTCGGGGACGATGCAGGCGGCGTGCGGCTGATGGCGCAGCGCGATCGCCAGCATTTCCTCGGTCGCCGCCATTTCGAGGTTGAGCGGCAGGTCGGTCGCATCCTGAATGCGCCTGAGATCGTCGTCGCGGATATGGCGGCGGTCTTCGCGCAGGTGCGCGGTAATGCCATCGCCGCCCACGGCCGCGACGATTTGCGCCGCGCGCACGGGATCGGGATGGTCGCCGCCACGCGCGTTACGGATGGTCGCGACGTGATCGATATTGACGCCCAGGCGGAGTTTTTGGGGGCGGTTGCTCATCATCGCGCTCTAGCGGGGTGTCGCCGGGCTCGCAATTGCGTTGCAGGCGAGTGCTGCAAGTGCGTCGTGCAACGCGCCGGAGCCGGTCCAGATTTCTCCGAAATTGAACTCGCCGTCGGCGGTCGCCAGTGCCAGCGCCATGTCGCGCTGGGGCAGCATGATGTTGCGCACCTGATATTTGCCGATCGCGCCGCGCCGCTCGACGATGCGGACCGGGGCGTCGCAGCCTTCGAGCGGCGCATCGAACACCCACTGGCCGAGCGCCATATATCCCAGCTGCGGATCGCCCTGCCACATCGCGGTGCGGGCCTCCGGGCCGAGCAGCTTGCCCGCCATCAGCGCACGGTCGAAGCGCAGCATGTCTGCCAGCGGACCGATCAGCGCGGCGGAGGTGCCGTAGCGGGCGATGCGGGTGGTGTGGGTTGGGTCACGCCCGGCATAGTCGCGCGCGCTCCCAGCGCGAAGCAGCGCGGTATCGCGCCAGCCCGATGGTATGGCGATCCGCTTCTCCAGCAGCGCCTCGATCGGTTTGCCGGTCACGTTTTCGAAGATCGCGCCCAGCACGATGTAGTCGCAGTTGTTGTAGCGCCATTCCTCGCTCGGCGCGGTGCGATCGGCCAGACACCAGTCGAGCCCGGTCGATCCGTCGGAGTAGAAAGACGGGAACCCGGTCGCATCCGGCGGGCTGTCGTCGGGATTGGCAAGGCCTGATCGGTGCTGGAGCAGCTGACGGATCGTGGGGGCGGGCACCTTGGAGGCGAGCTCGGGCAGATACCGATCCGCCGGAGCATCGAGATCGAGCGTCCCGGCTTCGACCTGCTGCATCGCCAGTACCGCCAGCACCTGCTTGGTCACCGATGCCCACGGCCACCGCTCCGGATTATCCGCTTCGTCCCGCGCAGCGAGCCCGATCGAGACCGAAGAAAGATCGCCCGGCCTCCGGCTCACCACCGCTTCGCCGGTAAAGCCGCTTGTGTAGAGAGCCTGCGCAAAAGGGGCCGACGCCGCGGGTGCGCCGGGCGTCGGGGGTGTGTCGCGCAGATCGTGGGGCGCGCAGCCCGTGGCGGCCACCAGGGCGAGCGCGCCAAGGGCTGCGCGCAGGATCAAGCCTTGCGGCTCCCCGGCTTGGTCACGGGCACCGCCTTCAGGCTCTCGGGCACCTCGCCTTCGGGATAGGTCGGGAAGGAAAGCTGGATCAGCGGGAAGAACGGCACGCCCATGTCGGCTTCGCCGGACGAGCGATCGACCAGCGCTGCCTCGGCGATCACCTCGCCGCCCTCGCGCTTCACAGCCTCGATCGCCTCAACGCTCGATTTGCCGGTGGTGACCACGTCTTCCACCATCAGCACCCGCGCGCCTTTTTCCAGTGCAAAGCCGCGACGCAGTTCGAAAGTGCCTTCGGGCCGTTCGAGGAACATCGCGTTCTTGCCCAGCGCGCGGCCCATTTCATACCCTATGATAAGGCCGCCCATCGCCGGGCTGACGATCACGTCGATCTGGCTGCGGATGTCGCGCGGGATTTTTTGAGACAGCGCAAAAGCCAGCCGGCCAGCGCGTTCCGGGTCCATCAACACCCGCGCGCATTGCAGATAATGGGCCGAGTGGCGGCCCGAACTCAGAAGGAAATGTCCTTCGAGCAGGGCGTCGCAACCCCGCAGTTCACCGATGATCTCTTCATCCGTCATGACCGTTCGTGCCTTCGTTATCTGTGTAGTGATGGGGCTGGTGTTGCACCAAACGCATTGGACGCCCCGTGAATTCCGGTCTAGAGGCGCTTGAGAGTCGCGGCAAGCGCCCCTATAGGGCGAGCCCGAAATCACGCCCAAGCATGCTAAAATGGGTTACAGGGCCCGTGTTTCTGCAAGGTTCGAAGGAAGTCAGACCGACAATGTCAATTGCCGCCGCCTATCGCGATATCCGCCGTTTCCTGATTGCAGTTCTTGCTGTTGCCGGCCTTGGCCTTGCCGCTCAGGCTGCCATTGCCGCCGCGCCCGATACGGGTGTGCCGGCTGCTGCGACGCAGACCGAGGCCGCTGCTGCCGATACCGCAACGGGCGCGGATCAAGCTGCCGGCGAGGGTGATGCTGCCGCCACTGATAGTGAAGGTGGGTACGAACATCTCGGCCCCGAATGGATCAAGGGCCAGCCGACCGCGTTCGAAGACAACGCGCTCAAATCGATGAGCTTCCAGGACCAGTACACCGACGATGGTCAGTTCGCGCTGGGGATGAACAACTACATCCTCGCGCCGGTGATCGTGTTCATCAGCGCCTTCGTGTTCTTCCTGCTTCTGGTGGTGGTGGTCCGCTATCGCCGCCGTGAGGGACGCGAGCCTTCGCGCACCACCCACAACACGCTGATCGAAGTGATCTGGACGCTGGTTCCGGTGCTGATCCTGGTGATCATCGCGGTCCCCTCGATCACGCTGCTCGCGCGGCAGTACAAGACCGCGCCGGCCGATGCGATCACCATCAAGGCGACCGGCTACCAGTGGTACTGGGGCTACACTTATCCCGACCAGGGCGGGTTCGAAGTGATTTCGAACATGCTGCCCAAGGAAGAAGCGCTCTCGCGTGGCGAACCGGCGCAGCTTGCTGTGGATAACCGCATGGTCGTGCCGGTCGGCGTGCCGCTGCGCATCCAGACCTTCGGCGCGGACGTGATCCACTCGTTCTCGGTCCCGAGCCTGTGGTTCAAGGTCGATGCCGTCCCGGGTCGCCTGAACGAGCGAGTGCTGACCATTCAGGAGCCGGGCATCTATTACGGCCAGTGTTCCGAACTGTGCGGCGCGCGCCATGGCTACATGCCGATCGCGATCGAAGCCGTCCCGATGGACAAGTGGCGCCAGTGGGTGCTTTCCAAGGGCGGCACTTTCGAGGAAGGTGCCGAAGGTAGCGAACAGGCGGACATTCAGGCTCCGGCGAGCGCGACCGAAGGGGCTCCCGCTGCAGGTGGTGCGCCGACCGCTGCCGACGATGGCGGCGAAGCGCCGTCCGTGCCGCTCGACGCGAGCGACGCGGCCGACACGGCAGCCTGACCGGCGGACGCGAGTCCGGCGAGAGAATAATCGACTTTTAGACGTCACGTAGAACCGAAGAGAACCAGAGCGACATGGCTACCACTGCTGACACCTTCCAGGCCCATACGGACGAGCATCATCACGATGCCGACCACAAGCCGGGCTTCTTCGCCCGGTGGTTCATGTCGACGAACCACAAGGATATCGGCACGCTCTACCTGATCTTCGCGATCATCGCGGGCGTGATCGGCGGCGCGATCTCCGGGATCATGCGGGCCGAGCTGGCCGCGCCGGGCATTCAGGTGCTCAACGTGGTTGCGCCCTGGCTTGGTGCCGATCCCGCGCAGCTCGACCAGACGCTCCACCTGTGGAACGTGTTCATCACCGCGCACGGCCTGATCATGGTGTTCTTCATGGTCATGCCCGCGATGATCGGGGGCTTCGGCAACTGGTTCGTGCCGCTGATGATCGGCGCGCCGGACATGGCCTTCCCGCGCATGAACAACGTGTCGTTCTGGCTGACCGTGGCCGGCTTCTTCTCGCTGCTGTTCTCGATGTTCGTCCCCGGCGGTGTCGGGCCGGGCGCGGGTACCGGCTGGACGGTCTATGCGCCGCTTTCGACCAGCGGTTCGGTCGGCCCGGCGGTCGACTTCGCGATCTTCTCTCTCCACCTTGCGGGCGCAGGCTCGATCCTGGGTGCGACCAACTTCATCACCACCATCTTCAACATGCGCGCGCCGGGCATGACCCTGCACAAGATGCCGCTGTTCGTGTGGTCGGTGCTGGTCACCGCCTTCCTGCTGCTGCTCTCGCTGCCGGTTCTGGCCGCGGCGATCACCATGCTGATCACCGACCGTAACTTCGGTACCACCTTCTTCGATCCGTCGGGCGGTGGCGATCCGGTCCTCTACCAGCACCTGTTCTGGTTCTTCGGCCACCCCGAAGTGTACATCATGATCCTGCCGGGCTTCGGCATGATCAGCCAGATCGTGGCGACCTTCAGCCGCAAGCCGGTGTTCGGCTACCTCGGCATGGCCTACGCCATGGTCGCGATCGGCGTGGTCGGCTTCATCGTGTGGGCGCACCACATGTATACCGTCGGCCTCGACGTGAACACGAAGATGTACTTCACCGCTGCGACAATGGTCATCGCGGTGCCCACCGGCGTGAAGATCTTCAGCTGGATCGCCACGATGTGGGGCGGTTCGATCGAGTTCAAATCGCCGATGGTCTGGGCGATGGGCTTCATCTTCCTGTTCACCGTGGGCGGTGTGACGGGCGTCGTGCTCGCCAATGGCGGCATCGACGACAACCTGCACGACACCTACTACGTCGTCGCGCACTTCCACTACGTGCTCTCGATGGGTGCGGTCTTCTCGATCTTCGCGGGCTTCTACTACTGGTTCCCGAAGATGAGCGGCCGCTGGCACTCCGAACTGCTGGCCCACATCCACTTCTGGGTGTTCTTCGTCGGCGTGAACTTGGTGTTCTTCCCGATGCACTTCCTCGGCGTGAACGGAATGCCGCGCCGCATTCCCGACTACCCGGGCCAGTTCGAGTTCTGGAACCACATTTCGACGCTCGGCTACGGCATTGTCGCGATCTCGGTCCTGATCTTCTTCGCCAACCTCGTCTACGCCTTCGTGGCAGGCAAGAAGGCGGAAGCGAACTACTGGGGGCCGGGTGCGACCACGCTGGAATGGACTCTGTCCAGCCCGCCGCCGTTTCACCAGTTCGAAACGCTGCCGGTGATCGAGGACCACCACGATTACCACAACCACCTGCCGGGCGAAGGCAAGCCGGCGCACGCGTAACGACACATCTCCCCTCCCGTTCGCGGGAGGGGGCCATGGGGTGGGCCGCACCCCGCTTGTGCTTGATCGGGCGGGGCAGGCCTTTGTCCCGCTACCCCTCCGCAAGCAGGAGGGGAGGAATGACATGACGACAACGACGACCCTCATCACGCCGACCGCAGCGACGCCGATGTCGAGCCATTGGCGCGACTTCCTCGCGCTGACCAAGCCGGGCGTCGTGCGTCTGGTCGTCTTTACCGGCCTGTGCGGGCTGCTGGCCGCACCGGGCCATATCAATCCGGTGCTCGGCTTCACCGCGATCCTGTGCATCGCACTCGCCGCCGGCGGCGCTGCCGCGTTCAACCAGTGGTATGAATCCGAGCTCGACGCGCGGATGAAGCGCACCGCAAAGCGCCCGATCCCCGCCGGGCGGGTGAGCAGGAACGACGCGCGCGACTTCGCCAGCGTGCTGTGCGGCGCATCGGTACTGGTGATGGGGCTGGCGATCGGCTGGCTCGCCGCCGCGATCCTCGCCGTCTCGATCTTCTACTACGTCGTCGTCTACACGATGTGGCTCAAGCCGCGCACACCGCAGAACATCGTGATCGGTGGCGGCGCGGGCGCGTTCCCGCCGCTGATCGGCTGGGTCGCGGTGACGGGCGACATTACGCTCACCCCGGTGCTGCTGTTCGCGATCATCTTCTTCTGGACGCCGCCGCACTTCTGGGCGCTCGCGATGTTCGTGAAGAGCGACTACGCGCAGGCCGGCGTCCCGATGATGCCGGTGGTGCATGGCGAGGCGGCGACCCGTCACCAGATCCTGGCCTATGCGCTGTTCATGGTCCCGCTCGCCGCGGCACCCTGGTATCTGGGCACGGCAGGCGTGGTCTACGGCGCTGCCTCGCTCGCGCTGACTGGCTTCTTCGCGGCACTCGCAGTGCCCGTGGGCCTGCGCCGCTCTGTCGACGGCGACACGATGAAGCCCGAAAAGCGGCTGTTCGCCTATTCGATCCTTTACCTGTTCGCGCTGTTCGGCGTGCTGGTGATCGACCGCGTGCTGCAGAACGCCGGTATTATTGCAGGAGGTCTCGCATGAGCGACGACAACCGTCCGCCCCGCATGAGCCCCGAAGAGGAAGCGCGCTTCAAGGAAGCCCGCAAGGGCCGCAATCTCGCGATCGGCGCGGTGCTGCTCTTCTTCGCCGTGCTGTTCTACGCGATCACGATCGTGAGGATGGGCGACTGATGTCGAGCGCGTCCGCCTCCAGTCTCGACCGTCGCAATCTGCGCATTGCGGCCCTCGCTTTTCTGGCGGCGGCCTGCATGGTCGGCCTCGGCTTCGCATCGGTGCCGCTGTACCGGATGTTCTGCCAGGTGACGGGCTTCGGCGGGACCACCCAGGTGGCGAACGAGAGCGATGCCGCGATCGCCGAACGGCTCGCCTCGAGCGCGGGCACGCCGCCGATCTCCGTCCGCTTCGATGCGAATACCGCGAGCGGGATGCCGTGGACCTTCAAGCCGGTGCACACCAGCGATTCGGTGCAGATCGGCGTACGCGACCTCGCCTTCTTCACCGCGAAGAACAATTCCTCCGTGCCGATCACCGGGACCGCGACCTTCAATGTCGAGCCCGAGCAGGCGGCACCTTATTTCAACAAGATCCAGTGTTTCTGCTTTACCGAGCAGACCCTGCAGCCGGGCGAGGAGGTGCGGATGCCCGTGCTCTTCTATGTCGATCCGGCCGCGCTCGACGATCCCAACATGGAAGGGGTCGAACAGATTACCCTGAGCTACACCTTCCACCGCAAACCGCCTGAAGACAGCTGACCCTCTGGACCGCGGCAAGCCTCCCGGTTAAGGGCGGAGCCGCTGAATAGGAAAGACGAAAAATGGCCGGCGCCAAGAACCACGATTATCACATTCTCGCTCCCGACATCTGGCCGTTCGTCGGTGCCTTTGCGGCGCTGACCTTCACCACGGGCATGGTTTTCTTCATGCACACGATGGCCGGATGGGAAGTGATCCTTGGCGCAGGCATCGCGCTGCTGATCGCCACCTTCTGGGGCTGGTTCTCGAAGATCGTCAAGGAAGCGCAGGCGGGCGACCACACTCCGGTGGTCCAGCTGCACATGCGCTACGGCATGATCCTGTTCATCCTTTCCGAAGTGATGTTCTTCGTCGGGTGGTTCTGGGCCTTCTTCGATTTTGCGCTGTTCCCGGCGCCGCTGGAGATGGTTGCCGAGGGCACTTGGCAGAACCTGATCGGGCAGGATGGCGCAGCTGCACTCGTCCAGTTCCCGGCCGATGGCATTCACGTCATCGACCCGTTCGACCTGCCGCTCATCAACACCCTTATCCTGCTGTGTTCGGGCACCACGGTCACCTGGGCGCACCACTCGCTGATCAATGGCGATCGCGAAGGGCTCAAGCTCGGCCTGTGGGCGACGATCGGCCTCGGCGTTCTGTTCACCGCGATCCAGGCTTACGAATACCTGCACGCGCCGTTCGGCTTCGGCGGTGTGAACTATACCAGCGCCTTCTACATGGCGACTGGCTTCCACGGCTTCCACGTGATCGTCGGCACGATCTTCCTGATCGTCTGCCTGCGTCGCGCCTATCTCGGCCACTTCACCCCGCGCCAGCACTTCGGCTTCGAAGCTGCTGCTTGGTACTGGCACTTCGTCGACGTGGTGTGGCTGTTCCTGTTCATCTCCGTTTACGTCTGGGGTGGCTGGGGCGCCGAAGTCCACTGATGACAGATAACGGCCGTGAGGCCTCCGGCGATCATGCCGGGACGAAAGGGCAGCCCGCCTTGCGCGAGGCTGCCCTTTTCGGCCTGTGCGCCCCGCGCGCAGCTGGGCGATCGGTCCGCGCAGTGCTGGCTTGCAGCGATGTGCTGATCGGGTCCGGATATCGCCTGAATGCGCAGAAGGCTGGACGATGAATTATCTGCAACGCCTGCCGCTGATCCCCACGATTATCGTGGCGCTCGCCATTGCGGTGATGATCGCGCTCGGCTTCTGGCAACTGGGGCGCGCGGATGAGAAGGCAGAACTGCTCGCGCGTTACGCCGCAGCGGGCGACAATCAGGAACTGGTCGCGTGGCCGGGCGAAGACAAGGACGCGCTCAAGCAGCGGCTCTATCGTCGCAGTAAGGTCGTGTGCGCGCGGGTGACCGAACTCTCTGCGGTCGCCGGCACCAACGCGAGAGGATCGCATGGCTGGGCGCAGATCGCTCAGTGCGAGGTGAAGGGCGGGGGCACGGCGCGGATTGCGCTTGGCTGGACCCGGGTGCCCGACGGCCCGCTGTGGAATGGCGGTGGGGTGACGGGAATCGTCGCGCCGGGGCCGCGTCTGGTTGCCGATCCGCCGCGCGCTGGCCTGCTGCCGTTGCAGAAGCCCGATCCTTCGGAATTGCCCAACAATCACATGGCCTATGCCTGGCAGTGGTTCCTGTTCGCGATGACCGCGCTGGTGATCTACGGGCTTGCGGTGAGGAAGCGCCTGCTGGGGCAGGATGCGAGCAGCGGCGATAACGCGGGGGAATAGAAATGCGGTACGTTTCGACGCGCGGGCAGGCGCCCGTGCTCGATTTCGAAGATGTCACGCTGACCGGGCTGGCGAGCGATGGCGGGCTTTATCTGCCGCAGGAATGGCCGCAGTTTTCGCGTGAGGAGATCGCCGCGCTGCGCGGGCTCCCCTATTCCAAACTCGCTGTGCAGATCATGGCGCCGTTCGTGGGCGAAAGCCTGACCGAAGCGGAGCTGCGCGACCTGTGCCAGCGCGCCTACGGCAATTTCTCGCACGCTGCGACGACCCCGCTGGTCCAGCTCGACGAGCAGCACTGGCTGCTGGAGCTGTTCCACGGGCCGACGCTGGCGTTCAAGGATGTCGCGCTGCAACTGCTCGGGCTGTTTTTCGAGACGTTTCTCGAAAAGCGCGAACGTCCGCTGACGATCATCGGTGCGACCAGCGGAGATACCGGATCGGCCGCGATCCATGCGGTTGCGGGGCGCGAGAATGCCCAGATCTTCATGCTCCACCCGGAAGGCCGGGTGAGCGAGATCCAGCGCCGCCAGATGACCACGGTGAGCGCGCCTAACGTTCACAACATCGCGATTGCCGGCAGCTTCGACGATGCGCAGGCGATGGTGAAGCGCATGTTCGCGGACCCGGCGCTGACCGCCACGCTCGACATCGGCGCGGTCAATTCGATCAACTGGGCGCGGCTGATGGCGCAGGTGGTGTATTACTTCTACGCCGCGCTGCAGCTCGGGGCGCCCGACCGCAAGATGAGCTTCAGCGTGCCGACGGGCAATTTCGGCGATGTCTTCGCGGGCTATGTCGCGGCGCAGATGGGCCTGCCGGTCGAGCGGCTGATCGTCGCGACAAACAAGAACGACATCCTCGCGCGCGCCATTCGCGACGGCGACTATTCGATGGGCGAGAGCCACGCGACGATCACCCCGTCGATGGATATCCAAGTCAGCTCCAATTTCGAACGCCTGCTGTTCGAAGCCAACGGGCGCGATGCGGCAGCGCTCGCAGCGCAGATGGATGGGTTCGCGTCGAGCAAGACGCTCCCGCTCGAGTCCGCGCAGCGCGAGGCGATCGCGGCGATGTTCTCGGCAGAGCGCGCCACGCCCGAAGAGACGCTGGCGGCGATGCGCTGGGCGCATGAGCGCTGCGGCGAGGTGATCGACCCGCACACGGCCGTGGGCCTGCACGCCGCGCGCGCGCTGGCAGCCGAGGCAGCAGTGCCCGTCGTCACGCTCGCCACCGCGCATCCCGCGAAGTTCCCCGACGCGGTGGAGCAGGCGATCGGCATCGAGGCTGAGCTGCCCGCGCGGGTCGGCGATCTGTTCGCGCTGGAAGAACGCTTCGAAACGCTGCCCGCCGATTACGATGCGGTGCGCGATTACATTTCCGCCAAGGCTACGCGCTGATGGCGCAGCTGCGCCTCGACCCGCAGCTGATGATCGGCGAGCCTTGGGCCGATTACGCGCTGCTCGACAGCGGACATGGCCGCAAGCTGGAGCGATTCGGAGAGTTCCGCTTCGTCCGCCCCGAACCGCAGGCGATGTGGAGTCCGCGGCAGGACGACTGGCAGGCCGATGGCGAATTCCTCCCCGGCGCGGACGAGGATGGCGGCGGGCGTTGGAATCTCTCGCCCGAAGTGCCCGACAGCTGGCCGCTCGCGTGGGACGATGTCCGCTTCCGCGCACAATGCACCCCCTTCCGCCATCTCGGCTTCTTCCCCGATATGGCCCCGGTATGGGAATGGATGCGCGGCGAGCTGGCGGGCAAGCCGGACGCGCAAACGCTCAACATGTTCGGCTATACCGGCGTCGGCACGCTTGCACTCAGCCAGTGCGGCCCGGTCACCCATGTCGATGCGTCGAAGAAATCGGTCGCGCAGGCGCGTGAGAATGCCGCGCTCGCCGGAATGGAAGACCGCCCGATCCGCTGGCTGGTTGACGATGCGGCGAAGTTCGCCGCGCGCGAGGTCCGGCGGGAGAACCGCTATGACGGGATCATCCTGGACCCGCCCAAGTTCGGGCGCGGGCCGAAGAACGAAACCTGGCGGATCGAAGAAGGCCTCGCCCCGCTGATCGGCGCTTGCCGCCAGCTGCTGGACGAGAACAGCCGCTTCCTGTTCCTCACTGTCTATGCCGTGCGGATGAGCAGCCTTGCGCTCGCCGCGCTGCTCGACGAGGCGTTCGCGGGCCTGCCCGGCACGATCGAGCATGGCGATCTGGGCGTGCGCGAGGAAACCGTCGATGGCGGACAGGCGGGCCGCGTTCTGCCAACTGCCATCTTCGCAAGATGGCGCAACAGCGTCTAGGGAGCCCCGATGAAAGACACTCTCACCCTGCGCGTCGCCGATCTCGAAACCGATGTGCTCACCGGCATCTATTCCGAAGAGACGGGCAAGCCGCAGCCGCTGCGCATCACGATCGAGGCGCGGATGAAGCCGCTCGACCGGTATGATCCAGACACGCCGCTGGCCGAGAGCAAGAACTACATGGACCTGCGCCATGCCGCGACCGAGGCGGTGCCCGAGGGTGTCCATTTCAAGCTGATCGAGAGCTTCGCCGACCATATTTGCGAAACGCTGTTCCTGCAGGACGAGCGGATCGAGGCGCTGACCGTGCATATCATCAAGCTGGCGATCGGGATCGGCAGCGAGAAGATCGGGATCACGCTCCATCGCGAACGGCCCTGACGTGAGCGATAGCGCACCCGCGATCATCCGGGTGGAGCGCTTGCCCGGGCCGGCGCTCGACGCTGCGGCTACCTTCCACGCGCACTGGGCGCAGCAGGTGGGCAACGCCGCCAAAGGCAGCGAATTCGTCATTGTGGTGATGGACCCCGCTCCGTTCGACCATGCCGACTGGCGCCGCGCTGCTGCCCGCGATCTGGCCCGTGCACACCCCGACAATTGCATCAATGTCGTCGCCGGACTGGAAGGCCCCGCACTCGCCCGAATGGTCGAATTCCTGAGCCGCGCGCCTGCCATCACCGGACAATACCTGCCGTTGGTGGACAGCGCCCCTTGCGAGAGCGGCAGCGATGGCCGACTTGGGGATGATGACACGGACGGTTGATCGCCTCGACACGCAAGCTCGGCCTGCGGCTGCGCCGCTGGTCGACACGTATCAGAGGCGAATCACCTATCTGCGCCTGTCGGTCACCGATCGCTGCGATCTGCGCTGTACCTATTGCATGCCCGAGCGGATGCAGTTCCTTCCCAAGGCCGAGGTTCTCTCACTCGAAGAACTTTACGTGCTGGCGTGCAGCTTCATGGCACGCGGTGTGCGTACGATCCGGCTGACCGGGGGCGAACCGCTGGTGCGGCGCGATGTCATCGATCTGGTACGCGCGATCGGGCGGCATGTCGGGTCTGAGCTGGACGAGGTGACGCTGACCACCAATGGCACGCAGCTGGCGGGCCATGCCAATGCGTTGGCGAGGGCAGGGATGCGGCGGATCAACGTCTCGCTCGATACGCGCGATCCGCAGACCTTCCGCATGCTGTCGCGCCGCGATGCCTTGCCCCAGGTGCTCGAAGGGATTGCCGCGGCGAAGGATGCGGGGCTGCAGGTCAAGCTCAACACCGTGGCGATGCGCGGCGTGAACGATCGCGAGATTCCCGATCTCGTCGCCTGGGCGCATGCCCAGGGCCACGCGATCAGCCTGATCGAGACGATGCCGCTGGGCGAGGTGGACGAGGCTCGCGAGGATCGGTTCGTCTCGCTGGCCGATGTCCGCCGCGATCTGGAGTCGCGCTGGACGCTGACGCCCAGCGATGCGCGCACCCCCGGCCCGTCGCGCTACTTCGATATTGTCGAGACCGGCGGGCGGATCGGTTTCATCACCCCGATGAGCGAGAATTTCTGTTCCGGCTGCAACCGCCTGCGCGTGACCGCGACCGGTCAGCTTTATCCCTGCCTTGGCGGAGGAGAGCGGGTCGATCTGCGTGCCGCGTTGCGCTTCGATGCTCCGCAAGCGCAGGTCGCCGACGCGCTCGACCGCGCGATGGCGATCAAGCCGGAGAAGCACGATTTCCGCATCGGTGCAGGGCTCGCGCCGACTCAGCTGCGCCACATGTCCGTGACCGGAGGTTGAGATGAGTGTCACCGTTCTTTTCCTCGGCCCGTTGCGCGATCTCACCGGGGCCGACCGGATGAATCTGCCGGCACCGCTGTGCTGGGAGGGGTTGCTCGGCGCGGTTCCGCGGACGGTCGCGGATCGGCTTAGCGAAGCGCGCGTCAGGATCGCGGTCGCGGGCACGTTGCTGGAAGACAAGAAGGCGCTGATGGCAGGCGACGGCGAAGAGGTGGCGCTGCTGCCGCCGGTCAGCGGAGGCTAGCGCATGCCGCGCCTCACACTCGAAACCCCAGCCGATGTGCGGCTGCTCGATTCGGGAATGTCGGTCGGCGAGGCGCTGGCTGCGTTCAACGCGGCGCATCCCGACGCGGGCGGGATCGCGACCTTCCTCGGCAAGGTGCGGCCCGACGACGACGTGCGCGTGCTCGAACTGACGCATTACGAGCCGCTGACCCTGCCCGGAATGCGCGAACTGGCGCATGAGGCGCTGACGCGCTGGCCGCTCGACGGGGTGCTGGTGTGGCACCGAATCGGGGTGATGCATCCAGGCGAGGGGATCGTGCTGGTCGCGGCCGCCGCGCGCCATCGCCGCGATGCCTTCCACGCGGTCGATTTCCTGATGGACTATCTCAAGAGCGCGGCGTGGCTGTGGAAGCGCGAGAAACGCGCAGATGGCTGGCACTGGGTCGAACCGCGCGCGCAGGACTTTGCCGACCGCAATCGCTGGGAGTGATTTTTCCGCGCGGCATTTGATCGAGATCAAGGCGCGGCGCGGCGGATCGGCGCACATCCTTCCTCAAGACAACGAGGAGTGATGAAATGTCCGAACGTCTCAACAGCGCCGCCGTCGCCGAAAAGGCGATCGTCCATGCCGAACTGCCCCGCGCGCGCGCTGCTGGGCACGCTCTTTTCGAACGCAGCGAGCCCACGCTTGCCGAAGCGATCGCCACCTATCGGGCTCCCGATGCGGTCGAGAACGCCAATATCCGCCAGGATGTGGATCGCACGTTCGAAATGCCGAGCGTGCTTTACGGGGCGACCGTCGCGCTCTATCTGGGCTTTATCGCGATCCTGGGTGTCGGCCTGTCGACCCCCGAACTCGCAATCCCGATGGCGATCTTCGCGATCTTCATCGTCGGCCTGTTCGGCGCACCGGCGCTGTGGCTGGGCCTCGGGCGCAAGCCGGAGGCGAAGGCGAAGAGCTTCGGCGAACTGATGCGCGGCGGAATTCAGACGCACACCGGCTTTCTCAAGGGTCGCGACGCGGTGGCCCAGATGATGGTGCTGCCGGTGCTGATCGTTCTCTGGGGGTGCACCGTGCTGGTGATTGCCGGGGTCGTCTCGGCCTGACCGGCTCGCCCCGGAGTTGGGGGAGGCGCGCGGGGTCGACTGGTTCGATCCCGCGCGTTTTTGCGTGTGCGGTCAGTTGGCGGGCGCGAGTTCGTTCAGGATCGCGTCTTCCTCGGCGATCAGCCTGGCGACTTCCGCGTGCGCTTTGGCAACCGCCTCGACCGGTTCGCCATCGACAGACCGGAGCGCCAGCATGCTGTCGAGATCGGCGAAGGGAATCGCCGTGCGCGCACGGATCGATTCAAGGTTCGCATAGGCGACCTGCGCACGGCCCCACGCCTTGGACCCCACGCTGCCACTGCCCCGAACCGCCGCGCGGGTGGCGGGCACGGCTTTTTCGAAATCGGCATGAGCGGCGCGCGCCTGCTCTTCCAGCTGGACGACCCGCTCGGCGAGATCGGCGGACAGGACGGGGGGCGGTGGAGGCGGCGGCGCGACCGGGTCCGTGGGCTCGAACTGGCCGGTCACGGGTGCTGGTCCGTCGGGCGCGCAATCGCCGGTCGGGCGGGGGAACTCGCCGCTCTCGTATTCGGCCTCGCGCACTCCCAGAGAGGGATAGGCGCTGTCGGGCGTAGTGGCGCAGGCGGCGAGGGCACCCATGGCGGGGAGTGTGGCGATCGCGATCGCAAGGCGTGCAGCGGACATGCGCGCACCCTTAGCACGCGCGTCGCGCCGTGGTAGAGGCGATGGCACGCTGCGGCGCTTTTCTGGGCTGCCCGGCGTTGACTTTCGCAAAACCATACCGTAAGCGCGCCCTTCTTTGGGGGGCTCACCACGGTGTTGCCCGTCGATACGCTGTCTCGTTAGGGGCAGGGTCACAGCTAAACGATTGAAAGTTGATACCGATGTTCGCAGTGGTGCGCACGGGCGGCAAGCAATACCGGGTTGCCGCCGGAGACAAAATCGCGGTCGAAAAGCTCGCAGGCGAAGCCGGCGACACGATCACCCTGGGTGACGTTCTGCTCGCAGGTGAGGGCGACAGCCTTGCCGACGCCGGCAAGGTGTCCGTTTCGGCGGAAATCATCGCCCAGGCGAAGAGCGAAAAGGTGGTGGTGTTCAAGAAGCGCCGTCGTCACAATTACCGTCGCAAGAACGGCCATCGCCAGCAGATGACCCTGCTGCGCATTCTCGAAGTGGGTGAAGGCACCAAGAAGGCTGCTGCCAAGCCCGCCGCGAAGAAGGCCGATGCTGCCGACGACAAGGCTGCCGAAAAGGCTCCGGCCAAGAAGGCTGCTGCGCCCAAGGCCGAAGCGGCTGACAAGCCCGCTGCCAAGAAGGCCGCGCCGAAGAAGGCTGCAGCGACCAAGAAGCCGGCCGCCAAGAAGGCCGACACCAAGGATTCGGGCGACGCGTAAGCGCGGCCCAGACGGATAAGGACTAAGCGCAATGGCACATAAGAAAGCAGGCGGCTCTTCGCGGAACGGTCGCGATTCGGCAGGCCGCCGTCTTGGCGTGAAGAAGTTCGGCAGCGAAGGCGTCGTTGCGGGCAACATTATCGTGCGCCAGCGTGGGACCAAGTTCTACGCGGGCACCA
The DNA here is from genome assembly GCA_001306305.2 of Citromicrobium bathyomarinum. NCBI lineage: Bacteria > Pseudomonadati > Pseudomonadota > Alphaproteobacteria > Sphingomonadales > Sphingomonadaceae > Citromicrobium > Citromicrobium bathyomarinum. Next base: position 1,807,669 of record CP155577.1, read on the forward strand.
ATGTCGGCATGGGCAAGGACCACACCCTCTTTGCGCTGACCGACGGTATTGTGCGCTTCCACGACGGGAAGCTCGGCCGCAAATACGTATCGGTCGATCTTATGGCGCAAGCTGCCGAATAATCGGGCAACTCGATAACAGGGGTTGTCCACCGGGACGGCCCCGCCGGAGGTAAAATCCGGCCATCAAGGGAGAGGGGGCCAGCCCCGTCTCCCTTTCTTCGTCTCCCTTGTCACCGTGGCCGCCCGCCGAGGAAGGGCGCGCCGCGCGAGGGGAGAAACGACGATGTTTCACAGAAGCGAGAGGTTGCTGCTGCGGCCCGCGTGGCCCGAGGACTGGCAGGCTGTGCACGCAGCGATTGCGGACGAGGGTATCGTGCGCAACCTCGCCACCGCGCCGTGGCCCTATTCGGCTGCCGACGCGCGCGCGTGGTGCGCGCTCCCCTTCACGCCCGAAGCACCCCGTTTCGTCATTACCCTGGCCGATTCCGGCGAGGTTATCGGCTGCATCGGCATCGGTCCGCTGCCCCCCGAAGAGGGAGGCGGTGATGGCACGATGGAGCTGGGTTACTGGATCGCGCGCCCGCACTGGGGCCGCGGCTATGCCGGCGAGGCGGCGCGCGCGATGGTCGAGATCGCCCGCGCCTGCGGCCATCCGCGCATCGTCGCGAGCCATTTTCTGGACAATCCGGCATCGGGCCGCGTGCTGCGCAAGGCTGGCTTCCTGCCCACCCGCAAGGGCGGGCGGCACTTCAGCCTCGCCCGCGGCTATGAAGCGCAGACCAATGGCTATGCGCTCGACCTGGCAGAGGAGGTGGAGCGATCGCTCCCGGCGGCGGCCTAGCTCAGGCCGCCGCCTTGGGGCGTCCTCACGCGGGCAGCAGCGCGTCCGCGTAATCGCCTTCGTACTTGCCGATCAGCGCGCGATCGTCGTGATCCCAAGGGTGAAAGCCGGGTTTGAAATAGCCCAGCCATGCGGGGAAGCAGCGGCGCAGAACGCCCGGCGTGCCGAACAGATACTTCGCCAGCCCCCAATGGGCACGCGCACCGGTGATCCCGTCCTGCGCGAGCAGTTCGATCGCGTCCTTCCAGCGGTTGTTGAGGAACCGCTTGGTCACTGCCAACATGATGATGCTGCGCCGCGCCCAGCGCTGGAAGCCGGTCCATTGTTGCGTTGCGTGGTTCCAGGTGTCGTAGGCGACGCCCTTGTGCTCGATCTCCTCGACCGCGTGCCATTCCCACATCTTGCGGACCTCGGGGTCCGAATCCTTGAAATGCTGCGGGTTGGCGAGGAACTCGTGCGCCATCATCGCGGTGTAGTGCTCCAGCGCCATGGTGATGCCCAGCTTTGCGATCGTGGGCTTGTCCGCCGCCATATCGAGCAGTTCCTTCGTGCGCCGGTCGATCATCTCCATGTCGTAACCCGCATCTGCGGCGAGCCGGTTGAACGCGATATGTTCGCGCGTGTGGTTGATCTCCTGCTTCACGAAAGCGCGGATCTCCGCCGCCAGCTTGGGATCGGTCCCTTCGCGAAAGGCCTTTACCGATTCGATGAAGAAGGCCTCCCCGCGCGGGAAGGTGCCCGACAGCGCGTTATGCCACGCGGTGCCGAAAGGCTCGCCAGCCCACCAGCGGTTGGGCGTGGTGCCACGGTTGAAGCGTTCGTCGCGAATGGTGATCGCGGGGTTGGCAAGGGTTTGGTTATGGGCGGTCATGCTGACTACTCCGTATTTCCGTAAAGTCGGTTGTTCGGGTGCATTATAACTTACACCAATGTCAGTAGCATTAACAATAATGTCAGTAGGAGGTTCCTTGCCGCATCCGCGCCCGCGCACTACCACGCTGCGATGGCTACACGCAGACGTCTGAGTCCCGAAGAATCCCGCGCCGGAGCGCTCGAAGCCGCGCGCAACCTGCTGATCGAGGCGGGCCCGCAGGCGGTGACGCTGAAGGCGGTGGGCGCGCGGGTCGGGCGTACGCACGCCAATCTGCTGCATCATTTCGGCTCGGCCGCCGGCTTGCAGCACGCGCTGGGCGTCTATCTGGCGGAGTCGGTGTGCGACCGGATTGCGGCGACGATCCGCGCCAGTCGATCGGGCGCTGCGAGCCCGCGGATGGTGGTGGATCAGGCGTTCGATGCCTTCGATGGCGAGGGCGGCGGTGCGCTGGTCAGCTGGCTGCTCGCGACCGGGCAGGAAGACGCGCTCGAACCGTTCACCCGGGCGATTCACCAGATGATCGAGACCGTGCGCAAGGAAGAGCTGGGCGCGGATCAACCGACGGATCGCGATGCGCTGGAATCCACGCTGACGGTCGTGCTGCTCGCGCTGGGCCAGTCGCTGATCGGCGGGCCGCTGTCATCCGCGCTCAGACTGCCGAGCCACACCGCACGCGACATTGCCGAACGGTTCGTGGTCGATTCGCTGGAGGAGGCGGGCACGGCCTCAGTTTGAAACCATGCCGACGCCACTCGATCCGTGCAAAAACTCCGCTTTGGTGGCGGAGAATGCGCTGATAGCCGACTGACAGCTTCGCATCGGAACTTTGCTAAAACCGGCCCTTCGGCAAACGACTCCATTGCGGACAAAGGATGGGTTGTCACTTCTGCCTGAACGCATTCGTTGCGAGAGCACGACTCCAAAGGCTAGAGCGAATGCGATTTCCTGGGAGGGCGGTACGTGTTCAATAGTCATTTATCCTCGTATCTGCTGCTTGCTGGCATGGCCTTTGGTTCCCCCGCAATGGCGCAACCGGAAAGCGATCACGCTCAACTTTCCGATCCCGATGGAACCCCGATCGTCATCGGATCGGTCCACCGCATTGTCTCGACTGTCTATGGCGACGAGCAGATCATTACCGTGCGGCTGCCGAGGGGATATGCGGATGAGCCCCAGCGGCGCTATCCGGTGGTATTCTCGATCGACGGCGGGCCGGACCAAGATTTTGAACTCCTATCCGGTATCGCCGCCGAAGCCGAATTCTCGACCAGCTTCGAGCCATTCATCCTGATCGGTGTGCAAACGAAGGATCGCTATCGCCAGCTTACGCCGGAATGGACCCGGCTCGATCCGGAGCGCCTGAGCGATACGTTTGGCGATCGTATGGTGCCGGGCGGGGCCGACCAGTTTCGACGTTATCTCGAAACCGACATCATCCCCTGGGCGACCGGACGTTATCGGACTGGACGCAAAGCTCTGACATCGGTCTCTTTGGGCGGCCTGTTCGTCATGGATACTTTCTTGGAAAAGCCCGAATTGTTTGACGATTATATCGCGTTGACGCCCAGCGTCTGGTGGGATGGCGGGCGGATCGTGGACGAGGCTGCTGCCAAACTGGCCAAACAGGATGCCTCGAACCGCCGCGTATATTTCACGATGGGCGACGAGGGCGTCGGAAACCGAACCGGCCCGTGGCTGAAAACGCTGGTAGCGGCGTTCGAGACCTCTGCTCCCGAAGGTCTCAAGTGGGCGTTCGTAGATCGCTCTTCCGGAGAAGAGCACAGAACGATGGCGCTGACGGGTTGGCTCGATGCTTTCCGCACTCTTTATCTGGTCCCTTCGCGGAGCGGCAATCCGCTGCCACTTGTTTACGACGATTTCGAGGCTCCGACATACTCGTCCGAAGCACGCGCCAACATCGATGCGGGAACCTGCCGTCATGCGATCGCAACCGCTGTCACATTTGAGGAAAAGAACAGCGCTCCCGCAGCGTATTACGGTCGCTGTCTGCTGATGAAGCCAGGTCAGAAATTAACGGCGGGCAATTTCGCGTTGGGCGAACTCGGTCTTGACGACGATACGCAAACAATTCCGAAATGAGGAATGTCGGGTTTTAGTCGTTTGATCCGGGAAGCCGATCGTCGCAAAAGCACACACATTCGGAAGCCGGAGCAACGCAAACCGCTTATGGTTGGCCGACAGTCGGAAAGACGCGCTTCCAATGACCGATGCATCGAAACTGGTGCGTGTGTTGGTTCCATTACCCGGGAAAGTTGAAACAAACGGCCCGATCCCAGCCCCTTCGCGCTATTCTGCTGCTTCCAGCCGCATCCACCCAAGCGCGAGATCGGCGGTTATATCCGCCACCCGCAAATGATCGACCGCCAGACCGAGATCGGGATACTCCGCCTTGCGCCGCTTCTCCTCCGACCGGTCGAGCGGGACGACAACCAGCCGGCGGTTAACCTTCTGCCGCCAGTTCATCCGCGCGGTGTTTTCCTGCCCGATATAGCAGCCCTTGGAAAAGCTGACGCCGTGTAGCTCGACTGCATTGGTTTCCAGCCACAGGATGTCGCCCAGTTCGGCGCGGCCCTCGGGCACACCGAGCGAGAGGCGGTGGGCCAGCCATGCCGCATCGGCAGGCTCGCTGTCGTCGGCAGGGGCGAGCCAGCGATGGCCGAGCGCGGGGAGGCGGGGATCGGGCGGGTGCGCATCGATCGCCTCCACGCTCCAGTGCACGGCTAGGCTCTCGTCACGCGCGATCTCGATCTTGCGGCGCAGGCGGTAGAGGGAGAGGCGCTTGACCAGATCGTCCGCCATATCCGCCTCGCAATCGAGCAGGATCGTCGCCCCATGCTCGCCCGCGCGACCCGGCCACACGATCATGTCGAACATGGTCTTGCCCTGCGCGCTCAGCAGCGCGGCATAGGCGGGCAGTTCTCCGGTGACGTCGTTGGTCAGCAGGCCTTGCAGGAAGCCTGCGACATCCTCCCCGGCTGCGGTCGGGCTGAGGCGGATTACGGCGCGGTTCTGGAGGCGGGTTGCTGTCATGTCTGACGAGATAGGGCTCCGCGTGTCATCATGCCACCCGGCGCTGTCCTACAAGCCAAGCGGCGCGTACATCGGTTGCGCGATGCGCTGCGTGCCCACCTCCTCCTTCCGCCTGTTTGTCATGGCTGCGAGGGGGCAGAGTTTTTGGTCCTTGGACTGTGTGTCAGGTGTGTCAGGGCTCCCCTGCGCGGGTCTGTTGGGCTAGGGGGCAGGGCATGACCGAGACGCTGACGATCCGCCGCCCCGACGACTGGCATGTGCACCTGCGCGATGCCGCGATGCTGGAAAGCGTGGTTGCGGCCACCGCGCGCCAGTTCGCCCGCGCGATCGTGATGCCCAATCTCACCCCGCCGGTGACGAGCGCCGCGCTGGCGCGCGCCTATCGCGACCGGATCATGGCGGCCGTGCCTGAAGGCATGGACTTCACGCCGCTGATGACCGCCTACCTGACCGACGATACCGATCCGGCGGACCTGATCGGGGGCTTTCGCGACGGCGTGTTCACCGCAGCCAAGCTCTACCCCGCCAATGCCACCACCAACTCCGCGCATGGCGTAACCGATATCGGCAAGCTGCGCCCGGTGTTCGAGGCGATGGCCGAAGCGGGCATGGTGCTGTGCGTCCATGGCGAGGTGACCGATGCCGAGATCGACATCTTCGACCGCGAGGCGGTGTTTATCGACCGCATTCTCGCGCCGCTCCACCGCGACCTGCCGCAGCTGAAGATCGCGTTCGAGCATATCACCAGCCGCCATGCGGTGGATTTCGTGGAAGGCGCCGGCGAGAATGTCGGTGCGACGATCACTCCGCATCACCTCCACATCAACCGCAATGCGATGCTGGTCGGCGGGATGCGGCCGCACGCCTATTGCCTGCCGGTCGCCAAGCGCGAGGAGCACCGTCTCGCGCTGCGCGCCTTCGCGACGGGCGGCTCGTCCAGGGTCTTCCTCGGCACCGACAGCGCGCCGCACGAGCAGCATGCGAAGGAAAGCGCGTGTGGCTGCGCGGGGATCTACAATGCGCCGCACGCGCTGGAGGCCTATCTCCAGGTGTTCGAGGAAGAGGGCGCGCTGGACCGGTTCGAAGCCTTCGCCTCGCTCAACGGGCCGCGCTTCTATGGGCTGGCGGTGAACGAGAGCACGGTGACGCTGGTAAGGCGCGAGCAGGCGGTGCCCGAGAGCATTCCGGCGGCAGCCACGCAGGTCGTGCCGTTCATGGCCGGGCGGACGATCGGGTGGAGCCTTGCCGAGGGCTAGGCGGTCGGGACCGGCTTGCGCGCCGCGCGGCGCTTGGCCAGCAGGTCCCACACGAAGATCGCCGCGGCGAGCCAGATGCAGCTGAAGCAGAACAGCTCTGCCGGATGCAGCTCCTCGCCGAACACGGTCAGGCCCAGGATGAAGACGATGCTGGGCGCGAGGAACTGCACGAAGCCGAGCACCGAGTAGTCCATCCGCCGCGCGGCGATCGCGAACATCAGCAGCGGCACGGCGGTCAGCAGCCCGCCGAGCATGATCGAGAAGGAGAGCGCGAGGCTGTTATCGAAGGAAGAGCCCTGCGGGCTCGCCCAGTACCACGCGGCAACGCCGAGTGCTGGGATCAGCAGGATCGCGCTCTCGATGGTGAGGCCGGGCAGCGCGCCGACCGGCACCTGCTTGCGCAGCAGGCCGTAGGTCGCGAAGCTGAAGGCGAGGGTCAGGCTGATCCACAGGGTCGAAAGCGCACCCGCGGCGAGGATCGCGATCCCGACCGCAGCCAGCGCCACCGCGACCCACTGCGCCCGGCTCAGCCTCTCCTTGAGGATCAGCGTGCCGAGCAGGATGTTGACCAGCGGATTGATGTAATAGCCAAGGCTGGCGGCATAGACCTCACCCTGTTGGATCGCCCAGACGTAGACGAGCCAGTTGATCGCAATGAGGAGTGCACTCGCCCCCAGCACCAGCACCGCGCGCACGTCTCTCAGAGCCTCGCGGATGGCGGGGAACTGGCCGCGGAAGGCGACGATGAGAAGGCAGACCGGCAGCGTCCAGACGATCCGCCAGCCGACGAACTCGAACGCGGGCACCTGCTTCACCAGCAGCAGGTACAGGGGCATGAAGCCCCATACGACATAGGCGCCCAGCGCCTGCGGAAGGCCGGAAGGCCGGGGTGCTTCGTTCTCGCTCACGCGTGCGCCGTAGTCCTGTACGAAAGCCTGAACAAGCGTTGCTAGTTGTTCAGCTTAATGCCGCTATTTATGAACGCATACCGATTCGGGAGGCCAAATAGTGCGCCTGCCAATCGGCCCGGAATTACGAGCTTTGGCGCTTCCACGGGAGGGCCAAGGCGCGGCGTCCCACCAGCGTCGCGGAAAACGCCTCGGCACGAAAGTGTCGGGGCGTTTTCACTATGACAGCCCGCTCAATCGGTCTTGAAGCCAACACCCATGCTTGCGCGCGGCTGGCCGATCTCGCTGCTGGCGACCGGGTAGGCGCAGTAATCCGCGGCGTAATAGGCAGCCGGGCGATGATTCCCCGACAGGCCGAGCCCGCCGAAGGGCTGCTTCGAGGAGGCGCCGTTGGTCGGCTGGTTCCAGTTGACGATGCCGGCGCGGATATTGGCCCAGAAGTGGTTGTAGTCTTCCGGAGCACCACCGATCAGCGAGGCCGACAGGCCGAAGCGCGTGTTGTTCGCCTCGGCAATAGCAGCGTCCAGATCGGTCACCTTGATCACCTGCAGCAGCGGGCCGAACAGCTCGACATCGGGGCGCTCTTCCATCGCGGTCGTGTCGATCAGCGCGGGCGTGACGAAGGGCTTGTCCTCCTGCGGCCGCTTGAGGTGGCGAATTGCCTTGCCGCCGTTGGAAAGCAGATAGAGGAAGCTCTCCGCCAGCTGGTCGGCTGCCTGGTTGTCGATCACGCAGCCCATAAAGGGGGCGGGGTCGGCAAAAGGCTCGTCGACGATGATTTTGGGGATCAGGTCTTTCACGGCCTGAACCGTCGCATCATACATGTCTTCGGTCACGATCAGTCGCCGCGCTGCGGTGCAGCGCTGGCCTGCGGTGGTGAAGGCGGAGCGGGCGATCAGCAGCGCCGCATCCTCCACCTTGGGTGTCTTCATGACGACGATCGGGTTGTTGCCACCCATTTCAAGCGCCAGGATCTTGCCGGGATTGGTCGCGCATTTGCGGTTGATCGCGATCCCCGCCTGCGCGCTGCCGGTGAACAGCACGCCGTCGACTTCGGGATGCGCAACCAGAGCCTTGCCTTCGTCCGGCCCGCCGATCAGCGCCTGGACGACATGCTTGTCGATCCCGGCGCGGTGGAAGCATTCGACCAGCAGTGCGCCTACTGCCGGGGTCTTCTCGCTCGGCTTGAAGACCACCGTGTTGCCCGCGATCAATGCAGGGACGATGTGACCGTTGGGCAGGTGCGCGGGGAAATTGTAGGGGCCGAGCACGGCCATGATGCCGTGCGGCTTGTGACGCACGGCGGAACTGCCGCCCAGCGCGCTGTCGAGCTTCTTCTGGCCGGTGCGTTCGAGATAGGAATTGATCGAAATCTCAACCTTGCCGATGACCGCTTCGACCTCGGTCTTGGCTTCCCACAGCGGCTTGCCGGTTTCGCGAGCGATCAGCTCTGCGAATTCGTCGGTCGCGGCGAGCACTTCGTTGGCGAAGCGGCGGACCAGTTCCATCCGGTTGGCGACCGGGCGCGACGCCCAGCCGGGAAACGCCTCGCGCGCGCGGGCCACCGCTTCATCGACATCGCCGATGGACGAGCGGAAGAGTTCCCGCCCGGTGGCGGGTTCGAAAGACACAATCTCGGAAAGTGGCACTCCGGGCAGTTCCTCAGTTCCTCGTCTCGGCAGTTATGCTGCCGCATTCTGGCCTAGCGGCGCGCATTAGCGTGCCTTTTCGCTTTCGTCACCTGTTCCGCGCGAGGCGGGAACCGGCGGGGTGTCGTGCGCCTGCCCCATCCTGCGGACCGCAGCGACCTTGTCCAGCAACGGCTGCCAGTCGTCGTCGCGGTCGATTGCGGACCAGATCGCTTCAACCTCGTCGTACAGCATGCTCTGCGGCGCGCCGTCGTGCCAGTAGTCGTGGTCTAGGCCGGTCGCCTCATAATCGGCGAACAGCGCCTGAAGTTCCGCGCTTGTCGCCCGTCCGCCGCGATGGGCGTAGAAGAATGCGTCGGGCGATTGCCCGGTTTCGCGCATGTGTCGCTCGCAGCCCGTGATCAGCGCTGCGTCGCGCGCCTCGTCCAGCGGGGCGACGCCGAGCCGCCACAGCCAGCGGCGTCGCAGGTGGGCGGGATAGAGCGCACCGAAGCGCTCAAGCGCGGCAATAAGGCCTTCGGACGGGGCAACGAGCCGCAAGGCAGTGGCAAGCTGTGCACAATTCCACCCGAGCGACTCTGGCTGGCGTCCGAAGGCATAAAGCCCCGCGTGATCGAAATAGGCGGCGGTGAATCCTGGCTCCCACTTCGGCAGCCAGCGCCACGGACCATAATCGAAACTTTCGCCCGAGATGTTCATGTTGTCGGTGTTGAGCACGCCGTGCACGAAGCCTGCGACCATCCAGCTCGCGGCGAGATCGGCCATCCGGTCGACCACCTGGTTCAGCAGGCGCACTGCCGGATCGTCGCGGTCGGGGGCATCCTCTGGCGGGGGCGGGCCGGGGAACTGGGTCAGGCAGTAATCGACCAGCTGGCGCATATGCTCCGGCTCGTCGTGCGAGAGCAGCCGCTGGAAGGTGCCTATCCGGATGTGGCCGTGGCTGAGCCGGGTGAGCACGGCTGAGCGGGTGGGCGAGGGTTCGTCGCCGCGAACCAGCTGTTCGCCCGTCTCCACGATCGAGAATGTCTTGGAGGTGTCGACGCCAAGTGCCTGAAGCATCTCGGTTGCAAGCAGTTCACGCACCGCCCCCTTAAGCGTCAGCCGCCCGTCGCCCGCCCGGCTCCAGGGCGTCTGGCCTGAACCCTTGGTGCCCAGATCCATCAGGCGGCCACGCTGATCGCGCAGCTGGGCGAACAGGAAACCGCGCCCGTCGCCCAGTTCCGGATTATACACCCGGAACTGATGCCCGTGGTATCGCAGCGCGAGCGGCTGCGGCAGATTGCCGGTGAGAGATTGGAAGCGACCAAAATGGGCCAGCCATTCGTCGTCCGACAGATCGGCGAGGCCGATATCGCCCGCCGCCCGGTCGTTACGCCAGCGCAGCGTCGTGCGCGGGAAGTCGGCGGCCTCCACCGGATCGGCGATCCAGTCGGCCAGATCGAGGATCGGCGGGGAGCCGGTGTCGCGGTGCTGTTGCGGAATTTCGACCATCGCGGCAATAGTGGGGCCGCGCGGGCTCCCGCGCAACCGACCCGTCCAGATCACGTTTGAAAGATGCCCATGGATCAGCGCTTTACCGATGGCTTTTGGCGCAGTTCAGACGGCCTCAAGCTCTATTACCGCGACTATCCGGGGGGCGAAGACGGGCGTCCGCCGATTATCTGCATGCACGGGCTCACCCGCAATTCGCGCGATTTCGCCGATCTGGCAGAGCGGCTTTCGCCCGAATGGCGCGTGATCGTGCCCGAAATGCGCGGCCGCGGGCAGAGCGATTATGCCGAAGACGCGGCGACCTATACCCCGCTCAACTATGTCGAGGATGTCGAGGCGCTGCTTGCCGAGCTGGGCATCGACCGCTTCGTCGCGATCGGCACTTCGCTGGGCGGACTGATGACGATGCTGCTGGCCAACCGCGCTCCCGATCGGCTCGCGGGTGCAGTGCTCAATGATGTCGGCCCCGAGATCGACGAGGCCGGGCTCGACAAGATTCGCAGCTACGTGGGCCAGGGGCGCAGCTTCCCGACCTGGATGCACGCCGCGCGCGCCCTTCAGGAAACGCACGAGGACGCGCACCCGACCTACCAACTGGACGATTGGCTGCTGGCGGCCAAGCGCGTGATGGTGCTGGGGCAGAACGGGCGGATCAGCTTCGACTACGACATGGCGCTGGGCGATGCCTTCCGCGAGACGCCGGACAGCGGCGGTGCCCCGCCTGCCAACCTGTGGCTGGCGTTCGAATCGCTCGGCAACATACCGCTGCTGCTGGTGCGCGGTGCTCTGTCCAATCTGTTGTCGGAAGAAACCGTGCGGCAGATGAAGGTCCGCAACCCGGGGATGGAGGTCGTTCTGGTGCCCGATACCGGGCACGCGCCGATGCTCGACGAGCCGGAGGCGGTCGCCGCGATCGACGCGCTGCTGGCGAAGGTCCGCACCCGGGAAACCGTCTGATGGCGGGCTCCGCGCGCGAAGGGGCACCGCGCGTCCTCCATCTCCACTCCACCTTCGCGGCCGGGGGCAAGGAGCTGCGCAGCGTGCAGCTGATCAACGCCTTCGGCGAATCGCTGCGCCATGCAATCGTCTCTGCCGATCCGGGCCAGTACGGTGCCGCAGAGCATATCGAGCAGGGGCCTGAGGTCCGCTATCCGCGCGATTTCCCCTCCTTGCAGGGAAAACCCATGCCGCGGCGGCTCCAGAAACTCGCCCGCGCGATGCAGCCATACGATCTGGTGCTGACCTACAACTGGGGCGCGATGGACGCGGTGATGGCGCATACGCTGTTCACCGATGCGATGGGTCTGCCACCGCTTATCCATCACGAGGATGGCTTCAACGAGGATGAGCAGGAGCGGCTGAAAACCAGCCGCAACTGGTATCGGCGGATCGCGCTGGGCAAGACTAGCGGGCTGGTCGTCCCGTCCGAGGTGCTGGAGGGGATCGCGCTGCATGCCTGGCAGCAGCCGATCGGCCGCGTGAAGCACATCCCGAACGGGATCGACACTGCGAAATTCTCCGCCAGTCCGCCGCCCGATGCGCTGCGCGGGGTGATCAAGCACGAGGGAGAGCAGTGGATCGGCGCGCTGGCAGGCCTGCGCCCTGTGAAAAATCTCACCGCTCTGGTCCGTGCGGTCGCCCACTTGCCCGAGGACTGGCAGCTGGTGATTGTTGGCGAAGGGCCGCAGCGTGACGCGATCCGCGATGCTGCGGAAGCGGCGGGGATCGCCCATCGCGTCCATCTGCCCGGCTTCGTCGCCAACCCGGCAAGCTATATCGGACTGTTCGACATCTTCGCACTGTCTTCCCGGTCCGAACAGTTCCCGCTCTCGGTGGTCGAGGCGATGGCTGCCGCGCTGCCAGTTACCGCGCCCGCCGTGGGGGATATCGCGGCGATGGTGGCGCAGGAAAATGCGCGCTTCATCGTGCGCCCGAACGACGAGGCTGCGCTGGGCGAGGCGTTGCAGGTGCTGGCCACCGACCCGGATCTGCGGGCGCAGATCGGGGAAGCCAACCGGGCGAAGGCGCGCAAGCACTTCGACGCGGCGGACATGGTTGCGGCCTACCGCCGGCTTTACGACAGCGCACTGGGCGGCGGAGTGATCCGCTGACCGGCAGCCGGGCGTGCTTTCAGCGCCCATTCACCCGCGCTGCTGTTCAACCGGTGGCTATTGAATTGACGGCGTCATGGTTTAAAGAACCGCCCCGTTCCCGGCAGTTTTAAGGAAAGTCCCCCAGGCGTGGCCCTGTTACCCAATCGCGACAGCGCAAAGGCGGGCGACCGCAAGGCCAAAACCCAGGCCGCACAGGACGAAGCGTTGCTGCGCGAGGTGGACGATGCCGTCCGCACCGACCAGTACCGCCATGTCTGGACCCGTTACGGCATCTACATCATCGGTGTGGTGCTGCTGGGGCTGCTCGCTTTCGCTGCGGTGCTGTTCTTCAGCGGGCAGAGCGAAGGCAACCGCGAATCCGAATCCGAAACGCTGGTGACCGCGCTCGACCAGGTCGAGGCGGGCAATCTGGATCAGGCCGACGAGGCGCTGGCACCGCTGGCCGAAGATGGCCGGGGCGGCGGCAAGACGCAGGCGCAGATGCTGCGCGCGGGGATCGCGCTGGAGCAGGGCCGGGCGAAGGAAGCCGCAGAGCTGTTCGGCCAGGTCGCCGCCGACGAGGACGTGCCCCAGTCGATCCGCGATCTTGCAGAACTGCGCGCGGTCGTCGCCGGCTATGACTCGATGAAGCCTGCAGAGGTGATCCGCCGTCTGACGCCGCTGGCCCAGCCGGACCAGCCGTACTACGGCAGCGCGGGCGAGATCCTTGCGATGGCCTATCTCGAAGGCGGCGATAAGGAACGCGCCGGCAAGCTGTTCGGCGAGATTGCCATGGATGACGACGTGCCCGACACGATCCGCGGCCGCGCGCGCCAGATGGCCAGCGTGCTGGGTGTGGATGCGGTCGGCGATGTCGACGAACTGATCAAAAGTCTGCGCGGGCCCGCCGGCGCGGGCGGTGCGCCGCCGACAGGCGCACAGCCGGAATAAACGGCGCACACACCTAACACTTGGCCCCCGAGGCGGGGCGACATTTCGGAGGATGACCTTGCGATCCATTGGTGCCACCCCGCTTCTTCTCGCGGCGCTGTTCGTCACCGGCTGTTCGGGCGGTCTGTTCGGCGGCGGAGACAAGAAGGTTACCCCGACCGTGGGCAACCGCGAGCCGGTTCTCTCCCGCATTGAAAGCGGTGCCAAGGTCGACCCCAGCATCTCCGGCGTTTCAGTGGTGCTGCCTCCCGCACGCGTCAACGAAACCTGGGCGATGGCCAGTGGCACGCCGAGCAAGAGCTATGGCAACCTCGCGCTGGGTGCCAGCCCGACCCGCGCGTGGAGCGCGCAGATTCCGGGATCGAGCAACAAGCGCCGTCTGGGCGCCGCCCCGATCGTTGCCGGCGGTACGCTCTACGTCACCGATACTGCGGGCACTGTGCACGCGTTCGATGCGGATACTGGTGCACGCAAGTGGGAATACCGGCCGGAGATCGACTCGGATCTGCGCGGCACGGCCTTCGGAGGCGGCATCGCGGTCGCGGGCAATCGCCTGTTCGCGACCAGCGGCACCGGCCAGGTGGTCGCGCTGAACGCCGCCGACGGCAGCGTAATCTGGAGCGCCAGTCCCGCCGGGCCGCTGCGCGATTCGCCCACGCTCGCCTTCAACCTTGTGCTGGTGATGACCCAGGACAACCGGATCATCGCGCTCAGCCAGGATGATGGCTCAGTCGAATGGGAAAACTCCGGCTCGACCGCGCAGGCTGGCGTGTTCGGCGTGGCGTCGCCTGCAGCCGGGCAGGGCACGATCGTTGCGGGCTACAGCTCGGGCGAACTGGTCGCCTATCGTTACGAAAACGGGCGCGAGCTGTGGGCCGATGCGCTGGCGCGCACCTCCATCTCGACCGAGGTCGGCAGCCTGACGGATATCGATGCCGATCCGATCATCGATGGCGGCCGCGTCTATGCGCTGGGCCAGGGTGGCCGCATGGCCGCCTACGAACTGGTTACCGGCCAGCGCGTGTGGGAACTCAACCTCGCCGGGATTTCGACTCCGGCGCTGGCGGGTGAGTGGCTGTTCACGCTGACCAGCGATGCGCGCCTGCTGGCGATTGCCCGGGGCAGCGGCAAGATCCGCTGGATCACCCAGCTCGCCCGCTATCGCAATGAGGAAGACCGCAAGGGCCCGATCTTCTGGACCGGTCCGGTGCTCGCCAACAACATGCTCTACGTCGGCAATTCGAACGGCGAGCTGTGGCAGGTGAGCGTGGGCGAAGGCGCGGCCAACCTGATGACCGAGCTCAAGGCCGGCGTCACCCTGCCGCCGATCGTCGCCAACAACACGCTCTACGTGCTCGACGACAGCGGTACCATCACCGCGTTCCGCTAAGGGAAGTGACGCGGCGGCCTGCGAGCCGCCGCGTTACCGAGCATTTAACCCTTTTGGGCCTAAGGCGGCGTCATGCGCGAAGACGCCTCCAGCTCACAACCGCCCCGCAGCGATGTCTCCGCTGGCGTAGGTATTGTCGGCCTTGCCGGGCTTCTCGGCTGGATCGCGTTCTGCCGCGCCTTCCCTGACATCTCGACCGCGCTCGACCTGCCCGGCCCCCATGCGCGGCTGGCCGGTCCTTATGCGGCGCTGTGCGGCCTGCTCGCCAGTGGTGTGCCGATGGTGCTGTGGTCGATCCTGGTCGACAAGGTCCATCGCCGCCCTTCGACCGGACTGGTGCTGGGCAAACAGGGCCCGGCACACAGTACGCGGGCAATCTCCTTCACCAAGCTGACCGGCCTGTGGGCGACCTGGGCGGTGATCGCCGTGCTCTACGGGCTCGGACGCTGGTACTGGGACGGCAATTATCTGTTCGCGATGGAGGTGCTGGCCTACGCCGCAGTTCCCGCGCTGATCCTGTCGGTGCCGTACATCTTCTGGATCGACCGGCGGATGGAAGACCCGCGCGACGGCACCTGGCATTTCGGGGCCTTCCTGCTCGCGCGCGAGCAGTGGGACCGCGAAAAGGTCATCGGTCACTGGCGCGCGTGGATCATCAAGGGCTTCTTCGGCGCGTTCATGATCTCGATCCTGCCCGGCGGTTTCGCCGAGGTGGTGAACGCCAACCCCGCCGAGCTGGCGACCCGGCCCGGTGCGCTGGCACTGGCGGTCATCTCGCTGCTGTTCGTGATCGACGTGCAGATCGGGACGGTCGGCTATGTGATGACGATGCGCCCGCTCGATACGCATATCCGCAGCGGCAACCCGTTTCTCGCCGGCTGGATCGCCGCGCTGCTGTGTTACCCTCCGTTCGTGTACGGCATCACCGGCGCGGGCGGCCTGCTATCCTACGAGAACAACGCTCCCGGCTGGCAGCACTGGCTGGCGGGTGAGCCGTGGCTGATGGCGCTGTGGGGCGGCTGGCTGGTGGTGCTGACCGGCATGTATGCCTGGGCGACGGTGGTCTTCGGCCTGCGGTTCTCGAACCTGACCTATCGCGGCGTGATCACCCACGGGCCTTACCGCTTCACCCGCCACCCGGCCTATCTCTCCAAGAACCTGTTCTGGTGGAGTGCGGCGCTGCCGTTCCTCGTCACGAACGGAGGCCTGCTGGAGGCGGTGCGCAACGTCGTCGGCCTCGCGCTCGTCTCGGGCATCTACTACTGGCGCGCACGCACCGAAGAGGCGCACCTGCTGCGCGAAGATGCCAAATATCGCGAATACCACGCGTGGATGAGCCGCAACGGCCCGCTCACGGTCGCCATCGGGGCGCTGGGCCATGCGATCTCGCGCGGGCGCAGCCAGCAGCCGCTCCATCCCGCGGAATGAACGCCGCAGGTTAGAAGCTGTATTTGTAAACCCGCGTAATATCGCCGCCCCATTCGCCGTGATAGCGATCGAGCATCCGCTGCGCGGGCGACTTACCGCTTTCGACGATTTCGTCGAGCGTCTGCAGGAAGCCGGTCTCGTTATCGCCGCCCGTGTTCAACCGCGCACGCGCGGTGAGGCCCGACCGGGCGATTTCGAGCACGTCCTTGCCCAGATCCTGCAGCGTGCGCCCACCGGGGACGCTCGCGGCGAGCCCTTCCTTCGGCACCGCGTTGCGCAGCGCCTCGCGCTCTTCCATCGACCAGTCCTTGACCAGATCCCACGCTGCATCGAGCGCGCCCTGATCGTATAGCAGGCCGACCCATAGCGCGGGCAGCGCGCAGATCCGGCTCCAAGGCCCGCCATCGGCCCCGCGCATTTCAAGGAAGCTCTTGAGCCGCACTTCGGGGAAGGCGGTCGAGAGGTGGTCCCACCAGTCGCTTTCCGTCGGCTTTTCGCCGGGCAGGATCGACAGCTTGCCATCGAGAAAATCGCGGAAGCTGAGGCCCGCCGCGTCGAGATATTTCCCGTCGCGGAAGACGAAGTACATCGGCACGTCGAGCATGTAGTCGACATAGCGCTCGTACCCGAAATCCTCGTCGAACACGAAGGGCAGCATCCCGGTGCGATGCGGATCGGTGTCCGACCAGATGTGGCTGCGATAGCTCAGGTAGCCGTTGGGCTTGCCCTCGGTGAACGGCGAATTGGCGAACAGCGCGGTGGCGAGCGGTTGCAGCGCGAGGCCGACGCGGAATTTCTGCGCCATGTCGGCTTCGGAGGAATAGTCCAGATTGACCTGGATGGTGCAGGTCCGCAGCATCATGTCGAGCCCGAGATTGCCGACCGTCGGCATGTGCCGCGCCATGATGTCGTAGCGCCCCTTGGGCATCATCGGCAGGTCTTCGCGGGTCTTGTCGGGCCACATGCCCAGGCCGAGGAAACCGACTCCGCAGCGTTCGCCGATTTCCTTCACCTGGCTGAGGTGCCGACCCGCCTCGTTGCAGGTCTCGTGCAGGTTTTCGAGCGGCGCGCCCGAGAGTTCGAGCTGGCCTGCCGGTTCGAGGCTGACCGTGCCGTCATCGCCGCTCATCGCGATCACCTTGCCGCCTTCTTCCACCGGCTTCCAGCCGAAATCCTGCAAACTCAGCAGGATATCGCGGATGCCGCCGGGTTCGTCATAGCTTGGCGCGTGAAAGTCGTCGCGCTTGTAGACCAGCTTTTCGTGCTCGGTCCCGATCCGCCAGGCGGATTTGGGCTTCTCACCCGCTTGCATCGGAGCGACCAGCTGGTCGCGGTTTTCGATGACGGGTTCGTCTTCGTTCGATGCGTTGCGTGTGCTCATCGGGTGGCGTTAGAAAACTGGTTCTCGCGAGGGAAGGAAATTATTCTTCGCCTCCTGACACAGGAGACCAGTCGCCCGCCTGCGCCATCCAGATCGAGATCGCGGCAATGGTCGCGGTCTCGCCGCGCAGGATACGCGGGCCAAGCGTGATCGGGATCGCCTGGGGCAGGGCGCGGATCGCCGCGCGTTCGGCATCGTCGAAGCCGCCTTCGGGGCCGGTGAGAATTGCGGCAGGGGCACCGTGGCGGGCGAATGCGCTGGCCGCATCCTCGCCCCCTTCCTCATCCGCGAAGAACAGCGCGCGCTCTGCGGGCCAATCTGCCAGCAGCGCGTCCAGCTTCACCGGCCCGGCCACCTGCGGCAGCGCGGTGCGCGCACATTGCTCCGCCGCCTCGGTGACGATGGTCGCCGCGCGTTCGGGATTGAGCTTGTCGGCGACGCAGCGGCGGGTGACGACCGGGCGGATCGCCGCGACGCCCAGCTCGGTCGCCTTTTCCAGCACCAGGTCGAAACGGTCTTTCTTGAGCAGGGCGGGGCACAGCCACAGGTCGGGCACCGCCTCACGCTCGCGCAAGCGCTCGACCACGGTCACATCGACTCGCCGCTTGTCCACCTGCCCGACTCGGGCGGCCCATTCGCCGGTGAGGTCGTCGCACAGGATGACCGTGTCGCCTTCGGACACGCGCATGACCTTGCCCAGATAATGCGCGCGATTGCCATAGAGAGCGATGGTGCGGCCTTCGCCAAGCTCGTCCTCGACGAACAGGCGCGGGGCGCTTTTCGGGGGCCAGGCGGGGGTGGCGGGCATGGCTGGGCAGGTGCCACGCGGCGCGCTAGGGAGCAAGTCCATGAGCACCAGCGACTCCGTAGAAACGATCGTCCCCGACAGCGAGCACAGGGGGCTGATCGAGCGGCTGCCGCAGCTCCCCCGCGATCTTGCCCAGCTGGCCCGGTTCGACCGCCCGATCGGCTGGTGGCTGCTGTTCTGGCCCTGCGTCTTCGGCGTGTGGCTCAGTGGCACCGGCTGGCAGTTCGGCCTCCTGCTGTGGTTTCTCGCCGGCGCGATCGCGATGCGCGGCGCGGGCTGCGTCTATAACGACATCACCGATGCCGAACTGGACCGGCAAGTGGCACGCACCGCCAGTCGCCCGATCGCCAGCGGTCGGGTGAGCAAGCGGACCGCGTGGATCTGGCTCGCGGTGCTCAGCTTCGTCGGCCTGATCGTGCTGCTGCAACTGCCGCTGCAGGCCCAGATCATCGCGCTGGCGAGCCTGCTGCTGGTCGCCGCCTATCCTTTCATGAAGCGGATCACCTGGTGGCCGCAGGCGTGGCTGGGCCTCACCTTCAACTGGGGCCTGCTGGTCGGCTGGGCGACTCTGGCCGACACGAACTGGGGCGTGGCGATCGCGGTCTATCTGGGCTGCGTTGCATGGACGGTCGGCTACGACACGATCTACGCGGTGCAGGACAAGGAAGACGACGCGCTGGTCGGCATCCGGTCGAGCGCGTTGCGCATGGGCGGCAAGGTAAAACAGGGCGTGGCGGCATGTTACGCGCTGGCGGTTGCGCTGTGGGCGCTCGGCTTCTGGTTGGTGCGTGCGGACCCGGTCGCGTGGCTCACGCTGCTGCCGGTTGCATGGCACCTTGGCTGGCAGGTTGTGACGCTGGACGAGAAAGACCCGGGCAACCCGCTGCACCGTTTCCGCGCCAACCGCTGGGCCGGATTCCTGTTCGCGGCGGCGTGCTTCGTGGTCGGTAACGCAGGGGCCTGAGTTTCGGCACTTTTGTCGTGAGCGATCCCGGTTTTCGCCGGGATGACGCCCGCGCAACTGTTTACTTTTCGTTCCACGGACCCGAAACTGGACTGCGATGGCCGCGCCGACCCCCGAACCGCCTGCTCTGCCCGCGCTTCACGCCAGCCATGCCGGGCTGTGGCTGGCCGCGCCCGATGGCACCACGCAGGAGATCGGCAAGGGGCAGGCGATCAACGCCTGCGCCGATACGCCCGTGCTGCTGCTCAACGCGCCGCTGGTCGCCGCGCGGCTGGGCTATCCCGATCTTTCCGGCCTCGACCTGCTGGAGCTGTACGCCTTCCTCCATCCTGCGCGGTTCTGCGTGCCGACGCCCAAGGGGCTGGCTGCGACGCTGGGGATCGACCCGCCCGAGGACGAGGGCGCAACGCCTGCCTTCCTCCAGCGCGCGCTCGCCGCGATGCTGGCGGTTTGTGGGCGGGATGACTGGGCGGAGCGGCATGGTGCATGGAGCACGCTGCAATCGCTCGCCCGTGCGCGCTGGCCGTGGGCGCAGGTGCTCGGGCCCTTCGTGGAGCGACCCGAACGGGCCGAGCGCTGGCTGTTCGCAACCCTGCCCGAGTGGGAAGATGCGCCCGAGCGTCCGCAGCCCGCGCAGGTCTCGATCGGCGAGGAAGAGGTGCAGGCTCAGCTTGCCCGGCTGACCGGCGAAGGCGCGGAGAAGCGCGAGGGGCAGCGCGCCTATTCAGGCGATGTCGCCCGCATCTTCGCCCCCCGTGAGGGGCGGGGCAAGCCGCATCTGCTGCTGGCACAGGCGGGCACCGGGATCGGCAAGACGCTCGGCTATCTCTCGCCTGCAAGCGTGTGGGCCGAGCGCGCGCGGGGCACGCTCTGGGTCAGCACCTACACCAAGAACCTCCAGCGCCAGCTGCGGCGCGAGAGTCGCCGCGCGTGGCCCGAAAAGCGCGCCGATGGCAGCGCGCCGGTGGTCGTGCGCAAGGGGCGCGAGAATTACCTGTGCCTGCTCAACCTCGAAGACGCGATGCAGGGCGGGTTTGCGGGCCGGGGCGCGGTGCTCGCCCAGCTGGTCGCGCGCTGGGCGCAATATTCGCGCGATGGCGACATGATCGGCGGCGACCTGCCCGGCTGGCTGGGCACCCTGTTCCCCCGGCGCGGGATCACCGCGCTGACCGACCAGCGCGGCGAGTGCGTCTATGCCGGGTGCCCGCATTACCGGAAGTGCTTCATCGAACGCGCGGCGCGGACGAGTGCTCAGGCGGACCTCGTGATCGCCAACCACGCGCTGGTGATGATCAATGCCGCGCGCGGGCGCCATCATGGCCAGCCACCCACGCGGCTGATCTTCGACGAAGGCCATCACGTGTTCGATGCCGCCGACAGCACCTTCGCCGCCGCGCTGAGCGGGCAGGAAGCGATCGAGCTGCGCCGGTGGATCATCGGCCCGGAACGCAACACGCGCGGGCGCAGACGCGGGCTCGCCGCGCGGCTGGCCGACATCGCCTCCTACGACGATGCTGGCGGCGAGGCGGTGGAAGCCGCGATCGAGGCGGCGCAGGCGCTGCCCGCCGAGGGCTGGCTGGGGCGGATCGGCGAGGGGGCACCCTCCGGCCCGCTGGAAGAACTGCTCGCGCAGGTCCGCGCAACCGTGTTCGCCCGCGATGAAAGCGGCGGCTCCGAAGCGGGCTACGGGATCGAGACCGAAATCGCCGATCCTCCCGGGCCGCTGGTCGATGCCGCGCAAGAGGCGCAGGGCGCGCTGGCCGATATCCGCAAACCGCTGCTCAAACTCGGCCAGCGGTTGGAGGCGGTGCTGGAAGACGCGCCCGATTGGCTCGACGGGCAAGGGCGGGCACGCATCGAAGGCGCGCGGCACTCGCTCGCCTGGCGGGTCGATCTGATTGCCGCGTGGGAGGCCTTGCTCGGCAGGATCGGAGGGCCGACCGACCCCGATTTCGTCGACTGGCTGGCGGTCGACCGGTTCGAGGCGCGCGAATACGACATCGGACTGCATCGCCGCTGGCTCGATCCGATGAAACCCTTCGCCAAGATCGTGCTGGAGCCCGCGCATGGCGTGATGCTGACCAGCGCGACCCTGGCCGACCGTGACCCCGAGGGTGAGCCCGACTGGGCGCGCGCGATCGCATCGAGCGGGGCGGAGCATATCGGGTTGACCCCGCAGCTCGCCAGCCAGCCGAGCCCGTTCGACTACGCGAGCAAGGCAGAGGTGCTGATCGTCACCGACATCAAGCGCGGCGACATTGCGGGCCTTGCCGGAGCCTACGCCCGCCTGATCGAGGCGGCGGGCGGTGGAACCCTGGGTCTGTTCACCGCGATCAAGCGGCTGCGCGCGGTCCATGCGCGGATTGCCGACCGGCTCGCGCGCGGCAACCTGCCGCTCTACGCGCAGCACGTCGACCCGATCGACACCGGCACGCTGACCGATATTTTCGGCGACGATCCGCGCGCCAGCCTGCTCGGCACCGATGCCCTGCGCGACGGGATCGACGTGCCGGGCGACAGCTTGCGCAGCGTGGTGCTGGAGGCCGTGCCCTGGCCGCGGCCAACGATCCTGCACCGCGCGCGCCGCGCCGCCTTCGCGGACGAGGCGGGCGGCGGCAGTGCCTATGACGACCGGATCATCCGCGCGCGGCTGGCGCAGGCCTTCGGGCGGCTGATTCGCTCGCGAGAAGACAGCGGGCACTTCGTGGTTCTCTCCCCTGCGTTCCCCAGCCGTCTGCTCAGCGCCTTTCCCACAGGCACGCCGATTCACCGCGTCACGCTGGACGAAGCCGTATCGCGCCTTGCAGCGGGGCCACCGGCAAGGCAGGGAGGAACCCTGCTCGCGCGTGAAGACACGACGACGGGCTGAGGATGCAGCGCTCATGAGGCGGATCACGTGAAATATCTCGGCCTGTTCCGGCATGCGAAGTCCGATTGGGACGACAGCAGCACGCGCGATTTCGATCGCAGCGTGAACGAGCGCGGTCGCGAAGGCGCGCGAATCATGGGCCGCCATATCCGGCGGCAGGAGCCCGCGTGGGATATGATTCTCGCCAGCCCTGCAGAACGGGTGCGCCTGACGCTGGAAGAGGCGGCGATCGGTGTAAAGCCGACCTTCGACCAGCGGCTTTACCTCGCCGGGCCGGAGACTCACCTCGAAGTGATCAAGCACAAGGCAGGCGATGCCGACGCGGTGCTGATCGCGGCGCATAATCCCGGTTTGCAGGATCTGGTGTTGGCGCTGGTCTCGCAAGAGAACGAGACGCCCGATTTCCGCGAGGCGATGGTCAAGTTCCCGACCGCGTCCTTCGCCGTACTCGAACTGCCGATCGACGACTGGAGCGAGCTGGGCGCGCAGAACGCCAGGCTGGTCCATTTCAAGCGCCCTCGCGATCTCGACCCGTCGCTGGGCCCGCTCGACTAACGACATTGCGGCCGGTTGATCGTCGTGACGGGCGATTTATCAACGGGTCTCATGACCTCTCAAGCTCTCGTCCGCAGGCCGCGACGGGCCGCCGCAGTGATGCTCGCCGCGCTGGTCGCGCCATGCGGCCTGAACGCCCAACCGGCCCACATCTCTGAATCGCAGCCGTGGCTGGAAGCCGCGCCGCTCAAGCGCATTGTCGATTCATCGGGAAGGACAGAGCCTGCGGCCAGAGGCGTGTGGAAATCGCGCGGCTATGGCTGGATTCTCGCGATCGATGAGACAGGCGTCACGCGGTATCAGGATGGCGTCCAGTGCTACACCCCGCCCGGCGAGAACGGCGGTCAGAGTACGATGGACTCGATCGAATATCGCTTCTTCCGGATGCTGCCCGGAGATCGCGCCGCGATCTTTCAGCTGCTGGAGGGAGATACCAATGTCGTGTTCGACCGGCTCGATCGCCTGCCGGCACGGTGCACCGATGCGCCCGATACATCGCCGCAGGCCGTCGCCGACGAGTTTCTGAACGCCTTCGGGCAGCACTACGCCTTCTTCGATCGTCGCCCGCCCGGCCATGAAGAACGCGCCGCGCGGCTGCGCGCTCTGATCTCCGACGACACAAGCGAGGCCGAGCTGTGGGATGCTCTGGCGGCCTATATGGAGGGGCTCTCCGACAGCCATACCAAGCTGATCGGCACGATCGATGACGAGCGACGGCGGGTTCAGGACGGTCAGGGGACGACTCTGCCGATGATCCGCGCGAGCCAGGGCGGCGAGGGCGCATGGCTGGGCGGACTGATCGATCAGGCCAAGGCAAAGCTGGGCGACAGCGCGCATCATGAGGGGCAGGACCGTATCCTGTGGGGCGTGATCGGCGGCCCGGACGGAGCGCGGATCGGCTATCTGCAGGTGTTCGTCATGGGCGGCTTTACCCCCGGCGAGGATCTCTCCAGCGATGCATGGGCTGCGGCGGAAATGGCCGAACTGAATCGCATTCTGGACGAGGCGCTGGGCGCGTTTCAGGATGCCGACGCGGTCATCGTCGACCTGTCGAACAATCGCGGTGGGTGGGATCGTGTGGCGAAGGCTCTGCCGAGCCGTTTCACCGACGCCGCGTTCACCGGCTTTACTACTCAGGCTCGCGGATCGGGCCTTGCGCCGTTTCCCAACCGCATCGCGCCCGCCGATGGCCTGCGCTTCACCGGGCCGGTCTATCTGATGACGAGCGATGTGACGGTCAGCGGCGGCGAGCTTGCCACGCTTGCCTTCCGCCAGCTGTCCAATGTCACCCAGGTGGGCGGGACGACGCGCGGTGCGTTCTCCACCCCGCTGGCCAAGCCGCTGCCCAATGGCTGGCTGCTGGAGCTGTCGAACGAGACCTTTGCGGATGAGGCCGGGAATGTGTTCGAAGAAAGCGGGATCGCGCCGGACGTTGCGCTCGAAATCTATCCGGCGGACGACCCGGTTGCAGGTCACTGGCGCGCGGTCGAACAGGTCGCGGCGATGGCGCGGCGGCGCACCCCTGCGGACTAGCCCAGTACCGTCCTCGGCCCGGGGCCTTCTTCTGCAAGCCTGTCTTGCGGGTTGTAGAGCGCACAGCGCTTCAGGCTCAGACAGCCGCAGCCGATGCAGCCGTCAAGGTTTTGCCGTGCGCGCTCCAGTTCCGCGATTCGCGCATCCAGCTGGTCGCGGATCGCGCGGCTGATCGCGCTCCAGTCGCGCGCATTGGGCGTGCGCCCATGGGGCAGGCGGGCCAGCTGCGCCTCGATCTCACCCAGCGACAGGCCCAGCCGCTGCGCGATCAGGATGAAGCTGAGCCGGCGGATGTCGGAGCGCAGGAAGCGCCGCTGGTTGCCGCCGGTGCGGTGCGGTTCGATCAGCCCCATGCTCTCGTAATAGCGGATGGCCGACACGCTGAGCCCGGTGCGACGGGCCAGTTCGCCAATGGGCAGGAGATCGTTCGCTTTCATCGATCACGACGATAGGCATATTGATGCTTGACCTCAAGTGAGGTTGAGATTGCATTGATGCCTGCATCGCAGTCGCGGGGCCGATCCGGCCTCGCTCAATCAAGGAGAACAGCGATGCCCAAGGGCTATCTTGAACACGCCAATATTTCCGTCACGGATCTTGAACGCAGCACCGCGCTGCTGGTCGATCTGCTCGGCTGGCACAAACGGTGGGAGGGGCCATCGCTCAACAATGGCCACACGATCCATGTCGGGGGCGAGGTCGATTATGTGGCGCTTTACACCGGTGAGCACGTGACCGGCAATTTCGCCAAGGGCCATCCGCTCAACCACATCGCCTTCGTGGTCGACGATCTCGACGCGGCGGAGGAAGTGGTGAAGCGCCACGGGCTCGAACCCTTCAACCATGCCGACTACGAACCCGGCCGCCGGTTCTACTTCTTCGACTGGGACGGGATCGAGTTCGAAGTGGTCAATTACGACTGAAGCGAGGGGCCGGGGCGGCACCGCTCCGGCCATTCGCGCTTGCAACATGGGGGAGCCTGCGCAACAGGCTGCTGCCATGAGCATGCAAGATCTGATCGAAGCCGCCCACGTGTCCAAGGCCTGGCCGTTCCAGGAGGCGCAGCGTCTGCTCAAACGCTATCCCGACGGAACGAAGCCCGGCGGCGAGCCAGTGCTGTTCGAGACGGGCTACGGCCCCTCGGGCCTGCCGCATATCGGTACGTTTCAGGAAGTGCTGCGGACCACGCTGGTGCGCCGCGCGTTCGAGGCGCTGATCGGCGCGAAGCCGGAAGACGGCAAGACGCGGCTGGTCGCGTTCAGCGACGACATGGATGGCCTGCGCAAGGTGCCCGACAACGTGCCCAACGCGCAGTTGTTGCAGGACAATCTGCACAAGCCGCTGAGCCGCATCCCCAACCCCTTCGGCACCGATCACGACAGCTTTGCCGCGCACAACAACGCCAAGCTGCGCGAATTCCTCGACCGGTTCGGGTTCGATTACGAATTCATCGCCAGCCACACCCAGTACGATACCGGTGTCTTCGACGAAGCGCTCAAGAAGGTACTCGCGCACAACCAGGCGATCCTCGACATCATGCT
Source organism: Citromicrobium bathyomarinum (assembly GCA_001306305.2). Classification (NCBI taxonomy): domain Bacteria; kingdom Pseudomonadati; phylum Pseudomonadota; class Alphaproteobacteria; order Sphingomonadales; family Sphingomonadaceae; genus Citromicrobium; species Citromicrobium bathyomarinum. The sequence continues at coordinate 1,833,254 of CP155577.1, forward strand.
GCCGACCCTGCGGGCGGAGCGTGCGGCGACCTATTCGCCGATCATGCCGATCAGCCCGGTGACGGGCCGCGTGCTGCAGGTTCCGGTCGAGGTGATCGATGCCGAAGCGGGCACGATCCGCTTTACCGACGAGGATGGCACGGTCGTCGAACAGTCCGCGCTGGGCGGGCAGGCCAAGCTGCAATGGAAGGTCGATTTCGCCATGCGCTGGGTGGCGCTGGGCGTCGACTATGAAATGTACGGCAAGGACCTGACCGATACCGGCATCCAGTCGGGCAAGATCGCCAAGGTGCTGGGCGGACGCAAGCCCGAAGGCCTGATCTACGAGCTGTTCCTCGACGAGAAGGGCGAGAAGATTTCGAAGTCGAAGGGCAATGGCCTGACGATCGAGGAATGGCTGACCTATGGCAGCGAGGAATCGCTCGGCTTCTACATCTTCCCCAATCCCAAGAGCGCGAAGCAGCTGCATGTTGGCGTGATCCCGCGCGCGGTCGACGATTACTGGCAGTTCCGCGAACGGCTGCCCGAACAGGCGCTGGACAAGCAGCTGGGCAATCCGGTGTGGCACTTGGCTCGCGCCAATGGCGGGTATGAGGCGGAGGAAGCACCGGGTGCGGGCGACAGCCTGCCGGTGACCTATGGCCTGCTGCTCAACCTGGTCGGAGTGATGGGTGCGACCGCGACGCGCGAGCAGGTGTGGTCCTACCTCGGCAACTACATCGAGGATCCCGATCCGGCGAAGCACCCGGAGCTGGACGGGCTGGTGACAACCGCGCTCGCCTATAACCGCGATTTCGTCGCCCCGACGCTCAACCGCCGGGCGCCTACGCCCAACGAAGCCTCCGCACTCGCCGCGCTCGACGGCGAATTGTCTCAGGTGTCCGCGGATACGAGCGCGGAAGACCTGCAGACGATCGTTTACGAAACCGGCAAGCGCGAGGAGTTCGGGTTCGACAATCTGCGCGACTGGTTCAAGGCGCTCTACGAGACCCTGCTCGGGTCCGAACAGGGTCCGCGCATGGGCAGCTTTATCGCGCTCTATGGGGTCCAGAACACCCGCAAGCTGATCGCGGAGGCACTGGCTGCGGCCAACACCGCAGGCTAGCCCGGCTCACCCCCACTTGCGCGTGCGATACCAGCGCGTGATGACGTATTTCGCGCTCGACGCGACAGGCGTGCCGGCATGCAGCGTATCCTCGTTCGGCGTGCCGTCGGGGTTGGCGTTGTTCCAGAGCAACAGGACACCGGCCTTGGGTTCGATCTGGATACCGCAATTGGGAAAGGCGGTCGCGCCGCTGCCCTTCAGCGTGTTGAGGAACATCATCGCGGTCCAGCTGCGCTGGCCGCCATTCTTCCTCTCCTGCTTCCAGTAATCCTCGCCCGGATAGAAATAGTCGTGGTGATCCTTGAACTGCTGGCCCGGCAGATAGCGCTGGCCCTGCATCGTCTCGCCGAACTTGCCGGGCAGGCCCAGACAATCGTCGATCCGGCGGCTGACCATCTTCACCATCGGGTCGTCGCGGTCGAAATTGCCCGAGTACGATGTGCGATACCCGTCCTTGTAAGTGCCTTCGTAGAGCGAGCTGGGCCGGGCGACCTGATCGATCATTCCGGCCAGCTTGCGACATTCGTTGCTCGTCAGGAATTCGCCCACGGCGTAGATTTCCGCTTTGTCCGTCGGAACGCGGTAGGCCTTGGGATCGGCGTCGAGCCGCTTGCGGACGGTTTCGCCGACTTTGGCGAGGGCATCCTGATCGGGCACTTTGGCGGGCTTGGTGGTCGAGTCTGTCATGCAAGTTTTCTAGCAAGTGCACCGCGTGCCCGCTAGACAGCGGGAACACATGTGAGGGGAAGCAAGCATGAGCACAGCTAACCAGAAGCGCTACAGCATCGGCGCGATGATCTTTCACTGGCTGATCGCCGTTCTGGTAATCGTGAACTGGCGGATCGCGGAAAGCGCGGAGAATCTCTCGGACGCCGAGAAAGGCGCTGCTTTCGCCAATCACAAGGCGCTGGGGATGCTGATCCTCGCGCTTACGCTGGGCCGCATCGCCTGGCGCCTGACGCACCCGCTGCCGAGCCTGCCGAACACCTACGCACCGTGGGAGCGGATGCTCGCGCGGACGACTCACGTGGTGTTCTACGTCCTGCTGATCGGTCTGCCGCTGGGCGGCTGGCTGGCGACTTCGATGTTCGAACGCCCGATCGATTTCTTCGGCATCTTCACCATCCCGACGCTGCCGGTGGGCGAGAACAAGGATCTGGGCGGCACCATCTTCGACGTTCACAAGACCGCGGGCACCATCATGATCTACCTGATCGGTCTGCACATCCTGGGCGCGCTGAAGCATACCTTCATCGACAAGGATCTGGGCATCTTCCGGATGCTGCCCTTCGGCGGAAAGGCGCGCCAGTAAGCGAAACGCCCCGCCGATCGCACTGATCGGCGGGGCGTCCGTTTGGGGTGAGCGATCGCTTACCAGAAGAAGTCGTGAATGACGTCGACCACTTCGCCGGTATAGGTGTTCACCAGCAGCACGTCGTCATAATAGCGGACCCAGCGATAGGGGCCGTAGGTCTGCGGCAGGCGATAGCTCCACGGATCGTTGATCTGGTAGCGGCTGCCGAAGAACAGACTGCCTAGCGAGAAGCCGATCCCGATCCGGCGATAGCTGTAGTTGCGATAGGGGGCGTAATAGCGGCCCAGGTTGTAGTGCCGCCGGTTCTGCGCACGATAGCGGTGCCAGTTGTAGCGGTTGTCGTTCCGCCAGCTGCGGTTCCACCGGCGATAGTCGCGGCGCGCCTCGCGGCGAGCATCCCGACGGACATCGCGTCGATAGTCGCGCCGTGCTTCCCTGCGGACGTCGCGCCGATAGTCGCGGCGCGCTTCCCGACGGGCATCGCGGCGTGCATCCTGACGATAATCGCGCCTCGCATCCCTGCGGGCTTCGCGGCGCTCTTCACGGCGTGCTTCCCTGCGTGCATCGCGGCGATCTTCCCACCGGTCCTGCCGTACGTCCCGACGCGCCTCGCGGCGCTGCTCGCGGGCGTAGTTCGCGCGCGACTGCATCCGGGCGTCCCACGCCCGCTGCTCGGCCGCAGAACGCTGGCGCGTCTGCTGTCTGTCCTGCCGTGCTTCGCGGCGCTGTTGCTGACGCGCCTCGCGACGCTGCTCGCGGATCTGCGAACGATCGCCCCTGTTGCCGCGTGCCTCGCGACGCTCGGCGCGACGCTCTTCGCGCGAGGGCTGCCCGGCAAACTGGGTGTCGGCCTGAAGATAGGTCGAAACCCGGTTGGCCGGTACCGGAGCAACGGCGGCGTTGGCCGGCAGGCCGGTCGCGGCGAGCGCGAGGCCGAGCGCAGTCAGCCCGCCATATCGAAAAAGATCTGTTGGATTATACATGGTGCTAGCGGTTCCCTTCATGGCGATGGACCATTCGCGCCGCACCCACCAGGCGGCCCCTTTGTCCGTATGTATTACATGCCTGATACGGCCTGACACGTTTCTGAACCGGAGTTAGGGTTTCTTGTTCATATTTCCAGTCGCAATGATGAATGACGCAATTTTCACGGGACATTGACATGCGCGGCTGCGCCATGTGTTGATCGCGGCAATGTTCGACAGTCTCGACAAGGTCCGCGCCGATGCGCAGGCGCGGCTGGAGCGCGCGGCACGAGATCGCCGCTCGCCGATGCATACGCCGGTGATCGCAACCGGCGATGCCGATGCCCGGGTGATGGTGCTGCGCGCCTTCGATCCCTGGACCCTGCGATTCCATACCGATGCGCGCGCGCCCAAGGTCGGCGTGATCGAGGCCGATCCGCGAGTCGGCGTGCTGTTCTACGACAAGGCGGAGAAGGTGCAGATTCGCGTGCAGGGGCAGGCACGTATCGAGCGTGACAGTGCGGTCGCGCAGGCGGCGTGGGAGGCGGGCAACAACTTTGCGCGCCGCTGTTACCTCGGCGATGGGCCGGGCACGGTCGCGCAAACCGCATCCTCCGGCCTGCCGCCGCAGTTCGAAGGCCCCGAGCCGAGCGACGAGGACCTGATCCCCGCGCGCGAGCACTTCGCGGTGTTGCTGGTCGAGCTGACCCGGCTCGACTGGTTCCATCTCGCGCATGATGGCCATTGCCGCGCCCAGTTCGATCTGGCGCAAGGCACTGCGCGGTGGGTGACGCCCTAGACCGCGCGCGCTGCTTGCCATAGGGGAGGCAGCATGAAGCGCCCCCACTTGCCTGCCAGAGATCTGTTGCCGGGCATGGGCGAGGAGCTGATCAGCGCGAGCGACTGGAGCCGCCGCGCCGCCACCCTGGTGGGGGCGGTGCTGATCGGCCTGGTCGCGATCGGCTTCGCGATTGCGGGCGACCATGCTTCCGAGCTGTTCAACCGCACCACCGCCGCACATCCATGGGTCTATCTCGTTTCCGCACCGCTGGTGTTCGTCGCGATCGTCGCGATCACCAACCGGGTTGCCCCCGATGCACGCGGATCGGGCATTCCGCAGGTGATCGCCGCCAGCCGCATGCCCGGCAGTGCGGCGATGGCCGGGCTGGTCGCGATCCGCACCGCGCTGTTCAAGGCGGTGCTGACCGTCGCTGCGCTCCTGGGCGGGGCATCGGTCGGGCGTGAAGGCCCCACCGTGCAGCTGGGTGCGGCGATCATGGTGCAGGTCCACCGCCTGTTCCGCGTCCAGGCAAGCGCGGGCGTGTACATCGCTGGCGGTGCCGCAGGCGTGGCCGCGGCGTTCAACACGCCGCTCGCAGGGATCGCCTTCGCGATCGAGGAGCTTTCTGTCGCGTACGAACAGCGGGTCGCGGTGCTGGTGATGGGCGCGGTGATGATCTCCGGCCTGACCGCGCAGGGTATTTCGGGCGACTACGTCTATTTCGGCCAGCTGGGCGGCAGTCTGCCGATCATGACCGTGCTGATCGCCGCGCCGATCGCGGGGCTTTTGGGCGGAGCGGCAGGCGGCCTGTTCTCGCGCGCGGTGCTCGCACTGCGGGGGCCAGGGGGGCGCTTTGCCTCCCGGCTCAAAGCGCGTCCGCTGGCGACCGCGCTGGTTTGCGGCGTGGTGGTCGGCGTGCTCGGCTTTCTGACGGCGGGCGCAACCTCGGGCACCGGGTACGAGCCGACGCGTGATCTGCTGACCGGAGCGGACGCGGAATACTGGTTCGGTCCGGCCAAGTTCCTCGCCGCACTGGCGACCACCGCCAGCGGCATTCCGGGCGGCATCTTCGCTCCATCGCTGGCGGTTGGTGCCGGTTTCGGCGAGCTGCTGACCCCGCTTTTCCCGCCCGAACAGGCTGGGCTGATCGTGCTAATCGGGATGGGCGGCTACTTCACCGGCGTGGTTCGCGCGCCGCTGACCTCGGTCATCATCCTGAGCGAGGCGACCAGCTCCAGCCACGCGATCCTGCCGCTGTTCGCGACCGCGCTGATCGGTGACTGGGCCGGATCGATGGTATGCAAGGAGCGGCTCTACCACGCGCTTTCCCGCGACTTCCTGCCGGGCAAGGGCGACAGCGAGGGCGACGACGCGCCAGCCGCGACCGACGCCAAGCCTGACAAGGGCAGCTGAGGCCCCCGCTAGACATCGTCCCCCGGAGTGATGTGCGAGACGATCGAGCGGATCGTCATGAACACGATCGTCACACTGGCCGAGGCGAGCGCCACCATCCCCACGGTCAGCGCGAACAGCGCGGTGTAGAGGTAGTTGTACCAGCCCTTCGGCAGGTTCTCGAACTCGCCGATCGGCAGGGTGAAGGCCAGTAGCACGAGGAAGCTGATCATCAGCGTCGCTGTGGAGAGCACCGCGATCCGGGTGACCTGCTTGTAGGTCTTGCGGTCGAATTCGGTCTCTATCCGGCGGATCATGCCGATCAGCGTCAGCATCAGCGCGAGCGTGGTCGCAGAGGCGGTGGCGATCGCCGAGCCGAGGTAGAGCCCCGCGCGGCTGAGCGCCTCCAGAAGGTCGCGCGCTTCGGCCGCGCCATAGACGGTGCCGATCGCCTGACGCGCGCCGAGGCCGATGAGGCAGAAGACGAGGAAACTGAGGACGGGCCAGAGGAGGGTGTGTTTGTATGCCATGTCCCCGCAGCGGTTGAGCGCAGGCAAAGCTCCGAAACCGACAATTGTGGGTCTGCCCCCCGCCAGCCTGACACACCTGACACACAGTCCAGGGGCAAGAAAAACTCCCCGTGCACGCCCCGCCTTCCAGACAGGGGCAGGGCATCGGCGCGGCAAGAGCATTGCGCCGGTCTAGTGCGCGCGGGGCGAGTAGGAAAACCCGATCAGCGCCGCTCGAACCGGTCGAACCCCTCGGCTGGTATATCGTGCTGCTCGATCCGGTCGACCGCAGCGCGCGGCGGGCCATCGTGCATCGCCTCGATCATCCGGGCGAGGGCAGTCTCCTCGCCTTCCAGATGCGCCTCCACCGTGCCGTCGGGAAGATTGCGGACCCAGCCCGCAAGGCCCAGCGAGCGCGCGGTCTGCACCGTCCAGTCGCGGTAGAACACGCCCTGCACGCGGCCATGCAGGATCAGGTGACGGGCGACCTGCATACTAGCCGCCATCCCTGCCCAGAAGCAGTTGCGCCATGGCCTCGCCCATCCGGCTGGCAGTCTCGTCCACCGGATGCCCAGGGGACAGCAGCGCGAGCGCGGAGGCGACGCGATCGGGCTGGCCGAGCGAGAGGTTGAGGATCACGAAGACGATCGCCGGATCGCCGATAGGAATGATGCCCGCGTCGATTCCCTGCCGGATCAGTGGGCGGGCCGCCTCGTACAAAGGCTTCAGCAGCCGTTCGGAGACAATGTCGCTGCGCGGCGGCGGCTCCACGCTGGCCCGCGCAACGAAGCCGCGCAGATCCGGATGGCGGTCGTAATAGCCTGCAGTCATGCCGATCGCGAGCCGCAGCCTCTCGCGCAATGGCGTCTTTGCGTCGTTCGCCATCGCGGTCAGCGCGGCGATATTCGGCGCGAAGGTCTCCGTGAGCAGATCGACGCAGGCGAGCCACAGCCCCTCCTTGTTGCCGAAATGGACCGCGACGAGGTTGGGTGCCGCCCCCGCGCGGCTGGCGATCATCCGCACGCTCGCCGCCTCGAACCCGTTATCGGCGAAGCACCGCGTCGCCGCACGCAGCAGCGCATCGCGCCCCGCGGGGGCATCCGCCGTCCGCCGTCCGCGACGCGGGGCCGATCCGTCTTGACCTTCGCTCATCTTGCTTCGTATATGTACGGTCGTACATATAATGCCAAGTCAGGTTTTTCGGGCGAAAGGATCATTCTCATGCGTCATGGTATCACCCGCCGCGCTGCGCTTTTCAATCTGTCCGCAGCATCGCTCATCGCATTGCCCGGCTGTGCATCGATCCAGCCGGACCCGAACTCGCGCCAGGACCAGCTGACCGGCGCGCTCGACGGGACGGTGATCGATGCGTTCTTCTACGCTTTCGGCCCGTATGAATTCGCCCGGTCGATGCAGGCACTGTCCGGCCAGATCGATGTCGGCGATACGCTGGTATCCGAAGAGGCGCTGGCCGATGCGGCCAAGCGGGCGGGTGATACCAACGTGCTCATCAACCGGCACATCCACGTGCGCGATCTGGCGGACGAGCGCATCCGCTCGGTCACCGCGCCGAACAACGACACGCTCTACACCTCGGCGGTGCTGGAGCTTTCCAAGACTCCGGTGCGCCTGACTTTGCCCGACTCGGGCGACCGCTATCTGTCGGTCGCGCTGATGGACATGTTCACCGACCAGACGATGGTCGGCCATGCCGAAAAGGGCGGCAAGGGCGGGACCTATCTGATCGTCGGGCCTGACAGCACGGTGAGGGACGGCCCCGACGTCATCCGCATGCCCTCGAACGATGTGTGGCTGCTGGCGCGCACCTTCGTGGCCGGGGTGGACGATCTCGATGCCGCGCGCGCGGTCCAGAGCGGGATCGTGGTGGAGCCTGTCGATACGAAGTCGAAGCCGCTGCTCTTCACCACGCTCGCGCCGTCCGAAATGGAACCGCACAGCTTCCTCGCCCTGACCAACGAAGTGCTCGGCCGTTCGCCGAGCCACCCGCAGGTCGCGCGCGCCGTGAAGTTTGCGGACAAGGGCATTGTGCCGGGCGATCTGAGCGTGTGGGACGGCCTATCCCTGCGCTCGCGCGCCGCGTGGGATGCGTGGCTGCCCCGTTCGCTCGACATGCTGCGCAAGGGCCTCTCGCGCTCGCAGGACAAGCCTGGCTGGAACGCGCCGCCCCTGATCCTAGGCGATTACGGCAATAATGATCTGGTCCGCGCCGCCATCGCGCTGATCGGCTTCGGCGCGCTCAAGACGCAGGATGCGCGCTATTTCCGCACCGAGACCGATGCGGCGGGCGACGCGCTGAGCGGCGACGCCGCCTACCGGATGGTGATCCCGCCCGCAGGCGTGCCGGTGAAGGCGTTCTGGTCGCTCAGCGTGTACCAGCCCGATGCCGACGGGCGGCTGTTCTTCTTCAAGGTGCCGATTGATCGGCATTCGATCAATTCGGGCTCGTCCGATCTGGTCAGGCGCGCCGATGGATCGATCGTCCTCCACCTCTCGCGCGAGCGCCCGGAGGAGAAGGACGTGGTCTGGGTGCCGACACCCGAAGGGCCTTTCGAGGCGATCTTCCGAACCTATCGACCAGAAGAGCCGGTGATCGATGGCAGCTGGAGTGTCCCGCCGCTGGCAAAGCAGGGCTAGCGGCCGGCCGCGCGCGCGGACCCAGTTCCTACCCCCCGGCTGGGTACGCGCGCGCTATCTTGCCCCGGCCTAGTGCACCATCGCGGTGCTTGCCGCGGGTGCGAAGGACATCGGTTTCGCCGTGCCGGCCAAGGTGCGGAAATGGCCAGCTTCTTCGGCCAGGGTCGTCACCTCGGACGCCAGCTGGCGCGATGCTGCCGAGGTTTCCTCGACCATGGCCGCATTCTGCTGCGTGGAGGTGTCCATGTCGGTGACGGCGGAGACAATTTCGGAGATGGCCGAGGCCTGCGCCTGATTGTCCGCCGCCATCGTATCGAGCAGCTGGTTCACATTGCCCACGCTGGTCGAAATCTGTTCCAGTGCCGCATCGACGCGCTGGACGCGGCCCACCGCATTGCCGACCTCTTCCTGCGTGGTGGTCAGCTGTTCGCGCGCGGAGCCGGCCTCTTCCTCGGCCCGCATGGCCAGCGCGGAGACGAGATCGGCGACGACGGCGAAACCGCGACCCGCTTCGCCCGCACGGCCCGCTTCGACTGCGGCGTTCATGGCGAGCACACGGGTCTGGAAGGCGATCTTGTCGAGCCCCTCGATGACGGTGTCGATCCCCTCGGCGCTTTCCTGCACCCGGCCCATCGCCTGCATCGCCTCTTCGGCGAGCGAGCGGCCTTCGTGCACGACGCCGTTGGCCTCGTTGGCGCTGTGGGCGGTGTCCTTGGCCGCAGCAGCCCCGCGCGAGATGCGGTCGTTCATCTGGGCGAGCGCGGCGGAGGTTTCTTCCAGGCTGGCGGCGTTGGCTTCGGTCCGGCGGGCGAGCGATTCGGAGCTCTGCGCAATTTCGCTGGAGCTCAGGCGGATCGAATCGGTCCCCTTGGTGACGCGTTCGATCAGCCCGCGCAGCGATTGGACCGCTTCGTTATAGTTGGCTTTCAGGCTGGCATAGGCCGGCGGATAGGTCGCGGTCACCTCGGCGGTCAGATCGCCCGCCGCGAGTGCGGAGAGACCTTCGGCCAGCGTATCGGTGACCATCTTCTGTTCGCGGGCGATCGCCGCCGCCGCCGCCCGGTCCTTCTCCAGCACGGCATTCAGGAAGGCGTCGATCGCGCGGGCCATGTCGCCGATCTCGTCCTTCTGGTCGAGATGGGGCAGCTGGCCGTCGCCCGATTTCGCGAGATCGTGAACCACGCTCGACAGATTGGTGATCGGGTGGACGACCTTGCGGGTGACGATGAAGATCGAGATCGCGATCGCCGCGACCGCCAAAATGGCGAGTACCAGCGCGATGGTCAGCGCGACGTTTGTTTCGCTCAGCGCCTGCCCGGTGACATCGCTGGCGATGTCGATCTGCATTTTGGTCAGCGCCGCGATGCTCTCGGACACCGGATCGATGGTCTGGTAGAGTTCGTTGTCGACGAAGCGCTTCAGCGCGTCAGAATTGCGGGCTTCCAGGATCGCTTCCAGCCGCAAGACAGCCGCGTCGGCGGTCGCCATCTGTGCTTCGACCTGCTTTGCCAGCACTTCCTCTTCGCCCTCGATGCTGGTCGCACGATAGGATGCCCACGCCTTCTCGATCGCGGCCTCGCCCTCGCGCACGTTCTTTTCCGCTTCAGCGTAGCCGATATTGCCGTTGAGCGCCTTGTGCGCGTTATCGACGATCAGCACCGCATAGGTGTCAGCGACCGTCTTGAGGTCTTCGAGCGGCTCGACGCGGTCGACCAGGATAGTCGAAAAGGCCGCCTCGTTGTTCTGCGCGGTGTGATAGAAGGCCCCTGCGAGCGCCAACAGGGCGGCGCTTAAGATCGCGAGGCAGGCAAAGAGCTTTAGCTTCAGGGTCATCCGGGAGGATCTTCTCTTCAGTGGAAATGGGAAATACCCGTCCATTCTAGATGAGAAGCGCCGGTTTTGGCGGAAGACCGCCATTTTCTTCGATGGCAGACCAAGTGGCTGCCCCCGCATGCGTCTGCAACAGCCTGTTCGCAGAGGGTTAATCGGCCCTTCGCGACATCCTGCGTGCCGCCTACCCTCCGAGAATCCCGGCGGCCTGAGCGATCACCCACAGCCCGATGACGAGGAACAGCAGCGCGGCGATGATCCGCACGGCCTTGAGCGATACGCGCTCGATAATCGCATTGCCGAACCACACCGCGGGCACGTTCGCCAGCATCATGCCAGCCGTGGTGCCGATGGTGACCAGCAGCACGTTGCCGAACTGCGCGCCGAGCGCGATGGTCGCGATCTGCGTCTTGTCGCCGATCTCGACCAGGAAGAAGGCGATTGCTGTGGTCAGGAACGCGCCGAAGCGGCCTGTCTTGGGCTCGTCGTCGTCTTCGAATGTGTCCGGCACCAGCGTCCACGCCGCCATCGCAACGAAGCCGATACCCACCGCATAGCGGAACCACTGCCCGTCGAGCAGTCCGGCGATCGCATGGCCGAGGAATGCGGCGATGCCATGGTTGGCGAGCGTGGCGACGAGGATGCCGAGGATGATCGGCACAGGCGTGCGAAACCGCGCGGCGAGCACGATGGCGAGCAGCATGGTCTTGTCGCCGATCTCGGCCAGAGCGACCACGGCGGTAGAGGTGAGGATGGCGTCCACTTTGACTATCTCCGGGCCGGGCGAACAAGACAGCAACGGCACATGACCTCCCGCCCGGCCAGGCGAAAGTCAGGTGCCATTGGTCTTGCCCGTGCGGATCACTCCGCGCCCCTGCGCCACGACCTCTCGGCCGAGTATGTTGACGCGAGGGAACCGCTGCGCGTGAGCTGCGGCGGGCTACTCCCCAGATGACGGGCGCGAGCTAACAGGGGGGAGGGGGTGGTGCAAGGGTTGCAGTGGAGAGGCGAACTGGCCTGAAATCATAAATCATGATCTTCAGGAACTGGACCTGACATCGGCGCAATTTGATCTACGCCAAATCTATTTCTAATAAAGCGTTCTTGGCGCTTGTCGGTCGCAGCAACAAAGTTTTCAGCTTTTTCGACGATCCAGCGATTAACCTGCGTCACTAAATCTTTGGTCGTCATCGCGCTAATATCGCGCAGAGTTTTCTTTTGGTGTGCTGCAACGAGAAGGCGTCGGGGGCTTAGAGGAATGGCGTAATGGGCTCCGTCAGTTGCTAACCCGTTAGTTCTGATGGGTACGCCGTCCGAGATAAGGAACGTATTAGCTGGAGGCGAGGTGGTAAGAGCCTGACTCAGAAGTTTATGCGATCTGGCAGTGGCTTGCGATGAGGCGGGTGAGGCGGCGGATGTGGGCGATGGTAGTCCATGCGGTGGAACTTTCGATAGTTCTTTCCCAGTCCTTTGCGAGCCGTCGACATCTGCCGAGCCAGGCGAAGGTGCGCTCGACCACCCAGCGGCGCGGGAGCAGAACAAAGCCCCTGGCGGTGTCGCAGCGGCGCACGATCTCGAGCGTCCATTGCCCATGCCCTTGAAGCGCGCCGATGAGCTTGTCGCCTGCGTAGCCCCCATCGGCGAAGAGGTGGCGCAGCCACGGGAAGCGGTAGCGGATTGCCTTGATGAGATCGACCGCCCCGTCGCGATCCTGAATGCTGGCAGCGTGGATGGTGACGAACAACATCAGTCCGAGCGTATCGGTGATGATGTGACGCTTGCGTCCCATGATCTTCTTGCCCGCATCGTAGCCCCGTGGGCCGCCACTCTCGGTGGTCTTGACGCTCTGGCTATCGATCACCCCGGCGCTGGGGCTGGCCTCGCGCCCTTCGATCTGGCGCGCAGCCATCACCAGCAGGTGATTGATCGTCTGCCATAGGCCGCTGTCGCGCCAGGCATAGAAATAGCGTTGAACCGTCGAGAGCGGAGGGAAATCCTTGGGCAGCATCCGCCATTGGCAACCGCTTGTTGCCAGATAGAGGATCGCGTTCATCACCTCGCGCAGGTCGGCGCAGCGCGGCCTGCCGCCAGGTTTCGCGGGCGGCAACAGAGGCTCGATCAAGGCCCACTCGGCATCGCGCAAATCGCTTGGATAACGTAGACCCGGGCGGCTATGCTGCTGCCGGGAGGTATCGGTCCACATCGCTTATTCCTCGGTCGTTTCTGGCGAAACCCCGGAATCAGCGATGCACCAGCGCGTCAAGCGCAACCAGCTGATATCTCCCAACTACTTTTGAAGACAGGCTCTAAGGTAAGCGTGATGGAGGTTGTTGAGGAACTGGCCAACCCTACTGCTCATCATAGTATCGGGAAAGTGCTCTAAGACCTGATCATATGCGGCCCCATTGATCCCCTCTCGAATGTATTCATCTATAGTTTCTGGATCGTCGGGGCCCTTCATTTGTGCATACCGCGGTCCGATTTCCCTTACAGTCTCCTCCCAAATTCTTATGCTATGGAACTGGGTCGATTTGAATCCACTTGGAGATCTATGGAATAGAGTACGCACGAATATACTCCATGCGGACATTTCTGCGTCAGAGAGCCCCACGACAGGAGATTGGACCATCTTCGCGTGCGATCGTGCAGCCATGCTATCGACTCTCTGAAGAAAATCGTTTTCAAGCCAATTGCGACCGCGACGGGATGGATTTCTCGTCGAGTAGAGGTGTTTTTCAAATCCGACCTGAGATGGATAAACCCATTCCGCCATCAACTTGGTAGCATGAGGTTTATAGAATCTAACAAGTCGCCCATCTTCGCCAGTCCACTGGCGAAGAAGGAACTGCGGAATGTAATGGTGGTCCTTTTGATTACTCACATTTGATTATGCACTGACTAATTCACCTCGTCAGCTTCTTATACGCCAAACGCGTAGGCCGATCCGCCGCGTCGCCCAGGCGCCGCCGCTTGTCCTCCTCGTAAGCCTCGAAGTTCCCCTCGAACCACTCCACGTGCGAATTGCCCTCGAACGCCAGAATGTGCGTTGCGAGCCGATCCAGGAAGAAGCGGTCGTGCGAGATGACCACGGCGCAGCCGGCGAAGTTCTCGATCGCGTCTTCCAGCGCGCGCAGGGTTTCCACGTCGAGGTCGTTGGTCGGCTCGTCCAGCAGCAGCACGTTGCCGCCTTCTTTCAGCATCTTGGCCATGTGCACGCGGTTGCGTTCACCGCCCGAGAGCTTGCCGACGTTCTTCTGTTGGTCCTGGCCCTTGAAGTTGAACGCGCCGACATAGGCACGCGTGCTCATGTCGTGGCCGTTGACCTTCATGTAATCGAGCCCGTCGGAGATTTCCTCCCACACGTTGTTGCTCGCGGTCAGGTCGTCGCGGCTCTGGTCCACGTAGCCAAGGTGCACGGTGTCACCGATCTTGATCGTGCCGCTGTCGGGCTGTTCCTGACCGGTGATGATCTTGAACAAGGTCGACTTGCCCGCGCCGTTGGGCCCGATGATGCCGACGATGCCGCCCGGGGGCAGGGTGAAGCTGAGGTCTTCGAACAGCAGCTTGTCGCCGAACGATTTCGAGATGTTGTGCGCCTCGATCACCTGGCTGCCGAGACGTTCGGGCACCTGGATGACGATCTGCGCCTTGCCCGGCTTGCGGTCGCTCTGCGCGTCCTGCAGCTGCTCGAACTTGCGCAGGCGCGCCTTGGACTTGGTCTGGCGGCCCTTGGGCGTCTGCCGGATCCACTCGAGCTCTTCGGACAGCGCACGCTGGCGGCCCGAATCCTCGCGCTCTTCCTGCGCAAGACGCTTGGCCTTCTTGTCGAGGTAGGTCGAGTAGTTGCCTTCGTAGGGGTAGTAAGACCCGCGATCGAGCTCGAGAATCCAACCCACCACGTTATCGAGGAAGTAGCGATCGTGGGTGATCATCAGCACCGCGCCGGCATATTCGGCGAGGTGGTTTTCGAGCCAGTTGACCGACTCTGCGTCGAGGTGGTTGGTCGGTTCGTCCAGCAGCAGGATGCCCGGCTTCTGGATCAGCAGGCGGGTCAGCGCGACGCGGCGCTTCTCACCGCCCGACAGGTTCTCGACCGACGCATCGGAGGGAGGGCAGCGCAGCGCTTCCATCGCGATTTCGAGCTGGTTGTCGAGCGTCCAGCCGTCGACCGCGTCGATCTTGTCCTGCAGCTGCGCCATCTCTTCGCTCAGCGCGTCGAAATCGGCGTCTTCCTCGCCCATCTCGATGCCGATCTGGTTGAAGCGTTCGACCATGTCGGCGGTCTCGCGCGCGCCGTCCTTGACGTTTTCGAGCACGGTCTTGTTCGGATCGAGCTCGGGCTCCTGCGGCAGGTAGCCGACGGTGATGTTCTCGCCCGGCCATGCCTCGCCCGCATAGTCGGTATCGATCCCGGCCATGATCTTCATGAGGGTGGACTTGCCCGCGCCGTTGGGCCCGACGATGCCGATCTTCGCGCCTTGGTAGAACTGCAGGTTGATGTTGTTCAGCACCGGCTTGGGGGCGCCGGTGAAGGTCTTGGTCATGTTCTTCATGACGTAGGCGTATTGCGCGGCCATCGTGGGTCCTTCGGATCAATCTGTCGGGTTCGGGAATTGGGCGGTGAGATAGGCGCGAAGCGGCGAGGGGGCAAGCGTCCGCCCGCCCGCGCACCCACACGACAGGATGTTCTATGCACGTTGCAGTTATCGGGGCCGGAATGGCCGGGCTTACATGCGCCTCTCGCCTGGTCGAGGCGGGCCACAATGTCGCAGTGTTCGATAAAGGGCGCGGGCCCGGCGGGCGCATGGCGACTCGCCGGGTGGAGCATGACGGGGCGACCTTCCGCTTCGATCACGGCGCGCAATATTTCACCGCGCGCGAAATGGCGTTCCAGACGCAGGTGCGGGCGTGGGAAGCCGACGGCATCGTCGCCCCGTGGCCCGCCGCGAAGGACGGCGCATGGGTCGGCACGCCGGGGATGAACGTGCCGATCCGGGCGATGGCAGAGGCTCTGGAGGTGCGCTTCGGCACTCGAATTGCCGGGCTGGTGCCCGATCGCGGTGGCTGGCGGGTGGAGGGCGAGGGCGCCCCCGACGACCGGTTCGACGCGGTCGTGATCGCGGTCCCCGCCGAACAGGCGGCGCCGCTGCTGGCCGTCCACGCACCCGATTTCGCCGAGGATGCGCGCGATGTGAAAACCGAACCGTGCTGGACCGCAATGGTCGCGTTCGAGAGCCGTGTCGATGCGCCCGACACCTTGGCCGATGAAGGCGCGATCGGCTGGGCGGCGCGCAACTCGGCCAAGCCGGGGCGCGATGCGGACCAGGAATGCTGGGTGATCCAGGCCAATCCGCGCTGGTCGCGCGCCCAGCTGGAGCGGGAGGCGGAGAATGTCGGAGAGGAACTGCTCGCCCATTTCGCCCGCGCGGTCGGCGATCTGCCGCCGCTCCTGTTCAGCAACGCGCACCGCTGGCGCTATGCTAAGTGCGAGAAGAACGACGCGGGCGCGCTGTGGGACGCCGGGCTGCGCATCGGCGTGTGCGGAGACTGGCTGTCGGGCCCACGGGTCGAGAACGCATTTCTCTCCGGTCTGGCGCTTGCCCGGCGCATCGCAGATTAGTCGGGGAACGGCTTGCGCGCTGCCGCCGTTCGGGTGGCATGAACAGGATATTCAGCCCGCTGTGCCTCGCCCTTTCCCTCACCGCGCTGACGGGCTGCGGCCTGCAAGGAACCGACACCGACAAGGACGAACAGACGCCTGTCGAGCGCAAGGCTGAGGCGCCTGCCGCGACCGGCGGCTACGACGATCCGCGCATGGCTGCCGAGCCGGAAGCGAGCGTGAGCGATGGCAAGCTCTCGCTCAAGCTGCCTGACGGCATGACGCAGGAGATGCTGGGTGACCGCACCCCGGAGATGATCGCGGTGCAGGTGATGCTCGACCACACGGCCCACGCGCCCGGCGTGATCGACGGCTTCGGCGGTGGAAACACCGACAGCGCGATCCGCTACTTCCGCGAGGCGCACGGGATGTCCGCCGATGGCGGTGTCGATGACAAGCTGCTCCAGGCGCTGTTCGACGAGACGAGCGGCGATATCTTCCGCACCTACACCGTGACCGAGAAGGATGCGAAGGGCCCGTTTAAGAAGCTGCCCGAGGACTTCGCCGACATGGCCGAGATGGATGCGCTGGGCTACGAAACCCCGCTGGAGATGCTGGCCGAGCGGTTCCATATGGACGCGGAGTTCCTGCAGGCGCTCAACCCCGATGCCGATTTCGGCAAGGCGGGCACCAAGCTGGTGATCGTGAGCCACGGCAACGAGAAGGTGGCAGGCGACATCGCCAAGCTGGAAGTGCGCAAGGGCGAGGGCAGGCTGGTCGCGTTCGACGACGCGGGCGAGATCGTCGCGAGCTTCCCCGCCAGTATCGGCAGCGTCGAATTCCCGAGCCCGAGCGGGTCGATGTCGGTCAACACCGTCGCGCCCGAACCCAACTACACCTTCGATGGAGACAAGCAGGAGTGGGGGCCGGACGGCACCTTCATCCTGCCGCCGGGGCCGAACAATCCGGTCGGCGGGACGTGGATCGACCTGACCAAGGATGGCTACGGCATCCACGGCACGCCGGACCCGGACTTTATCGCCAAGGGCAAAAGCCACGGCTGCGTGCGGCTGACCAACTGGAATGCCGCCGCGCTCGCCAAGGTGATCGAGAAGGGCACCAAGGTGGTGTTCGCATGACCGGCAGGTGCACCGCATGAAACGGCCCGATCCGATCCCGCCCGGCCCGGGGCAGGAAAGCGTGTGGGACTATCCGCGCCCCGCGATTGCCGAGCCGACGGACGTCCATATCGTGATCGAGCATCGCGGTGTGCGGATTGCGGAGACGCGGGCCGCGATCCGCGTGCTCGAAACCAGTCATCCGCCGCAATATTACATTCCCCCGCAGGACATCACCAATGGCGTGCTGGAGCCCGCACCGGGCCGCTCGCTATGCGAGTGGAAGGGGCAGGCGCGCTACTGGGATGTCGTCGCCGGGGGCGATCGGCTGGCGAAGGTCGGCTGGAGCTATTCCGACCCCACGCCCGGTTTCCGCATCCTGACCGATCATGTCGCGTTCTACCCCGCACCGTTCGACCGGATCACGGTGGATGGGGAGGTCGTGACCCCGCAGCCGGGCGAATTCTATGGCGGGTGGATCACGTCGCGGGTGGTCGGCCCGTTCAAGGGCGTTCCCGGCAGCCGCTTCTGGTGATCGGCCCGCGCGGCTAGCGCACGATCACGACCACGGTGCTCATCAACCGGCGCGCGGCGGTCCAGATCGAATTGCGACCCGCGCGACCGATCATGTCCTCGACCAGCTCGTCGAACACGCCGCGTTCGTTGCGCGCGGCGGCGGTGCACAGGTCGACCAGCAGCATCTCGTCATAGCTCAGTGCCATCTGGCACGGCCGGTTGAGCGCGATCGGTTCGGGCCACGCCCTGCCTGCCTCGTCCATGAAGACGTGAAACGGGCGCACCGCATCCGACGTGCCGATCTGCGCGGCCAGCGCGCGGCAGCTATATTTGCCCTCGCACCGGGCGAGGTGGACGTAGCGCATCGCGCAGACCAAGCGGGCGTGGATCGGCGAGACATCGTCGAGATTGGGGGTTGCGAGCAGCGTGTGCAAAGTCATCGGTTGAGCCCTGTCTATCATTGCGAGTGCTTCGCAATAGCGTTTAAAGCCTGCTTGCAGGGCGCGTCAAGCAGGCTTCCCCAAAAACACCTCCGACTGTCGACAGGCTTGGCAGATCGTGGCGAGTGGCTTAGCGCTGCGGGCCATGAAAACATCGCTCGTCGCGCTCGCTGCGCTCTCGCTCGCCGCCCCGTTCTGGGCTTCTCCCGCTCTTGCTCAGGAGGCACCCGACCGGCTCTCCGCAGTGGCCGATGAGGCGCTGGCAAGCGACACCGCCGCGTGGGACTTCGTCGAAGGAATCACCACCGAGGTCGGCCCCCGTCAGGCGGGCACCGAGGCGGAACAGCGCGGGCGCGACTGGGCGGTCGAATGGCTGCGCGCCAACGGCTTCCGCAATGTCGCTGACGAACCCTATCAGATGCAGACCTGGGTGCCGGGCAGCAACGCGACCGCACGCGTCACCGCGCCCTATGCGCAGGATCTGATGATCGTGCCGCTGGGCAACAGCGCCAGCACGGGCGAAGCGGGGATCGAGGCCGAAGTGGTCTATTTCCCCAGCTACGCCGATCTCGCCGCCGCGCCCGAAGGTTCGCTGACCGGCAAGATCGCCTTCATCAGTCACGATATGCGTCCGACTCAGGATGGCTCGGGCTACGGCTTTGCCGGGCCGGTTCGCTGGACCGGCGCAGGGCTGGCCGCGAGCAAGGGCGCGGTCGCGACCGTGATCCGCTCCATCGGCACCGAGACCGAGCGTACGCCGCATACCGGCGGCACCAGCTTCCCCGCTGGCGTCGAGCCGACCCCGGCAGGCGCGCTGTCCAACCCGGATGCCGACAATCTGGAGCGGATGTTCGCCCGCGCCGACGGCAAGCCGATCACCATGAAACTGGTGCTGACCCCGCGCGTCATCGGAGAGACGACCAGCGGCAACGTGGTCGGCGAGATCGTCGGCCGCGATCCCTCGCTGCCGCCCGTGCTGCTCGCCTGTCACCTCGACAGCTGGTGGAACGGCACCGGCGCGTTCGACGATGGCGCAGGCTGCGGGATCGTGGCGGCCGCCGCGCTCAACGTTGCCAAGGCGGGCCAGCCGCTGCGGACCATTCGCGTGCTGTTCGCCGGGGCGGAGGAAGTCGGCCTGTTCGGCAGCACCGCCTATTCGGAGGCGCATATCGACGAGCCGATCGCGGTCGGTATCGAAAGCGATTTCGGCGCGGATAGGATCTGGCGGATCGACAGCAATTTCACTGCCTCCAACCCCGATCTCTACGGCAAGCTGGCGCGGGCCGTCGCCCGCTTTGGCGTGGCACCCTCGCGCGAAGTCGCCACCGGCGGTGCGGACATCAACATCGTGCGCGACCAGGGCGGTGCGCTGATCGATCTGCAGCAGGATGGCAGCCGTTATTTCGACCTGCACCACACCAACAACGACACGCTGGACAAGATCGACCCGGCGCAGCTGCGCCAGAACGTCGCGGTCTACACGCAGGTGGCCGGCATCCTCGCCAACACCCGCGAACCGTTCAAGCCGGCGGAGTGACGGGGCGAGGGGGCCTGAAGCCGCTTCGGGCCCCCATCCGCTGCCCGCGCGTTGAAGGCTGATGGACAAGGCAACCTTCGGTCTCGATCCCTACCATATCCTGCTGACCGGTTGCGGGCTGGCGATCATCGCCGCCTATTGGCTGCCGCGCTACTTCCGGGGGCGAGAGCCAGCCGCATCGGGCCTGCTGATCCTTGGCGGGCTGGCGGTCTTCGGGCTGCTGCCCGGCGTGCCCAACGCGCTCAACCCGATAGACAACCCGCGGGTGTGGGAACTGGCGTCGGAATTCGCGGTGATCATCGCGCTGTTCGGCACCGGCATCCGGATCGACAAGATCCGCGGCCACAACCTGTGGAACACCACGATCCGGATGCTCACCATCGCGATGCCGCTGTGCATCCTTTCGGTGGTGGTGCTGGGGCTGGGAATCGGGCTGTCGATCGCCGGGTCGGTGCTGCTGGCGGCCGTGCTCGCCCCGACGGACCCGGTGCTGGCGGCCGACGTGCAGGTCGGGCCGCCGCTCGAAGGGGGCGAACACCCGGTTCGATTCGCACTCACGACCGAGGCGGGCCTGAACGACGGGCTGGCCTTTCCCTTCGTCTATCTGGCGATCTTCATCGTCGCGGCGACTGGTGGGGTGGGCGAGTGGATCGGCGAATGGCTGGGCTTTTACGTCGTGTACAAGATCGCAGTCGGTGTGGTTGCGGGCTGCGCCGCCGGATGGGTTCTCGGCCGGGTGCTGTTCACTCTTCCGGGTGATAATCCGCTGGCCAATGCCGGAACCGGGGTGATCGCGCTGGCCGGTGTGCTGGTCACCTATGGTCTGACCGAACTGATTGAGGGCTATGGCTTCATCGCCGCCTTCTTCATGGGGTTGGTGCTGCGCCGCAAGGAGGCGGAGCATGAGTATCATGGGCGGCTGCACAGCTTTTCGAGCGCGCTGGAACACTCGGTTACCGCCGTGCTGCTGGTGCTGCTGGGCGGCGCGATTCCGGCGCTGCTGGGTTATCTCGACTGGCAGCACGCGCTGCTGGGCGTTGCGCTGATCTTCATCATCCGCCCGATCAGCGGGATGCTGGCCCTGTGGGGCGATCCGATGTCGCTGCGCCAGCGCGGGGTGGTCGCCTTCTACGGGGTGCGGGGGATCGGTTCGATCTATTACCTCGCCTACGCCGGCGGCCAGCTGAACCTGGTGGACGAGGGCGCGCTGTGGGCGACGGTCACTTTTACGATCCTGCTATCGACCATCGTCCACGGCTTCAGCGCGGGCAGCGTGGTGTGGGCGGCGACCCACGAAGGCGAGCGGCCAAGCGAGCCGACCTGAGCGGTCCGCGCTGATGCCTCGATGATCGACGCGATTGACAGTTTAAGAGCTTCTCTAACTTGACTTGTCAAATGCCCCAAAAGTAAGGTTTTTCGGCCAACTTGTTAGGAGCGACCCTTGGCCAGCCGAATCCCCAATACCGAAGAAGGTCGCCAAGCCTATTTCAAACGCCGCCGCGACCGCAAAACGCTGGGCAAGGCGATCGTGATCGGTCTGCTGCTGCTTGCTGCGGCGCTGCTGGGCGTGGCCTACACGCAAGGGCTTTGATTCTCCTCGCCTAGCGACCCCGATATCGGGGTGAGCAGGCGCGGGAGCAGACTGACCAGTCGGCCCCGTGGTGCCTTTTCCACCGGCAGGACGACAGCGACCGCACGCCGGAAGAAGCCCGCTTCGAGGATACACGATCCGCGCCGCAGGATCCGGTCGGATCGCGGCACGCCGTTGATCGATGCAGTATTGCTTGGAGGTGGTCGCGCCTATCTGGCTGCGGGTTATTCTGGCCAATCGCGTCGTTCGCTGAAATCCGCTCCGCTTCGTGAGCCGCGGTGGATGCCCGGCTGGTCGAAGAAGGAATGGTCGGCGGGCTGGTCGGTCACCCAGTCGGTGACAAGCCGCCGCTTCGCGATGCGCCACTCACCGTTCCTGCAGGCGTATTCGTCGACATAACGGCCCGCGATGAACAGGTCGCGCGGTGCGCCGTCCTCGCCGGTGCTGTTGTGCCACGCCTGGAAATAGCATTCCCCGCTCGCGGTGTCCGCACCGGTGAAGATGATCGACACCTGTCCCAGCTGATGGTGCGAGGCACCGGCCTGGCCGAGGAATTGCTGGCAGAAGGCGACGAATTCGTCCGGCCCGCCTGCCGACAGCCCGGCATCGACATGCGCGTCGTCGTGGAAGGCGCTGCGCTGAAGCGGGGCATCGAGCCGGTCGAGTCCGCGCACGTAGCGCTGTACTGCCGCAGTAATATCGCGCCGCGCTGCGAGATCCCGAACTTCCGCTTCCAGGTCGAACCCGCTCATTTCGGCGTCTCGCAATTTATCGTGGGGTCGATGGCCCGACCGCGGTGCGAACTGTGCTCATGCACGCTCGTAGAGCCGCCGCCGGTGCGCGGGCTCGGCACTGTCTTCATCGGAAACTCCCCCTCTTGGTCCGCGCTCTTCGCAGGTCGGCTTGCTGCCAGGATGGTGGAGGCTAGGCACTGCGGGATGCGCCATCCACTCGCCATCTGGTTAGGTGGCCGCATGGTCGCGGAGGCGCCTCTGCCGCGCAGTTGTTCGGTATGCAGGAAGGCTGGTGCCCGCAGAATGCACTAAGAGGCGAATGTTCGCAGCCAGCGCGCCAGACACGCTAGCCATTGGACTAGTGTGGCCAAGTAACGAAATCTCCTAAGCCAATACCATAACAAAAATGGGAGTGGATCATGAACCTCGTTCTTCGCGGTGTGTTGTTGTCGTCTGCTGCGACCGCGCTGGTGGCTGGTGTTTCTCCGGCCCTTGCGCAGGACAGCGAGGTCTCATCGGATAGCCAGGCGGACGAGCCGCAGGAGGGCGGGATCGGAGAGATCGTCGTCACCGCGCGCAAGCGTGAGGAAAGCCTGCAGGACGTGCCCGTTGCTGTCAGTGCCTTCGACGAAAAGCTGATCGAGAACCGGGACATCACCAGTGTCGAGAAGATCGCCGCGATCGCGCCGAATTTCAATGTCGGGCGCGCGTCGAACGGTTCGGGCGCGCAGCTGACCCTGCGCGGTATCGGCTCCTCCTCCACCTCGATCGGTATCGAGCAGTCGGTCGCGGTGGTGGTCGACGGGGCATACTACGGTCAGGGCCGCGTCATTCAGGAAGGCTTTTTCGATCTGCAGCGGGTCGAGGTTCTCAAGGGGCCGCAGGCGCTCTTCTTCGGCAAGAACGCGACGGCCGGCGTCATTTCGATTACCAGCGCAGACCCCGGGCCGAACCCTGAATTCATGCTGCGCGGCGGCTACGAATTCCAGGCGCAGCAGTATCGCGTCGAAGGGGTTGCCTCGGTTCCGTTGTCGGACACGGTCGGCGTCCGCCTCGCCGCGCGCTACTCGAACTCCAACAAGGGATACTACCGCAACGAAAGCGTCGACCGGACCTATTCGGTCTTCGACCTGGCGACTAGCACGACCGAAGACCTGATCGCGACGCCCGCGCCAACCTGGCAGCCTGCGGAAGAGGAATTCATCGGTCGCGCCACGCTCAAGATAGAACCGAGCGATCGCCTTACGCTCACCCTCAAGGGGACGTTCGACAGCAATAATGTCAACAACTCCTCGTGGAATTACGTCCCCTATGCATGCGGCCTGCCCTCGGGCGTCTCGCAGCTCACCGAATATGCGTGCGAGAGGGACTTCGTCACGCACCAGAACAACATTCCCGCAGCGATCGCCGCCAGCGGCTTCCCTTTTGCAAGGCAGGACGGCTCGCTCTACAACCGCTATCGGTCGGCCGCGGGCACGCTGAACGTCCAGTATGATGCGGACGTGCTGCAGATCAGTTCGGTGACCAATTACCAGTGGACCAACAACCGCTGGGCCTGCGCCTGCGACTTCCAGTCGAGCGACATTTCCAACTGGGCGACCGAGAATTCGAGCTGGAAGGCGTTCTCGCAGGAGCTGCGCGCGCTGAGCCAGCTCGACGGCCCGTTCAATTTCATGGTCGGCGCGCTCTATCAGACGACCAAGCGCGACTTCGAGCAGTACATCATTCTTGGCGGTGTCGCCAACAGCGCGGCCCCTCCCGGCTTCGAGTATGTCGGGACTTCAAAGACGAGCTTCACCGACGGCGACACCCTCGCCGTATTCGGTCAGGCGACTTTCGAGATCACGCCGACCCTCGAAGTTTCGGCCGGTGGCCGGTATACGACTGAATCGAAGGACAGCTTTTTCACCCAGCCGTACAACAATCCCGGGCTGGCCGCGATCTTCCGTCCGCAGGACGATCCGGACGGGCTGGGCGTCATCACCGCGAGCCAGGACTTCACCGATTTCTCGCCCGAAGCGACGATCACATGGAAGCCTTCGACCGGCCTCATGATCTATGGCGCGTACAAGACCGCCTACAAATCGGGCGGCTTCTCCAACGGCGGCATCAACTCCAAGTTTTCCGCGGACCCGAAGGACGACCTGACATTCGATCCCGAGACTGCCGAGGGCTTCGAATTCGGCATTAAATCGACGCTGCTGGATCGTCAGCTGCGCCTGAACCTGACGCTGTTCACCTATGACTACAAGGATCTGCAGGTCGACTTCTTCAACTCGCCGATCTTCGCGTTCCAGACGCTCACGGCAGATGCCCGGACGCGCGGCGTCGAGCTGGAGTTCGAATTCGCCCCCCGCGGCGTTCCCGGACTGAACCTGAGCGGCTCGATCAACTACACGGACGCCCAATATACCGATTTCCCGTTGGCCCCCTGCTATGCCGGCCAGACAGTTTCGGAAGGATGCACGCTGATCGGCGGGATCACGGCCCGCCAGGATCTGACCGGCGCTGCGCTGTCGGTCGCGCCGGACTGGACCGGAAATCTTGGCGTGGTCTATGAAATGCCGGTGGGCAGCAGCATGAAGCTCGGCTTCAATGCCGATGCTCGCTATTCCGACGAATACCTGGCATCGGGCTTCGGCAATCCCCTGTCGCTGCAGGATCGCTACGTCACGCTCGACGTTGGCGTGCGCTTCGGTGCCGACGACGATAACTGGACGCTGGCGGTGATCGGCAAGAACCTGACGAACCAGTTCTACGTGACCGGGGTCGTCGATGGCCCGCAGACGGGTAGCGGGACGGGCACCGCGACCGGCGTCAGGGCCGACCAGGTCGGCTTCGGATCGCTGCCGCGCACCGTGATGGTGGAAGTCACCAAGCGGTTCTGATCGACACGGTTCGCGGCGGATGTGCGGCTCGCAAGCCACCGCTCCTGCCCTGGCAAGCAATGCGGAGGTGAGGCTTCTCGCGAAAAATGGTCGGGGAGACAGGATTCGAACCTGCGACCCTCTGCTCCCAAAGCAGATGCGCTACCAGGCTGCGCTACTCCCCGACACGGGATATCTTATGGCGGTCGCTTCCGGTGGGCCCGGCAGGACCGCAACCCCCATTAAGCCGTCATCAGCAAAAACAAGGTCTTACGTCGAACTGAGACCTTACTTGTGTCACACTACTGTGTCACACACTGGCTCCGTACGGCTGGCGGATATAGCGGTCAAGCAATGCGTAACTGAGCCCCGCACGTTAGGCTCGTAAGCGGTATCTCTACGGCGTGTTTCCGTCCTCTACAGTAGCGCAATATGCCACAAATGCCTCTTCGGCTGCGGGGCTTGGCCCTTCTCTGAAAAATTGATCAATGCGCTCATCTCTAACGGTAGTCACACCTTCAGAAAGATCGCAGTTGAAGATGTCGATAGCTTCCGAAGGCGGTCGAAGCTTCTCCGTGCTGATGGCAAATCCGTCTGCCGCAAGAGCACGCAAGGTCGTTTCATAGGCCGCTTCCAGCGCATCACCATCGTCTGAAGAAAGAGAAATGTCATCCACATAGGCTGCCACGTGGACGTCGTCTGGAAGCCCGCACAAGTGTCTACCAACATCCGAGCTCGCCACAACTAGGGATGCAAGGATAGTTGATTGAGGAAAGCCGTAGGGCAGAGCATATGGCGGGTTGCCGAACGGGTTCGAGACCGTTGACCATTTGGCGTAAAACCGCTCGTTCCCGATCCCGGTCCGTTCCAGCGCGCTTTGTACGCGTCGCCGTGAGATGCTGTAGAAGAAATTGGCGATATCGATACGCGCGAATAGCTTATTCTTCCGGTGATCATGGATCGCCGCAACATGCCCACCTTTCCTCAGGTGATAATAGATTGGATCGAAGGCATAGGCCTTTTCGACAGCTTGTTTAAGCTCCTGACCAATCCGCCTGCCGATCTTGCTCGGGACGAAGATTGGTTTTCCGTTCCGATTGTAGGAATAAGAGAAATTTGGGATTGCCACGGGCATAGCTGACAGCCTTGATCACGATTTCGACTACCACCTGAACCAATCCGAGGATTGCAGTCCAGAGCAGAAGCTTCTCGCGATCAAGGCCGGTGCGCGGCTTTTCAGTCATAAGCACCTCCCTCATCAACGCGTCCGGCAAACCACAAACCCTCTTAAGAGGGGTTGTCAGCCAAGAGACCCGATGGGCTCAAAACGTGAATTCCCGGATGGCTGAAAAGCTAAATCTGGGATTTCCGACAGGTGGGCATGTGGACCTATCGCCGAACGTGCAAGCAGAATAGGATGGCACCGGTCGCTGCACAAGGGTTTAGTCGTTCGCGAGCGTTCGGGAGAGGTTCGGGGACGATCCGCGCTCCATTGTTCATGTCTGTTGAACCAATAATACGGAGACCGAGCATGGACACGTTGAAGCGAGACCCGGAATACATCGCTGAGCAGGTGAAGCTCATTCGGAAAATGTTTAGCCTTACCCAAGAAAACTTGGCTGATGCGGCAGGCCTGAGCTCGCGCACGATAGAGAAAATTGAAAGCGGTCGGCATCGGCCAGAGATACAGACACTGCGCAGCATCGCGAGGGCGGTGCAATTCGATGTGAACGTATTTGCAAAGCCGAGCCCTGAAGAGGAAGAGCGCCAAAAGTCGGAAATGCTCCGCGCTTTCCGGAAGACTGTCGTTGCACCCATAAACCCAGTTCGAACTGTAAATGACTTCCTGCACGCTCTGGAAGCCCGGGATGCATTCCGTATCGATACCTCTGCCGTCAGCGAAGATGCCGCCCTTTCTATAGCGGCTGAGATGACTGATTGGATCAGAGATTTGGGGGACATATGGGACGAGTGTTACATGTCTCAACGAGTAGAGTACGCGAGAGAGTTCGTGAACTTGTGCCAGCAAATTGAGGGCGCAGGCTACATTTGTTATATGGGCAGACACCGCCAACAGATGAGATATCGTGAGGGGTCTAGAACTATCCTGACTGTCGGACTCATGATCATCCTCCCCAAAAATTCAGATGCGACCCGATATACAATCATTCCTCTAGAAGGGGTTTGGGAAAGTGTGGAAGAAGAACGCGCTAATTTGGAATAGTTCAGGACTTTTTAAATAATATGTCGCAGGGACTTCGGGATCAGATTGTTGAGAAGATTGTTCAAGGCCAACCTTCTCTCGGAGCATTTCTTCATAGTTCTCCAAATGCTCTCGACCTGAGCGTTGGTTCTTGGGATTTTCAGTCCTATGCATTTCAACAGGGCTTCGAGACCCTATGGGAT
The DNA here is from genome assembly GCA_001306305.2 of Citromicrobium bathyomarinum. NCBI lineage: Bacteria > Pseudomonadati > Pseudomonadota > Alphaproteobacteria > Sphingomonadales > Sphingomonadaceae > Citromicrobium > Citromicrobium bathyomarinum. Next base: position 1,860,614 of record CP155577.1, read on the forward strand.
CATGCGCGAGCGGATCGCTCGGGGTTGCTGATCCAGCCCATGCTCTCGCTCTGGCGGCAAAGCATCGAATTGTCTCTAAAGGCAGCGATAATTTACATTGCCGGTGAAATCCCGGGCAATCCGGGCCACAAGCTGGACGCACTTTTTTCTGAACTCATAGCCGCAATATCCTCATTTGGATTGTCTGTCGATGACCATTTGACCGCTAGCGTCAGTGATATGATTGCTCTGGCGCAATCAATCGATCCGATTGCTGACCGGTTTCGATATCCGACCAATAAGAAGGGCGAGGTATTTGAGAGGCTCTCAACTGATCTCGACGAGCTATTTCAAGCTCATTGGATCATCGTCACCTATTGCGAGGGAGCGGCAATAGAGGTGGAGGCCCTCAGAGGATCGACATCCTAGCGGCTGCACCCGCAGGTCATTCGGAGCGCATTTGGGCGAGGGAAATTAGCTCTTACTATTGCGAGCAGCTGGATTGATTTTGCAACTGGTTGCAACGCTGAATTAACGAGAATGCTGATCGAGTTCATTGCAACGGGTTGCAACCGATAGTTGTTGCAGAGCGTTTCCCTGTGCTTATAAGCCCCAGCTCCTTTTGATCCTCAGGAGCTTTCGTGGCCATCTTATTTTGCCCTCACTGCGATGTTTCCGCATCGGGCAAGTTGTTCACGCCCGAGCGATTTGTATCAGAAATTACTTCGGATCAGTCGCGGCCTGTCTACCTTTGCGCGACTGCGGAGAGGCAACTACGTGAGTGGACCCGAAGTGCCGCCAATCGTTCGCTAAGGAGGATCGAAGACGCGTACGCTCTAGGTCGCTACAAGATCGCTCGACGTGAAAGACGCGAACACATCGCGAGGCGGGCGGTTCATCTCCATGCGCTCTTCCTCGCGTTGCGGATGCAGTGGCCTGTTCTTAGCAGCATGTCATCAGAAGAGCAGGAACGGGTGAGGCGGCATCGGATACGAGTTGCCTTCGAACAGCTTCCACGCATCGGCAACTTCCGCAAGCCTGCCCGCGCGCGAATGCGTCTCAAGCCAAAGCGCAATGGGCAAGGGCATCGCGGAATTACCTCTTTCGGCTGGGTAGATAAAGCGCGTCAGTTTGTGCTCCGCTCAGCCTTCCAACCCTTTGCGAACCTCCACGAGGCCCAGTTCATGTATGCGCATGAAGGAATTCCTCGTGGACCAGCGGCGGTTCGCGAAGCTCTCCTCTCGTCCCTCGCTGATCGCGGTGATGGATGGTCGTTCCTGCAATTCGACATCGTGGACTTCTACGGGTCGATCTCGCACGCATGGCTGGAGAGTAACCTCGGCATCGATCCGATGGTCGTATCTCGTCATGTCCATACCGGGCAGATGATGATTAAGCGTCCTAGGAAGATGGCCACCGTTCATGCCACGCATGAAGCAAACGCAGAGGGGGGTCTGCGGGGAATACCGCAAGGATCGGCGCTCTCTCCCATCATCGCCGACTGGATAATGGCCCAGGTTCTAAGAGATACCGCTGTCTTCGACGAACTGCCGGTCTACGTTTGGTCGGACAACGTCGGCGTGCTTGCACCCCGGCATAGGGAGAGAGAGATCGTCGGCCTTGTCCGAGAAGCTTTCGAGCGACACGGCGCAGGCCCCTTCAAACTAACATACAGCGCCAAGCCGACCGTTGAAGAGTTCAAGTTCCTTGGCACCAATTATCGAGTGGACGAGTGCGGGGTGCCGCACGCCTATATTGCAGAGCAAATCTGGTCCAACTGGGTCTCGTCGATCGGGAGCCGACTGCTGATCGCGGGGTCCAACGAAATTGCAGATATTGAGCGTCACGTGGCCGGAAAGCGGGCGGCGTGGTCTTGGTGGGGCGGGTGGCCTGCAATTGAGGATGAGGTTGCTTCGCTTATCGCCAGCGCGAAGATGCAACCGGGCGTGTCAGAACGCATCGCTGCCTGACGAGCAGTAGCGAGAAACGGTATTCTTCGAGATACCGAACTGCGCCATCGTTTGTGAGATGCTCGCGCTGTTTTCGCGACGCCACTTGCGGACTTCCGACGGGTCGGCGGCATAAGGACGACCGAGGCTTTCTTTGCCGCGATGAGTTTTTCCCGTCGTCGCAAGCGCCGCTCGCGCAGCGTCTCGGCCTGCATCGCATCGTTCTTTGATCCGTTGGCGCTCCATGTCCGCGATCTGTGCAAGCACGGCCACAATGAGCTCGCCCACGCCTTTGCCAATCGGTCCGAGGCCCACAACGTCGAGCGTAACTCCTTGCGAAATCAAATTACGAACGTTCGCCTGTACGTCGAGCGCGTCACGTCCGAGACGGTCGAGAGCATAGACACAAACAGTGTCGCCCTCGCGCACGTAGGATAAAAGATCGCTAAATCCGGGGCGGGTGGCAGCGGGCGTTGCTCCGCTCACACCTTCGTCGCTGAACTCACGATCAAATGGACCTTGGAGAGCACTGCGCTGTGCGTCGAGGCTCTGCCCTCCCGTAGATACTCGAAAATAGGCGATCCGGCTCATTCCTGTTCTCCCTACACCCAGAAGATAGCTAAGCTTTTTAGGGCATCCCCAAAACGTCTCCACCCTATCTTATGGGGCAGGAGGTGCAAGCCGAAATGCGCGCCCCAGAACTTACAAGTTTTGCTCTGCATTTTGACAAACGGGGCCCAATCGATATCACGGTGTAACAAACCTTTCTTTTTGAGAGGGCAGCATAGTTTCTGGTGGCATCTTTCTGGGGGGAGTGAATTTGATGCGTTCGTCGTTTCTATTATCCGCTGCTTTTTTTACGATTGCGGGCATGTTCGCAGCACCCTCACCCGCTCATGCAACGGCGGACACTGACGCTGCTACGCCCCAAAGCCTGTGGCAATTTCTTGATGATTCCTTTGAGGAGATTGCGTCAGCATGCATCAAGGAGGGTAAATTCAAGGCGAAAGAGCGAATTTTAGACGGTACGAAGTATCAGACTTTCGTGCCCGACTATGTTTGGAACTCCGATCGCCTAGATGGTCAACTAAGAGATCAGGTTACGGGCTCGAATGTAAATGGATTGCAAACCTACTGGGGAGGTATTTACAGCTCGCGATCTGTGACGAGCAGGCTACCCAATACCTCGTTAGACATCTTTTGGGGTGGTGATGAGCTAATAATCTCCACCGACCAAACTGACCGAGACATCGAGTTTACAAACTGTGTTACAATGGTAGCTGCACAAGGTGGAGTCGAAGCGAACTTCTCCGCTTTTCAAGCGGCTGTAGACTCGTCATTGGCCTCTTCAGAGAAGACTACAGCCTACGTATTTATAGGCAAGGCCTTTTCTCCCTATGCGATAGCTTTGGGAATGGAAAATACACAGGGGACTAGTCTCCCGCCAAACAGAAGTCCTCTACAATACATGACTAGGCTCTGGCACTGGTATAAGAGAAATCCGACTCAAGCAGCTAACACCCTCTATATCCCCGCGTCTGTCGACACTGTTCAAGTTCGCAGGGAAGCAAACGTTTCCTTAGAGACTTTACTCGACGCCCGCGCGAGTGCTGCATTTGGACTGGGTGTTGTGCAGGGCTCCGTATCTTCGAATGCGAAATACGATATGGCAATTGATCGCTCAAGTATTGATACGGACGTGGCTTTGCTGGGAGATTTTTCCTTTCTGGAAATTGATGACGCAAACCAGCTGGCGAAAAAACTGACCAATGCTCTTAAGTTGGACGTCGCTGGGCCTGAAAATATCCAAGAAATCGGCGCTAACAACTTTTCGTACACCGCAGAGATCGAGGGTATGAGCCGGGCTCTTTGTGACAGCGCAGAACTCGAAACGGACAGCGGTGGCGATTTCCCGGGCGTGAAGGCGTCTTACATCAGGCCAAAGCAAGACGCGGGCGGTGGCGAGACTGATGCTTGTATTGTTCGTTGGGACTTCCAAGGGCCGTCTCAAATCCGGGAAAAACACAGGCTTCAGCTTATAGTACGGTCTCGCTTAAGCAATGAGGGTGGCGGTGCATCGTTCGAAATTAAAACAAATGACGAACTCGCGTTAGCTGATGTAAGAAATAAAATAGGGCTCGGTGGATCGAGATTTCCTACTTTGACCTTGCGTCCAGAAGATGCGACCATGGATAAAGAGTACTCGTTAAATTACCTGATCAAGGAAGAAGACGGTGTGCGCTTAGAGCGCATCTTGGTCAATCCTTCTAATGTTTCAGTCGAGTGTGAGGGAAGGGATGCTAGCTTAAATGGTTTCGCCGAGTTGTGGGATGCCAACATTACGCAACCCGATACGAGGCGACTAGTCGGTCTCACTCTTCGCTTTAGCGCTGACTATTTCCGTTTCCTCGGGAAGGGGGACACTACTACGTGCTCACTTTCCGGCACTCTCCGCTCTGACAGATCCGGTATTAGCCCCGCAAGGTTCGATCTTCCCCTCCCAACAAAGGAGTTTTCGGTCGTTAGGCCGGAATGATCAAAATCTGACCAAGAGCAACGCCGCTTGGGCCCGTGCTATGGCTCATTTAAGGTGGAGAAATTACGGCGTCCAACCGCTTGTCATCATGAGGGCAGGAGACATCGCTTTGCAACAGGTTGCACAGGGCGCGGAGCGCTGAGCAGACCTCAAAATGCCAACTTATCTGAGAGGTCAGCCGGATCAGTTTCCACTGCTTCGGCGCCACACATGATGGCAACATGTTCGTCGTAAAGGCTACTAGACAACATAAGTTTTGGCTTCTCGGCGATGTTCGTCTCCTCGGGCTCACGCTTCATCGGCCTGCTAGACATATCCATCGAGTAAAGAGTGACGATGTCGGTCTGGCTCGGTTGCAGCGCGAATGGCTCCCATCCGGTGTAGCCACCCATCCGGTTTTTCGCATTAATTTCGCCACAGAAAATTAGCACTATCCCACCTCGATGCTTCCACGGAACCTTGTCTGATTGCCCTTCATCGGAGGTGTACACGGAACGAACGAGACGTGCCTGGACATTCCTAAACCGAGCCGAAGGATAATCCGTAAGCGCATCATCCAAGGTCGCCCGCGCTTCGGGGATAGCCGCCATTGCTCTAGCGTTGAGGGTTTCTTGGGCAGTGTCAGTTTGAGCCGCTGCCATGACTGGAATGGAAATGAGAGTAGCGCCAAGCACGGTCGCGAGCTTCAACATTCGATCTCCTGTCGTTCGTAAATAGGTACTATAAAGCCCTGTTTGCTAACTGCAAACCGGCATTGTGCGTGCCTGTCGCAATCGGTCCTTCGCCTCCAAAAGTCTCACCTTGGGAGGCGCGATTGGCCACACTGGCGAGAGAGTTTGGGAATGGGGTCCGTGTTCGCCGGAAAGCGCGCGGGCTCACGCAAGCAAAGCTCGGTGAGGCAGCTGGACTGAGCGAGGAGTGGTTACGTCGCATCGAACGGGGTGCCGGTACGCCGTCGTTTGACGCTATCGAAGCCTTATCAGAAGCTCTCGGGTGCTCGGCTGGTGATCTCTTCACCGTGCCGTCAACTCGTGATCAGAACCTCACGAGAATCGATGCAATGCTCGCCGATCTGCCCATCGATGATTTGGCATGGGTGGAGGAGCTGCTTTCGGTCGCTCTGCGCGGTAGAGGCGAATAACGCGAACGTGAGGCAGACTTACATCTGGATCACAGCCGCTCAGGTTGTGTTGCAACCGGTTGCAAAATTGGGCTGAAGAGACTGCCTATGTGGAGTCCTTCCGAAGCACACTTATGAGGCTGAAATCGTCATACTGCACTTTCTGGAGAGCCCGGTGTAGCAGCGGGACTGCGGTCCGGTCTCCGTACCGCTGGCCCTGATTGATTGCTGCCCAGCCGCCCAAGGCGTTTGCGGTGTCATCGGGTATGTCAGCCATCCGACAGGCATCCCTAAATCCATGCCGGAAGCTATGAAATACGAGCGAGGCGTCGCGCAGTCCGACACCGTCCATAAATCGTCCAAACCACTTCGAGAAATTATCTGAGTAACTGCCTTTGGCGCTTCGGGTAAGTCCGGGGAAAAGCCGGTCGGTCTTTCCGCAGCTTCGGACGTAATCCTCAAACCCTGCTGCGAGCAACTCATCGTGGATGGGGAGGATGCGTTCACTGTTGCGGTTTTTGAAGCGCTTCCCCTCCACCGCTCTACCGGTTCGGTCGAAACGCGTAAGATTGAGACATCGGACCCCATTGACCGTCACCGCGTCCTCAGTTCGCAGTTGGCATAGCTCGCCAGCGCGGGCTCCGGTGTACGCTGCCAAAGCAGGTATCCAAAACTTGTGAGGGGCTTCAATGCGGAATGCTGCAAGATGCCGAAAGATCGTCCTCAATTCATCCGGCGTCATTCCGCGTCGCTCGACTTCGGCCTCCCGCTTTGGCTTCAAACCTTCGGTTTTGACGGTTACGCCGTAGCCGTGAAGTGCGCCCCAGCGAAGGATGGTGCAGAGCCCTTGCACGTAGCTCCTTACAGTATTCGGTGCGAGGCGCTTATGATCGCCGTCATCGGCAGCCACGATGGATTGAGCAAAAGTCAGCCTTGGGAACTTCTTGGTTCCATTCGCGGGGAGCCGTTCGATGAAGGCGACCAGATGGGCGCAACGCTGCCGCGTGATCTGAGAGGTAGGTAGTTCTCGTCCCCATTCTTCCTCAATGAGACGGAAGAGTAAGCCGTACTTTCGAGCGGTGCTCTCGGTGCCATGGAGGCGCTCCCGCTCCGCGCGATAGTCGTCCAGAAGGTCGCCAACGGTGCCCCTATGCTCCTCACCAGCGTGTCCCATGGGATTAAAGATGGGATGGGCAGGCGTTCGCGCCTCACCGGTGAGGTGATCCCTCGCGAGCATGGTTTCATGCCGCAAGCCTTCCGCTACCAGCGATCTCAAGCGTCTGAAGGCTGGGCCGTCGTGATCGACCGACGCATAGTGGACCGCAGTTTTTATCCTACCGAGCTTAAGGGGCCTACTCGCGGCACCTGCTTCTACAAGCAGCCGATCGGCCATATCGGTAGCCAAGTCTCGCCCCTCTTCTCGGGCTTGAGACCCTAGTGCCTGATCCGCCTCGATGGCTTCGATAGCACCTTGAATGCCTGTGTCGTCATCCGGGGAGGGCTGGCGGATTGCGCTCCGACCGTTCCACCAGTCGCGAACGAGGTTTTCCAACTCACCTCTACCGAGTGCATCGATGCAACCGGTTGCAATGGCCGCTCGTTTAGCAGGCATTGATCGGAGCTCGTCCCTAGCTCTCGCAAACATCAGCTCAATCTCAGCCATCTTGATCGGGTAGAGCCGGATCGCTTCCCGCTTGCTCTCGGTACCCAAGCTGCGGCGGATCGATTCTTTTCCAACAACCGCGACGATCTCCATTGGCGTGCGCTTGCGCACCCACCAGCGGCTGGAGTTTTTCGGTCTGTGTAGCCCGGGGTAGTTCGCCATTTCATCGTCCATGTGTCACGCATATGTGTCACAGTTCGACGGGAAAACCCTATATTTTGCGATGGCTTACGCATTTCTGCGCCGTCCGGTGGGGGGGTGGTGGGCCCGGCAGGACTCGAACCCGCGACCTAGCCGTTATGAGCGGCCAGCTCTAACCAACTGAGCTACAGGCCCCCGGATCGCGATGCCATCGCAAGGCCGGGCGCTAGCCGCGATTGCGCGAGCCTGCAAGCGGGCAGTGGCCCTCAATCGTGGTCGGCGGCTGCCCAGATATCGGCAACCGTGCTCGGCGCGACCTTGTGCGCGGCCATGTGCGCGTAAACCCCGCTCAGCCAGCCATACAGCCGGTCCACATCCGCATCGCTATGGGTATAGGGCGTGTTACCGGGCGCGAGGGAGGGACTGTGGAACGACAGGACCAGCACCGGCAGCCCCGCATCAAGCGCGGCATCGACTGCTTTCTTTGCAGCGCCCAGCGGCGTACCCTCTGGCGTCAACCGCACCCGTTCGAGCAGGCCGGTGCGCGATGCGATTCCGGCACCTCGGGGCAGCCGGGTGAGCTTTGGGAACAGCGTCGCGCCAGAGCGCCTCAGCGCGCCGCGATAGACGCTGGTGACCGGCAGTTCGAGCAGCTCGGGCTCGCGAGAGACCCAGTAGGGGTGGTTGGGGAAATCCTCGTAATTGGGGCCGTCCTGCTCCGAATAGTCGAACAGCGCGCGGACCGATGTGTCCACGCGAATGCCGGTGTCGTGCAGGATCGCCTTGGTCGAAGGGCCCAGACCATATCGGCCCGCGCGGTAGGAAATCGGCGCGGTGCCGAACCCTTCCTCGATCGCATCGCGCAGGCGGGTAAACTTCTCGCGTTCCAGCTCTGCCGGAAGATTGCCTGCGAAGCTGTTGAAAGTAGTCACTTCTTCATCGAAGGGTGGATTGACCCAAGGGTGCAGCTGCACGCCGACCTCGGCCTTCCCGCGACGCACGGCATCGCCGATGATCTCGCGCGCGCGGGCCGACTGGACGATCGGCCAATCGACCAGATAGAGCGGCGAGACGCCCAGCTCTTCGCAGAAGGACTGGAACCGGGGGATCTGCTCGACATGGTCGAGATCGTGCTGGTCGCGGGTGAAGGGCTTGTCCCAGTCGAAGCCTTCTTCGGTATCGACGGTCAGCAGCGAAACGGGCGCGAAGCCGGGCGCGAATTGCGCCGCCTGGTCCGCCGTCGGCAATCTCAGCATAGGTTTTGGCCCCCGTCAGGTCGGGCGCCACGCCCGCAGTTCAAACCGCGTGTTCGGGCACTCCGCCACGTTGATTAGCGGCGGGTTCGCTTGCGGTCAAAGCGGGCAGCGTGAGTATCAACTGTCGGTTCTCGCGCCGTAGGCTGCCGCCGATCGCAAGCGCTTCGGCCCGCGCGAGGCGCAGCGCGAAGCCGGGGCCGAACGGCCCGGCGCTGATCGCGACCGACAGCGGCTTGCCGCGTGCGGCGAAGATATCGTCACTGCCGTTGAGTGAGGCGGGCAGGTCGGCAATGAGTTGCGCCGTCCCCGCGTGGGTTTCCAGCGTCAGCGCGAGCTTCTCGCTCGGCGCGGCAGCCGAGCCGAGCGTGGCGAGGATGCGCCAGCTGAGCAGCTCCGCGTCCGCGCGGGCCAGATCGACCTTGCACACCCCGCCCAGCGTGGCGACGAAGCTCGCACTGCGGGGCTGCAGCATCGGGATCAGTTGCGCGACATGCTGGCGGAAGATCGCGGCAATATCCGCATCGCCGCCGGCCGGGCGCAATTGGCCGCTCTCCAGACGGCTGAGGCGTTCCAGATCGTCGAACCCCGCGAGCATGCGCGCACTGTCGCCCGCAATTCCTGCTGCAAGCGCGCGATAATCGTGCGGGACGGGGCCGACCACCTGCTGCTGGATGACCTCGGCAAAGCCCTGGATCGCGTTCACCGGCGTGCGCAGCTCGTGCAGCAGCTGGCGCAGGCGATCGCTGTGGTTGCCAGGCTCCTCCGCCTCCAGCGCGCGGCGCATCCCGCCTGCAAAGCCGAGGAAGCGCCCGTCCGGGCTGGAAAAGCGCGGCTGTGCATCGAGAATCCAGTCGCCCGTGATCGCCGGACCACCTTCGAGCTTTACCTGCACGGCGCGCAGCGGCTGCTGCAGCGCGATCGCTTCGGCGAATTCCTCGGGCAGGATGGAGGGGAGCGACAGATACATCACGCGCGAGGCGGCGAAGCTGTCTGCCCAGTCGATCGTGCCTGTGGTGTCGGTCGCAAAGCCGAAGCCGGTCAGCTCCTCCTGCCGGATGCTCGCCTCGGTGAAGGGCAGGGTGGGGGCGGTGCGGTCGGGCTCTGCCGGGGCGGCAGCGCGGCGATCTTCGTCGTTGCTCGCTCCGCCCCCGGCGTTCTTCTCTTCCTTGGCGCGCTGGAACGCTTCGATCCGGTGGCGCAGCGCGGCAATTTCGCCCTGTGCGTCGGGTTGTGCTTGGGGTTGCGGCTGAGCTTGGGGCTCCGGCGCGGGCTCGCGATCCGAAGCGGAAGGCGATTCGGTGCGGGCCGCGGCCTGCGCGCCGGCGATACCCGCCGCGAGCGCGCCGATCGCCGCAGCCATTTCGCTACCGCCGGCGGTGGCGGGCGCATGTACGGGCTCGGCCTCGGTGGTCTCGTCGACCTCGGTGAATTCGCCATCGACGATGTCGTCGTCCTCCGGTTCGGGCTCCGGTTCTTCAGCCACCGGCGCTTCGTCAGTCGGCGCGTCTTCCACCAGCGGCTCTTCTGCGTCCGGCAGCGGCAGCGCGCGGTCGCGCACGCCGAGCCTTTCGAGCAGATCCTCAACCTTTCCGGGCAGATCGCGGCGCAGGCGCATAAACCCGCGCGCGCGCACCGGTAGCTCGGGAATCAGTTCGAGCCACTGCTCTTCCGTGAGTCGTGCGGTGGACAAGGTGGCGCAGGCGACGTCGGGTTCGCCTTCCGCGAAATGCGCGACCAGCTCCGGATCGTTCAGCCGTCGGCCCTGTTCGCGAATGATCTCGGCCCGCTCGCGCACCGAGATGGTTTCGGCGAGTGATTCGAGCCGCAGGCGCGCAGCCGCAAGCAGGCTCGGATCGCGCCCTTCGCGGGGACGACCGAGCAGGTCCAGCAACTGGCGATATTGCGTGCGCGCACCCGCGCTCGCGCTCGCTTTCTGGCGCAGGACAGTGGCTAGGCGATCGTCGAACTGCATGATCGGGAAAAGACGCGGGCTCCGGCGACAAACGAAAGGGTCCGCCGGCCCGGGCGGCGCGACGTGTATGGTGCATAACCCTTTAACACGCAGCAGGAATGCCAGTCAGTCCCCACGTTGCAAAGCGGGACATTCGCTGTCATGAACAATAATGTTAGTCGCTCGAATTATTAACAAAGGTGATCCTTTCAGGATTGGTTCGGATGGCGACAGGGATGATGGATTGTTGCGGAAGGGGGGCCTGTGGCCAATCTTGATGAGATCGATCGGCAGCTGCTGCAGGAATTGCAGGCTGAAGGGCGGATTACGAATGTCGAACTGGCGCGCCGTGTCGGGCTGACGGCACCACCATGCTTGCGCCGCGTGCGCGCGCTGGAGGATATGGGCGTGATCCGCGGCTATCACGCCGATCTGGAACCCTCGAAGCTGGGTTTTGCGATCGTGGTCTTCGCAATGGTCAGCCTGAAGAGCCAGGCCGAGGATTCGCTGCGCGAGTTCGAGGCCGCGATGCAGGATCTGCCCGAGGTGCGCGAGGTCCACATGCTCAACGGCGAGATCGATTTCGTTCTCAAGATCGTGAGCCGGGATTTGCAGAGCTTCCAGGAATTCCTGACCAGCAAGCTGACCCCTGCGCCCAACGTAGCGAGTGTAAAGACCTCTCTGACGATCCGGACCAGCAAATATACCCCGGGCGTTCCGCTCAAGTAAGCGGGGCGAGAATGACTTCTTCCGAACCGTTTTCGGGCCATTGCCTGTGCGGCGAGGTGGCCATCGTGCTGGCGCAGCCCTCGCGCGAGGTGGAGATCTGCCAGTGCGATATGTGTCGCCGCTGGGGCGGGGCATTCTATGCCGCGCAGAGAGGTTCCGAGGCGACGGTAACGGGCGAGGATTTCGTCACCGAATACCGCTCTAGCGAGTGGGCCAGCCGGGCCTTTTGCAAACAGTGCGGCAGCGGGCTGTGGTTCCGCTTCCTGCCGACGGGCAACCGCAGCTTTTCCGCAGGATTGTTCGACGGCGCGGCGCACCACGCAATCGAGAAAGAGATTTTCATCGACGAGCGCGCCGACTGGTGCCGGATCGAGGGCGCTCACCCGCGCCAGACCGGCGCGGAAGTGATTGCGGAGGCCAAGGCGGCGGGTTTTACCTTCGACTAGGCGGGCGTCGGCGGGTTGGCCCGCTCTCTCGTCATTTTCCAATACCGGCAAAATGGGCGAGACAGCGCGTTGATAAGATGATACATTGTATCAATGAGCAACCCTGCATCCAATTCGACCTCCGACTTCTTCGACCAGAATATCGCCGACAGCTACGACGAGCGAAACAGCCGGCTGGCCGCGATTTCCGACGGCTTGCACTTCCTGCTGCGGCTGACGCTTGCATCGCTGCCCGAGAACGCCCGCGTGCTATGCGTGGGCGTTGGCACGGGGGCGGATATTTTCGCGCTCGCCAGCGAACGTGCCGACCTGACATTCGTCGGCGTCGACCCTTCGGCCCAGATGCTGGAGATTGCCCGACATCGCCTGGACGAGGCAGGCATCGGCGCCCGGTGCGAGCTGGTCCACGGCTATGTCGACGCGGTGGCGGAGCGCGATTTCGCTGCGGTGGTCAGCCTGCTCGTCGCTCATTTCGTGCAGCGCGCGGATCGCCCCGCGTTCTACCGCGCGATTTACGATCGGCTCGCGCCGGGCGGGCGCTTCCTCAGCGCGGAGATCAGCGGCGACCTCGACGCACCGCAGTTTCCCGCGATGGTCGACGACTGGCGGCAGGTTCACGCGCTGATGGGCGCGAACGAGGAATCGCTCGCCTCGCTGGGCGACACCTTGCGCAACGTTCTCGGCGTGATCGGCCCGGCGGAAACGGAGGCTTTATGGCGCGAGGCAGGCTTTGCTGTGCCGGTGCCGTTCTTCCAGGCATTCATGATTCGCGGATGGCATGCGGACAAACCGTCCGCCTGACTTCAGCCGCCCGTGACCGCGAAGCTCTGCCTCAGCTTGAGCAGGCTGGCGGGCTGCCAGAACAGCTTTTTCCCGCGCGGAAAGCTGGCGAAGACGGGGTAATCCTTGCCACTGACATTGAGCCTGACCAGGACCGGCAGGTCGCCCGACTGATTCAGGAAATCGCGCAGCGTGCTCCAGTTGCCGACGATCTGGACGAAACACCCGCTCTTCTCTCCGGCGGTGAACTTGCGCGTGGTGGCGCTGTCCAATGTCAGGCTCCCCGCTCTCGAAGCGAGGGTCAGCGCGAAAGTGTCTTCGGCCAGATTTTCGCAGCTATCTCCGATTCCGGCATTGAGGATGGCAACCTTGAGGTTGGCCTTGCTGTCCAACCCGATGAGCAAGTCCTGCCGGAAGTCGCCGGTGGTCAGATGGCGACCGAACACATGGTTCGCCCGCATCTGGCTGAAAATCTCGCCGTTCACCCCTTCGGCACGCGGCTTGCCCCAGTCCTTTGCCAGCTCGTAGTTGCGATCCCGTGTGTCGCCTTCCGTGGCCATCCGGGTCTCCCCGACGGCCAGCGCGGCTCCAGCTTCGCCGGGTCGGGTATCGCTTTGCGACGCGAACGCCGCGGTTCCGGCGCACAGGGAAATTGCGGCAATGGTGCAGATCAACTTACGCATGGGCTGGTCCTCCTGCGGGCGAGGATCAGCCGCCCCGCACGCCTATTCCGCGATCGTCTTGTCGGTGAAGACAGCGGATAGGATCGCGCGGGGCGAAGCGTAAGTTACAAGTGCCGTTAGCTTTCGCTCTCGCGCTGCGCGAGCCACTCTTCCAGCCACTTGATCGAATAGTCGCCGTTGAGGATGTCGGCCTCTTTCAGCAGCGCCTGGTGCAGCGGGATGTTGGTCTTCGGACCTTCGATGACCATTTCCTCCAGCGCGCGCTTCAGCCGCATGATGCAGCCCTCGCGCGTGCGACCATAGACGATCAGCTTGGCGATCATCGAATCGTAGTAAGGCGGGATCGAATAGCCGGCGTAGAGCCCGCTATCGACGCGCACATGCATGCCGCCGGCCGAGTGGTAATAGCTGACCTTCCCGGGCGAGGGGGAGAAGGTGAACGGGTCTTCGGCGTTGATCCGGCATTCGATGGCGTGGCCCTTGAACGCGATCTCGTCCTGCGCGACCGACAGCGGCCTGCCTTCGGCGACGCGGATCTGTTCGCGGACCAGATCGACCCCGGTGATCGCTTCGGTCACGGGATGTTCGACCTGCAGGCGGGTGTTCATCTCGATGAAGAAGAACTCGCCGTTTTCCCACAGGAATTCGATCGTGCCCGCGCCGCGATAGGCCATCTGCGCCATCGCATCCGCGCACACCTTGCCCATCCGGTCGCGCTCGGCAGAGGTGAGCACGGGGGAGGGCGCTTCTTCCAGCACCTTCTGGTGGCGCCGCTGGAGCGAACAGTCGCGTTCGCCCAGATGGATCGCGTTGCCATTGCCGTCGCCGAACACCTGGAATTCGATGTGGCGCGGATTGCCGAGATACTTCTCGAGATAGACGGTGTCGTCGCCGAACGCGGATTTCGCTTCCGACTTGGCCTGGCTCATCAGGCTTTCGAGCTGGCTTTCCTCAGGCACGACCTTCATGCCGCGCCCGCCGCCGCCGCTTGCCGCCTTGACCAGCACGGGATAGCCGATTTCGGCGGCGATCCGCTTCGCTTCCTCGACGCTTTCGACAGCACCCGGGCTGCCCGGGACCAGCGGCAGACCCAGATCGCCGGCGGTTTTCTTGGCAGTGACCTTGTCGCCCATCGTGCGGATATGTTCGGGCTTGGGGCCGATCCACTTGATGTCGTGCGCCTCGACGATCTCGGCGAACTTGGCGTTTTCGGACAGGAAGCCATAGCCGGGATGGATCGCATCCGCCTGGCTGATCTCGGCGGCCGAGATGATGTTGGCGATGTTGAGATAGCTGTCGGTCGCGCTCGGCGGGCCGATGCACACCGCATGGTCCGCGAGCCGCACGTGCATCGCGTCGGCATCGGCGGTGGAGTGCACCGCGACCGTTTCGATCCCCATTTCGTGCGCCGCGCGGTGGATGCGCAAGGCGATTTCGCCGCGATTGGCGATCAGGATGCGGGTAATGCCCATTGGTAGCGTCCTCAGTCGATGACGACGAGCGGCTGGTCGAACTCGACCGGCTGGGCGTTGTCGACCAGGATCGCCTTAACGGTGCCGCTGCGCGGGGCGGTGATCGGGTTCATCACCTTCATCGCCTCGACGATCAGGATGGTCTGGCCTTCCTTGACCTGCGCACCGACCGAAATGAAGTCCGCCGCGCCGGGCTCGGGCGCGAGGTAGACGGTGCCGACCATGGGGGAGGGGACTGCGTTGGAAAGATCCGGCCCGCTATCGGCTGCGGCGGGCGCGGCCTGCGGCTGCGCGGCCGGAGCCGCGGCGGGCGCGGCCTGCGGGGCCGGAGCGGCGGTGTAGGATGCGGCGTGCAGCTCGCGCGCGACGCGCAGCTTGCGATCGCCATCCTCGACCTCGATCTCGGACAGGCCGGTTTCGGAAAGGAGTTCTGCCAGCTCGCGAAGGAGCTCGATGTCGACGTTCATTTTCGATTTGCGACCGGAATTGCGGCTATGCTCTGCCATGGACAACCTTGATCGGTGAATGGGGGAAGAGGGGCGTATGCGCTGCTGCCCGCGTTCATGCAAGGTTTAGCGGGCGGCAACCGCGTCGATTGCGTCGAGATAGGACTGAAGCCCCTTTCCCTTGAAGCAGGCGACGGCAGCCTCGCCGATATAGGATTTGTGGCGGAATTCCTCGCGCGTCTGCGGGTCCGACAGGTGCACCTCGATAACCGGCGGGGTGACCGCCTTCGCCGCGTCGAGCAGCGCGATGGAGGTGTGGGTATAGGCCGCCGCGTTGATGATGATCGCGCGCGCCTTCGCCTTGTGCGCCTGGTGCATCCAGTCGACCAGCACGCCTTCGTGGTTGCTCTGGCGAAAATCGACCGAAAGACCATGCTCGCGCGCCTTGGCGACGCACGCCGCGTCGATCTCGGCCAGCGTGGTGGTGCCGTAGATCTCTGGCTCGCGCGTGCCGAGCAGGTTGAGATTGGGGCCGTTGAAGATGAAGATATTGGTGCTCATCCCCCGCGCGTAGCGTCTCGCGAGGCGTCAAGGAAGCGCGGCGCGATGCCTGTCCCGAGGCGAATTCGAGCGAGCCCCGTTTGAACGCATGTTCCGGGACGCATCGACGCGACACCCGCCCCTATCGCGTGGCCGAGCAATAGGAGCGCACATCATGAAATTACTCGACGGCAAAGCGGCGATCATTACGGGAGCCAGCGCTGGCATAGGCAGAGCCGCTGCCGGCCTGTTCGCAGAGCATGGGGCCTCGCTCGTCCTCGTCGCAAGGCGGGCGGACCGTCTGGAAGAGGTCGCAGCCCAGATCGAGCGGCAGGGCGGCCAGGTGAGGGTCGTGGTCGGCGATGTTACGCAGGAGAATACGCATCGGGATGCCGTCGCCACCGCGCTCGATACCTTCGGCAGACTGGATGTCGCGTTCAACAATGCTGGCCTTGTGGGCGAAATGGGCCCGCTGGCCGACACGAGCATAGAGACGTGGACGCAGGTTATCGACGCAAACCTGACAGCCGCTTTTCTGGGAGCGCGGAGCCAGATTCCGGCGATGCTTGCCGGGGGCGGCGGGGCGCTGGTGTTCACCAGCAGCTTTGTCGGGAACAGCGTCGGGCTGCCTGGCATGGGCCCCTATGCCGCTGCGAAGGCAGGGCTGATGGGGCTCGTCCGGGCGATCACGGCGGACTATGCCGCGCAGGGGATCCGCGCCAACGCACTGCTGCCCGGCGGGACCGCAACCGAAATGGCCGACGATGCGGATCAGCGCGAGTGGGCCGCCAGCCTGCACGCCATGAAGCGAATCGCAGACCCTCGCGAAATTGCGCAGGCGGCGCTGTTCCTCGCCAGTGAGATGGCCAGCTTTGTGACGGGTTCGGCTCTCTGGGCGGATGGCGGCAACGCAGCGGTCAAGCTTTAAGCAGTGGTACCGGAGCGGTGGTGAAACGGGCCTGCCACCGCTCCAGACCTCTGATCACGCCGCGTCGAGCTCGGCCAGCGTGGCGCTAAGCTCGTAAGGGGGTCAGTCTTCCGAATTCTGATCCGCTAACATGGCGACGAGCTTTCGCACGCTGTTGCCGAGTTCCTCGATTCCTTCGGGAGTTCGTCCACTGGCGATGGTCTCGGGCACGTGCAGGGCCTGTTCGCGCAAGGCTCTGCCCTTTTCGGTAAGCCCGATGACCACGCGCCGTTCGTCATCCGGATCGCGCGACCGCGTGACGTGGCCTGCCGCTTCCATCCGCTTGAGCAGGGGCGTCAATGTCCCGCTGTCGAGATAAAGGCGCGCACCAAGGCCGCCCACGGTCTGGGGCTCCTCTTCCCATAGCACCAGCATGACAAGATACTGGGGATAGGTGAGGCCGAGCGGCCGTAGAACCGGCCCGTACCGCCGGTTCAGCAGGTTGGTGGCAGCATACAGGGGAAAGCAGATCTGCCGATCGAGCAGCAGGGGGTCATCCCGGTCGCGTGATGCTGCCACCGGACCACTCACTGCGCGAAGACGGTCAGAGTGACGTCGACATTGCCGCGGATTGCATTCGAGTAGGGGCACACGGCGTGGGCGGCTTTCACGATTTCCTCTGCCTTGGACTGTTCGACACCGGCAATCTCGACATCGAGCGCCACGACGAGCTTAAAGCCGTCTTCGCCGTTCGGCGCCAGCCCAACTTCGCACGAAACCTCGATATCCTCGTCGCGCACCTTGTCGGCCTGGGTACGGGTCACGTGGATCACGGCATTCTCGAAGCAGGCGGCATAACCTGCCGCAAACAGCTGCTCCGGATTGGTTGCGCCGCCCTTGCCGCCCAGTTCCTTGGGCAGGGCGAGCGGCATATCGAGGATGCCGTCCTCGCTTCTGATCGTTCCGCTGCGCCCACCATAGGCATTGACGCGTGTCTTGTAGAGATTGCTCATCGTTAGCTCCTTAGGTTCAACGACAAACAATGTAGTGAGCAATCATATTGTGCGCAATATGAATCGCGAGATGTGCCCGAAGAGCGTGGCGACATACCTACCGCTCCACGCCCTTCACCTTACCCCACTGGCGCGCTGCGGTGTAGCCGAGGTAGCCGGTGCCGAAGAGCGCGTAGAGTTCTTCGGGCAGGCCGCGCAGGTAGGCGGTGATGCCGTTGCCGATGTTCACCGCCATGCGCGGATCGAAGGCGGACAGCACGCCCATCGGCAGCGCGAACAGGATCATCGCGTACATCACGTAGAGGAAGCTGGGGCGCGCGCGGCTGGTCCACGGGTCCGCCGATTGCGCCTCCGCGACGATTGCGGACATGCGCGCCTCGATCGCCCTGAGTTCCTGCGATCCCTCAAGCGCGAGCAGTTCCAGCTTGGCCTTGGCGCGCGCTTCCTTGTCCGGGATGATCTTGTCGATGATCGAGGCGACGGGTCCGATCAGGCTTTCGAGGAGGGGCATGGCACGACTCCGGATTGTTGGAGCTGCATCACGTAACCAGATCGGTTCGAGTAGGAAAATGGTTTGCGGGCCCGAGAGCCGCAGCTACGCCCGCCACAAACGCATTCAAGCAAAGGAGAGATGCACATGGCCGGGATGTGGTTCGACGATATGGAAGTGGGCCAGGTGATCGACCATCCGATCCGCCGCACGGTGACCGAAACGGACAATGTCATGTTCACCTGCATGACGCATAATCCGGCGCAGCTTCACCTCGACGAGGAATACATGAAGGGCACCGAGTTTGGCACGCGGATCGTCAACTCGTGCTTCACCCTCTCGGTGATGGTGGGGATTTCGGTCAACGACACGACGCTGGGTACGGCTGTGGCCAACCTCGGTTGGGACGAGGTGCGCTTCCCCAAGCCGCTGTTCCACGGCGACACGATCCGGATCGAGACCGAGATCGTCTCCCTGCGCGAAAGCAAGTCGCGCCCGAATGCCGGGATCGTCACCTTCGAACACCGCGCGTTCAACCAGCACGGCGATCTGGTCGCCAGCTGCAAGCGCAGCGGGCTTCAGATGAAGCGCCCGGCGGATAGTTGATCGGCGCGTTTTCTTGGCAAAAGCACTATTTGTGACACCGCGTCATTTTCCGAATCTTGTGTGAAAGCGTCGGAAGACCGCCGATTTGGCCTCTGAAGGCGTGACGGAAAGATGACAATGTTTCAGTTTTGTTGCAGTTTCGAGGCGAAAGGTTCATAAACATCTCCTGAAAACAGGAGAGCGAAACATGATTGTCCAAAGTCTGATCGTGGGTGCCATGATGCTTCAGGGAGCGCCCGCCGCCGAGCCGCTCGCGCCGACGCCGATTGCGCTGATCGAATCGCAGGAAGACCCGGCTGCGCTGCTCAACCTGGGCGTGAAACTGGCCGAGCAGGGCGAGACCGAAGCCGCCCGCCGCGCGTTCGAAAAGGTCCGTAGCATGCGGATCGACTATACGCTGGAAACCACCGACGGACGCTATGTCTATCCGGCGGATCTGGCGCGTGACGGGCTAAGGATGCTCGACCGGGGCGAGTTCGCCCAGCGGAGCGACAAAGTCGCCACCCGCTAGCAACCGATCAAAACTTGCGTGCGCGCGGCCGTCCCCGGGATGGCCCGCGCATGTGCTTTTCGTCGCCGCAATTCGTGCCTTCCCGACCCGGGCGGGCGCGATTTGCGGCGACAAGCCGTTGCGAAATCGGGATTACGGGCGGGAACCGTTCAGCTATATGTCACTGCGCTGTCATGTATGATGCGCAAGGCGGTCGGACGGAGGGCTCGATGATTCTCGGGACAACGGGTCGGTTGGCGATTCTCGCCTCCCTTACCCTGCTTTCGGCCCCGGCGCGGGCCGATGTAATGGAAATCGGAGAGAATGGCGCGCGCTGGATCGCGGGCCAGCAGGCAGGCATGCCCGCGGGCGACCTGTCGATGACGCCGGCCCAGCTCGCCGCGCTCGATGGCGCAGCAGTGCTGGAAGATGTGCCGACGCATGTCACATCCGATCCGCGACTGACCGCACGCGCGGTTCCCGATACCTACAAGGCCAAGGTGGCAGAGCTTGCCGCGCGCTTCGACCTGAGCCCCAGCCTGATCGAGGCGCTGGTATGGCAGGAAAGCCGCTGGCGCGCCGATGCTCGCTCCCCGGTGGGCGCCCGGGGCCTTGCCCAGCTGATGCCCGGCACCGCGCGCGATCTGGGCGTGAACCCGGACGATCCCTTCGCCAATCTGGAGGGCGGGGCGCGTTACCTGCGCGAACAGCTCGACCGGTTCGACGGCAATCTCGAGAAGGCGCTGGCAGCCTACAACGCGGGGCCCGGACGGGTGATCCGCGCCAATGGCGTGCCGCGCATCCGCGAGACGCAGGCTTACGTGGCGGCGATCATGGGTCGCCTCTCCAATCATTCACGGAACGACTAAAGGTATGAAGATGAACCCGCTTTCCCGGTTTGCGACGCTTCTGGCGCTGGTTTCTCCCAGTGCGGCACTCGCGCAGGTCCAGGCGAACGATCCGCAGGGCGCGGGGCCGATCGTCAACGCGCTGGCGTGGCTGCAGGGCACGCTGCTCGGCTCGGTCGCCACGGCGGTCGCGGTGATGGCGGTGGCTGCGGTCGGCTTCATGATGCTGACCGGCCGGATGAATTGGCGCTTCGGCGCGACCGTGATCATCGGCGTGTTCATCCTGTTCGGTGCCGCCTCGATCGTCGCGGGCATCCAGGCGGCGGCAGGCTAGGCCGGGGAAGGGGGCAGACGCATGGATCAGCTCGTTCGCCATCCGGTCCACCGTGCGCTGACCCGTCCGCAGATGTTTGCGGGCGTGACGCTGAACTATTTCATCATCAATATCGGCGTCACCACCGAAGTGTTTCTGATCACCGGCAGCTGGCTGGCACTGCCGGTCGCCGCCGCGATGCACGGCATCGGTTATTTCGCCTGCCTTCGCGAACCGCGCATCTTCGACCTGTGGATCACCAAGGTCAGCAAGTGTCCGCGGGTCAAGAATTACAAGCGGTGGGGCTGCAACAGCTACGCCGCCTGAACTCGACCTAGGAGGGTCGACGCATGAGCAAATGGATCGGAGCTGCTGCCTGGAGCGCGAAGGAAGCCCGCGTCGGCGACCGGCTGCCTTTTGCGCGTCTGGTGGACGAGCACACGCTGATGCTGCGCGACGGCGCGCTGCTCACCGCCATCCAGGTGCCCGGCTTGCTGTTCGAGACCGAGGATACCGAGGCGCTCAACGCCCATGCCGCCACCCGCGAGGTGATGCTGCGCAGCACGCTCGACAGCCGCTTCGTGATGTACCACCACGTGATCCGCCGCCGGGTCGAGGTTGAGCTGGACGCGGAATTCGAAGACCCGCTCGCCCGTCATATCGATGCGCGGTGGAAGGAACGGCTCGGCTCGGGATCGCTGTTCATCAACGACCAGTTCGTCACGCTCATCCGTCGCCCCGCGCGCGGCAAGGCGGGCTGGGTCGAGAAGGCGGGCAAGGCGCTCAGCAACCGCAAGAAGCAGGCGGTCGAGGTCGATCCCAAGGACTTGCGATCCTTGCGTGCTGCCGCGACCGGCCTGGTCGCCTCGTTGCAGCCCTACGGGGCGGCGCTGCTGGGCGATTACACCGGCCCCAAGGGCTACACCAATTCAGAAATTCTCGAGCTGCTATCTGCGCTGTATAATGGCGAGATGCAGCCGGTCCGCCGTCCGGCGGAAGACCGGGATATCGGCCACATGCTGCCCTATCGCCGGGCGAGCTTCGGGATCGACGCGATGGAGCTGCGCGGCTTTGGCGAGCCCGATTTCGCCGCGATGCTGAGCCTCAAGGACTATCCCGACGCGACCAGCCCGGGCCTGCTCGATGGGCTGCTGCGGCTGCCCTACGAAATGGTCGTCTCGGAAAGCTATGCCCCTTCGGAACGGACCACCGCGCGCGAGCGGATGGACCTTGCGATCCGCCGCCTGCGCTCGGTCGACGAGGAAGCGCAGGCCGAACGCGCCGACATGCTCGCCGCGCGCGATGCGCTGGGCAATGGAGCGGTCGGCTTCGGCGATCATCACCTGAGCGTGCTGGTGCGTGAGCGCACGCTCCCCCGGCTCGACGACGCGACCGCCGCCTGCGCCGCCGCGCTGGCCGATACGGGCGCCATCGTCGTGCGCGAGGATACCAATCTGGAACCCGCCTTCTGGGCGCAGTTCCCCGGCAACGAGCAGTATATCGTGCGCCGCGCGATGATCTCTTCGGCCAACATGGCGAGCTTCGGTTCGCTGCACGGCTTCGCGCTCGGCCAGGCCGAGGGCAATCACTGGGGCGAGGCGGTGACGCTTCTGGAGACGACCAGCGCGACGCCGTTCTTCTTCAACTTCCACAATGGCGATCTCGGCAATTTCTCGGTCATCGGGCCGTCGGGTTCGGGCAAGACCGTGGTGATGAACTTCCTCGCCGCGCAGGCGCAGAAGTTCAATCCGCGCACGATCCTGTTCGACAAGGATCGCGGTGCCGAACTGTTCGTGCGCGGGATCGGCGGGCGCTACGACCGGATCTATGCGGGCGAGCCGTCGGGTTTCAATCCGCTCGCGCTGCCCGACACACCCGCCAACCGCGCCTTCCTGCGCGATTGGCTGGGCGTGATGCTTAAGGCCGAAGGGCCTGAGGAACTGCAGACCATCAGCCACGCGGTCGATGCGGCGTACGAGAATGATGCGAGCCTGCGCCGTTTGCGCAATTTCCGCGAGCTGCTCAGCGGCACGCGTCGGCCCGAGCCGGGCGATCTGGCGGATCGTCTCTCGGCATGGATCCATGGCGGCGAGCATGCCTGGCTCTTCGACAACGAGACCGACGAGCTCGACTTGGAGCGCAAGACGCTCGGCTTCGACATGACCGCGCTGCTCGAAAATCCGCGGCTGCGCACGCCGACGATGATGTACCTGTTCCACCGGATCGAGGAGCGGCTGGACGGCGAGCCGACCATGATCCTGATCGACGAGGGCTGGAAGGCGCTGGACGACGAGGTGTTCGCAGCGCGTATTCGGGACTGGCTCAAGACGCTGCGCAAGCGCAACGCGCTGGTCGGCTTCGCCACGCAGAGCGCACGCGATGCGCTGGAAAGCCGCATCTCCACCGCGCTGGTCGAACAGACCGCGACGATGGTGTTCATGCCCAACAGCCGCGCGCGGCCGGAAGACTATTGCGACGGGTTCGGCCTCACCAGCCACGAGCTGGCGCTGATCCGCACGCTGCCCGCGCACAGCCGCTGTTTCCTCGTCCGCCAGCCCGATGCGAGCGTCGTGGTGCGGCTCGACCTGTCGAATGCGCCCGAAGTCCTCACGATCCTCTCGGGTCGTGAGAGCAGCGTGCGCCGGCTCGACCTGTTGCGCGAAGCGGTGGGCGACAATCCCGCAGACTGGTTCCCCGCACTCACCGGCCATGCCTGGCCGGGCGAGCGCAGCGATGGCGCGGCGGATGACGACAACGTCGTCCTGCCGTTCAAGCAGGCTGCCGAATGACCCCGACCGGCGCCTGCGATCTGGCGATGTCCGAGGCTGCGGGCGGCGTTGCCGCTGCGCTGGAGGCGGTCAATTGCGTCGCCGCCGACGTGACGGGCACCACCTTCGGGCGGTTGTTCGCCCCGGGCGGCGTGCTGGTCACCGTGCTGACCATAATGCTGACGCTGTATGTCGCATTCTTCGCGATCCAGCTGGTGACCGGACGCAGCACGCTGGGCGTCAGCACTCTGACCCCGCGGATGCTACGGATCGGCCTGGTGCTGACCTTCGTGACCAGCTGGATCGCCTATCAGGCGGTGTTCTGGAACATCTTCGTCGAAGGGCCGGACTGGCTGGCGAGCGTGCTTACCGGAGACAGCGGCTCCGCCACGCAGACCTTCGCGACCAAGATCGACGTCGTCTTCGCCGCCGTGCAGCAGGCGAGTGAAGGGCAGACCGATATCGAGACCTTCTCCCCCGCAGGGATGCTGTGGATGGGTGCGCTGCTGTTCATGCTCGGCACCGTGGGCCTGCTGGTGACCGCGCGGATCGCGCTGGCGCTGCTGGTCGCGCTCGGCCCGATCTTCCTGGTGATGGCGCTGTTCGATGGCACGCGCGGTCTGTTCGTCGGCTGGCTCAAGGGGCTGACGATGATGGGGCTGACCCCGCTGTTCGCGGTGCTCGGCGGATCGATCATGCTGGAGATGTCGGTACCGATCCTGGCCTCTCTGGTCGCCGTACCCGGCGATATTCCGGCGCGCGCGGCGATGGCGTTCTTCATGATCGGCGCGGTGCACGTCGCGCTGATGGTGATGGTGCTGAAGGTGATGGGCACGCTGGTCGGTGGGTGGACCGTGTTCGGCCTCGCCAATTCCGACAGCGAGCGTGACCGCGGCCGGTCGAGCGCCGCTGCGCCCGCTCCCGCCGCCGCCGTCTCCAGCCTTTACAACAACGCCAGCGCTTCCGCCCCGGCGCAGTCGAGCGCGGCGCGCCGCACGGCTGTTGTCGCCGCCACGCCGACCATGGCGGCAAACGATCTTGGCAATCGTGGCGGAACGGAAGGCTCTGGCGGCGCCCGTGTGACCAAGGTTTACGCCACCTCTTCAGGGGATGGACATGCCGGCGTGGCCAGCAAGGCCGCCTCGCGCACCAGCGGCTTGGGCACGCGGTTCAAGACTGCATCCGGCGCTTCGGGCGCAGGACGCCAGACGGAGAAAATGAAATGATCGCCGCGCGTTACACAGCGCTCGCCTTCCTCGCAGTGATGGTCGCGAGCCCGGCTCTGGCCGACGACCCGCGGCTGGTCGAACGCCTGTACGATCCCGACGAGGTCGTGGTGATCCAGGGCAAGACCAAGGTTCAGGCGACGATCCAGTTCGGCGAGGATGAATCGATCGAGAATGTCGCGATCGGCGATTCCAACGCCTGGCAGGTAACCCCCAACCAGCGCGC
This sequence comes from Citromicrobium bathyomarinum, assembly GCA_001306305.2. Lineage (NCBI taxonomy): Bacteria > Pseudomonadati > Pseudomonadota > Alphaproteobacteria > Sphingomonadales > Sphingomonadaceae > Citromicrobium > Citromicrobium bathyomarinum. The sequence goes on from CP155577.1 coordinate 1,885,192, forward strand.
CAACCTGCTGTTCGTCAAACCGCTGGAGCCCAGCGCGCAGACCAACATGACCGTGGTCACCAACCGCCATACCTATCTGTTCGATCTTGTCGCAAGTCCGCGCGCCAAACCGCTGTATGTGCTGCGTTTCACCTATCCGGAGCCGCCGGAAGAAGACGCCGGCGCACAGCTTGCGGCGGGGCCTGTGCAGGAGGCCAATCCGGTCGAGCTGGCGGCGGCGAATGATCCGCTCGCGGTGGTCGACCCCGCGCTGCTCAACTTCAAGTGGGAGCCGGAAGGCCAGCGCGAGCTGTATCCCGACGAGGTCTACGACGATGGCCGATCGACCTACCTCCGGTGGGAGCAGGAGCGGCCCGTGCCCGCGATCCTGATCGAGAATTACGAGGGCGATGAAGGCCCGGTAAACTCCACCGTGCGCGGAGACACGGTGATCGTCGATGGCGTGCCGAGGCAGATCATCCTGCGCTCGGGCCGCGAAAAGGCTGTATTGGTGAACAATGGTCCGGTCCGGGCAACCGCTGCGAGCGGGCCGGTCGGGGGTGGCCGCTAGGGCCGCCGAGGAAGGGAAGCGAACTATGCGCCTCGCAATGAAGATGCCGCCCAAGAAGCGCCCCACCGATGGCGATTTCGCCAACGGGGCCCACGATACCGATCCGCGCGAGAACCAGAGCGCGGAGGTGATCGACCTCGCCAGCCGCAGCGTCCTGCCCAGCGTTGCGAACAAGAAGAGTTCGGACACGATGGGCATGGTCGCAGGGATCGCGATCGTCGCCGCTCTCGGCCTGGTCACGCTATGGAGCATGAACAGCGCGCGGCTCGACGATGCGGACGCTACTCCTGCGGGCGATGTGGCCGCCGATGCCGGCGCAGCCCCCGCCGCGATCGCGGTGGGCCCGGCCCCGGTCACGACCGGCGTCGCGCCACAGCAGCAGGTCGTGCGCGCGGACCCTGCGCCCGCACCGATCCTCTCGAACAATCCCAACCTTGCGCCGGGCACCGCGTCCAATCCCAACAACAGCCCCACGATCGTGTTCGACGCGTCGGGCAGGGCGGTCGCCAGCGTGCCAACCAGCGCTCTGCCCGAAGCCGCTGCCGCCCCCGGCAGCAATGGCGCGACCGGCACTGCGGCGGGCGATTTCGCCAGTCGCGTGGGCGGCGTGGGCGGCAGCACTGCGCGCGCGCAGGCGATGGCCAATCCGGGCACCACGGTGACGCAGGGCACGCTGATCCCCGCGATCCTCGAAACCGCGATCGATACCGACGTGCCCGGCTATGTGCGCGCGGTGGTGAGCCAGGATGTGAAGAGCTTCGACGGCAAGAACGTGCTGATACCTCGCTCCAGCCGCCTCGTCGGCCAGTACCAGTCCGGCCTGCAGGCGGGGCAGAAGCGCGCCTACGTGATCTGGACTCGCCTGATCCGCCCCGATGGGGCGAGCGTGAACCTGCAATCGCCGGGGATCGGCTTCGATGGCACCACCGGCCTGCCCGGCGATGTCGACAGTCGCTTCTTCCAGCGCTTCGGGTCCGCGATGCTGCTCTCGGTGGTCGGCGGCCTGTCGGCGATCGGATCGGGCGGTGCCTCGGTCATCGTCGGTGGCGGCGGGCAGGCGGCGGCCGCCGCTGCCGTCTCGCAGGACAGCCAACTCGGCCCCGTGGTGCGGGTGCGCCAGGGCGAGCCGATCCGCGTGTTCACCGCGCGCGACCTCGATTTCTCCGGCGTCTGACCGCTGGGCGAACGACCGATCATGAGTGCCGATATCCAGCCTCTGACCCCTGCGAGCGGTACTGCCGACCGGCAGGGGCCGGGCACGACGGGTGGCGGTAGCGTCTATCTCGACGCCTATCTCGCGCCGTTCCGCCAGTGGCTCGACCGGGACACGGTGACCGAGATCATCGTCAACCGCCCCGGCGAAGTGTGGATCGAGGATGCCGCCACGCCGGGCGGGATGCAGCGGATCGAGACCGACGCGATTACCGACATGTTGGTCCAGCGGCTGGCCGAACAGGTCGCGCGGGTCAGCCACCAAGGCATCAACCGCGAGCATCCGCTGCTCGGCGCGACACTGCCCGATGGCGCGCGGGTCCAGTTCTGCGGACCGCCCGCCTCTCGCAAGCACTGGGTGATGGCGATCCGGCGCCACCGGCGTCTGGACCTGCCGCTCGATGCCTACGACACCGGCCCGCTCAAGCAGCAGGAAAAGGCCGCGATGCCCGAACCGCAGGCAGAGCCGATCGCGTTTCTGCGCGAGGCGATCCTGCAGCGTCAGACGATCCTGATCTCGGGCGGGACCAGCACCGGCAAGACCACCTTCCTCAACGCGATGCTCGGCGAAATCCCGAAGGACCAGCGCGTCGTGCTGGTCGAGGATACGCCCGAGCTGAAGCTGCCGGGCGAAAACGGCGTCGGGCTGGTCGCGGTGAAGGGCGAACTCGGCGAGGCCAAGGTGACCGCCAACGAGCTGCTTCAGGCCGCGCTGCGCCTGCGGCCCGACCGGATCGTGCTGGGCGAACTACGCGGCGAGGAAAGCGTCAGCTTCCTGCGGGCGATCAACACCGGCCATCCAGGCAGTTTCTCGACCGTGCACGCCAATTCGCTGCACGGCGCGCTGGAACAGCTATCCCTGATGGTCATGCAGACCGGCATCGGCCTGTCGCGCAGGGACATCATCGCCTACGCCGCCAGTGTCATCGACGTCATGGTCCAGCTGGGCCGCGGCGCGGACGGCAAGCGCGGCATCGCCCAGATCGCGCGTAGCGCCGATCTGTTGAAATCGGACGCCTGGTAGGCGAACGAAGCCGCCGCGCAGGCTGGTCAGTCGCGCCGCCAGCCGATAGATGCGCGCCCAAATCCCCCATGCGCCTCACCCCGCCGCGCGGGCGCGGTGAGCCGCCACAATCGAAGCGAGTGCCGAAGCCCGATGGACACCCCGCTAAGCGCCAGCCCCGACCGCGATATCAGTGCGCGTTTCTTCAATCGCGAACTGAGCTGGCTGGCATTTAACGACCGGGTTCTCTCCGAAGCGCGCAACCCCGATTATCCACTGCTCGAACGGCTGCGGTTTCTTTCCATTTCCGGAAGCAATCTCGACGAATTCATGATGATCCGCGTGGCCGGGCTGGTCGGGCAGGTCCAGCGCGGGATCGACAAGCCTTCGGTCGACGGACTGACCCCGGCGCAGCAGCTTTCCGAAATTCGTACACGGCTCGCCGCGCTGAACGAACGCCAGCAGAGAACGCTGCGCGACCTTCGGGAAATGCTCGCCGAGGCGGGCATCCACATGGCCGACGACCGGCGGATCGACCGCGAGGCGCATGAATGGCTGCGACGGCATTTCCTCGACGAGATCATGCCGGTGATCACGCCACAGGCGCTCGACCCGGCGCACCCCTTTCCCTTCATCGCCAATGAGGGGCTGGGCGTGCTGTTCACCGTGCGCCGCGAGGAGATCAAGGCGAACCAGGAAGAAGAGCTGGTCGAGATGGTGCTGATCCCCTCGGCACTGCCACGCTTCCTGCGCGTGCCCGGTGAAGAGGCGATCTATATCGGGATCGAGAATCTCATCACCCGCTTTGCCGAGCACTTGTTCCCGGGCTTCGAGATGTGCGGCAGCGGCGTCTTCCGCGTGCTGCGCGACAGCGATATCGAGATCGAGGAAGAAGCCGAAGATCTGGTCCGCACCTTCCGCAGCGCGATCCAGCGGCGGCGGCGCGGGCAGGTGATCCAGCTGGAACTGGAGACCGAGTTCGATCCCACAGCCGAGGCACTGCTGCGCGACCGGCTGGCAACGCCGGGCGCGACTTTCGTGAAGATCGACGGCATGCTGGGCATTTCCGGCCTGTCGGACATCGTGAAAGAAGACCGGCCGGATCTGAAGTTCGATGCCTATTCCCCCCGCTACCCGGAGCGGATTCGCGAGCATGACGGCGATTGCTTCGCCGCGATCCGCGAAAAGGACATCATCATCCACCACCCCTACGAAAGCTTCGATGTGGTGGTCGATTTCGTGCGGCAGGCGGCGAACGACCGCAATGTGGTCGCGATCAAGCAGTCGCTCTACCGCGCGGGCAACCAGTCCGAGGTAATCGAGGCGTTGGTGGAGGCGGCGGAGAACGGCAAGTCGGTGACCGCCGTGGTCGAGCTGAAGGCGCGTTTCGACGAGGAACAGAACCTCTACTGGGCGAACAAGCTCGAACGCGCGGGCGTGCAGGTTATCTACGGCTTCGTCGACTGGAAGACCCACGCAAAGGTCGCGATGGTGGTTCGCCGCGAGGAAGAGGGCTTTCGCACCTACTGCCATTTCGGGACCGGCAATTATCACCCGGTCACGGCCAAGTTCTACACCGATCTCAGCTATTTCACCGCCGATCCGCGACTGGGGCGCGACGCGGCCAAGCTGTTCAATTTCGTGACCGGTTATGTCGAACCGCGCGGAACCGAACTGCTCGCGATCAGCCCGATCGACCTGCGCGAAACGCTCTACGAGCGGATCGATGCCGAAGTGGAGGCCGCGCGGCAGGGCCGGCCGAGCGGGATCTGGCTCAAGATGAACCAGCTGACCGATCATGACATGATCGAGCGGCTTTATGCCGCGAGCGAGGCGGGCGTGGAGATCCAGCTGGTGGTGCGCGGGATCTGCAATCTTCGCCCGGGCGTGCCCGGCCTGTCGGAGAATATCCGCGTAAAATCGATTATCGGGCGTTTTCTTGAACACAGCCGGATATATGCGTTCGCGAATGGCGCAGCGATTCCGGGTGCGGAGACCAAGGTGTATATTTCGAGTGCGGACATGATGGAACGCAACCTCGACCGGCGGGTGGAACAGCTGGTCCCGATCGAGAACAGCACGGTGCACGATCAGGTGCTGCAACAGGTGTTGCTTGCCAATCTGCTGGACAACGAGCGCAGCTGGTTCCTCCAGCCCGACGGGACGTACGAGCGCGCCGATCCGGGCGAGAAGCCGTTCAATTGTCACCGCTATTTCATGACCAATCCCTCACTTTCCGGGCGCGGTGGCGCGCTGGAGGCGGGCGGTGTGCCGACGCTGGCACTGCGACGAGGAGCTGTCTGATGGCACGCAAGGACAAGCGCGGCCGGTCGACCATTTCCGGTTCCGAACCGCTCGGCGCGATTATCGATATCGGGTCCAACACGGTCCGTCTGGTGATCTATGGCGGCCCGCCGCGCGCGCCGAGCATCCTGTTCAACGAGAAGGTTACCGCCCGGCTGGGCCGCGATCTGGACGCGAACGGGATGCTCGCCGATGAATCGATCGAGCTGGCTCTCGCGGGGCTGGAGCGTTTTGCGCTCCTGCTGGCCGACCTGGAGGTCAAGCGGGTCGATACCGTGGCGACTGCCGCGGTGCGCGACGCGAAGAACGGCAAGGAATTCCTCGCGCAGGTCAAGTCGCTCGGCCTCGAACCGCGGCTGCTGAGCGGCCTGGACGAGGCGACCTACAGCGCGCAGGGCGTGCTCGGTGCATTTCCGATCGCGCGCGGAATCGTAGCTGATATCGGCGGTGGCAGCCTCGAACTGGTGCCGGTGGAAGACGGCACGGTGGGCGAGGGATGCAGCCTGCCTGCGGGCACCCTCCGGCTGCCCAATCTGGGCGGCGGCGACCGCAGCAAGCTGCGCGACAAGCTGCGCAAGATGATCGGCAAGAAGGCCCCCGAGATGGTCGGCGAGGGCGATCTGTATCTGGTCGGCGGCACCTGGCGCGCGCTCGCCGCGTTTGCCCGCGACGGGTCCGACTTCCCGCTGACCGATCCGCATGGTTTCATGATGAGCCGGGAGGACGCCGGCGATCTGGTAAAAACGCTCGCCAAGACGGATATCGAGACGATCAGGGCGAACCCGCGGATTGCCTCTTCGCGCGTGGAGAGCCTGCCCGACGCCGGGCAGCTGCTGCACGTGCTGCTGAAGCATTACGAACCCCAGCGGGTGGTGATTTCCGCCTGGGGGCTGCGCGAAGGGCTGATGATGGGGCGGATCGACCCCTACCAGCTGTCGCAAGACCCGCTGCTGGCGGGCGTGGTCGATTTCGCCGAAAGCCGGGGGGCCTCGGCTCTGCAGGCAACCCGTGTGGCCGGGTGGACCGTGGACACCGTCAGTTCGCTGCGCACGGGTGCGGAGCGGCTGCGGCTGGCGGCGATCATGCTTGGCATGGCGGCGATGCAGACCGAGCCGAACCTGCGGGTCACGCAAGGGGTCGACTGGGCGCTGCATAAGCGCTGGCTGTCGATCTCGCCCGAAGGGCGCGCGATGCTGGCCGCCGCGATCTGCGTCAATTCCAATCAGCTGGAGCTTCCCGAGATGCTTCCAAGGCTGGCCTCGAAAGATGCGCTGGACGAGGCGATTACCTGGGGGCTGGGGCTGCGGCTTGCCCGGCGGCTGGGGGCAGGCTCGGCACGCTCGCTCGACGCCACGCGGCTGACGCGTGAGGACGACGCGCTGGTGTTGACCCTCGCGAAGAGCCACGCCGCGCTCTACGGTCCGCCAACCGAGCGCGACCTTGCGCAACTGGCCGCCCATCTCGGGCTCGAGCCGAAGATGCGGGTGAAGGGTGAGAAGAAGCTGCCCGAAAAGGGCGAAGCGGCTGTGCTGCTGGAACAGCAGATCAAGCGCTAGCGGTCACCGGTCGCGAAGGGCGAGAAATCGGTGTCGGTATCGAAGATTTCGACACCCTCCTCGCGCTTCAGCCAATTGACCGCGAGATAGGTGAACGGGGTCAGGATCGCTTCCCAGGCGGTCTTGATCAGCCATTGCGAGATGACGACCTGCCACAGCAGCTCGGGCGGCCATCCCGCGAGGCCATAGAACGCGAGCGGATAGAAGATCAGGCTGTCGAGCCCCTGGCCCACCACCGTAGATCCGATGGTGCGGGTCCACAGCGCCTTGCCCTTCGTCCAGACCTTCATCTTGGCAAGAACATACGAATTGGCGAATTCGCCCGCCCAGAAGGCGATCATGGAGGCCGCGACGATGCGCCAGGTGTTGCCGAAGACCTTTTCGTAAGCCTCCTGCCCGTCCCATCCATCGGCGGCGGGCAGCGAGACCACCGCCCACGCCATGAAGGCCATGAACAGCAGCGCGGCAAACCCGGTCCAGATCACGCGGCGCGCGCGGGCGTAGCCATAGACCTCGGTCAGCACGTCGCCGATGATGTAGCTGACGGGGAAGAACAGCACTCCGGCGCCGAAGCTCCATTCCATGCCGCCGGGCAGGGTGACGTAGCTGGGCTTGGACGCGCCGATCAGGTTGGACAACAGCAGGATGGTGACGAAAGCCGCCATGATCCGATCGTAATGCTTGAAGCGCGGGGGCGCGCCCTGGTCCGCTGTTTTCACCGGTTCGTCCGACATCGTTACACCCCCCGAAGCCAATCCTTGCATAAGCCGGTTTTGCACCGCCGCAAAGATGGCTATGCGCATCGCACAAGCGCCCTTAGCTCAGTTGGATAGAGCACGGGACTTCTAATCCTGAGGCCGCAGGTTCGAATCCTGCAGGGCGCGCCACAGCAATCCCGGGGGGAATCGAACGATGAGTCACAAGTGGACCAGGGGCCTGTCATGGCTCGCGCTGGTGCTGGCGCTGGGCGGTACGATTGCCGCGTTCACCGGGATGACGCTGGCGCGGTTCGATACCATCGGCAAGCTGGAAGGCTTTGAGTACCTGACCCTGTCCGCCCCCGTCATGGTCGGCGCGCTGGTTATCGCGATCATCGCACTGCTGCTCAACTGGCGTACTGGGTGGCCTGCGCGCCGGGCGGCGCTCATCGGTTTCCTGTTCGCGGCCGGATTCGTCGGCTCGCTGGCGGTTCGCGTGGCCATGGGGGCCGACGCACCGATGATCCACGACGTCACCACCGACCTTGCCGATGTCCCGCAGTTCGAGACGATTACCCTGCCGGACGACAATATGCGCGGGCTAAGCGAACCTTCGGAATGGGTGAGCCTGCACGAGATCGGCTACCCCGACCTGCGCAGCGTGGTGCTCGATAGGCCGGTTGCGCAGACCATCAGCGATGCGGAGATGCTGGCGAAGGAACGCGGCTGGACGATCCGTGCGGTCGATCCCGAAGCGGGGCGGCTGGAAGCGACTGCCTATGCCTCATACATCCGGTTCGAGGATGAGGTGGTGCTCCGCGTGCGCCCCGACGGTGCCGGGCGCAGCCTGGTCGACATGCGCTCGGTCAGCCGGGTTGGGGTCGGCGATCTGGGCGTCAACGCGCAGCGGATCCGCGACTTTCTCGAAGATCTCGCCGCGGTGAGGTGAGGGGCTAGCCCGCCGCGCTTTCGCCCGGTTCGCGGCCCAGCGGGACGCGCTCCTTGAAGGTGTGGGTGATGTAGGGGAAGGGGATCTCGATCCCTGCCTCGTCCAGCCCGCGCTTGATTGCGCGCACGACCTTGTCCTTCGATTCCCACCCGTCGCGCGGGGTCGAGCCTGCGTGCCAGCGCACCAGAAAATCGACCGAGCTGGAGTTGAAGGTGGTCGCGAAAATGTCGACGCCCTTGTCTTTCTCGATCCCCTCGACCGCTTCCACCGCCTTGCGGATCACCTCGGCCGCGTGGTCCAGATCGGTGTCGTAGGAGACCCCGGCAACCACTTCGTGGCGGCGCACCTGCTCGTCGGTCAGGATTTCGACCGGGTTCTTGAAGATCATCGAGTTGGGCACGATCGTCAGCTCGCCCGACAGCTTGCGCACATGGGTTTCGCGCAGCGTGATGTGCTCGACCTTGCCCTTGATCCCCTCGCATTCGATCACATCGCCGATGCGCATCTTCTCGCGCAGCATGATGAGCACGCCGGCGAGGAAGTTCTCGAAGATGTCCTGAAAGGCAAAGCCGATCGCGACCGCGCCGATCCCGAGACCGGCGATCAGGCTGGCGGGCGTCATCCCGGGCATGACCACGATCAGTGCGATCATCAGGCCGATGATCCAGATGCCCAGCTTCACGACGGTATCGATCAGGTTCTGCAAGGAGGGGCGCATATCGGTCTTGCCGATGGCGCGGCTCACTCCTCGCACCGCGATGCGCGCGACGATCCAGGTAATCAGGATGATCACGAGGGCGATCGCCATATTGGGAAGGGCGCGGACGAAGCCTTCGCCCATATCGACCAGCTGGTCCTGCAAGGTGGCCAGCGTATTGACAGTCTGGTCGTAGGTTTCGCCCGAAGGCGTCTTCGTCGGTATGCTCATGGAATTCCCCGTTTTGCGGCTCCAACGGCGGCAAAACGGGGACGGTTCCGAAAATCAGGGCAAGTCGGGTTCTTCGGCAGGCTTGACCTTGGCATGTTCTTCGCGAGCGATCTCGTGCAGCCATGCCGCGTGCTGCGGAGCTTTCTTGGTCTCGCTCCATTCGTCCAGCATCGGCATCGCGACCCGCTTGAGCTCGGCATATTGTTCGTCTGTGCCGATGTCGGCAGCCAGCTCGACCCGGTGGCCGTTGGGATCGAAGAAGTAGATCGACTTGAAGATGCCGTGGTGGGTGGGGCCAAGCACATCGATACCGAGGCCTTCGATGTGGCTCTTCGCCGCGATCAGCGCGTCTTCATCCGCGACCTTGAAGGCAAGGTGCTGGACCCAGATCGGGGTATTCTCGTCACGGCCCATATCCTTCTGGTTGGGCAGTTCGAAGAAGGCGAGGATGTTGCCGTTCCCCGCGTCGAGGAAGACGTGCATGTACGGATCGTACTCGCCGGTAGAGGGCACGTGGTCCTCCGAAAAGGCGCTGGTATATTCCATACCCAGCACCTTCTCGTACCACTCGACGGTCTCTTTCGCGTCCTTGCAACGATAGGCGGCGTGGTGGACGCCGCCCAGTTTCACGGGGTGGCTCGCTTCGTTCATTCTGCCGGCTCGGACACGGTCTTGGCGTCTTCGACGTTCAGCACGCCGCGGCGGACCTGGTCGCGCTCCATGCTTTCGAACAGCGCCTTGAAGTTGCCTTCGCCGAAGCCTTCGTCACCCTTGCGCTGGATGAATTCGAAGAACACCGGGCCGACCTGCGCCTCGGCGAAAATCTGCAGCAGCAGGCGCGGCGAGCCGCCTTCGGTCGTCCCGTCGAGCAGGATGCCGCGTGCTTTCAATTCATCGACCGGCTGGCCGTGATTGGGCAGACGCTCGGGCAGCATTTCGTAATAGGTTTCGGGCGGCGCGGTCATGAAGGGCACGCCGAACTGCTTGAGCCTGTCCCACGCGGCGATCAGGTCGTCGCAGATCAGGGCGATATGCTGGATGCCTTCGCCGTTGAATTCGCGCAGGAACTCCTCGATCTGGCCGCCGCCACCCTTGGCTTCCTCGTTGAGCGGAATGCGGATCTTGCCGTCGGGCGCGGTGAGCGCCTTGGAGGTCAGGCCGGTATATTCGCCCTTGATGTCGAAGAAGCGGATTTCCTGGAAGTTGAACAGCTTCTCGTACCAGTCGGCCCAATAGGCCATACGCCCGCCGTAGACATTGTGCGTCAGGTGGTCGATCCGCTGGAAGCCCGCGCCTTCGGGATACTTTTCCACCCCGTCGAGATATTCGAAGTCGATGTCGTAGATTGACAGGGCTTCGTCGCCATCATCTGCATAGCGATCGATGATGTAGATCAGCGCGCCGCCGATGCCCTTGATCGCGGGGATCGAGAGTTCCATCGGCCCGGTCTGGGTATCGACCGGCTCGGCACCCGCGTCCATCAGCTTCGCCCATGCTTCGGCCGCGTCCTTCACGCGGAAACCCATGCCGCACGCACTCGGCCCGTGTTCGCGGGCGAAATACCACGCCGCGCTCATCGGTTCGTAATTTGTGATCAGATTGATATTGCCCTGCCGCCACAGCTGCACATCCTTGGAGCGGTGGTTGGCGACATGGGTGAAGCCCATCGCTTCGAACACCGGCTCAAGCGTGCCTTTTTCCGGCGCGCAGAACTCGACGAACTCGAAGCCATTGAGGCCCACGGGATTCTCGAAAAGGTCGGCCATATCGGCATCCTCCGTAGCGGTGACTGTGTCTTGGCGGGCGGCAGCAGCGTATCCGGGGGAGGGCGCGCGCCGTTTCCCGCTCGAGCTAGGTCTGACCAGCCTGCCTGTCAATCGGTGTAACGGGTGCGGGACATGCCCGGTTCCTGCGCTGAGACGGGATGAGGGCGGGCGGATTTCCCTTGCGTCAAAGGGGCTTGCCTCCGCCCGGCGCATGTGATTCAAGGGCGTCCATGAACCTCGCCAGGAAAACCATTGCCAAGCAGAACCGTGCGGCCCGGCGTGAGCGCCTGACCCAGGGCCTCGCTCTCGCGGCGCTGCTGCTGATGGGCGGCATGGCGATCGCAGGGCCGAGCGGGATTTTCGCGTGGAGCGATGCCTCCAAGGCGCTGGCCGAGCGTGAGGCGCGGATTGCCAAGCTGCAGGATCAGCGGGCGGACCTGCGCCAGCGGGTCGACGCGCTCGACCCCGACAATGCCGATCCGGACATGGTCGTGGAAATGATGCGCCGCAATCTCAACGTGGTTCATCCCGACGAGGTGATCCTGCCCAAGCCGGACGCTCCGGCACGCTGATCGCCGCCTTCATCCGGGCGCGCTCCACAAAGCTCAAGATTTTTCGCAACCATTGCAAGCCGCGCGACGTTACGTCATGGGGCTACGCCACGCCCCTGAGGAACACGTGCCGGGCCGCCGTGCGGCCTGCGTGAAGGAGTTACCATTGGCCAAGAAACCCGCTGCGAAGAAGTCCCCCGCCAAGGCCGAGAATCTGGCCGCCGTGGATGATCCGGACTTCGTACTCCATTCGCTGCAAGAGGAGTTCGACAAGAACAAGCTCTACGACGCGAGCGAAGAGCAGATGCTGCACTTTTACGAGCAGATGCTGCTGATCCGCCGGTTCGAAGAACGCGCGGGCCAGCTGTACGGTCTCGGCCTGATCGGCGGGTTCTGCCACCTGTATATCGGGCAGGAAGCGGTCGCGATCGGGCTCCAGTCGGCGCTCGATAACGACAAGGACTCGGTCATCACCGGCTATCGCGACCATGGCCACATGCTCGCCTACGGGATCGACCCCAAGGTCATCATGTCCGAGCTGACCGGGCGCCAGGCCGGGATTTCGAAGGGCAAGGGCGGCTCGATGCACATGTTCAGCACCGAGCATAAGTTTTACGGCGGGCATGGCATCGTCGGCGCGCAGGTGCCGCTGGGCGCGGGCCTCGCCTTCGCGCACAAGTACAACGAGGACGGCGGCATCTGCCTCGCCTATTTCGGTGACGGCGCGGCGAACCAGGGTCAGGTCTACGAAGCGTTCAACATGGCCGCGCTGTGGAACCTGCCGATCTGCTTCGTGGTCGAGGACAACCAGTACGCGATGGGCACCGCGACCAAGCGCTCCAGCGCGGAAACGCGGTTCTACCGCCGCGGCACGAGCTTCCGCATCCCGGGAATGGAAGTCGACGGGATGAATGTGCTCGAAGTGCGGCAGGCGGCCGAAGTTGCGTTCAAGCATATTCGCGAGGGCAACGGCCCGGTGCTGATGGAGTGCAACACCTATCGCTATCGCGGGCACTCGATGTCCGACCCGGCGAAATACCGCACCCGTGAAGAGGTGCAGGACCAGAAAGAACACCACGACCCGATCGAGCGGATCAAGAAGACGCTGATCGAGAAGGGCAAGAGCGAGGACGAGTTGAAGGAGATCGACAAGGGAATCCGCTCTCAGGTTTCCGAAGCTGCGGACTTTGCCGAGAATTCGCCCGAGCCTGAGGCTGCCGAACTCTACACCGACGTTCTGGTGGAGGAGTACTGAGCGATGGCGACCGAACTGAAGATGCCCGCGCTCTCTCCGACGATGGAGGAGGGTACGCTCGCCAAGTGGCTCAAGTCCGAAGGCGACAAGATCGAAATCGGCGACATCATCGCCGAGATCGAGACCGACAAGGCGACGATGGAATTCGAAGCGGTCGACGAAGGCACGTTGGCGAAGATCCTCGTCGATGAGGGCACCGAAGGCGTTTCCGTCGGCACGGTCATCGCGATGATGGCCGATGAGGGCGAGGATGTCGGCGATGTCGAAGCGCCCGCCGCGAAGTCCGATAACTCGTCCGACCAGAAGGAAGACGTCGAGGGCGAAGGCAAGGATGTGGGGCGCGAACCTTCCGAAGCCGAAGTGACGCAGACGGCGGAAAAGCCGACCCGCTCCCCGGCCAGCGATCCCGCGATCCCCGAGGGCACAAACATGGTTTCGACCAGCGTGCGCGAGGCATTGCGCGATGCGATGGCCGAGGAAATGCGCCGCGACGAGCGCGTGTTCGTGATGGGTGAGGAAGTCGCCCAGTATCAGGGCGCGTACAAGGTGACGCAGGGGCTGCTCGACGAATTCGGCGACAAGCGCGTCGTCGACACGCCGATCACCGAATATGGCTTTGCCGGGCTCGGCACGGGCGCGGCGATGGGCGGCCTGCGCCCGATCGTGGAATTCATGACCTTCAACTTCGCGATGCAGGCGATCGATCACATCGTGAACTCGGCGGCGAAGACCAATTACATGTCTGGTGGCCAGATGCGCTGTCCGGTGGTGTTCCGCGGACCCAATGGCGCGGCCAGCCGCGTCGGCGCGCAGCACAGCCAGAACTACGGGCCCTGGTACGCCAGCGTTCCCGGCCTGATCGTGATCGCGCCCTATGACGCGGCCGACGCCAAGGGGCTGATGAAGGCCGCGATCCGCAGCGAAGACCCGGTCGTCTTCCTTGAGAACGAGCTGGTCTACGGTCGCAGCTTCGACGTGCCCGAGCTGGACGATTACGTGCTGCCGATCGGCAAGGCGCGGATCGTGCGCGAGGGTAGCGATGTGACTATCGTCAGCTATTCCATCGCGGTCGGGCTGGCGCTCGAAGCGGCGGAGAAGCTGGCGGAAGACGGGATCGATGCCGAAGTGATCGACCTGCGCACGCTGCGTCCGCTGGACAAGGAAACGGTGCTCGAAAGCCTCAAGAAGACCAATCGTATGGTGGTCGCCGAAGAGGGGTGGCCGACCTGCTCCATCGCCAGCGAGATCGTGGCGATCTGCATGGAAGAAGGCTTCGACTATCTCGATGCGCCGGTGACGCGGGTCAACAACGAGGACGTGCCGCTGCCCTACGCCGCCAATCTGGAGGCGATGGCGCTGATCGATACGGACCGGATCGTGAAGGCGGTGAAGAAGGTCTGCTACGTCGAGGAGTAGGGGCGCCGGCAGGGCGCCCCACCACGCCGCCCATCAGCGCACGGTTCCTGCCACTTCTCGTCAGTGACAGTGGTAGCCGTCGAAAGCGGTTGTATGGCAAACACCGGCGGCAGCGTTGTCGCGAAAGGGATTGGGCAGCGCGGGCACAGGGGCACAGACGGGATCGGGCGCGCCATCATCTGCGACACCGGGCAGAAGGTCTCGGTCGTCACGGATCGGAAAGGCGGCTTCGTGCCTGATCACGCGGTTGCCGAGGAACATGTCGCCGAACAGCCCCTGATATTCGTAGAACACCTCGACATACATCACCGCATCGCCGACCGGCGCGCGGATCTCGCGGCCCGTTGGGCCCATCCCGGTGAAACTGGGATCGGTGACCTCGCTGGTAAGCTCCGGCCCGTAGCGTGACGCGTAGGCAGCCGAACCCGTGCAGCGCTGCCAACGGATCAGCTGCTTGTCGAGAACGCCAACCGTCTCCAGGCTGGAGAGCACGACCCGGCCATGCTCGGTCAGGTCGATGTTTTCGCCCTGCTTCGCTGCGCCGGCGAAGATCGAATTGACGTCCGACCGGTAGATGGTCTTGGTCGTGCTGCTCGACGAGGTCTGGCCCATCCGGGCGGCGTTATCCGCGATGGTCAGCGAAATCTGGCTGACGTTCATGCTGGTCACCGCGTAATTGGCCAGCTCGATCCCGAACATGCCCAGGCCGAGGAAGATCGGCAGGCTGATCGCGAATTCGATCAGCGCGAGGCCACGATTGTCGCGGCGCAGGCGTTTGAGGCGGCGGCCGAACTGGCGCAGTCGCGCGGGAACAGGGGGGAGGGAGGTCAGCATGGCTCGGTCTCCGGCACCGCCTTGCCATTCTGCTGGGCGTAGGGCTGGTTCTTGAGCACCGTGCTCATCTCGATGCTGGCTTCCTGGGGCAGACCAAGCAGACCGTAGAGCGGAAACAGCTTATCGTAGGTCGCGGTGACGGTGTACATCGTGATATCGCGCGCGCCGCCGAAACCGCCACTGCCGACATCGGAATCCCAGCTTCCATTGCCGTTTTCGTCTTCGAAGGTTTCGCCCGCGTCGCATTCGCCATTGGCGTTATCGTCATTGATCGCTTCTGCCCGCTCGATGTCGGTGAAGTCGTAGTAGCTCTTGCGATCGAAAGAGAGTTCTGCGCTGCGCAACACATGCTGGACGCGGGTTTCAACCATCCCGTCGATGGCCGCTTCCGCAGTGGGGCCACTTTCCAGCGTGGAATCGCGCGCGGCCTCCTGCATCGCGCCATTCATCACCGCGCGCAGGTAGACCGCCTGGCCGAGATCGAACACGCCCATCAGCAGGATCATAAAGGACGGCGCGATGATGGCGAACTCGACGATGGTCGAGCCACGCGTGTCGCGGCGCAGACGGTTGAGAGCGCGCGCCAGCATCAGTCGACCAGCCTCAAGTCGGCAATTTCTTCGGCGATCTGGCCGAATGCGTCGTTGAGCGCGCCCGAATTGTTCGCGGTGTAGCTGCTGTTAGGGCTGGCGCATTCGGTCATGTCGGTGGTCAGCGTGGTGTTGAATGCGACCACCCACAGGCGGATACCCTTGGCCTTGATCGCCTTGCACAGCTCTTTGTAGCGGCGGGTGTGCCGGGTGTGCTGTTCGTTCCTGATCGCAGTCTGGCTGTTCGACGTTTGCATGCCGGTGATCCGGCCGTCGTGCTGCTCGATCCCGTATGCATTGTAATAGGTTGGGCCGGGAGACAGTTCGCCATCGGTCATGAACACGATATGCCGACCGACGTAGCTATTGTTGGATGGGGCGGCGTTCACGGTGCTGGAGAAGATGCCTTGGGGGGAACTGACCCGGGCCCCCCACAGCAAGCCGATATCATGGTAGGTACCGCCATCGGGGGAGAGATTGTTTGTGTAGCTCCGCAATGCCGAGAGAGAGTCGTAGGTCCCGAGAAGCTCCGCCTGATATGGACAGCTTATCTGTGGCTTCCCGTCCGGGTACCCTGGAGTGTTCGACTGCGTAGTGTTTGGATCGCGATAAAACACGACCTCCGGCCAATAAGGCCTCCACTTTGTTGCGTTATTGCTCGGCGCGCTGTCGATATCCAGGTCGTAAAGCCCGTTCGGGCTGAAGGTCTTGGTGCTCGCGTTGAAAGTGACCGAGTCCGAGGCGACCGTATCGCGCTCTTCGATGCAGCCTTCCCATGTATAGCTGTCGCTTGTCACACCCGTCGGGTCGGGAGTGGCTGAGAAGGTCTTGTAACTCGACGTGGGGTGCGTGACCTGCCGGTAGACCGTATTGTAGGTATTGGTTCCCTCATGGTAATCGCGCCAGATGCATCCCGAGAAGGTGGTCGCGTTTTCCCCCCGAATACTGGTGTTGTGATAGGTGTAGTAGCGCGAGGTGCAGTTTTGTCCGGCGTTGGGATTAACCCAGCAATTCCACCAGCCGGAGCACACGGCTTCCGTGCGGTGCACAACCCATTGCGCCGGCGTCGTACCGGTCACTTCGTTCTTGCGAGACTGGTAGGCATGGCTGTCGACGATGTAGTTCTGCGGCAGCAGTCTGCCTACGTTGACCGTACCGGTGTATGGCACGAATGAGTACCGGATGCGGCCCCCGCTACCAGCGGAGGCTGTGGCGAGCGTGTTGTAAAAGCTGTCAATCGCGTCTTTTAGCGCGCTCATCCGCGAAGTTCTGGACAGGCTGCCGTAGGCGCGTCCTTCCTTGTCGGCGTAGCTATTATAGTAACTGAGATAAGAGTTGCACTGGCTCGTATCGGCATCGCTCGGGCATGCCATCGAGCCGGTCGTGTCGAGCACGAAGGTCACGTCCGCATTGCCGACGTCGTAGCGCGCCGCGCAGTCGACCGCGAGGTTGAGCTCGCTGAACGTGAAGAACTGCATGATGACCGTGGGCAGGCGGACCGAGGCGGTCCCCTCGACCGTTGTCGTGCCGGAAGGGTTGGTCGGTACGAAGCTGACGTCCTGCGAACCGAGGTAGTCGCTGGCGTAGTTGACCTCGAAATATTCGGAGGCGACGTTCGCAGCGGCAGTGGTCCAGGTGCTGTTGCCCATTTCCTTGCGACCGGCAAGCACGCCCGCGTCGCACGCCTGCTGGAGACGCGATTCCACCATGTAGGCGCGGCTCATGTCGACGCCGCTGCCGATCAGCGCGACCAGCGGCACGAGTGCGGCCGCGACGATGGCGACGGTATTGCCCGCCATATTACGGCGCAGGCGCGTCAGAAAATTCATGCCTGCCCTTTCCCCGTCATTCTCGTGGTCCCGTCTTGTGGCTTGCGTGTCGGACGATGGTTAACCGCCATCATCCTTCCGCTTAACCTACCAGTGGTTGTCGGGCTTTGACCGATCAGGGTTGAAGCGAGGTTAAGAGCCGCGCATTGGCGTGCCATGGCGAGCGCACGAACCGAGGGAGAATCAGGTCCGGCAGCGGACCCTTCGCTTACGCTGGCGCTGGCCTACGCCCCGCGCGATGCGCGGCCGGTATTCGACGATCTGTTCGCGCTCGACCGGCGGCTGGCGGATGCGGTGCGGCAGGCGAGCGAGCCGATCATCGCGCAATTGAAGCTCGCCTGGTGGCGCGACCGCTTCGCGCAGGATCGCAGCGACTGGCCGAAGGGGGAGCCGCTGCTGGCCCGCCTTGCGGCGTGGGATGCGGATGTCTCGCAACTGGCATCGCTGGTCGACGGGTGGGAGGCGCTGCTGGCCGAAGGTCCGCTGACCGAGGAGGCGATTACCGCGTTCGGCGAAGGTCGTGCCGATGCTTGGGCGCTCGCCGCAGCGGCGCTGGGTGAGCCGGGACCTCCGCTCCCCCATCATACCGCGCTGCTGTGGTCCTACGCCGATCTGGCGCAGCATTGCTCCACGCCCGAGGATGCCGAACGCGTGCGGGCTGTGGCGCGGGGACAGGGACTGCTCGACCAGACGCCGCCCAGGCTGCCGCGTGCCTTGCGGCCCTTCGCCGTACTCGGCACGCAGGGCTTGCGCAGCCTGCGTTCGGGCAGGCCAATGATGTCGGCAGGCGGAGATTTCCTCGCGGCGGTGCGGGCGGGTATGCTAGGCCGCTGACAGGGTATCGAAGGGGGAGGACTGATGGATCGCGTGGTGCTGGGTGCAGTGCTGGGGCTGATCCTGGCGGGTGTCGGGATTTTCTGGTGGCAGGGCCGCGCGCAGGTGGAAGAGGCCGCTCCGCCGCCGCCTGACGTTGCTGCAACTCCGGCAGAGGACGCGCTGCCCCAGGCCGATCCGGCCGACCTTACCGGCCCGGCTCCTCCCGAAGCGACCGAGCTGACCCGCGAACAGCGGCGCTTCTTCCGCTACGACCGCAATCGCGACCTCAAGATCACCCGCAACGAGATGCTCTCGACCCGCAGCGATGCGTTTCGCAAGCTGGACAAGGACGGCAACAACCTACTCGATTTCGAGGAATGGGCAGTGGCGACCGTCGACAAGTTCGAGGGTGCCGACGCGGATGGCGACCGCGTGCTGACGCAGGCCGAGTTCGCAACCACCGCGCCCAAACCGAAGAAAAAACCGCGCTGTAGCTGCTAGGCAGGCACGCGCGCGCGCGCGGCAAGCCATTCGCCCAGATCCGCCTTTGCGCGTCTGGTATAGGCTTCCTTGCGCTGTTTCTTCTTCACTTCGTGGAGCGGCGGGAAGAGCCCGAAATTGACATTCATCGGCTGGAAGGTCTCCGCCTCGGCATCGCCGGTGACGTGGCTCAGCAGAGCGCCGAGCGCGGTGGTGCGCGGGGGAGGGGACCAGTCCTCGCCGCGATGCTCGGCGGCCACCATCAGTCCAGCGAGCAAGCCGATCGCCGAGCTTTCGACATAGCCCTCACACCCGGTGATCTGTCCGGCGAAGCGGATGTGGGCCGCGTTCTTCAACCGCAATTGCCGGTCGAGCACCAGCGGCGAGTTGATGAAGGTGTTGCGGTGCAGCCCGCCCAGCCGCGCGAATTCAGCGTTCTCCAGACCGGGGATCGTCCGGAACAGCTCCACCTGCGCGCCGTATTTCAGCTTCGTCTGAAACCCGACCATGTTCCAAAGCGTGCCCAGCTTGTTGTCCTGCCGCAGCTGAACGACCGCATAGGGCCAGCGGCCTTGCGGATGTTCCTCGGTGGTGTCGTAGGGGTTGTCGAGTCCGACGCCCTTCATCGGTCCGTAGCGCAGCGTTTCGACACCGCGCGATGCCATCACCTCGATCGGCATGCAGCCGTCGAAATAGGGGGTGTCGGCCTCCCACTCCTTGAACTCGGTCTTATCGCCGTCGATCAGCGCCTGCACGAAGGTTTCGTACTGCTCTCTGGTCATCGGGCAGTTGATATAGTCGCCATCCTCGTTGCTGGCCTCAGTCCGCTTGTTCCAGCGGCTCTGAATCCAGCATTTGCTCATGTCGATCGAGTCGCGGTGGACGATCGGGGCGATGGCGTCGAAGAAGGCCAGCCGATCCTCGCCGGTCGCCTGCACGATGCTTTGTGCGAGGTTCTGCGCCGTCAGCGGCCCGGTCGCGACGATGGCGAGGCCTGCATCGGGCAGCGTATCGACCCGTTCGCGCACCACGGTGACGTTGGGATGCTCGGCCAGCCTGCGTTCGACTTCTGCCGAAAAGACGTCGCGGTCCACCGCCATCGCGCTGCCAGCGGGCACGCGCGCCTTTTCGCCAGCGGACATCACGATCGAATCCAGCCGCCGCATTTCGTCGTGCAGCAGGCCGACCGCGTTCTTGTCGCTGTCGTCGGAGCGGAAGGAGTTGGAGCAGACCAGCTCGGCCAGTCCGTCGGTCTGGTGCGCGGGTGTCATCTCGCCGCTGCCGCGCATTTCCGACAGGCGAACCTTCAGCCCCGCCTGCGCCAATTGCCACGCCGCCTCGCTGCCCGCGAGACCGCCGCCGATAATGTGTACGTCATGTGTCATTGCCAGCGCACCTAGGCGCAGTACTGCAAAAGTTCAAAGCATGTGGCGAGTACGCGGCACCCGCGTTAGAGACGGGCCATGCCGCGCCGTGCCCTCGTCCAGTATCGCCCTTGGCTTGTCCTGAGCCTGATTGCGGCAATCGCCTTGCCGCTGCTCGAGCAGACTGCGCTGGGCGGGGTCTGGCTGATGGCGATCAAGACCAGCGCGGTGGGCTTCCTCGCACTTTATGCTGCGCAGCGGACAAAGGGCCTGAGGGCCGGGCTGTTCGTTCTCGCGCTCGCTTTGAGCGCTCTGGGCGACCTCGCGATCGAGCTGTCGTTCATTGCGGGGGGCGTGGCGTTCTTTGCTAGCCACGTCGTCGCGATTTTGTTCTACCGCCGCTACCTGCGGCCGGAGCCGAGTGTGGCACGTACCTGGGTGACGACGCTGCTGTTTCTTGGCGTTCCGCTGGTTGCCTGGTGGCTGAGTGGCGACATCCTGATCGGGCTCTACGGCCTCGCGCTGGGCGGGATGGCGATGGCCGCGTGCCTAAGCCTGTTCCCGCAATCGCGGGTGGGGCTGGGCGCGCTGCTGTTCGTCGTGTCCGACTGGCTGATCTTCAGCCGCCTTGGCCCGTACGACCTCGCGCCGCTGCCCGACCTGCTGGTCTGGCCGACATACTACGTCGGACAATTCCTGATCGCGACCGGAGTGGTGCAGACGCTGCGCCGGTTCCGGCGGTAAACCAGTCGCCCTTCCAGCGACCGCTCGCCCCGATGTGTTCGAGGGCGAGCGGGCTTTGTCTGGGAGCGGGACTACGCCCTAGACATCCGTGGGTGTCGGATCGTCCCGGTCCAGCGTGGTGTGCGGCGAGGTGGTCTGGTCTTCGCGCGCCATGCGTTCGTCCATGATCGCCTCTTCGGCCTCGTTTTCCGGATCGGCATCCTCGTCGATCCGCGCCGCGCCGACGATCTGTTCGCCCTTGGCGACGTCGAACACCTTCACGCCCGAGGAGCCGCGGCCGTAGATCGACCAGCCCTTGTGGTTTACGAACCCGTCGGGAATCAGGTGGCGGAAGTCGATCGGCAGGCGGATCAGCTTGGCCTGGTCGGTCACCAGCATCAGCTGCATGCCGTGGCGCACGGGGAAGCTGGCGACGACCGGGCCGTTGCGCTTGGAATCGCTAGGCTCGCCGATATTGGTAATGCCCTGGCCGCCGCGCCCGATGGTACGGTATTCGTAGGCCGAGGATATTTTGCCGTAGCCATTGGCGGTAAGGGTGAGGATGAACTCTTCGTTCTCCTCCATCTCCTGCGCCAGCTCGGTATCCAGCGTGTGGTCGGTGTCGTTGTTCTTCCACACCGCGCCGCGAAGGTAGGCCTCGCGCGTTTCCATGTCGTGGCTGAGCGGGTGGAGCACGGCGAGGCTGACGACCTTGTCGCCTTCCTTCAGCTTCATGCCCCGAACGCCGATGCCGGTGCGGCTCTTGGTTTCGCGCGCGTCCGTGGCGGCGAAGCGGATCGCCTTGCCCGCGTCGGAGGCGAGGAAAATCTCCTGATCCTCGTTCAGCAGGCGCACGCCGATCAGTCGGTCGCCGCTGTCCTCGACGAAGCCCATCGCGTATTTCCCGTTGGACGGGATTCTGGTGAAGGCGTCCATCGAGTTGCGGCGGACCATTCCCTGTTCGGTCGCGAAGACGATGTTGAGCTTGCTCCACTCGGCCTCGTCCTGCGGCAGGGGCAGCACGTTGGTCACACGCTCGTCCTCGCCCAGCGGCAGCAGGTTGACCATCGGGCGGCCCTTGGTGGTCGGGCTGCCTTCGGGCAGCTTCCATACCTTCAGGCGATAGACGCGGCCCGTATTGGTGAAGAACAGCACCGGATTATGGGTGCTGGTGACGAACATCTCGACCACCGCATCCTCGTCCTTGGTGGCCATCGAGCTGCGGCCCTTGCCGCCGCGCGCCTGGGCGCGGAAGGCGTGCAGGGGGGTGCGCTTGATGTAACCGCCATGGGTGACGGTGACGACCATGTCTTCCTGCTCGATCAGGTCTTCGTCGTCGACGCCATCCCATGCGGGCGCGATTTCGGACATGCGCGGCGTCGCGTACTGGTCGCGGATCGCCTGCAATTCCTCGCGCATGACCTGGTACAGCTTGCGCCGGTCGGCGAGGATCGAGAGGTAGTATTCGATCTTGGTCGCGAGTTCTTTCAGCTCGTCGCCGATCTCGTCGCGGCCGAGCGCGGTCAGGCGGTGCAGACGCAGGTCGAGGATCGCCTTCACCTGCCGTTCGGACAGGCGGTAGGTGCCGCCGTGTTCGTCGGAGCTGGGCTCGATCGCCTCGACTAGCGCGATGTACTGCGCGATATCGCCGATCGGCCATTCCTTGCGCAGCAGCTTGCCGCGCGCCTCGGCGGGGTTTGCGGCGCCACGGATGATCGCGACAACCTCGTCCATGTTGGAAACCGCGACCACCAGGCCAAGCAAGATGTGCGCCCGGTCGCGCGCCTTGTTCAGTTCGAACTTGGTGCGCCGGGTGATGACCTGTTCGCGGAAGCTGATGAACGCCTGAATGATGTCGCGCAGCGCGAGCACTTCGGGCCGCCCGCCACGGATCGCCAGCATGTTCGCCGGGAAGCTCGCCTGCGCGGGGGAATAGCGCCACAGCTGGTTGAGCACGACTTCGGGCGAGGCATCCCGCTTCAGGTCCACGACCACGCGCACGCCTTCGCGGCTGGATTCGTCGCGGATGTCGGAGATGCCTTCGATCCGCTTGTCCTTCGCGGCCTCGGCGATCTTCTCGACCAGCATGTTCTTGCCGACCTGATAGGGGATCGAGGTGAGCACGATCGACTGGCGATCATTGCGCCCGGTTTCGACCTCGTGCCGCGCCCGCATCATGATCGAACCGCGACCGGTCAGGTAAGCCGAGCGTGCGCCCGACTGGCCCAGGATCAGGGGCGCGGTGGGGAAATCGGGGCCGGGAATGTACTCGATCAGCTCTTCGGAGGTGATCGCGGGGTTGGCGATGAAGGCGAGGCAGCCGTCGATCACTTCGCCCAGATTGTGCGGGGGAATGTTGGTCGCCATGCCGACCGCGATGCCCCCTGCACCATTGACCAGCAGGTTGGGAAAGCCCGCCGGCAGAACCGTCGGTTCTTCGCGCGAACCATCGTAGTTCTCCGCGAAATCGACGGTGTCCTTGTCGAGATCGTCGAGCAGCGCGTTGGCGACCTTTTCGAGCCGCGCCTCGGTGTAACGCATCGAGGCCGGCGGATCGGGGTCCATGGAGCCGAAGTTGCCCTGGCCGTCGATCAGCGGAACCCGCATCGACCAGCTTTGCGTCATGCGGGCGAGAGCATCGTAGATCGCGCTGTCGCCGTGAGGGTGGTAGTTACCCATCACGTCGCCGACGATCTTGGCGCTCTTGCGATAGGGTCGCCCGGCGACGAAGCCGCCTTCCTGGCTGGCGAAGAGGATCCGGCGGTGGACCGGCTTCAGACCGTCGCGCACATCGGGCAGCGCGCGGCTGACGATTACGCTCATCGCGTAATCGAGATAGCTGGTCTTCATCTCATCGACGATGTCGATGCGGTCATATTCGCCCATGGGGCTGGGCGGGGTGAGGGTGTCGGTTTCGTCGCTCAAGGAATGTCCGGTCCGTCTGTTATTCGGATGCGTCTGACGCGCAGTCGGGGAAGGCTAGGGGAAAGCGTCCGGCGGTGCCAGCAATGGCAGCCAGACATGGGGATTGAAGGGCGGTTTTTCCACATTTTCTGCGGAGTTGGGCGTCGATTTACCTGAAGCACCCATTCAACCTCGGTTCAACCGGTTTCAGCCACTCTCTGGACGTTGGCGTGGCACTATCGCATAGGCCGCGCGTTATTCCGATAAGCAGATGACAAACGCTGCGCGACACTGCGCGGCTGAACAGGAGAGACGATACGTATGGCCAAGTTTGCCTTTTTCCCCGCCAAGAGTTCCGGGTTCGCAATCGCTGCGGCGATGATGGCGGTCGGCACGCTCGGCGCGACCGCGATCGCCACGCCCGCCTATGCGCAGAAGCAGGCTAAGTTTTCCAAGGAATTCCTTGCGGCGTTCCAGCCGATCGACGAGGCGATCAAGGGCGAAAACCCCGATTACGCCGCACTGCGCGCGCAGGCCGAAGCTGCCAAGGACACGGTCAAAACCGATGACGAACGCTTTTTCTACGGCAGCACGATGTACACCATTGGCGGTAAGCTCAACGATGTCCCGCTGCAGCTCGAAGGCATGAACATGATGCTCGACAGCGGCAAGGTGCCCGAGGCCAACGTGCCGCAGTATACCTACGTCGCCGGCCAGCTTGCCTTCAACTCGCAGGACTGGGCATCCGCTCGCGCACGCTTCGAGAAGGCGATCGAGCTTGGTTACGAGGTCGAGCAGGCACGTGCGCTGATCGCGCGAACCTACAGCGAGGAGGGCGATTTCACCGCCGCGCTGCAAACGGTGAATGACCAGATCAACGAACAGATTGCCGCCGGCGGCGCACCGGATGAAACCCTGCTCAAGCGCGGGCTTACCACGGCTTATAACAACGATCTGTTTGAAGACGCGATCAATTACAGCCTGATGCTCGTGAAATACTACCCGAGCGCGACGACGTGGGCCGATGCGGTCGCGATCCAGCGTAATTTCGGTCAGTGGTCTGATGCCGAAATGCTCGACCTGCTGCGTCTTGCGCGCGCCGCGAATGCAATGCGTGAGGCGCGCGATTACACCGACTACATCGATGCGGCCAACTTCCGTCGTCTTCCGGCAGAGGTTGCGGCTGTCACCGCCGAGGGCATCTCTTCCGGCAAGCTCAAATCGAGCGACACCTTCGTCGCAGAAGCACAGCGCGAATCTCAGTCGCGTACCGCCGGTCTCAAGGCCGACCTCGGAGCGCTTGAAAGCGACGCCAAGGCATCCGGCGCGTCGGCCAGCCTCGCGGTTGCTGCAGGTGATGCCTACCTGAACTTCGACAATGGTGCGAAGGCGGCCGAGCTTTACGAGCTCGCGCTGACACGGCCCGATGTCGATCGCAGTCTCGCTCTGACCCGCCTGGGGATCGCACAGGTCAAGGCAGGTGATTATGCCGCGGCGCAGGAGACTCTGGGCAAGGTTCAGGGCCAGCGCGCGTCCATCGCCAGGTTGTGGGCGGCTTACGCCAAGCAGCAGGCGGGCTGATTTCAGCCGCTTTCAAGCCGATAAAGGAACGGCGCGGGAGGGAGACCTTCCGCGCCGTTTTCTTTTCTCTTGCGGTGATAAGATCAGCGCAGGCGTTTGACGTACATCCCGCTATTGTCGCGCCGTTCCACCTTGAACTCGTCGATCGCCTCAAACAGGTCGGACAGCCGCTTGTAGCCATAATTGCGCACGTCGAAGCTGGAACGGTTGCCGGCGATCTTGCCGACCTCGCCCATCGGCGCATAACCGTTTTCGTCGCGCTTCGCCGCTTTCCACGCGGTGCCGAGCAGTTCGACCAGTTCGTCGTCGATCTGGCCTTTGCCCTTCGCAGCGCGCGCCTTGGGCGTTTCCTGTTCATCGGAGGCGCCCTTGATCAGCGCGTCGATATCGATGAAGCGCGTGCACGCGCTCTTGAAGGCGGCGGGCGTCTTGTTCGTGCTACCAAAGCCGTAGACGACCAGCCCATCCTGGCGCAGCCGTGTGACCAGCGGGGTAAAGTCGCTGTCCGAGCTCATTATCCCGAAGCCATCGACCTTGCCCTGATACAGCAGGTCGATCGCGTCGATGGTCATCGCCATGTCGGTCGCGTTCTTGCCCGCCGTCAGATCGAACTGCTGCTGCGGACGGATGCCGTATTTGTGGGTGATCTTGTCCCAGTTGGCGAGGTTGTTCTTCGCGAAGTTGCCGTAGGCCCGCTTGATGTTGACCTGGCCGAGCTCGGCCATGACGGTCAGCACCGGGTCGATGCCCTTAGGCGTGGTATTGTCCGCGTCGATCAGCAGCGCGATATTCTTGAGGGTCTCTTCGGTCATGCCCGCCACATGGGCGAGCGGAGGCCTACTGGCAAGGCGCGGCATTGCCTCTGCCGGGCGAGGCTCCTAGATGGCGGGCATGAACGACCTCTCCTCCGCCCCCGAACCGCAAGACAACCGCGCACCGCGCCCGCGCAAACCCGACTGGATCAGGGTCAAGGCGCCGGTGAGCAAGGGCTATCACGAGACGCGCCGTCTGATGCGCGACCTCAGCCTGAACACGGTGTGCGAGGAAGCGGCCTGCCCCAATATCGGCGAGTGCTGGGAGAAGAAGCACGCCACCGTCATGATCCTCGGCGACGTCTGCACGCGCGCCTGCGCGTTCTGCAACGTCAAGACCGGGATGCCCCGGCTGGTCGATCCGATGGAGCCTGAGAATGTCGCGGTCGCGGCGGGCAAGATGGGTCTGGAACACATCGTCATCACCAGCGTCGACCGCGACGACCTGCCCGATGGCGGGGCGGGGCAGTTCGTGAAGGTGATTCAGGCTCTTCGTCGCGAGACTCCGAACACGACGATCGAAATCCTCACGCCCGACTTCCGCGGCAAGATGCGCCCCGCGATCGAGGCGATCTGCGAAGCCGGGCCGGACGTGTTCAATCACAACCTCGAAACCGTCCCGCGGCTGTACCCGACGATCCGCCCCGGTGCGCGCTATTACGCCTCGCTGCGCCTGCTCGAAGAGGTGAAGTCGCACGACCCGCTGATCTTCACCAAGTCCGGCATCATGCTGGGCCTGGGCGAGCAGCGCCTCGAAGTTCATCAGGTGATGGACGACATGCGCAGTGCCGACGTCGATTTCATCACCATGGGCCAGTACCTCCAGCCGACGCCCAAGCACGCGAAGGTGGAGGATTTCGTCACGCCTAAGGCGTTCGACGCGTTCGGTTCGATCGCGCGGGCGAAGGGCTTCCTGCAGGTCGCGGCGAGCCCGCTTACCCGATCCAGCTATCACGCGGGCGACGATTTCGCGCAGATGAAGGCAGCGCGTGAAGAGCGTCTTCAGCGCGACGCGGCGCGCAAGACCGGAAACGCCGGAGGCCGCTGATGCCTGGCATCCACCAGCAGCGCGTGCTGCCGTTCACGCCCGAACAGATGTTCGATCTGGTCGCCGACGTGAAGCGTTACCCCGAGTTCCTGCCATGGGTGATCGCGACCCGGATCCAGTCCGACAGCGAGACTGAGATGGTTGCGGACATGGTCGTCGGCTTCAAGGCGATCCGCGAGAAGTTCACCTCGCGGGTGGAGAAAAACCGGCCCGAGAGTATCCGGGTCCACTATATCGACGGCCCGCTGAGCGACCTGCAGAACGATTGGCGTTTCGACGCGGTGGAAGGCGGATGCGAAATCGATTTCTGCGTCGATTTCACGTTCAAGAACAAGATTTTCGAGCGGCTGGCCGGGGCCTATTTCGACCGTGCCTTTCGCCGGATGATGGCCGCGTTCGAGGAACGCGCCCACGAACTCTACGGCAATAGCAGCTCCAGCGCACACAGCGTCGCCTGACGGCGGATTTCGCCGCGGCCCAAGTCGCCGAAGGATTTTAGTTCGCCCTCAGGCTCGCCATCGTGCCCGCGCACGGCCCGCGCGAACACGACCGTGCCGACCGGCTTGGTCGCACTTCCGCCGCCGGGGCCGGCCACTCCGCTGATCGCAACCGCGACATCCGCGTTGCTGTTGGCAAGCGCGCCCTGCGCCATCGCCCACACGCAGGCGATCGATACCGCACCGAAGGTTTCGATGATGTCCTGCGGAACCCCCAGCATCTCCATCTTCGATTCGTTGGAATAGGTGACGAAGCCGCGATCGAGCACGGAGGATGACCCCGGAATTTCGGTGATCGCCGCGCTCACCAGCCCGCCGGTGCAGCTTTCGGCCAGCACGAGCGTGCGGTTCGCATCGCGGTTCGCATCGACCACCTTAGTGGCCAGTTCGACGACATTGGTGGGGAGCAGGATGTCGGTCATGCGCTAGAAATCCTCCCTGATCAGCGTGGCGACCGCCTGTGCGGCAATGCCTTCGCCGCGGCCGGTGAAGCCCAGCTTTTCGGTAGTGGTCGCTTTTACGCTGATCGCATCGGCCTGAACACCGGCGATTTCCGCAATTGTCTCACGCATCGCGTCCTTGTGCGGCCCGATCTTGGGGGCTTCGCAGATGATCGTCAGGTCGAGATTGCCGATCCGGTAGCCTGCCTCGCTCGCCAGACTGACCGCGTGGGCCAGAAACTGGCTGGATCGCGCGCCTTTCCAGCGTTCGTCGCTGGGCGGGAAGTGGGTGCCGATGTCGCCATTGCCGATTGCGCCGAGGACGGCATCCACCAGCGCGTGGAGCGCGACGTCAGCATCGCTATGGCCCGCAAGGCCCTGATCGTGATCGATTTTCAGGCCGCCGAGCCATAGCTCTTCGCCATCGGCCAAGCGGTGAACGTCGAAGCCGGTGCCGGTCCGCACGGGTGGTGCCTGCATCGCGAAATCCTCTGCGAAGGTGAGTTTTGCAAGGCGCTGCGAGCCTTCGACGATGGCGACTTCGCCGCCCGAATGGCGCAGTACCTGCGCGTCATCCGTCGGTTCCGTTTCGCTGTCCCACGCGCGGTGCGCCGTGAGAATCTCTGCAAAGCGGAAAGCTTGCGGGGTCTGCACGCGGGCCAGGGCGGAGCGGTCTTCCTGCCCAGTCATCACCCCGTTCTGCGTGCGAGCGATGGTGTCCACCAGGGGCAGGGCGGGGATCGCGCCAGCATGGCGCTCAAGCGCATTCAACACGCGTTCAACGACAGCTAGCGGGACAGAGGGGCGCGCGGCGTCGTGGATCAGCACGGCTTCCGGCGGATCGAGTGCGAGTGCTTCCAGCCCGGAGGCGACCGAGGCCCGGCGGGTGTCGCCACCCTCGACGAACAGAATGTTTTCGAGCCCGGCGGTCGCCTCGCGGGCGAGGTCTTTCGCATCGGGGGCGATCGCGATCACGATGCGGTCTGCGCCTGCTTCGAGCAGGTGCTCCACCGAGTGGCGCAGCACCGGCTTGCCGCGCCAGCGGACATATTGCTTGGGGATCGCCTGCCCAGCACGTGTGCCGGAGCCTGCGGCTACGATAATCGCGGCGAAGCGGGGGGCTGGTGCGGGGGATGGCATGGAGCCGAGAGGGCTACGCGCTTGCGGGAAGCGCGGCAATCCACTATTTGGCGCGTTTCCCCATGATGCAAGTACCAACCCCTCCCTCGGCCCCGAAGCCGATCGCCATCGGCGACGTGCGCGTCGAGACGCCCGTGGTCCTCGCGCCGATGACCGGTGTGACGGACATGCCCTTCCGCACGCTGGTGCGCCGCTACGGCTCGGGCCTCAACGTGACCGAGATGATCGCGAGCGAGGCCGCGATCCGCGAGACGCGCCAGAGCGTGCAGAAGGCCGCGTGGGACCGGATCGAGGAGCCGGTCAGCATGCAGCTGGTCGGCTGCGATCCGGCGAGCATGGCCGAGGCCGCGAAATTGCAGGAAGGCAACGGCGCGGCGATCATCGACATCAATTTCGGCTGCCCCGTCCGTAAGGTCGTCGGCCAGCTGGCGGGCAGCGCGCTGATGCGCGAGGTTCCGCTGGCGACCAAGCTGATGGAAGCGACGGTCAAGGCGGTCGATGTGCCAGTGACCGTGAAGATGCGGATGGGGTGGGACCACGACAGCCTCAACGCGCCCGAACTCGCGCGGATTGCCGAGGATCTGGGCGTGAAGATGATCACTGTCCACGGCCGTACCCGCAACCAGATGTATAAAGGCAGCGCCGACTGGTCGTTTATCGCCAAGGTGAAGGACGCGGTGAATATACCCGTGATCGTCAACGGCGACATCTGCTCGATCGACGATGCGGCCAGGGCGCTGGAGCAATCGGGCGCGGACGGGCTGATGATCGGGCGCGGTGCCTATGGCCGCCCGTGGCTGCTCGGCCAGGTGATGCACTGGTGGCAGACGGGCGAAAAGCGCGCCGATCCGCCGCTGAACGAGCAATATGCCGTGGTGGTGGAGCATTTCCGCCGGATGCTCGACCATTACACGCCCGAAGTCGGCGTGAAGATCGCGCGCAAGCATCTGGGCTGGTATGTGAAGGGCCTCTACGGCTCGTCCGAGTTCCGCAAGGCGGTCAACTTCATCGACGATCCCGCACAGGTGCTGGGCGAGATCGAGCGCTTCTACGAACCCTTCCTGGTCCGCAACGCTGCCTGAGCCCACCGTCCCGCAAACATGCAGGCTACGAAGCGTTGCCAAAATGCGACGCGAAGTGGGACGTATCGGCGTTTGTAACTTGTATTATGGCAACAGCGATGTTGTAAACTGGCAACGATGAGCGCTTCGGACGGCACAACTCCACGCGGATCGCGCCTCGCACGGCGCATGGTCGTGGCATCGCGTCGGGCGAACCTGTTCCGCTGGCTGGAGATCGGCGCCGGGGTTGCGCTGGCAATCATGATCGTCGCGACCTGGACCGCGTTTGCCAAGACTCCGGACGAGACCCAGCTCTTGCCCACCCGGCAGACCTCTATGCTCCTCGTCGGTACGCTGATCCCGGCGATGGCGCTGCTCGTGCTGCTGGGCCGCAGGCTGGCGCTTCGCCGGGCGGCGGGCAGTACCGCGCGGATGCACGTGCGGCTCGTGTTCGTGTTCTCCATCATCGCGGCGGTGCCCACTTTGCTGGTGGCGACGTTTGCGGCGATCCTGTTCCAGTCGGGCGTGGACTTCTGGTTTTCGGATTCCTCGCGCGGATTGATGGATAGCGCCAATAATCTGGCACGCGGGTACTACGAACAGAACCAAGTCGATGTGTCGCAGGAGACCCGCGCGATGGCGGGCGACATGCTGTACCTACTGCGTGAACGCGCGGCCGACGATCTCGCCAATCGCGATTTCCTAGAAGACTACAACTACCAGATGCAGCGGCGCGAGATAAACGAAAGCGCCATTCTGCAGGCTTTCCCGGACGGCACGGTCAACACCGCTGTCGCGATCGGTCTGGTCGAGGGCAACCAGCCGGCGCTGGCAGGCGAAAAGGCCCTCAAGAAGTTCGCCGATGGAGCGATCGAGGTCGTGCAGGCAAACTCGATGCGGGTGGAGGCCATCATCCCGATCGATCGCGAGGCGGGCATTTACCTATACAATGCACGCAACAATGAATCCCTGTCCTTCAGCCAGTGGGAAAAGGCGACCGACGTGGTCGCCCGCTATCAACAACTGACAGAGCGCGCGCGCGCCTTGCAGCTGCGTTTCAATCTGGCGCTGTTCTTCGTCTCACTGGCGCTGGTCGGCTTTGCGGTGTGGTTCGCGCTGCGCTTCGCGGACCGGCAGGTCGAGCCTCTGACCAATCTGGTGCTCGCCGCGGGCAAGGTGGGGGCGGGCAACTTCTCGCTGCGTGTCGAAGGGCGCACCGGGGCGGACGAGATCGGCCTGCTCAACCGCGCGTTCAACCGGATGACCGCGCAGCTGGAAGCGCAGACCGACGATCTGATGCGCGCCAACCGCGAGCTGGACGAACGGCGTGCCTTTATCGAGGCAGTGCTGGAATCGATGACCGCCGGGATCGTCTCGATCGACGAGGATGGGACGATCCAGCTGATGAACACCTCGGCTAGGGCGCTGCTGTTCGACGATCCGTCGCAAGATGGGCGGGGGAGGGCCTTCGCCGAAATCTCCCCGCAGATCGCCGGGGTGATGGAGCAGGGCGGGGATCGCGGCATCGTGACCCTGAACAGGGGCGCAGACCTGCTGACGCTGGCAGTGCGGATCGCGCCCGCAACCGGCGGCAAGGTGATTACCTTCGAGGATATTACCCGCCAACTGCTCGACCAGCGGCGTGCCGCATGGTCCGATGTGGCGCGGCGGATCGCGCACGAGATCAAGAACCCGCTGACGCCGATCCAGCTCGCGACCGAGCGGCTCAAGCGCCGCTACCGCACCAAGGTGGGCGATGACGCCGCGCTGTTCGACGAGCTGACCAGCACGATCGTGCGGCAGGTAGGCGCGCTGCGCAAAATGGTCGACGAGTTTTCGTCCTTCGCGCGGCTGCCCAAGCCCGTTTTCCGCGACGAGAATGCTCTCGACCTGGTGCGTCAGGCGGTCTTCCTGCAAGAGGTCGCGCATCAGGACATCGCCTTCACGTTCGACACGCCTGAGGACGAAGTGCCGCTGAGCTGCGATCGCCATCAGTTCGGCCAGGCGATGACCAACGTGCTCAAGAACGCGGTCGAGGCGGTCGAGGCGCGCGCCGCCGAAGAGGGCGAGGGCTTTGCCGGAAAGATCGCGGTGTCGATCGCGCCGGGCGAAGACGTGGTCGATATCTGCGTGACCGATAATGGCGTGGGGCTGCCCGCCGATCGCGACCGGATCGCAGAACCTTACGTGACCACGCGCGAGAAGGGCACGGGTCTCGGCCTCGCAATCGTAACCAAGATTGTGGAGGAGCACGGGGGCGAGATGAGTTTCGCGCCGGCCCCCGATGGCGGCACGCAGGTGATCCTGCGCTTCGCCCGCACCCCCGAAGAACCTGCGTCCGAAGAGACGCCGGCATGATGCCGAACACCCTTGGAAGGAGGCGCTGATGGCGCTCGATATTCTGGTCGTCGACGACGAACGCGACATTCGCGATCTGGTCTCCGGCGTGCTCAGCGACGAGGGCTACGAATGCCGCGTTGCGGGTGACAGCGGGACCGCGCTGCGACTGGTCGACGAACGGCGGCCCAGCCTCGTGCTGCTCGACGTGTGGCTTCACGGAAGCCCGATGGACGGGCTTGAGGTGCTCGATGCGATCAAGGCGCGCGAGCCGGAGCTCCCGGTGATCATTTTCTCTGGTCACGGCAATATCGACACGGCCGTTTCCGCGGTCAGCCGCGGTGCGATGGATTTCATCGAGAAGCCGTTCGAGACCGAGCGGCTGCTGCTGCTGGTCGAGCGGGCGACCGAGACCGAGCGGCTGCGGCGGGAGAACACCCGGCTGCGACAGGATAATGGCGGTGCGGGCGAGGAATTCACCGGCAATTCCGCCGCCGTGAACCAGGTCCGCGCGACGCTGAAGCGAGTAGCCAGCACGGGCAGCCGCGTGCTCATCAGCGGCCCTGCGGGATCGGGCAAGGAAGTCGCCGCGCGGCTGCTGCACAGCTGGAGTCCGCGCAGCGAAGGCGGCTTCGTGATCGTCAATTCGGCGCGGATCACGCCCGAGCGGTTCGAACAGGAGCTGTTCGGCGAAGAGGCGGAGGGCAAGCTGGTCCGGCCCGGGCTGCTGGAAATGGCCGACGGCGGCACGCTCTATCTCGACGAGGTAGCGGATATGCCGCTCTCCACCCAGGCCCGTATCCTGCGCGTGCTGACCGAACAGAGCTTCGTGAGGGTGGGGGGCAACCGCCAGATCGGGGTGGACATGCGGGTGGTCTCCTCCACCTCGCGCGATCTGCAGAAGGAAATCGAGGAAAAGCGTTTTCGCGAGGATCTGTTCTACCGCCTCAACGTGGTGCCGGTGGAAATCCCCTCGCTGGCCGACCGGCGCGACGATATTCCCGCGCTGGCGACCCATTTCTTCGCCCGCTATGCCGCCGAACAGGGCCTTCCGCCGCCCGAGGTGAGCGAGGAGGCGCTGGCGACGCTGCAGGCTTACGACTGGCCGGGCAACGTGCGCGAGCTGCGCAATGTGGTGGAGCGCACGGTGATCCTCTCCCCGCGCGACCAGATGAGCGTTATCGAGCCGGACATGCTGCCGGGCGAGATCACCGAGGGCGGGGTCAAGGGCGGTATCGGCCTGTCCAGCCTGATGGGTGTGCCGCTGCGCGAAGCGCGCGAGGAGTTCGAACGTGAATACCTCACCGTGCAGATCCGGCGCTTTTCGGGCAATATTTCCAAGACGGCGAGTTTTATCGGAATGGAACGCTCGGCCCTGCACCGAAAGCTGAAGATTCTCGGCATGACCGATCGCAAGGACGACGGCTGAACGCGCATCTTCCGCCCTTGCGGGAGTTAACGAACTCCGCTTACCGGAACGCAAGGCCGCGGCGCGCATTTTTTGATTGAGTGGCGGTTGTTGCCTTCCCCCGGGCGCGACAGCCGCAGATATACGAGCGCCCGCTAGCCGTGCCGTATGCGCGGATGGCCAAGAACAATAGGAACAGGGTCATGCCCGAAGGAAAAACGCTCTCCATTCGCACCAAACCCAAGGCCGCCGACGACGAAGTCGCCAGCGCCGCCGAGTCCAGTGCGGCTGCGCCCGCACCGGCGCGGAAGACCACGCGGCCAGCACCCGCGCGCCCGCGCGGAGCCCGCGCTTCGGACGACAAGCAGCCGGGCCTGCAGGATTCCTTCCTCAACCTGCTGCGGCGTGAAAAGGCGCCGGTCACGGTGTTTCTGGTCAAGGGCGTGAAGCTGCAGGGCATCATCACCTGGTTCGACAATTTCAGCCTGCTGCTGCGCCGCGACGGCCAGTCGCAGCTGGTCTACAAGCACGCGATCAGCACGATCATGCCGGCATCCGCGATGGATGCGGAGCAGTTTTCCAGCCAAGACGGCAGCCGCAAGCAGCGCCAGCTTCAGGACGTGTTCCTGAGCCGGGTGAGCGAGGCGGAGGTTCAGGTGACCATGTTCCTCGTCAACGGGGTCATGCTCCAGGGCCGGATCGCGGCCTACGACCTGTTCTGTACGCTGCTGGAGCGCGACGGTTACGTCCAGCTCGCCTACAAGCACGCGGTATCGACCATCCAGCCCGCCGAACCCGTCGACCTGAGCGACTGGGAAGAGGACGAGCCGGATCACGACGACGACGATTGACAGGAACGACCTAGATTTTCGAAGATGACCTGCAAGGCGAGGTGACGCGCGGTGCGCGCGCGCTCGTTATCTGCCCCGACATTCGCGGCCAGATCCACGACCTGCCGGCCGAGGAGCGCCTCGCCGAGGCGGTCGGCCTCGCGCACGCGATCGGGATCGAGGTGGCGGAAAGCTATATCCAGCCGATCCGAGACGTGCGGCCCGCCACGCTGTTCGGGGCAGGGCAGGTCGAACAGATCGGCACCCAGGCCGAACTGGCCGAGGCGGAGCTGATCATCGTCGACGGCGCGCTCACCGCGATTCAGCAGCGCACGCTGGAGGAAAAGCTCGCGCGCAAGGTGATCGACCGGACCGGGCTGATCCTCGAGATCTTCGGCGAACGCGCGGCTACCGCCGAAGGGCGGTTGCAGGTGGAACTCGCCCATCTCGACTATCAGGCCAGCCGGCTGGTGCGCAGCTGGACCCACCTTGAACGCCAGCGCGGCGGCTACGGCTTCCTCGGCGGGCCGGGCGAAACCCAGATCGAGGCCGACCGGCGGATGATCCGCACGCGCATGGCGCGGCTGCGGCGCGATCTCGAACAGGTCAAGAAGACCCGCGCGCTACACCGGGAGCGGCGCACCCGTGCGCCCTGGCCGGTGATCGCGCTGGTCGGCTACACCAACGCGGGCAAGTCGACGATCTTCAACCGACTGACCGGCGCGGATGTGATGGCCGAAGACCTGCTGTTCGCCACGCTGGACCCCACGATGCGCGCGATCAGCCTGCCGGCGGTCGAGAAGGCGATTCTGTCCGACACGGTGGGCTTCATTTCCGACCTGCCTACGCAGCTGGTCGCGGCCTTCCGCGCGACGCTGGAAGAGGTCACCAATGCGGACCTGATCCTGCACGTGCGCGACATCGCCAATCCGGCGAGCGCGGCGCAGAAGACGCAGGTACTGGAGGTGCTGCGCGGGCTCGGCGTGGTCTCCGGAGGCGAGGAGGGGGAGGAGCCGGTCAGTTCGATCCCCATGCTCGAAGTGTGGAACAAGTGGGATCTGCTGGCCGACGATGCCCGCGAAGACCTCGCCGCGCGCGCCGCGGAGGACGATACGGTGGTGCCGCTATCCGCCGAAACCGGGTTCAATATGGATGCGCTGGAGACGCGGATCGGCGATGCGCTGACCCGCGAGGCGAGCGTGTGCGAATTCGTACTGCCGACATCGGCCGGGCGCGAGATCGCGTGGCTGCACGCGCACGGCGATGTGCTGGAGGAAGAAGAGCTTCCTGCCGGGGAGGGCGGTGCACCGCGCCACCGGCTGCTGGTCCGCCTCGGCCCCAAGGAACGCGGGCAGTTCGAGAGTTTCGGGGTGAGTTCGTCGTAGTGACGTCATGCTGAACTCGTTTCAGCATCCAGATCTCAATCCGAATGAGTCGGACACGAGGAAGGCTGGACCCTGAAACGAGTTCAGGGTGACGGCCTATCTTTCCTTCTCCGCGCGCTTGACCGCCTGCCACAGCGCCTCCTGCGCATCCAGGTCGAGCGTGGCGAACTCCCCCTCGGCCAGCGCTTCCATCCCGCGATAGCGCCGTTCGAACTTGTCGTTCGCGGAGCGCAGTGCGGCCTCAGGCTGGATCCCGTACGCGCGGACCAGATTGACTGCGGCGAACAGCAGATCGCCCGCTTCCTCCTCGCGCGTTGCATCATCCGCTTCGGCCAGTTCTTGCGTCTCCTCGACGATCTTTGCTGCCGCGCCGGAAGGATCGGGCCAGTCGAACCCGTCGCGTGCCGCGCGTTTCTGCAGTTTTTCCGCGCGAAGCAGTGCGGGGAGGGCGCGGGCGACGCCGTCCATCGCGCTTTGCTGGCCCTTCGCTTCGCGCTCCTGCGCCTTCAACGCTTCCCAGCGAGTCTCGTCCATCGTGCCGTCGCTGCCGCCGAAGATGTGCGGATGGCGGGCCTCCATCTTGTCAGAGATTGCCTGCGCCACGTCCTCGAAGCCGAACAGGCCGCGCTCCTCGGCCATGCGCGCATGGAACACGACCTGCAGCAACAGGTCGCCCAGTTCCTCGCGCAGTTCCGCCATGGCGTCACGCTCGATCGCGTCGGCGACCTCGTAGGCTTCCTCGATCGTGTACGGCGCGATGCTGGCGAAATCCTGCGCCAGATCCCATTCGCAGCCGTGTTCGGGATCGCGCAGCCGCGCCATGATGGCGAGCAGGCGATCGATCTGGGGTGTCAGTGTGTGCGTCATGACGCACGAGTAGGGGCAAGCGCGCGCCGCGTCAGCAGCGGATTGCCGGACACATTAGATGGATAATATATATTATGTTAAATAAAGTTGATTGGTGGCGGATTGCGTAGGTCCCACTAAAAAAGCCGGACTTGACGCCGTGCCGCCGCACCCAATGTAGCACGCTCTCTTCTCGCCCCTTGGAATGACAAGCACAATGACCGCAAACTCGCAGCCGCTTTCAGCGGGTCGCATCGCTTTCGTCATCCTCGCGCTCGCTCTCGGCGGATTCGCGATCGGCACGACGGAGTTTGCCGCGATGAGCCTGCTGCCGTTCTACGCGGCGGACTTTGCAATTACCGAACCCGTCGCCGCGCACGCGGTCAGCGCCTATGCACTGGGCGTGGTGGTTGGAGCGCCCATCCTCGGATTGTTCGGCGCAAACTGGCCCCGCAGGCGCCTGCTGGTCGTACTCATGGTCCTGATCGCTCTCGGCGATGCAGCGACCGTGATGGCGCCCGGTTATTATGCGCTCCTGGCTTTTCGCTTCCTGAGCGGCTTGCCGCATGGTGCCTATTTCGGAGTAGCAGCGCTGCTTGCCGCTTCGCTCATGCCGGAAAGACGAGCGGCCGCAGCTTCTTACGTGATGGCCGGCCTCGCCGTCGCCACCGTCATCGGCGCGCCGCTGGCCAACTGGCTGGGCCTTACGGTGGGCTGGCGGGTTGTGTTTGGCGGCGTATCGGGGATTGCGCTGGCGACTGCGGCCGCGCTTCAGCTACTGGCACCGCTGCAACCCGCTGAATCCGGTCGAAGCGTGCGCAGGGAGCTCAGCGCGCTGGCGCATCCGCAGGTGCTGTTGACGCTCGGTGCTGGCGCGGTCGGGTTTGGCGGGCTTTTCGCGGTCTACAGCTTCCTTGCGCCCGTGCTGACCGAATATACCGGCGTTGCGCCGGCATCGGTCCCGTGGGTGTTCGTCGTGTTCGGCTTCGGCATGCTGGCGGGAAACCTGTTGGGAGGCTGGGCGGCGGACATCTCGCTCAAGACTGCGGCGGTCGGCCTGCTCGCATGGAGCGCCGTCTTTCTGGCCGCGTTCACCTTCGCTGCCAGCAATACTTGGCTGATTTCGCTGGTCTGCTTCGCCATCGGCATGGGTGGCGGCCTCGGGCCGATTCTTCAGGTGCGCCTCATGGATGTCGCAGGGGAAGCGCAGACGATGGCCGCGGCGCTGCATCATGCCGCCTTCAACCTCGCCAATGCGCTGGGCCCATGGCTGGCGGGTCTGGCGATCACCGCCGGACTGGGCTGGACGGCCCCTGGCTGGGTCGGTTTCGGCCTGGCGCTGGGAGGTATCGCGATACTGTTGGTGGCGTTTTCGCTTGAGCGACGCGGGTCGCGCCGCGCCTCGGGTCAGGATGCTATCGCACCATCGTAATCAGCAGCATCAGCCCTGTTATGATCACCGCCCAGATCAGCGCGTGGCGCAGCGACGTCTTCCAGTTAAGCCCGCGCGCTGCGAACGCGCTGACCGCCAGGATCAGCCAGCCAACCAGCGCGATGATCTGGACGACTTCGAACTGGTTCACGCGGCGACCACCATTCCGTCGTAACCGACCTGGACGCCCGCTGGAACTTCGCCCGATAAAGTCTTGTAATCCATGCTTTTATCAAGGTGGGTCAGCACGATCTTGCCGACCTTGCAGCGCTTGCCGAGTTCCAGCGCCATGGCGAGGTTCGCATGGGTCGGATGTTCTTCCCGGCGGAGGCAATCGCACACGAGCAGGTCAACGCCCTTGAACAGCGTCACCATCTCGCTGGTTATCTCACTAAAATCAGTGGCATAGCCGATGGACTTGTCATCGCATCCGAAGCGATAGCCGGTGCTTTTCGCGGGGCCATGCGGCATCACGCACCAGTTGACGGTGAAGCCCGCAAACAGCCGCAGCCGGTCGAGCACCTCCAGCTTCACAATCGTCGGATAGCCGTGTTCCCCTGCGAAAACGTAGGAAAAGCGCGCCTTCAGCCGGCGCACAGTCTCCTCGACGCCATAGCCCGGGATCGGCCCGCTGCGGCCGTATCTCAGCGCGCGCAGATCGTCGATTCCGTGGCAATGGTCCGCATGGTCGTGGGTCCAGAACACGCCGTCGACATTGGTGATCTTGTTGCGCAGGAACTGGTCGCGCAGATCCGGCGGCGTATCGACCAGCAGGCGTGCGCCCGCGTCGTTTTCCACCACGATCGACACCCGCGTGCGGCGGTTGCGCGGTTCGGACGGGTCGCACGCACCCCAGTCGCCATTGATGCGCGGAACGCCGGTCGACGTGCCCGAGCCGAGCAGCGTGACCTTCACGCCGTCGCCTTGCCTTGCTGGCGCGTCTTCGCAAACAGCGCGTGGAAGTTGCGCGTGGTCTGCTCGGCCAGTTCTTCTACGCTGGTCTCGCGCAAATCCGCCACGAATTGCGCGGTATTGGCGACGAAGGCCGGCTCGCAGGTCTTCCCGCGATGCGGCACGGGCGCGAGGAACGGGCTGTCGGTTTCGACCAGCAGCCGGTCCGCTGGGATGATCTTGGCGACCTCCTGCAGATCCTTCGCGTTCTTGAAGGTAACGATGCCGGAAAGCGAGATCGACAGGCCGAGATCGAGCACCTTGCGCCCGAAGCTTTCCGATGCGGTGAAGCAATGGATCAGCGCGGGATAGGCCCCCTTCCCCATTTCTTCCTCGAGGATCGCGGCGGTGTCATCCTCGGCATCTCGGGTGTGGATGATCAGCGGCAGCCCGGTCTCGCGCGCGACGTCGATATGCATGCGGAACAGCGCCCGCTGCGTTGCCCGGTCGGACTTGTCGTAGAAGTAATCGAGCCCGGTCTCGCCGATCCCGACCACTTTGGGATGCTGTGTCGCTTCGAACAGCGTCTCGCGCGCCAGATCGGCATGGCCATCGGCATTGTGCGGATGGATGCCGACGCTCGCCCAGACGTCCGGCTCGCGTGCAGCGGTGGCGACGACCTGGTCCCACTCGGCCTGCTTGGTCGAGATGTTCAGGAAGCCCTGAACCCCCGCCTCGCGCGCACGCGAAAGCACCGCGTCCTGATCGTCGACCAGGCCTTCGTATTCGAGATGGCAGTGGCTATCGATCAGCATCAGCCTGCGTCCTCAGCCTCGGGCAGTTCAAGGCGCGGGAACAGCGGGCTCGGCGGTGCGACGCGGTATCCGGTGCGCACCAGCGCGCCGTACCAGCCCTCATCGGCCAGATCCTCGAAAGTCCGCGCGTCTTCGGCAATTCCCAGCATGGTCAGCAGGTGGTCCGCTTTCTCCGGAATCACAGGCTGGATCGCGATGGCGAGGTCTCGCAGCGCGATAAACAGCGTCTGCAGCACGGTGCGCATCCGCTCCGGGTCGGTCTTCTTGAGCGCCCACGGGGCCTGCTCGTCGACATACTGGTTGCAGGCGTAGACCGCCTTCATCCACGCCTCGATCCCGGTCGAGAAGGCGAGCTTTTCGAACTGCTTGGGCAGACCTTCGCGGCAGGCGTCCTGCACCGTGGTCAGCAGCGCCTTGTCGTCGCCCGCGGGCGAGTAGGCCCCCAGCTCGCCGTCGAGGTTCTTGGCGATCATCGAAAGCGTGCGCTGCGCGAGGTTGCCGAAGCTGTTGGCCAGCTCCGCATTGGCGCGGGTTACGATCGCTTCGGGCGAATAGCTGCCATCCTGCCCGAAGGCGATTTCGCGCATCAGGAAGTACCGCAGCGCATCCACGCCGAACTGCTCGGCCAGCACATTGGGATCGGTCACATTGCCGAGCGATTTGCTTTCCTTCTGCCCGCGGTTGAGCAGGAAGCCATGGCCATAGACCTGCCTGGGCAGATCCACGCCCGCGCTCATCAGGAAGGCCGGCCAGTAGACCGTGTGGAAGCGGATGATGTCCTTGCCGATCAGGTGCAGATCGGCGGGCCAGTATTTCCAGTCAGCGCCCTCTTCCGGGTAGCCGAGGCCGCTGATGTAGTTGGTCAGCGCGTCGACCCACACGTACATCACGTGGTCCTCTGCGCCCGGCACCTGCACGCCCCAGTCGAAGCTGGTGCGGCTGATCGAAAGATCGCGCAGGCCGCCTTCGACGAAGCGCATCACCTCGTTGCGGCGGCTGTCGGGCTGGATGAAATCCGGCTGCGAGGCATAGAGGTCGAGCAGCTTGTCCTGGTACTTCGACAGGCGGAAGAACCAGCTTTCCTCAACGGTCCATTCGACCGGGGTGCCCTGCGGGGAAAGCTTCTCCCCTCCTTCTCCTTCGACCAGTTCCTTCTCGTCGTAGAAAGCTTCGTCGCGGACCGAATACCAGCCTTCGTAGCGGTCGAGATAGAGGTCGCCATTGGCTTCCATCCTGCGCCACAGCGCCTGGCTGGCGGTGTGGTGGCCAGCTTCGGTGGTGCGGATGAAGCGGTCGTAGGAAATGTTCAGCCGGTCGAACAGGTCGCGGAAATAGCCGCTCATCTCGTCGGCGAGTTCGCGTGGGGTCTTGCCCTGCTCTTCTGCCTTGCGGGCCATCTTCAGCCCATGCTCGTCCGTGCCCGTCTGGAACCGCACGTCGCGGCCCTTCAGGCGCTGGAATCGCGCGATTACGTCGGCAGCGACCGTCTCGTAGGCGTGGCCGATATGCGGCTTGCCGTTGGGGTAATGGATCGCGGTGGTAATGTAGTAGGGTTCAGCCATCGGAAGCGGCTCTATTCGGCGCAGCCGAAGCGAGCAAGGTGCCGATTTCCATCGCGAGGAAACCGGGGTCGAAATTATAGCTTCGCGCCTGGCCCGAAATGGTCACCAGCCGGGCATGCGCGTCGACCAGAGCGGGAATGTCGATCGAGTCGGGCGATTCCAGCTTCTGCGCCAGCACGGTGCGCGCAAGGTCGAGCGTGGCGGACAGTCGCGCCCGGTCGGGCCGGGCGCCGATCTCCTCACCCAGCTTGCCGCGCAGGACGAAAGCCGGGTCTCCCTCGCTCGCGATCTGGCGCATCAGCGCCTCCGCAGGGGCGAGCTCCTGTGCGATGAACGACAGTGCGGCCCCCGGCGCTCCGCCGCTGGCGCGCGCGGCCAGCGCGATCTCGGCCGGGTCGGCCTGGTCGCCGGTGGCGCGCAGGGCATCCTCGACCGCGCCCATGGACAGCGGATTGAACCGCAGAATCCGGGCGCGCGAGCGGATCGTGGGCAGCAGCAGACCGGGGCGATGGGTCACCAGCAGGAAGAACGTGCCCGCAGGCGGTTCCTCCAGGCTCTTGAGCAGCGCGTTGGCGGCGCTCCGCTCCAGATCGTCCGCCGGTTCGATGATGATCGCGCGAAAGGCGCCCAGCGTCGGCCGCGTGGTCAGCCGTGCCTGCATCGCGCGTATCTGGTCGATAGAGATGTTGCGCTTGGTTTCGAACGCCTCGCCCTTCTCCGCCTTCTTCGCTTCCTTGTCGTCCTTGGGCAGGTGGGTCAGCAGCTGGATGTCGGGGTCGTTCTCCGCCACCGGCGCATCGCGTCCGATGGCGACCAGCTCGCGCGCGGCGGCGAAGGCGAAGTCGTGCTTGCCCAGCCCCTTCTTCCCCGCGAGAATCCACGCGTGATGCATGCGCGGACTGGCGAGCGCGGCGCGCCATTCGCGCCACTGGGGGGCGTGATGATCGGTCACGCTTCGCCGGCAAGCAGTGGAGCAAGCTCCCTCATCACCGCTTCATGGACCGCGTCCGCGCTGCCCGACGCATCGATCTGGACGATGGTGTCGTCATCCTGCGCCAGCCCGGCGAAACCGCGCGCAACATCCGCATGGTAGCGTGCGTTACGCCCGCCGATCGCGTCCGCTTCGCCTCCGTCGCGCTTGCGCAGCCGTTCGGCGACGTCGTCGCCCGGCGCTTCGAGCAGGATGGTCCGGCACGGCTGCAGTCCGCCGCTGCCGATCTGGTGCAGCGTGCGTACCTCTTCATCGCCGAGCCCGCCGGCAAGCCCCTGATAGGCGCGGCTCGACAA
Source organism: Citromicrobium bathyomarinum (assembly GCA_001306305.2). NCBI lineage: Bacteria > Pseudomonadati > Pseudomonadota > Alphaproteobacteria > Sphingomonadales > Sphingomonadaceae > Citromicrobium > Citromicrobium bathyomarinum. Next base: position 1,928,292 of record CP155577.1, read on the forward strand.
TACGAAGCGGTCGCACACGACCCAGCGGCCCGCCATCAGCGCGGGCTTAATCGCCTTGGCCACATGGTCGGACCGCGCGGCGGCGAACAGCAGCGCTTCGGCTTGTACGCGCCAGCCGGTGCCCGGCGGTTCGAGCAGCAGCTTGCGGATCATCTCCGCCCCAGTGGTGCCGCCCGGCTCGCGCGTCAGCAGCGCGTCGATCCCGTGATTGGACAGCGCTTCGACCAGCCGTTTTGCCTGAGTCGACTTGCCGACGCCTTCGCCGCCCTCGAACGCGATAAAGCGCGCCTTGATCTCGTGGGCACTCACCGGAACAGCCCGGCAAACCCGTTGCCGATCCGCTGGAACAGGCCCGCTTCGGGCACATCGCGCGCCGCGTAAAGCGGCATGGTGGAAGGCTCCATCCCCGGCACCGCGATCTCCAGTGTGGCGACCGCTTCGCCCTTGGCGATCGGTGCGCGCAAGGGACCATCGTAGCGGACGGTGAGTTCAGGCCGCGCCCCATCGCCGCGAGGGGTCGCGACACGGATATCCTGCGCCGCGACCAGCGGCAGCTGGTCAACCGCGCCGTTCTGAACCTGCGCGGAGGCGGCAGGCTTGCCTTTCCTGACCAGCAGCGTGCTGTCGAACGCGTCGAAACCCCATTCGATGAAGTCGCGCGCAGCCCGGTTGCGCACCTGGCCGCGATCAGCCCCCGCAACCACCATCACCAGCCGCCGTCCGTCGCGCTCTGCCGTGCCGAGGAAGCCATAGCCTGCCTGATCGGTATAGCCGGTCTTCAGCCCGTCCGCGCCGTCCACCCGACCGGTGATCGGATCGTGATTGTCCTGCGCGATGCCATAGGCCTTCAGGCCGGTGCGGCCGTAGTAATAGTCGAAAAAGTCGGGATGGCCGCGGATGATCCGCTTTGCCAGCAGCCCCAGATCGCGTGCGCTGGTGAAGGTGTGTCCCTCGTCCGGCCAGCCATTGGGCGTGCCGAAATAGCTGTCGTGCATGCCGATCGAACGGGCGGTGGCGTTCATCCGCGCGGTCCACTTGTCCACGCTTCCCGACGCGCCTTCGGCCAGCACGACCGCTGCGTCATTGGCAGAGACCGTGGTGATCCCGATCAGCAGTTCGTTCACCGAGGGCCGCGCACGGCGCGGGAGGAACAGGGTCGACCCCTTGCGGTGCCATTCGTCGAAGCTCGCGTCTCGATAGGGCATGCGCTGGTCGCGCCGCAGCTTGCCATCTGCGAGCATGTCGAACGCCACCAGCGTGGTCATCACCTTGGTGATCGACGCGGGGACGAAGCGGCGGTCGATATCGCGCGCATAGAGCGTCTGTCCGCTCGACAGATCGATCATGTAGGCGATCGGAGCCTGTTCGGGGGTCGGGGGCGAAGGCTGGGCGCTGAGCCCGGTTGGCAACGCGAGCGACAGGGCGGCGAGAAAACCCACCACCCGGGCCCGGTTCACCAGAAATGAAGACAATGCGGTTGCTCCTGCTACGGCGAGTTTGCGCCGTCGGGGGACTGGCGCAGCCGCTATTCGCTCGTGTCTATGAACGCATCCCTATAGCCGACCCTGCGCGCGCTGGCGAGGGCGGCATCGGCTTCTCCACGGGTCGCGAACGGCCCCGTGCGCACGCGGTAGAAGCGGCCCGACTGGACCACGAAGCCGCCCAGTTTGTCGGCCGCCTCGATCGCATTGTTCTTGCTGGAGAAAGACGCGATCTGGATGACGTAACGTCCACGCCTGGCCGCCGATTGCGTCGTTCGCGCAGGCACCGACCGCGTAACCGGCGGCGAAGGTGCAGCCCGCGCCGGTGGCGGCGCGGCGCGCGGCGCAGGGGCCGGGCGCGGCGTTTCCATCCGCGCGACCTCGACCGGGGCCTGACGCCCTGCCCCGGTCGGCGTTTCCCCGATCGGGGCGAGCGCATAGCGGGTCGGCGCCGCCGGAGCGGGCGCCGGAGCGGGCGGAAGCGTCTCATATTCCTCGAAAGCGTCGGCGACCGCACTGGATGGTCCCGGGTCGACTTCGGCGAAGGTCGTGTCGAATTCCCGCTCCACCGTGCGGTAATCGGTGTCCGCAGCGCCGCCGGTTCTTGCCGAGGTGCTGCGCGCGTCGTTCCGCGCAAGGCTGACCGATCCGGTGGCAGGCAATTGCTTGCGCAGCACGGCGAGCAGCGTTTCGGGCGTATCGAGCCGCGATCCGGCAGGCTGGCCGGAGCGCAGGGCCGCGCGTTCGTATTCGGGCGGATTGACCCGGCGAACCCGAATCGGAGCGCCCTCGCCCGCGCCCAGCTCCTGCGCGGCACCGGGCGACAGGCCGAGAATCCGGCTCGACGTCATCGGCCCGCGCCGCTCCGCGCGGGCAAGAATGGTGCGCCCGGTGTCGAGCGAGGTCAGCTCGACATAACTCGGCAGCGGCAGGGTCTTGTGCGAAATGGTGATGCCCGGCCCGGCAGCGTCATCGATCGTCGCGTAGCCGACCGCATCGTAGCTGAGCACGTCAGCCGGGGTGTAGGTCTGCCCGTCGACCACATAGGGCTCGCCCAGCACCTGCGGGTAATCCGCCTGCGGCCCATTGATCGCACCGACAGGCGTCGGCGCGGCGCGATCGACCGCGTAGTAATCTGCATTGGGTGCCAGATCGCCGCCCCCTCCCCCGCCCGAACAGGCGGAAAGGCCGGCGATCAGGCCAAACGCAATTCCCAAAATCCGGATATTACCGGGCAATCTCATCGGCCAGAAGCCCCACACTCATCGCGTAATAGTTGGAGCAGTTATATTCGAGGATAACGCGATAATTTGAGGTTAACAGCCACGCAGGAGTTCCCGGCCCGTCGGGCTGGAACAGGCTGGCGAGCGTGCCCGGCGGCAGGCTGCGATACGGCGTAACGCCCAGCGCGCGCCATTCCTCCACCGTCTTCCACTGGCTGTGGCGTTCGTGCACGCGCGGGCATACCGGGGCGACGAGTTCGGTGCGGTGGGCATCCACATTAAAGCCCGAAGGCACGCTTGCGCCCACGCCCCAAGGAATTCCGGGCCGCCAGCCCGCATCCTGGAAATAGCGCGCGATGGAAGCCATCGTGTCGGCCTGGTTGGTGAAGATGTTCGCCATCCCGTCACCATCGCCATCGGTGGCGAGGCGCAGATAGACGCTCGGCAGGAATTGCGGATTCCCGAAGGCACCCGCCCAGCTGCCGACCAGCCGCTCACGCGAATAGCCCTTGTCGGCTACCTTCAGCAGCGCGATGAATTCGCTCTCGAACAGCTCGCGCCGACGCCCTTCCCACGCCAGCGTGGCGAGCGAGCGGGCGAGGTCGAAATTGCCGCGATAGCCGCCGTAATTGGTCTCGTGCCCCCAGATCGCGATGATGATCTCGGGCGGAACGCCATATTGCTGGCGGATGCGATCGTGGAGATAGGTGGTCTCGTTGTAGACCGAGCGCCCGCCGCCGATCCGCGCATTGTCGACGTGACGGTCCAGATAGGGCCTCAGTGGCGGATAACCGGGCGACGAGGACGAGCCGGGCTGCGACTGGTCGAGTTCGATCACGCGCGGGTTGGGCGTGAGGTCCGAGGTCATCCGCCGGATCGTATCCTCGCTCACCCCCTGGGCACGCGCCTTGGCGATGACCAGCTGCATGTAGGCATCGAACGGCATGTCCTGCGCGGCGGCAGGGCTTGCGGCAAGCGCGGCGAAGCACGCGGCGAGAGGGAGGAGGGAGCGGCGCAAACTCATGCCGGTATCTGTGTCACACCGTGCATGACTCGCCAATGACTTAGATGGTGTGGAATTACCCGGCGTGCCGGAGAGTGACAAACGCGCGATGAAGCGTTAGCCGACATTCCCAGTGCGGACAGGTGGCCGAGTGGTTTAAGGCAGCGGTCTTGAAAACCGCCGTGGGTTTACGCTCACCGTGGGTTCGAATCCCACCCTGTCCGCCATTTCCCCCTCCGCCTCGCCGATCCGCTGTGGCGTTTTCATGCATAACAAATGTTTAGAGCGGGGCCGCACGCGCCCTTCCGGCATATGGCCTAGGTTCAATGCAAGGTTCTACCAAGGGGAAACCAAATGCTTCGCTGGGCTATCATCTTCCTGATTATCGCACTGGTCGCCGCCGTACTCGGCTTCGGGGGAATCGCGGGCGTATCGTCCAACATCGCCTGGATCCTGTTCGTCGTCTTCCTGGTGCTGGCGGTGATCGCGTTCCTGCGTCGGAACGTCTGACCCTGCCTTAATGCCAGACAAACGGCGCGATCAGTCAGGCTGATCGCGCCGTTTGTCTTTCTGGACCAGCGATTGCGCATCGCGCTCGCTTTCCGGGTAATCCTCCGGCTTGGCGGAGCTCTGGTTCATCAGCGCGCGATGTTCGCGCGTGATTTCGCTGTCGTTCTTGCCATCGGGCTTGTCGCCGCGCGGCGGCGTGCTGCTCTTGTCCTGTTCGCTCATGCCCTACCAACGGGCGAGAGGCCCGCAGGTTTCAGATGTGCAGCGCGCGCCCGTAGCTGGCCAGCACGCTCTCGTGCATCGACTCAGAGATCGTCGGGTGCGGGAAGACCGTCTGCATCAGTTCGGCTTCCGTGGTCTCCAGCGTCTTGCCGACGACGAAGCCCTGGATCATCTCGGTCACTTCGGCGCCGACCATGTGCGCACCCAGCAGTTCGCCGGTCTTCGCATCGAACACGGTCTTGGTGAAGCCTTCCGCCTCGCCCAGCGCGATCGCCTTGCCGTTGCCAATGAAGGGGAAAGTGCCCGCCTTCACGTCGTAGCCGGCTTCCTTCGCCTTTTCCTCGGTCAGGCCGACCGACGCGATCTGAGGGTGGCAGTAGGTGCAGCCCGGGATGTTGCGACGGTCGAGCGGGTGCGGATGGACATCCTTGTTGCCCAGCTCCTGCGCGATCGCCTCTGCCGCGGTCACGCCCTCATGGCTCGCCTTGTGCGCCAGCCACGGGCCGGGCGTGCAATCGCCGATCGCCCACAGGCCCTTGCTCTTGGTGCGGCCGTAGGGGTCGATCTGGATGAAGCCCTTCTCCATCTCGGCCAGCTTTTCGAGCCCGATATTCTCGGTATTGGGGACGATCCCGATGGCGGTGATGCAGTGCGAGAATTCGCTCTCGCTCACCTTGCCGTCCTTGTCCTTGATCTTGGCCTTCACGCCCTTGCCGTTCGCCTTGATGTCTTCGACACCCGCGCCGGTCATGATCGTGATGCCCTGCTTGGTCAGGCTCTTGTGGAGGAAGACGGACACGTCCTTGTCCTCCACCGGCACGATCCGGTCGAGCATCTCGACCACGGTCACATCGACGCCCATGTCGTTGTAGAAGCTGGCGAATTCGATCCCGATCGCGCCCGATCCGATCACCAGCAGTTTCTTCGGCATTTCTTTGGGCGTCATCGCGTGGCGATAGGTCCAGATCCGCTCGCCATCCGCCTTGGCGAAAGGCAGGTCGCGCGCGCGGGCACCGGTGGCGACGATGACGTGCTTGGCTTCGAGCTTTTCCTCGCCCTTCTCACCTTTCACGGTCAGGCTGGTGGGGCCGGTCAGCTTGCCCTCGCCCATATGTACCGCGATCTTGTTCTTCTTCATCAGCCCGGTGACGCCCTTGTTCAGCTGGGCTGCGACGCCACGGCTGCGCTTCACCACCGCGTCCAGATCGGCTTCGATCTCGCCCGCGATCTTCAGCCCGTAATCCTTCGCGTTCTGCGCATAGTGCAGGATTTCCGCCGAGCGCAGCAGCGCCTTGGTCGGGATGCAGCCCCAGTTGAGGCAGATGCCGCCCAGCAGCTCACGCTCCACGATGGCGACCTTCAGCCCCAGCTGCGCGCCCCGGATCGCCGCGACATAGCCGCCCGGCCCGCTGCCCAGCACGATAAGGTCGTATTTCTCAGCCATCGAATCCTCTTTTCAGTTCACTGCCCTGACACACCTGACACACAGTCCAGGGACCAAAAAATCAGGGGCCGCACGGGCGGCCACGATCGGGCGCTTAAGGGAGAAGGTCATGGCGGTCACGCTCCCACCATGGCCAGTTGCACAGGTGTAGGACAGGCCCTCACCCATCATTATCCGACGCATGACCTGGCGCGCGCTGCGCGGCTGCGCCCTGCATCCGCACCGGGCGCGGTTTGCCGTCGTCGTCGGCCAGCACGAACACGAAGGTGCCCTTGCACACAAGCTTGGTCTCCTCGCCGTGGCGCGCGCGCGCGATGCCCTCTGCGGCGATGGTGATCGAGGTGTTCCCCTCTTTCAAAATCTCGCAATAGACATTGAGCTCGTCGCCCAGCGCCATTGCGCCGGGAAAGGCGAAGTCGGTGGCCGAGACCACCACGGCCTTGCCCTGCCCTTCGCGACTGGCGAGCGAGCCTGCGCCGAGCGCCATCTGGCTCATCAGCCACCCGCCGAACACGCCCCCATAGGGGTTCATGTCGGTCGGCATCGCGGTGACGCGGATCTGGGGTTGGCGGTCCATCAAAGTGCTGCTTCTCGTGTTCTTCCCACGCGTTGGTGCGCGCGGGCATGTTCCTCTCCCGCGAGGGGAGAGGAGAGTTGGGCGCTGCCTGCTATCACCCCGCCGTGACGTTCACGTACTTCGCTTCAACCCAGCCCTGCGCGCAGGGGCCGGTGTAGTTGCGCGGGGTGTCGAGCGTCTCGTCGACCTGGCAATCCTTGCCCTCGTCGTCCTTGTCGTAGACCACGCCGAACCAGTCACCATCCTCGGAGCAGATGTGCACGCCCTGTCCGGGATCGAGCCGGTCGCGTTCCTTGACCTGCGTGCTGGGCGAGTCGCGGACGGAGAGGTAGGTCTCGCCCCCGGACTCCAGATCGTAGACCTCGCCATAGCTGGCGCAGGAATCCATGTTCGGGCCCTTCAGCCCCACGCGGATCGGCTTGGGAATCGGGCCGTCATAGGGGGCAGCTTCGGTCTGGGCAGGCACCGCGACATCGGCAGGGGCCTGCGTGGTGACTTGCGGCGCGGGCTCTTCCGCGGTTCCGTCGGCGGGCGCCCGCTCGCACGCGGCGAGCGAGAGGCCAAGCGTGGCAATCGTGGCGAGTGCAATCCTCACAGCATCATTCCCATCGGTTGTTCGCACATCCGCTTGAACGCTTCCATCAGCTGCGCGCCTTCCGCGCCGTCGATCGCGCGGTGATCGAAGCTGCCGCTGGCGGTCATGATGGTGGCGGGCGCGATCTGGCCGTCGATCACCCACGGGCGCTGCTCGCCCGCGCCGACCGCCATGATCATGCCCTGCGGCGGGTTGATGACCGCGTCGAACTGCTTGATTCCGAACATGCCGAGGTTGGAGATGCTGGCGGTGCCGCCCTGGTATTCGTGCGGCTGCAGCTTGCCCTCGCGCGCCTTGCCGGCGAGTTCCTTCATCTCGGTCGCGATCTCGGCGAGGCTCTTGCGATCCGCACCACGGATGATCGGAGTGATCAGCCCCTTGGGCGAGGCAACCGCGACGCTGATGTCGGCGCGCTGGTAGCGGTGGAGCGTGTCGCCCTGGAAGCTGACATGCGCCTGCGGGGTGCGCATCAGCGCCTTGGCCAGCGCCTTGATCAGCAGATCGTTGACGGAGAGCTTCACGCCCTCTGCCTCGAGCATCTTGTTGAGGTCCGCGCGCGCGGCGAGCAGCGCGTCGAGGTTGATGTCCACGCTGAGGTAGTAGTGCGGCACTTCCTGCTTGGCAGCGGTGAGCCGCTTGGCGACGACCTTGCGCACGCCGGAGACCTTCTCCTCCTCGAACGGCGCATCGCCATCCATCGAGGCATTGGCAGACCCTGCAACCGCGCCGGGCTTCGCTTCGTTCGCCGGACGACCGCCCTCGGCACCTTCAACGTCCGCCTTCACGATCCGGCCGTGCGGGCCGCTGCCTTTCAGCTGCGTCAGGTCGAGACCCTTCTGGTCCGCGATCCGGCGCGCGAGCGGCGATGCGAAGACGCGTTCGCCGTCCTTCTCGGGCGCGGCGAGGTCTTTCGAGGAGGCTTTCTGCGGCTCGGCGCTCTCGCGCGGCTGTGCCTTGGCGGGTTCGGCGGGGGCCTCGCTCTTCTTCTTGTCGGAGTCGTCGGCCTTGGTCTCTTCGGCTTTCTTCGCTTCGGGCTTGTCGCCCGGCGCAGCCTTCGCCGCGTCTTCCACGCTTTCGCCATCGGCGGCGAGCATGGCGATCACGGTGCCGACGGCCACGCCTTCGGTCCCTTCGTCGATCTCGATCGAGGCGATGGTCCCTTCGTCGACCGCTTCGAACTCCATCGTCGCCTTGTCGGTCTCGATCTCGGCGAGCAGGTCGCCGGCGGCCACGCTGTCACCCACCTTGACCAGCCAGCGGGCAAGCGTGCCCTCCTCCATGGTCGGCGAAAGCGCGGGCATCTTGATCGGAGTGGGCATAAATGGCGTGTCCTGCGGTTGCGTCAGCTTTGCGTCTGGCGGGAGATTGGCCCCCGCCGTAGCGGCACGGTGTGCGTCTTGCGCCGCTTTGGCCAATTTGATTGGCGGGGGCAAGCACCTTGCCCTACCACACGATCTGTGCCCAATGCTGGCCTCAGGGAGATATCCGAATGGGCAAATATCTTGTCATTATCGACGAAACCGACGAGGCGCGAAAGGCGCTGCGTTTCGCGATGCACTGGGCGCAGTCGAGCGGGGGATCGGTGCAGATCCTCGCGATCGTGCAGCCGCAGAACTTCAACGCCTTCGGCGGCGTGCAGGCGACCATCGAGGAAGAAGCGCGCGACCGCGCCGAAGCGATCGCGACCAGCGCCGCGGGCAATGTCTTTTCCGAAAGCGGCAAGATGCCCGCGATCGCGGTGAAGGTGGGCGAGGCGAGCCGGATCGTGCGCGACTATCTGGCCGACCACCCGGACGTGCTCGCGCTGGTACTGGGAGCGGGCGGTGACGGCGCGCCGGGGCCGCTGGTGACGCACTTCTCCGCGCACTCGGGTGCCCTGCCCTGCCCGCTGGTGATCCTGCCCGGCGCGATGCCGATGGAGGATATCGAGCGGATCGCGAGCGCGTAAGGGAGCGGTCAACGCCATCGCTGCCTAGCTCGCGGTGCCGCGCACCGGATAGTCGTTCTCCAGCACGAACTGGATCGCGCTCAGCATCTCGTCTAGCGGCGGGCGCGCGAAGGGCGCGCTCTGCACCTCTTCGAAATAGAGCGTGCCGTCGGGTTTGATCAGGAACAGGCCGGGTTCGGAAAACCGCTCCGGCTCGTCGCTGTCTTCGCGCTTCTCGGAGATGAACAGGCCCCACTCGCGCGCCTGGTCTTCCGACAGGCCCAGCGCCAGTGGCAGGTCGTGGGTATCCCATTCCTCGTGCGTGACCATCGCCCGCTCGCGGCTGTCCATCGAGATTGCGAAGGGCGTAACGCCCAGCGCGGTGAACTTGTCCAGCTTGCCGCCCAGCTCTTCCAGATAGCGCTTGCAGATCGGGCAGTGCTTGCCGCGATAAAACACCAGCATGGTGAAGTTTTCGGGGCTCTGCTTGGAGAGCTGGAAGCGCGCGCCGATGGTCAGTTCCAGATCGAGATCGGGCACGCTCTGGCCGGGGATAAGCATGGGCAAGGTACTCCTTTGCCCTTGCGAACGGTGCGAGCGGTGGCGCGTTCCGCCCGATACTACTTCTTGCCGCGCCCCTGGTGGCGAATATTGCCCGGCCTGCCGCGCTTGCCGACCTGATGCTTGCCCGCCTTGTCCTTCTTGGCGGTGTCCTTGCGCGGGCCGCCCTTCTTGGGGCCATGCTTGCGCGGCCCCTTCGGCCCGCTGCGCAGCGGACGCCCTTCGCGCGCTTTCGAGGCATCGCCGCCGGGCACTTCGAAGCGTAGCGCGCCGGTCAGCGCATTGGCCTCGACCAGCTTCATCTTGAGCCGCTGCCCGGTCTCGTACCGCGTGCCGCTGTCCGCGCCGATCAGCGCCTTTGCCGCTTCGTCGTAATGGAAGTACTCGTCGCCGATGGTGGAGATCGGGACCAGCCCGTCGCCGCCCAGCCCCACGATGGTCGCGAAGAAGCCGAAGTTCTGCACGCCGGTGATGCGCGTCTCGAACGTCTCGCCCACACGGCCTGCCAGCCACGCGGCGACATAGCGGTCGATCGTATCGCGCTCCGCCTCCATTGCGCGGCGCTCGGTCCGGCTGATCGCTTCGCTGATCTTGCCCAGATCGTCGCGGTCGATATCGCTGAGCCCGCTGCTCTCGGGCAATTTGCTCTTCGGTTTGGGCTGCTCCAGCTTGAACGCGTCGACCAGCGCGCGGTGCACCAGCAGGTCGGCATAGCGGCGGATCGGCGAGGTGAAGTGCGCGTAGCTGCCCAGCGAGAGGCCGAAATGCCCCTGATTGTCCGGCCCGTAATAGGCCTGCGTCTGCGTGCGCAGCACCGCCTCCATCAGCAGCGCCTTTTCCTGCTCGTCGCTCACGTCTTTCAGGAAGCGGTTGAACAGGGTCGGCGTGATGACCTGACCCATGGCCAGCTTCATATCCAGCGTGCCGAGATATTCCTTCAGCGCCAGCAGCTTCTCCCGGCTCGGCTGTTCGTGGACGCGGTAGACGACGGGCGAGTTCTTGCTCTCCAGCGCCTTGGCCGCCGCGACATTGGCCGAGATCATGAATTCCTCGACCACGCGGTGCGCATCGAGCCGTTCGCGCACGACGATTTCGTCGATCCCGCCCTCTGCGTCGAGCACCACCTGCCGCTCGGGCAGATCGAGGTCGAGCGGGTCGCGCGCCTCGCGCGCTTTCCACAGCGCTCCCCAGGCTTTCCACAGGTTGTCCAGCCGTTCGTCCCCAGCCTTGTCATCGATCCGGCGCTGGGCTTCCTCATACGCCATGACCTCGGCGATACGCACCACCGCGCGGGTGAAACGCCACTTCAGCAGCTCGCCGTCGGCCGAAATTGTCATGTGGCACACCATCGCCGCGCGATCCTCGCCCGACTTGAGCGAGCAGACATCGGCGGAGAGGACTTCGGGCAGCATCGGGATGACGCGGTCGGGGAAATAGACCGAATTGCCGCGCTTCCTCGCCTCGCGGTCGAGCGCGCTGCCGGGGCGCACGTAGTGCGAGACGTCGGCAATCGCGACGATCGCGCGGAAGCCGCCCGCGTTGTCCTCGCTCTCGTCAGGCGCGGCCCAGATCGCATCATCGTGGTCGCGCGCGTCGGCGGGGTCGATCGCGACGATCGGCACGTCCCGCAAATCCTCGCGCTTGTCCGGGGTCACCGGCAGCTTGGCCGCCAGCTGCGCCTCGTTCAGCACGGCCTCGGGGAAGACATGCGGGATGCCATGCTTGGCGATCGCGATCATGGAGAAGCTGTTGGGGGCCAGCGGATCGCCCAGCACTTCGGTCACGCGAACGCCCGAACGCGTGCCGCGCCCGACCGGTTCGGCAGAGACCAGCTGGCCTTCCTCTGCCGTTCCGACATCGGAGATTGGCGAGGAGTTGCGGACCTTCTTGTCCACCGGCGCGAGCCAGAACTTGCCGCGCCCGTCCTTCTCGACCACGCCGATCAGGCCCTCGGTCTGCTGGGCGAGCTTCTTCATCGGATGAGCGCGCCAGCCGCGCGGGGTCTCTTCGGTCCGCGCAAGCACCCGATCGCCGACCTTGAGCGCGGGCATGCCCTTCGAGCCTCTCCCGCGCGATTTCTCGATGATCGTCAGGCGCGGGGGCTTGGCCGCGTCGTCGGGCTCCCACTTCTCGGGCACCGCGATCGGGTCGCCATCGTCCAGCTCGACCACGCGCAGCACGGTCACCTTGGGCAGGCCGCCCATCCGGTGGAAGGCGGTCTTCTTGCCGTCGATCAGGCCTTCCTCGGCCATGTCCTTCAGCAATTTCTTGAGCGCGATCTTCTCCTGCCCCTTGAGGCCGAAGGCGCGCGCGATTTCTCGCTTGCCGACCGTGCTGTCAGACGTTTCGATGAATTCGAGGACCTGCTTCTGGGTGGGCAGTCCTTTTGGGAGGTTCTTTGCGCGTTTGGCCATATCATGGCTCTAAACGCATGGGAGGGGCGGTGCTATCCCGCACGCGCCCCCTGCCCCCGATCTGTGAGCGCCGCTATGCGGCTTCAGTCGACATTCCGGCTCGGGATCAGGCCGCACACGATCACCACCAGATAGCCGATATAGGCGACCAGCCCGAGGCCGGAGCTGGCAGCGGCAGTATCGCTCATCGTCTGCATGTTGTCGCTCATCATCGCGGCGCGGATATCGTCGACCGCCGCCACGCTGACATAGGACGCGAACAGCGTCGTCAGCACGGGGATGATCGCGATTCCCACCGGCAGGCGCGCATCGCGCAGGCGGCGCACGAAAGAGGCGATCAGCAGCGCCAGCCCGATGAGCGAGATTGCCACCCCGATCCATGCCTGCGTTTCCACGCTGCCAGCCATGTTGCGCATCATCTCCATCTGGAGCTGATCCTGGTCGACACCCGACGTCGCGCCCTGAAACGCAGTGCCCATCGCCCCGGCGGTGAAGACGATGCCCGAGATGAAGCTGAGGCCGAAAGTGATGACCACGATCAGCAGCACCCACCACCAGAACAGCGTGCGGCTGTCGCGGCCCGCAAAGTTCGTCAGGTTCGCAAACCCGTGCTTGATCGCCTCGCCCATGAATAATTCCCCTTCGTTTCGATCAGTACGCCCGCGCGACGTAGACCCGCTCGACCGCAGGTTCGCCGGTGAAGATGCAGGTGCCGTCTGCGGGCGTCGCGTCCCGCGGCACGTTGCGCACGGTCAGCTTCTGATCTTTCAGCTTCTCGACCACCTGCTCCAGTGGATCGCCGGTCGGCTTGGCCCACTGTACCTCGACCCAGCCGGGATACTTGCCGTTATTGGCGAAGAACTCGACAACGCCGTCCCAGCTGTCGATGCCGGTCGCGATATTCGCGTCGCGGCGTTCGGCGGCTTCGGTAAACAGCGCCTGCTGGATGTCGCCCAGCAGGCCCGGAATCGTCTCGCCCGCACTCTCACGGGTCGGGGCCTGCGAGTTGAGCTTGCCCGTTTCCATGTCCCACAGATTGTCGCGCCTGATCAGCGTGACGACGCCGTTCTCCATGTCGCGCCCGCCGACCTCGACGATCACCGGCGCGCCCTTGCGCACCCAGTCCCACCGCTTCTGCGCGGGCTTGCCGGGCTTGGTGTCGAGCAGCACGCGCACCGGTTCGCCCAGCGCCTGCTGCCCGGCGAGCGTGGCGCGCAGGCCTTCGCAATATTCGATCAGCGCAGCATCGTCGTCGTTGCCGCGCAGCATCGGCAGGATCACGACCTGCCACGGCGCGAGCTTGGGCGGCACGCGGAGCCCGTCGTCGTCGCCGTGCGTCATGATGATGCCGCCGATCAGCCGGGTGGAGACGCCCCAGCTGGTGGTGTGCGCGAACTGCTCGCCGCCTTCCTGCGCCTGGTACTTGATGCCCGATGCCTTGGCGAAATTGGTGCCCAGATAGTGGCTGGTGCCCGCCTGGAGCGCCTTGCCGTCCTGCATCATCGCCTCGATCGACCATGTCTCGACCGCGCCGGGGAAGCGCTCATGCTCGGGCTTCTCGCCCGCGATCACCGGCAGCGCGAGATCGTCCTCTGCCATCGCGCGGTAGACTTCGAGCATGGTCAGCGTGTGGTCCTTCGCCTCTTCGGGCGTGGCATGCGCGGTGTGGCCTTCCTGCCAGAGGAACTCGCTGGTGCGCAGGAACATGCGCGTGCGCATTTCCCAGCGGACCACGTTGGCCCACTGGTTGAGCTTCAGCGGCAGGTCGCGCCAGCTCTGCACCCAGCGCGCCATCGCATCGCCGATGATCGTTTCGGAGGTGGGACGAACAACAAGCGGCTCTTCCAGCTTCGCCTCGGGATCGGGGATCAGCCCGCCCTTCCCATCCGCGATCAGGCGGTGGTGCGTGACGACCGCCATTTCCTTGGCGAAGCCTTCGACGTGATCCGCCTCACGCTCGAAATTGGAGAGCGGGATGAACAGCGGGAAATAGGCATTGTCGTGCCCCGTCGCCTTGATCCGGTCGTCGAGCAGGCGCTGGATGCGCTCCCAGATGCCATAGCCCCACGGCTTGATGACCATGCACCCGCGGACGCCGGACTCTTCGGCCATCTGCCCTTCGGCAATGGCGGCCTGATACCAGGCGGCGAAGTCGTCTTCGCGTTTGACGGAAAGGGCGTGACGGATTGCGGGCACGGTGATGGCGTCCTGTTGGCTGGGTGATCGGTAGGGCAGGCTCGATAGGCGAGGCATCGGTCCGCGCCAAGCCTTCGACAGGCGTTATTCGGCGGCCGGGCAGTGGAGGAAGCCGGTCATCACTTCCTTGAATGTGGCCTGCGGGTCGAAACCCTCCGGCGCGCTCCCCTCGTTGCCCGTGAATGCGCCGAGCCCGTGGCGCGACATGTAGCGCGGCTGATAGGTCGGCGGGCCGAGCGCGGCGATCGCGCTGCACAGCGCGCCCAGTTGCGCCGGATCGTCGGCAATGCGCCGGACCGTTTCGGACAGCTTCGCTTGCTGCGCCTCTTCGAGATCGCCGAACGCGCTCATCTGCGCGACCATCACCGCCTGATGCGCTGTCCGGTCGGACACGCGGCGCATGTCGTAGCGGCCATAGAACCCGCCCAGCGCAAACAGGCTGGCCGCGTCGTCCCATTCCTCGCGCGCGATACAGGCGGCCGCGCCGCGGTAGAGATCGACCGGGTTATAGGCGGGTCTTGCCTGATCGATCCGGATGCAGCCGATATCGTTCGGGCTCTCGAGGTCGCCCTCCATCTGGTAGTTGCGGATCACCGGCCCGTCGTTCTGCGCGCCGACTGGCGCGGCAGGCATTGCCACGATGAACAGCGCGCCCATCGCCATCGATATTCCTCGCATCACGGATCCCTTCCCGTCCTGAGCGGGCAGGTGTCGCGCTACTTGCCCAGTTCGTCGAGCTTTTTCTGCATCGCGGCCATCTGGTCGCGCATCGAGGCGAGTTCCTGCGCGGTCTCGTCCGACGAGCTTTCGGCGCGGGGTGCTTTCTTGCCTGCGCCGGCCTGCCCGGTGAAGGCGTCGGTTGCGGCGCGCATCATCGCCAGGTTGGTCTCGGCCATCTTGGCGAAGGGGTTGCCGGCCATGCCGCTCTGCCACGCCTCGGCGATCTTCGCCTGGTTGGCGCGGAAATTGGCCATGCTCGCTTCGAGATAGCTGGGCATCATCGACTGCATCGAATTGCCGTACATCGAGATCAGGTCGCGCAGGAAGCTGACCGGCAGGATATGCTCTCCATTGGCCTCTTCCTCGACGATGATCTGGGTGAGGATGGAATGGGTGATGTCATCCCCGCTCTTGGCGTCGACCACCGTGAATTCCAGCCCCTCGCGGGTCATCTTCGCCAGGTCTTCGAGCGTGATGTAGCTTGAGGAATGCGTGTTGTAGAGTCGCCGGTTGGCGTATTTCTTGATGACGATCGTGTCGCCCTCGGTGTATTTCTTGTTAGGCATGAAGAGTGCCGGGCTCCAGTACTGAATGCTGCGCAGCATCAGGCCTTAGCATTTGCAGCATCGCTTGGGCAATGCGCCTTGACGCTACGTTCGAACCGGTGGCCGAGCGTGGTCAGCAATTCATACTGCGAGAGGCCGGAATGCTGCGCAGCATCGGGCAGGTGGTACGGCACGTCGAGCCAGTCGCCGACATCCAGATCGGGTGCCTGCGCGAGGTCCACCACCACCATGTCCATCGAGACCTTGCCCAGCAGGCGCAGCGTGCGGCCCTGGTGGCGCAGGAAACCCTTCGCGCCCCAGCTGCGCAGGAACCCGTCGGCATAGCCGAGCGAGACGGTGCCGACGCGCATCGGCCCGCTGGCGGTGAATTCGCGGTTGTAGCCGACCGCATCGCCCGCTTCGATGCGGCGGACATGGATGATCGCGGCCTGCGGGAAGGCGACCTGGCGGATGTGACCGGCAAGATCGGGCGTCGGCACACCGCCATAGAGCGCGAGGCCGGGGCGGGTGAGGTCGCAGGAATAATCGCGGCCCAGCGCAATCCCTGCGCTGTTGGCGATGCTCGTCTCGCGGTGCGGCAACAGCGCCTGCGCGGCGCGGAACGCGGCGAGCTGGTGGCCATTGGCCGCCGAATGCTCTTCCGCCGAGGACAGGTGCGACATCAGTACCTGCACGTCGAGCCGGGCGAGCAGCGGGTCGCTCAGTTCGGTGGGGGCAAGGCCAAGCCGGTTGATCCCGGTATCGACCATCAGGTTGCACGTGCCCCCTCCGGCATCGAGCCAGACCTTCGCCTGATGGAGCGAGTTGATCACCGGGCGCACCCCGGTCGCGATGGCGTAGCGCGCTTCCTCGCCGGTCATCACGCCGTGCAGCACCGCCACCTGTTGCGGTGCGACATGGTCCAGCACGGGCGCGACCTCGCTCCAGTGCGCAACGAAGAAATCGCGAGCGCCCGCTTCGACCAGCGCAGGCACGCAGTTCTGCGTACCCAGCCCGTAGCAATCCGCCTTGACCGCCGCGCCTGCCCGCGCAGTGCCCGACAGCCTGTCGAGCGCGCGCCAGTTATGCGCCAGCGCGGCGGTGTCGATCGCGAGGCGGAGCGTCGGGGGCGGCGGTGTTTGCGGGTGCGTGTTCACGCATCCCCGAAATCACGTGGCGGCCCGCTCGGCAAGCCCCACCATGCGACAAGCAGGCCGAAAGCGACCACGATCCACGTATACCATAGGCCTGCGTAGATATCCCCGCTGCGCGCGACGATGATCCCCGCGATCAGCGGCAGGAACCCGCCAAGGTATCCAGCGCCGATGTGATAGGGGATCGACATCGACGAATAGCGGATCTGTGGCGGGAACATCTCGGTCAGCAGCGCGGCGACGGAGCCATAGGTCAGCGCGGAGAGCATCCCCATCACCAGCAGCAGGCCGACGATTCCGAGGATATTCGCGACCGGCGGCACCTGCGTGCTGAAATCGAAGCCCTTGGCGCTCAAGGCGTCGCGCACGCCGTCGCGCAGCGCTGGCCCTTGCGCGAACAGCGCCGGGTCGAGCGGCTGTGCTTCACCGCCCACGGACAGCCCGAGCGCCCCGCCCTCACGCAACTCGTAGCGCACGCCGCTGGAAGTCATCGCGTCGAGCAGCTTGCCGCAATCGGTCTGTTCGCGGCCGAACAGTTCGGCGAAGGGGTCGGGCGTGCAGTTCTGGCCCGTCACCACAACCGGCGTCCGCTCGGCTGCGGCGGAGAGGCCCGGATTGGCGAGATGGCCCATCCCCCAGAAGACCGGGAACAGCAGCGCCAGCGACAGCCCGGCGCCCAGAATGATCGGCAGCTTGCGCCCGATCCTGTCCGACCAGCGCCCGATGACGAGGTAGAAGCTCATCGAAATCAGCCCGCCTGCCAGCAGCATCCATTCGACCACGCTCTCGTCCACCCGCATCGGCCCGCGCAGGAACGACAGGCTGCTGAAGAACGCGGTGTACCAGATCGTGGTCAGCACGCCGGTGATGCCGAAGAGCGCGACGAAGATGCGCTTCTTGTTACCCGGGTAGGTAAAGCTCTCGATGAAGGGATTGCCGCTGGTCTCGCCCGCCTCCTTCATCGCCTTGAACACCGGGCTTTCGGAGAGTTTGAGGCGCATCCACAGCGAAATGCCAAGCAGGATGATCGACAGCAGGAACGGCACGCGCCAGCCCCAGGCGGCGAATTCCTCCGCCGGGATCAGCCAGCGGCAGGTCAGCACCACGATGATCGACAGCACGAAGCCGCCGACCACGCTGGCCTGAATGAAGCTGGTGTAGAACCCGCGCTTCTCGGGCGGAGCGTGTTCCGCGACATAGATCGCCGCACCGCCATATTCGCCGCCCAGTGCAAGGCCCTGCAGGATGCGGAAGCCGATCACGATGATCGGCGCAGCGATGCCGATGGTCGCCGCGTCGGGGATCAGCCCGACACCGGCGGTGGCGATGCCCATCAGCGTGACGGTGACGAGGAAGGTGTATTTGCGCCCCAGTTTGTCGCCCAGAAAGCCGAACAGGATCGCACCCAGCGGTCGGAAGCCGAAGCCGACCGCAAAGCCTGCCCACACCAGCAGGATCTGCAGGGTCTCGTTACCGCTGGGGAAGAATGCCGCGCCGATCAGCCCGGCGAGCGTGCCGTAGATGAAGAAGTCGTACCATTCGAAGATCGTCCCTGCCGAACTGGCGGCGATGACGAGCCGGATTTCCTTGTCGGTCGGCTCACGGTTGGCCGATGCTGCGGCGGACGCGCTCATATTCCGATTTTCCCCCTCCGTTTTATGGAGTTGGTCTAACGCGGCTGCGCGGCCTTGCAAAGCGCGTCTGTCGCGGCCCTCCAAGGGAGCAGGATCGCGCCGTGCCGTCCGGGGAAGGCGCGTGCGGGTTCCAGCACGGCGAAGCCCGGCCAGTCTGGGAGCTGTGCGTTCTCATCCGCCAGCCATGCCTCGATTTCCTTGAGGCTGGCGCGCATGTCTTCCGCCGTGCGGCCCTGCGCCGCTTGCGCGAACACCGCCGCCGCCGCCTGCCCGATCGCGCAGGCCGATACGGCCAAGCCCAGCGCCTCCACCCGATCTTCGGCGTCGAGCGCCACGTCGAGCGTCAGCGTGCCGCCGCAGATGCGCGAGCGTACTTCTGCGCTGGCATCGGGCGCGGACAGGCGCGGATAACCGGCCAGCGAGACCGCGAGCGAGAGGATTTCGGGCGTGTAGAGCTTGGTCACTGGCTGACGGTGTCGCCGGTTACTGGGCCACTATCCTCCGACCGCGCCCGGCGCACTTCGGCGCGGCGATCGTGGATATAGCCGACCAGCGCTTCGCTGCCCGCGTTGATCGAGGGGTAGGTGCGCGCGGTGACGATCCAGTTCGGGCGGCCCTCTTCGCCCCACACCGTATCATAGCCGAGCACCAGCAGCGCAAAGCCGATCACCACGATGATCGCGCCCTTCACCGCGCCGAAACCGAAGCCGAGCACCCGGTCGAGCGGGCCGAGCAGCGAATCGCGCGCTCTGGTGCCGACCATCGATGCGATCAGCTTGACCGCGCCGAAGGGGATCAGCAGCAGCAGCGCGAAGGCGACGATCGCGGCGGTGGTCGCCGAGCCGACCTGCGGTTCGAGCAGCGCCTGCACCTGCGTGTGGAACTGCCGGATCGCAAGCAGCGCGAGAATCCACGCGGCGAGCGAGAGCATTTCCTGCACGAAGCCGCGCATGAAGCCGCCCGCAGCGGCCACCGCGACGATCAGCAGCACGATGATGTCGAACCCGGTCATAGAATTTCAGCCTAGCACGCCATTGCTATCGCATCACGCGATCCACCAGTTGCGATAGCTGCCTTATTCCGTCGAATTGAATGCCGCGTGAAGCCTTTTCTTCCATGAATGGGCCCTGCGCGCTCGAAAAACCGAGCTTGGCCGCCTCGCGCAGCCGCAGCCCGCCATGGGCGACCGGGCGGATTTCCCCGGCGAGCGAGACTTCGCCGAACCAGACCGAGCGATCCTTCAGGGGCCGGTCGGCAAGTGCGGAAACCAGCGCAGCGGCCACCGCCAGGTCTGCCGCAGGGTCCGCCAGACGGTATCCGCCCGCGACGTTGAGATAGACCTCCGCCGCGCTGAAATTGAGGCCGCAGCGCGATTCGAGCACCGCCAGCAGCATCGCGAGGCGGCCATTGTCCCATCCCACCACCGCACGGCGCGGGGTCGCGCCCGATTGCAGGCGCACGATCAGCGCCTGAATTTCAACCAGCACGGGCCGCGTGCCTTCCATCGCGGGGAACACCGCGCTGCCCGCGAGCGGCGCGTCGCGCCCGGAGAGGAACAGCATCGACGGGTTCTCGACCTCCTCCAGCCCCTCGGTCGCCATCGCGAACACGCCGATCTCGTCGACCGCGCCGAAGCGGTTCTTGAGCGCGCGCAGGATGCGGTACTGGTGGCTGCGTTCGCCTTCGAAGCTCATCACCACGTCGACCATGTGCTCCAGCACGCGGGGGCCCGCGATATTGCCGTCCTTGGTCACATGGCCGACCAGCACCAGCGCGGTGCCGCGTTCCTTGGCGTAGCGGATCAGTTCGAACGCGCAGCCGCGCACCTGGCTGACCGTGCCCGGCGCGCCCTCGATCGTGTCCGAATACATGGTCTGGATCGAATCGACGACCAGCAGGTCGGGCGCTTCGTCCTGCGCGCCCAGCGTGGTCAGGATGTCGCGCACATTGGTGCTGGAGGCGAGCCGGACCGGCGCATCGGCCAGCCCCAATCGCTCCGCCCGCAGGCGCACCTGCGCGGAGGCTTCCTCGCCGCTGACATAGACGACATCGCCGCCCTTGCGCGCGATCGCGCCCGCGGTTTGCAGCAGCAGGGTGGATTTGCCGATCCCCGGATCGCCGCCGATCAGGATCGCGGCGCCGGGCACCAGCCCGCCACCCAGCGCGCGGTCGAATTCCTTGAGGCCGGTGGTCGCCCGCTCGGGCGGCTTCACCGCATCGCTCAGCGAGACGAATTCGAGCCTGCGCCCGCCGCCCGACAGGTCGTGCTTCTGGCTGAAAACGGTCGCGGGGGCATCCTCCACCAGCGTGTTCCATTCCGCGCAGTCCGGGCATTGTCCCTGCCAGCGCGGCGAGACACCGCCGCAGGCCTGACAAACATAGCGTTTCTTCGGCTTGGCCATGCCACCTCCTTAAGGCGGGGAGTTAGGTGGAACATTAACGGAACGCAAGTTGCTATTCAGCCCCCTCCCCCTCTAGAATATCAACCATGCGGCAAAAGGAATTGAGGATCGGTCTTGTCTGCTACGGCGGGGTCAGCCTCGCCGTTTACATGCATGGCGTGACCAAGGAGGTGTGGAACCTGGCGCGCGCCAGCCGCGACTTCCATACACCCGGCCATTCCAGCCACGGGGTCGCGGGCGAATACCGCCGCCTGCTCGACCTGCTTGCCGACCGCCACGATCTGCGCCTGCGCGTGCTGCCCGACATTTTCAGCGGCGCGAGCGCGGGCGGGATCAACGCGGTGTTTCTGGCGCAGGCGATCTTCTCCGGCCGGTCGCTGGAGCCGCTCACCAACCTGTGGCTCGACAATGCCGATATCGACCGGCTGACCGCCGAGGACGCGCGGCCGGGCTGGCGCTTTGCCAAGGTGTGGGCGCAGCCGCTCGCCACCTTCGTGCTCAGGCGGCCGGGCAATCTGGTGTCCGAAAGCGTCGCGCCAGAGACACGCTCCGAAGTGCGCGAGAAGGTCTCCAAGCTGGTGCGCGGGCGCTGGTTCCAGCCGCCGTTTTCCGGCGAGACGATGTCGCGCATGCTGCTCGAAGCGCTGGAGGCGATGGATGGCTCGCCCGCCGACGGGCCGCTGCTGCCGCCCGGCCACCCGGTCGATCTCTACGTGCCGACGACGGATTTCCACGGCTACCTCGCCCGGCTGCGGCTCAACAGCCCGCCGGTGGTGCTGGAGAGCGAGCATCGCATGCCGATCTCCTTCACCGGGCGCACGCCGGAGCTTGCCGGGGGCTGGCTTGCCGATCCGCTTGAACTGACCTTCGCCGCGCGCGCGACCGCCAGCTTCCCGGGCGCGTTCCCGCCGCTGCAGCTGGGCGAGATCGACACGATCGCGGCGGAGAAGAACCTGTCGTGGCATTCTCGCGACCGGTTCCTGCGGCAGGTGATGCCGGTGCATTGCGATGACGGGACGGCGGAAGGAGTGTCGCTGATCGACGGGTCGGTGCTGGTCAATCGCCCGTTCGAAGGCGCGATCGACGCGCTGCGCGGGCGGCCGGCGGTGCGCGAGGTGGAGCGGCGCTTCGCCTATGTCGATCCGCGGCCCGAGCGATACATGCGCGACAGGGAGAAGATGCGCGCGCCGGTCGGCTTCTTCGAGAATATCTTCGGCTCGCTCTCCACCCTCCCCCGCGAACAGCCGATCCGCGACAACCTGGAGGTTATCGGCGAGCAGTCGCGCCACGCCGCGCGGCTGCAGGCGATGATCACCGAACTGCGCCCGCAGGTGGAGGGCGCGGTCGAAAAGCTGTTCGACCGCACGGTGTTCTTCGACCGGCCCACGCCCAAGCGACTGTCCAACTGGCGCAGAAAAGCGCAGCAGGCGGCGGCGGAACAGGCGGGCTACACCTTCGCGGGCTATGCCGAGCTCAAATATGTCGGGATCGTCGAGCGGATTGCGGAGCTGGCGCGCAAGGCTGCGCCCAGGGATGCCGAGCCCGATCCGCAGGTGCTCGCCGTGGTGCTGCGCGCCTGTCTGCGCGAGCGGGGGCTGGAAACGCTTGGCGGGGCGACCGGCGGGGCGAGCCCGGGGGCGATCGAGTTCTTCCGGACATACGATCTGGCGTTCCGCATCCGCCGCCTGCGCCTGCTCGCCCGTCGCACCGCGCGCGATTGGGAGGCGGACCCGGAGATCCCCAACGAGGCGCTCGATAGCGCGCGCGAGGCGATCTACACGATCCTGTCCGCCTATTTCGAGCGGGACGGCCTCAACCCGATGGGCCCGGAATTTCGCGATCTGGCGCGCAATGCGGTGTCGGACCCGGGCGCGCTGCTCGATCATATTGCGCAGCGGCGCGGGCTGAAGGATCTCGATACGCAGGCCGAAGAGGCGCTGTCGCTCGCGCTGAGCGACATGCCCCGCAGCCTGCGGCGGCGGATGATGTACGCCTATCTGGGCTTCCCGTTCTACGATGTCGCCACGCTGCCGATCCTCGGCACGCAGGGGATGAACGAGTTCGAGCCGGTCAAGGTCGACCGGATCAGCCCCGAAGACGCCCAGGCGATCCGCGAAGGCGGTGCGGCAGAGACGCTGCGGGGAATCGAATTCTACGACTTCGGCGCCTTCTTCAGCCGCGCCTATCGCGAGAACGATTATCTGTGGGGCCGCCTGCATGGCTGCGAGCGGATGATCGACATCGTGCTGTCGACCAGCGACGAGGCGATTCCCTTCGAGGAACGTCGCGCGATCCTGCGCAGCGCCTTCCTCGCGATCATCGAGGAAGAGCGCGAGGCGAAGCGCTGCGCGGACGGAACGCTGAAGGCATTGCGCGACGAGATCGAGGCGCGGTTGGGCTAGCGGGACCCATCCAGCTGCGGGGCGTCAGGCCCCGAAGGCGTCCTTGATCCGGTCGAAGAAGCCGCGGCTTTCGGGGCATTCCTCGCCCGTTTCGGTCTCGCTGAATTCTTCGAGGATTTCGCGCTGGCGCTTGGTCAGCTTGGTCGGCGTTTCCACCGTGATTTCCGCGACCAGATCGCCCCGACCGCGACCCTGCAGCACGGGCATGCCCGCACCGCGACGGCGCAATTGCTTGCCCGACTGGATGCCGGCGGGAATCTCGATCGTGTTGGTCGACCCGTCGAGGTCGGGAATCTCGACCTTGCCGCCCAGCGCGGCGGTCGTGAAGCTGATCGGCACGCGCGCGATCAGGTTCGATCCGTCGCGCGCGAACACGCTGTGCGCGCGGATGTGGATGAAGATGTAGAGATCGCCCGGAGGCGCGCCGCGCGGGCCTGCCTCGCCCTTGCCGGACAGGCGGATGCGGGTGCCGGTATCGACGCCCGGCGGAATATCGACCGAGAGCGACTGCGGCGCATCGACGCGCCCGTCACCGCGACAATTGCGGCACGGGGTCTCGATCACCTCGCCGCGACCGTGGCAATTGGGGCATGGCCGCTCGACCACGAACAGGCCCTGCTGCGCCCGCACCTTGCCGTAGCCCGCGCACATGTTGCACGCCCGCGTGCCGGTGCCCGGCTCCGCGCCGGAGCCGGTGCACACCTCGCATTGCTGCGAGACTTCGATTTCGATGGTGGTCGACTTGCCGTGGAAGGCCTCCTCCAGCGTGATCTCGAGGTCGTAGCGCAGGTCCGCCCCGCGCCGTGCGCCCTGGCGCATTCCGCCAAAGGCGCTGCCGAAGATCGTTTCGAAGATATCGCCGATATCGCCGAAGTCGGCCTGATGACCGCCACGGCCGCCACCCCCGCCCTGCTGGAAGGCGGCGTGGCCGTACTGGTCGTAGGCGGCGCGTTTCTGAGGGTCTTTCAACACCTCGTAAGCAGCGCCGATCGCCTTGAAGCGCGCCTCAGCCTCGGCATCGCCTGGGTTGCGATCGGGGTGATACTGCATCGCCATCTTGCGATAGGCAGCCTTGATCGCCGCCGCATCCGCATCGCGCGAGACGCCAAGCAATTCGTAAAGATCGGGTTCGGAAGCCATTATTCAGAGCACCGGTGCAACAAACATAGGCGGGCCCGCGCAGGCCGGGTGGTCTGCGCGGAGCCCGTTTCTCATGACCGTCCGGCTCAGGACCGGTCGGCGTTGTCGCTGTCGCCAGCGCTGTCGTCTACTTCGGAGAACTCGGCGTCGACCACGTCTTCGTCCTGCGAGGACGATGCGCCTGCATCGCCGGCCTGCCCGGCATCTGCGCCGCCGCTGGCCTGTTCCTTCTCGTAGATCTGCTGGCCCATCTTCATGGCCACTTCGGTAAGCGCCTGAGCCTTCGCATTGATCGCGTCGACATCATCGCCTTCGAGCGCGGTCTTGGTCTCGGCGATCGCTGCCTCGACATCGGACTTGAGCGAAGCGTCGATCTTGTCGCCGTTTTCCTGAACCTGCTTCTCGGTCGCGTGGACCAGGTTATCGGCCTGGTTGCGCGCCTCGGCAGCTTCGCGACGCTTCTTGTCCTCTTCGGCGAAGCGTTCGGCGTCCTTGACCATCGATTCGATGTCGTTGTCCGACAGACCGCCCGAGGCCTGGATGCGGATCTGCTGTTCCTTGCCCGTGCCCTTGTCCTTGGCGGACACGTTCACGATGCCGTTGGCGTCGATGTCGAAGGTGACTTCCACCTGCGGTACGCCGCGCGGTGCAGGCGGGATGCCGACCAGATCGAACTGGCCGAGCAGCTTGTTGTCGCCCGCCATCTCGCGCTCGCCCTGGAACACGCGGATCGTCACCGCCTGCTGGTTGTCCTCGGCGGTCGAATAGACCTGCGTCTTCTTGGTCGGGATCGTCGTGTTGCGGTCGATCATCTTGGTCATGATGCCGCCCAGCGTCTCGATACCCAGCGACAGCGGCGTCACGTCGAGCAGCAGCACGTCCTTGACGTCGCCCTGAAGGACGCCGGCCTGGATCGCTGCACCCATGGCGACGACTTCGTCGGGGTTCACGCCGGTGTGCGGCTTCTTGCCGAAGAATTCTTCCACGACTTCGCGGACCTTGGGCATGCGGGTCATCCCGCCGACCAGGATCACTTCGTCGACTTCACCGGTCTTCATGCCGGCATCTTCGAGCGCCTTCTTGCACGGGTCGAGCGTGCGCTTGACGAGGTCGCCGACGAGCTGTTCCAGCTTGGAGCGGGTCAGCGTTTCAACGAGGTGCAGCGGCGTGGAGCTGCCGCCTTCCATGCGCGCGGTGATGAAGGGCAGGTTCACTTCGGTCTGCTGCGCGCTCGAAAGCTCGATCTTCGCCTTTTCGGCGGCTTCCTTGAGGCGCTGCAGGGCCAGCTTGTCCTGCTTCAAATCCATGTTTTCCTTGGATTTGAACTGCTCGGCCAGATATTCGACGATCGCGCTGTCGAAGTCTTCACCGCCGAGGAAGGTGTCGCCGTTGGTCGACTTCACCTCGAACACGCCGTCGCCGACTTCGAGGATCGAGATGTCGAACGTACCGCCGCCAAGGTCGTAGACCGCGATGGTCTTGTTCTCGTCCTTGTCGAGGCCGTAGGCGAGCGCCGCCGCGGTCGGCTCGTTGATGATGCGCAGGACTTCGAGGCCTGCGATCTGGCCGGCGTCCTTGGTCGCCTGACGCTGCGCGTCGTTGAAGTAGGCAGGCACGGTGATGACCGCCTGCGTCACGTTCTCGCCAAGATAGCTCTCGGCGGTTTCCTTCATCTTCTGCAGGATGAAGGCGGAAATCTGGCTGGGCGAATACTTGTCGCCGCCCGCTTCGACCCATGCATCGCCATTGTTGCCCTTGACGATGTTGTAGGGGACCAGCTCCATGTCCTTCTTGGTCATGGGGTCTTCGAACCGACGGCCGATCAGGCGCTTCACCGCGAAGACGGTGTTGTCCGGGTTGGTGACGGCCTGGCGCTTGGCCGGCTGGCCGATCAGGCGCTCGCCATCCTTGGTGAAGGCCACGATCGAGGGCGTGGTGCGTGCACCTTCCGCATTCTCGATGACCTTGGGCTTGCCCCCATCCATGACCGCGACACACGAGTTCGTCGTACCGAGGTCGATACCAATTACTTTTGCCATGATACCCCGCATCCGTTTGGCTATGTTGGACACTGCCCTTCGCGACACCCCCGTCAGTGGGCGATGCCGCTCGGCAGCTCTGGTTGAGCCGCGGATATAGGTGCGCTTGTTCTTGGCACAAGAGATGCCAGCGCCTAGTCGTCAGGCGGGACACAAACCTGGGAGGAGCCTGACATGAAATCGATTTACCTCGCCTGCGCACTTGGCCTTGGTGCCGTGACACTGGCCGGATGCGATCAGAAACCCGCCGAGGAAGAGGTTGCAGCCGCACCGCTGACCGCGAGCGAAGGCAAGCTGTTCCTGCCGGCGGTCTCAGGCAATCCGGGGGCGGTCTATTTCAAGCTGGAGAACCCGGGCGACCGGGCGATTTCGGTCCGCAAGGCCGAAGTGGAAGGCGCGGGAAGCGCGGAATTGCACGACTATATGGAATATGACGATACCGAGATGGGATCGATCGGCGTGGTCACCGTGCAGCCGGGCGAAACCGTCTCCTTCGAACCGGGCGGCAAGCACGTGATGGCGTTCGACCTCTCGCCCGAGCTCAAGCCCGAAAGCGTCACCTCGGTCACCCTGACCATGGCCGGGGGCAAGACCATGGCGTTCGATGTCGACGTGCTGCCCGCCGACGCGGAACGCTGAAGCGCGATCAATCGACGAGCGTCATGGATCACCCGATAGATGCCGAGACGCATGAAGCCCGCGTCGCTCCCTGCCCTGCGGGTGGGGAGCGGCGGCTGACGCCGGGCGAGGTGGCGCTGGCGCAATCGGTGTTCGGCACCGCGATCGATTATCGCAAGGTCACCATCCGGCGGCGCAAGTGGGCGTTCTTCCAGCCGAAGAACACCACCATGGCCCCGCGCGGCCACCTGCATTTCCACCCGGATGCGGCAGGATATTGCGACGATTTTTCCGCCGGAAATCACCATTCGCAGGGCCATTTCATACATGAGATGACGCATGTGTGGCAGACCCAGACCAGGGGCGAGTGGTACCTGCCGCTCCACCGCCATCCCTGGTGCCGCTACGACTACAGCATCAAACCGGGCTGGGGCCTCGAAAAATACGGGATCGAGCAGCAGGCGGAGATCGTGAAGCACGCCTTCTGGCTGAGGAACGGCGTGCGCGTGGCAGGCATCGCCAGCCGCGAGACCTATGATCTGCTGGTGCGCTTTCCCGGGGCAAAGCCTTGACCGATTACGAGTTTATCTTCGCGCTCTATGCGCTGCTCCTCGGCCTCTCGCTGGTCGAAATTCTCTCCGGCCTCGGGCGCACGCTGGAATTGCGTTTCGCGAGCGATGCTGGGGGTGAGCGGTTCTCGATCGGCTGGCTGACACCGCTGCTCGCCGTGTTCGTCATCCTCGACCTGCTGTCGTTCTGGATGTTCTCGTGGACGGTGCGCGATGTGATGGCGGTCAATCCCGCCACGCTGCTCGCCGTAGTCGGCTTCGCGAGCGCCTATTACCTCGCGGCAAGGCTCGTGTTCCCCGGCGACCCGGAGCGGTTCCGCGATCTCGACACGCATTATTTCCGCGTCTGCCGCACGGTGATGGGGATGCTGATCGCGCTGGTCGTCGTGCAGTGGGCGTTTCTGCTCGGCCTGCCGCAGCTGCGCGAGAACTTGCTGTCCCCGATCGTCATATGGATGACCGCATTGTTCGTGGGCCTGATGGGCACGCTGATGTTCGTCCGAAACCGGCAGGTTCACGCGGTGCTGCTGGTCGCGCTGATCGTCCGCTATCTGGTGATCTATCTGCGGTGACGTAGCGTCATGGCTTGAGCGGCCCCGCGCCGCTTGTTAGTCGATGCGCCGTCCGGGCGGCCCAACCCGCGCCCGGCGAATGGTCCCAACAATGGAGCTGAGCAATTACGGCATGTCGCGGGAACGCGGCTACCTTTCGCATTACGAAATCGACACGATCACCCTCCCCACCCAGTTCGCCCCGATCGTGGAAGCGGCAGGCAATCTTTCCGCCCTGCTGACCACCGGCCGAGTACGCCACTGGCTGGACGCGCTGCCTGATCCGCAGATCGGCGAATGGGCCAAGGACGCGCCCGAGGAAGAGGTCCGCACCGCGATGGTGCACTATTCCTTCCTGGTGCAGGCCTACGTGTGGGGCGAGGACGATCCCCCCGCGCACCTTCCCGCCAATCTCGCCCGCCCGATGGTCGCGCTGGCCGACCGGCTCGGCCAGGCGCCGCTGCTGCCCTATTCGGGCTACGTGCTCGACAACTGGTACCGGCTCGACAAATCCGGCCCGGTCACGCTCGACAATATCGCGATGCACCAGAACTTTCTCGGCGGTGCGGACGAGAACTGGTTCGTGCTGGTCCACGTCGCGATCGAGGCCGAGGCGGGCGTGCTGCTCGACAATGCGGCGAAGCTGGTCACCGTGTGCCGCGATGGCGACGAAGATACCGCGCTCACCCTGCTGCGCGAGATGGATGAGGCGTGGGAGCGGATCTACGCCCACTTCGCGCGGATGCCCGAGCGGTGCGATCCGTACGTCTATTTCCACCGGGTGCGCCCCTATATCCACGGCTGGGCGAACAACCCGGCGCTGGACGGCGGACTGATCTATGAAGGCATCGAACGGTTCGGCGGCAAGCCGCAGGCGTTTCGCGGGCAGACCGGGTCGCAGTCCTCCATCGTCCCAGCGATGGATGCGCTGTTCCAGGTCGGCCACAGCGACGACCCGCTCAAGAGCTTCCTCGACGAGCTGCACGCGTATCGACCGGTCGAGCATCGGCGCTTCATCGAAGACCTCGCCGCGCAATCGACGCTGCGCAGCTTCGTCGCCGACAGTCGCAATGCGGCGCTGAAGGAAGCGTTCAACGCCTGCCTCGAACAGGCTGCGCGATTCCGCACGCGGCATCTCGAATATGCGGCGAGCTACATCAACAAGCAGGCGGGCAGCATCGCGGGGAACGACCCCGATGTCGGCACCGGCGGCACACCGTTCATGAAGTATCTCAAGAAACACCGCGACGAGAACCGCGCGCAGGTGGTCGACTGATACGAAAAGGGCCGCCCTTCGCGGGGCGGCCCTTCATTCAACGCATTGCGAGATCAGCGACGCGGATCGGCCGGATAGCCGCGGGTGCCGAAGCAATCCTCGTCCAGATAGCCGTCGCGGTCGTAACCGTCGCAGCGGTCGTTCTTGTCGACGAAATAGCCTGCCAGCGCACCGGCGGCGGCACCGGCGAGTGCGTAGCGGGCAATATCGCCACCCGTCACGGCCGCGAGGCCGGCACCGGCTGCGGCGCCCGCAAGGCCGCCTTCAGCCGAGTAGTTTTCCGCACACGCGCTGAGCGAGAGGGCGGAAATCATCGCCACTGGGATGAGGGCGAAACGGGTCTTGCTTTTGTTGGCAATCATCGGGGGTCTCTCCTTGCACCTTGTGCTGGGTGAAAGCCCCGATAACGCTGTTTTGTTCCGCAGGTTTACGCTCAGTCCGGCTTCTTCGCGACACCGACCAGCGCAGGGCGCAGCAGACGATCTCGGATCAGATAGCCGGCCTGCATCTCCTGGACGACGGTGCCCGGCTCGGCCTCATCGTTGGGGATTTCCATCATCGCCTGATGAACGTTGGGATCGAGGGGCAGGCCCATCGCAGCCACGCGCGTCACGCCATGCTGGCCGAACACGCGGTCGAGCTCACGCTGGGTCGCTTCGATCCCGGCGATCAGCCCCTTGAACTTGCCGTCTTCGCGCAGCTCTTCGGGGATGGAATCGATCGCGCGCGACAGGTTGTCCGAAACCGACAGGATGTCGCGGGCAAAGCCGGTCGCCGAATAGGCGCGCGTGTCGGCAATGTCCTTTTCCATGCGGCGGCGCACGTTCTGCGTCTCGGCGCGGGCATAGAGCACTTCCTGCCGCGCGGTCTCCAGCTCTTCGTTGAGCTTCGCGACCGTTTCGGCAAGCTTGGCTACGCCCTGCTCGCTCTCGTCGTCGCCATCGTCGCCCTGGTCGCGCAGGTGTTCGGGAACGCCTGCCAACTCACGTTCGGCTTCCGCGTCGAGCGTGCTATCTTCGCGGACAGGCTCGTCCTTGGGATCATGTTCGTCTTGCATAGTCTTTACGTGAATTCTGCCCTGTTAGCCGGTCAATCGGCCCAGTGATTGTGCGGTGAAATCCACCATGGGAACGATGCGCGCGTAGTTCAAGCGCGTGGGGCCGATAACCCCCAGTACCCCCACGATGTTCCCCTCGCGATCGCGGAAGGGTGAGGCGATAACAGACGACCCGCTGAGCGCGAAGAGGCGATTTTCGCTGCCTATGTAGATCCGCGTAGCCTGCGCCGTGCGCGCGCGCTCCAGCACCTCGGCCACCGCCTGCTTGTTCTCCAGCTCGTCGAGCAGTTGGCGCACCCGCTCGACATCGCCGACCGCTTCGTCGTCGAGCAGCTTGGCCTGTCCGCGCACGATCAGCACCGGGTTGCGATCGGGCGCCTCGCTCCACATCGCGATCCCGCGCCGGACCAGATTACTGCTCGCCGCGTCCAGCGCGCTGCGCCCGCTGTCGATCTCGTTCTCGATTTCCTTCAGCGCTTCGCCAAGGCTGCGATTGGCGAGGCGGGCGGAAAGATAGTTGGATGCCCGGTCGAGCGTGGCGCTGTCGACCCCGTCGAGTTCGATCAGCCGGTTCTCGATCTGCCCGTTCGCATCGACCAGCACCGCGAGCGCGCGCGCGGCGTCCAGCGGGACGAAGCTCATCTGCGCCAGCCGCCGCTCCGCCGTGGGCACGAACACCATGCCCGCCGCGCCCGACAGGTCGGACAGCATAGCACTGGCCGCCTCCAGCCGCGCTTCCAGCGGGCCGGGATCGCCCAGCTTGGCCTCGATCGCTCGGCGCTCGTCCTCGCTCGGCTGGGTGATCTGCATCATCCCGTCGACGAACAGGCGTAGGCCCGTCTCGGTCGGCTTGCGCCCGGCGGACACATGCGGCGCGGCCAGCAGGCCCAGCTTTTCGAGATCTGCCAGCACGCTGCGGATGGAAGCGGGCGAGAGGTCGACCGCCCCACCCTCGGACAGCGTCTTCGATCCGACCGGCTGCCCCGTCGCCAGATACTGCTCCACCACCACGCGAAAGATGTCGCGCGTCCGGGCGGTCAGTTCGGTTAGCGGCGGGGTGCTCATGCTCGGTGGTTCAGCCTTGTTCGCAGCTCATCTGTTCTGGTCGTAAATCTGGCGGTTCTCGGCGGTGCCGACAAGGTCGTCCACGGGCAGTTCCTGCCAGGCCTGGTAGAGCGCGTCGCGGTTCTCGGCGAGGCCGGGCTGGCGGCAGCCCATGTACCAGTTCAGCGTAACCGGCTGTTTGCCCGCTTCGTGCCAGGTGATTTTTACCGACGGGGAGTCGGTCGCCACGGGGCCGTCGCAATTCTCGTATCCGTACTCGACAGAACTTTCCGGGCGGAACGGCGCGAGCCGCCGGGCGAAGGCCTCGACCTCATCCGGGCTGGCGGTGAAGGATGCTGCGCCCTTTTGCTGCACGAAACGCTCGCCGCGATAAGTCCCTGCACCATCCTGCGCCACGGAGAGTGTGAAGGACGGGCAGAAGCCGAAGCACGGGGTCACGGCGTAGTCGATTTTCTCGACCGGCGCCGTACTGCCGGGGCCTGTTGCAGGCGTGACGCAGCCTGCGATGGCGAGGGGCAGCGCGCAAATCGATAAAGTACGGATCATCCGGGATGCCTTTCGTAACGGGGGTGCTGGTGATGCAGCATGTCCACTGGCCACCCGATGAATAGGCCGCTAGGGCGCTCGCGACCATACAGACCAGAGGATTTCCCCCATGCGACCTTCAGGCCGCGCGCCCGACCAAATGCGCGCTATCTCCATCGAAACCGGTTTCACCAAGCACGCGGAAGGCAGCTGCCTGATCAGCTTCGGCGATACCCGCGTGCTGTGCACCGCCAGTGTCGAGAACTCCGTACCGCCGTGGATGCGCGGCAAGGGTGCAGGCTGGGTCACCGGCGAATACTCGATGCTCCCGCGCGCGACGCACACCCGTGGTAGCCGCGAGGCGGCGCGCGGCAAGCAGTCGGGCCGGACGCAGGAAATTCAGCGCCTTATCGGGCGTTCTTTGCGCGCTGTCGTAGACATGAAGAAGCTCGGTGAACGCCAGATCACGCTCGATTGCGATGTCATCCAGGCCGATGGCGGCACGCGCACAGCGGCGATTTCCGGCGCGTGGGTCGCGCTGCGGCTCGCGATCGACGGCCTCAAGAAGTCGGGCGCGATCCTTGAAGACCCGATCACCGGCAAGATCGCCGCGATTTCCTGCGGCGTCTATAAGGGCACCCCGGTGCTCGACCTCGATTACGACGAAGACAGCTCGGCCGATGCCGATGCCAACTTCGTGCTGATCGAAGGTGGCAAGATCGCCGAAGTGCAGGCCACCGCCGAAGGCGCGGCCTATGACGAAGAAGCGCTGCTGCGCCTGCTCCGCCTTGCGCAGATGGGCTGCGGCGAAATCTTCAAGGCACAGGACGCGGCGGTGAAATGACTCGCCGTATCGGCTCGGGCAAGCTCGTCATCGCGACGCATAATGCGGGCAAGCTGAAAGAGATTTCGGCGCTGCTCGCACCTTATGGGGTCGAGTGCATCTCCGCCGGTGCGCTCGGCCTGCCCGAGCCCAAGGAGACGGGCACCACCTTCGTCGAGAACGCGCTGCTCAAGGCGCGGGCGGCGGCGGAAAGCTCGGGCATCGTCAGCCTCGCCGACGACAGCGGGCTGTCGGTCGCCGCGCTCGATGGCCGGCCCGGCGTCTACACCGCCGACTGGGCCGAACGGCAGTGGTTCGAAGGCGAGCCGGGCCGCGACTGGTACATGGCGATGGGCAAGGTCGAAGGCCTGCTCGCGCAGCAGGGGCCGGACGTGGATCGCAGCGCGGCGTTCCACTGCACGCTGGCGCTCGCCTGGCCCGATGGCGAATATGCGGTCTACGAAGGGATCGCGCCCGGATCGCTCACGTGGCCGCCGCGCGGGAAGCTCGGCTTCGGCTACGATCCGGTGTTCGTGCCGAATGGGCGCGAGCAGACATTCGCCGAGATAGAGCCTGCGGAAAAGCACACGATCAGCCACCGCGCGGACGCCTTCGCCAAGCTGGTCGCCGAGCAGTTCGGCTAACTCGCTGGCCATCGCGGCCCGCGCCACCTAGATTCGCTCCATGCCCGCAGCAGACGATCTTGCGCTTTATATCCACTGGCCCTTCTGCCTGAAGAAGTGCCCCTATTGCGACTTCAACAGTCATGTTCGCGATGATGTGGATGCCGACGCGTGGCAGGCGGGGCTGCTGGCCGACCTGGCGCACGAGCATGCGCTGACGCAAGGCCGCCGCGTAGGCTCGATCTTCTTCGGCGGCGGCACGCCCTCGCTGATGCCGCCCGCGCTGGCAGGTTCGCTGATCGAGCAGGCACAGCGCCTGTGGGGCCTCGCGCCCGATGCCGAGATCACGCTCGAAGCCAATCCCACCTCTTACGAGGCGGGCAAGTTTGCGGATTTCCGCGCCGCCGGGGTCAATCGCGTGTCGCTGGGCGTGCAGTCTCTGCATGAAGAGGCACTGGCCTTTCTCGGGCGCGAGCATAGCGCTGCCGAGGCGATGGCAGCGGTCGAGAGCGCGCAGGGCCTGTTCGGGCGCGTCACCTTCGATTTGATCTACGCGCGCCCCGGTCAAAGTGCCGAGGCGTGGGAGGCGGAGCTGGCGCGCGCCCTCGCCTTCGGGACCGAGCATCTATCGCTCTACCAGCTGACGATCGAGCCGGGGACGGGCTTTGCCGGTGCCGTGGCGCGCGGGCGGCTGACCCCGATGGACCCGGACGAGGCCGCCGACCTGTTCGTGCAGACGCAGGAGCAGATGCGGGCTGCGGGCCTCCCGGCCTACGAGATCAGCAACCATGCACGGCCTGGTGCCCAGAGCCATCACAACCTCACCTATTGGCGCTACCGCGACTATGTCGGGATCGGTCCGGGCGCGCATGGGCGGCGTGGTGGCATGGCGACGATCCGCCACAAGAAGCCCGAGGCGTTCCTGCGCCGTGTTGGCGAGAACGGGCACGGCATATCCGAAGAGCGCGCGCTGGGCCGCGAAGAGCAGTTGAGCGAAGCGCTGCTGATGGGCCTGCGGCTAGCCGAGGGGCTCGATCTGGCGGCGCTTGCCACTCGGTTCGGGACGACGCCTGATGCGCTTGTCGATGCAGACCGCGCCGCGTTCTACGCCGATCTCGGGTTCGTCGAACTGGACGGCGACCGGCTGACGATCACCCCGCAGGGCATGCCGCTGCTCGACGCGCTGCTGGCGGAGCTGGTCCCGGCGCACCTCGTCGCGGCATGAGTGGGTTGCTCGCCCGCTGGGAGAGCCATCTTGCGACCGAGCGCCGCCTGTCGCCGCATACCGTGCGCGCATACATCCGCGCCGCCGAGCGGTTGCTGGAGGAGACGCCTGCGACCGACTGGCAGGGTGTTGCCAGGCTAGGGGCCCCGGCCCTGCGCGCCCAGCTCGCCCGCCGCCGCGCCGATGGCCTGTCCAACCGCTCCGCCGCGCGCGAGCTCTCTGCCCTTCGTGCCTTCCTTGCCTTCGCCCGCGCCGAGGCAGGCTTCGACGACGCGCAGGCACCGCGTCTGCGCGGCCCGCGGATCAAGCGCACCCTGCCCCGCCCGGTGACGCCCGACGAAGCGCTCCATCTCGCCGAGAGGATCGGCGAGGAGCGGCGCGAGGAATGGACGGGCCTGCGCGATCGGGCGGTGCTGCTACTGCTCTACGGCGCAGGGATGCGGTTGGGCGAAGCTCTCTCGCTGACCGGCGAACACGCGCAGATCGGCGAGACGATCCGCGTCACCGGCAAGGGCGGCAAGACGCGCGTGGCCCCGATCCTGCCCGCGATCCGCAGCGCGATTGCTGCCTATGTCGCCGCGTGCCCGCATGATCTCGCACCCGACAAACCCCTGTTCCGGGGCCAACGCGGTGGCCCGCTCTCTCCGGGACTGGTGCAGAAGGCGATGGCACAGGTGCGCGGCGAAATCGGCCTGCCCGCCAATGCCACGCCGCACGCGCTGCGCCATTCCTTCGCCACGCATCTGCTCGGCGCGGGCGCGGACCTCAGGAGCCTGCAGGAACTGCTCGGCCATGCGAGCCTCGGCTCGACGCAGATCTATACCGAGGTGGATGCGGCAAGCCTGCTCGACACCTATCGCAACGCGCATCCCAGAGAGAAGAAGGCGCCCGAACGGGGCGACTAACGCTCGGCGCGCGGCTTCCATGTGTAGAGCCGCCACCCGTAACCGGCGACCGCCAGCAGCAGCGAGCCGATTACGATCCATCCGACCAGATCCTGGATCTGCGAGAAGGTGCCGACCAGCCAGCGCGTGCCGTAGATCAGGATCGCATTCCAGATCGCCGCGCCCGCCGTGGTGAAGACCAGGAATTTCCAGAGCTTCATGTGAGCGAGACCCGCCGGGAGCGAGATCATCGTGCGCATCACCGGGAAAAACCGCAGGAAAAACACCGCCCATTCGCCGCGCTGCTTGAAGAAGCGCGATGTGCGCTCGATGTCTTCCCATTCCAGCGTCAGCCACCGGCCCCAGCGCTCGATAAACGGCCCCAACTTTTCGTAGCCGACCCGGTCGCCGAACCAGAACCAGCCGTAATTGCCTGCAACCGTGCCGATGGTCGCGAAGATCAGCAGCGGCCAGAAGCTCATCCTGCCATTCTCGATCGCGAGCGCGCCCGCGCCCATGATCGCCTCCGACGGAAGCGGCGGGAAGATGTTTTCGAGGGCCATGAGAACGGCGATGCCGAAATAGCCGAGCCGCTCGACGATGGAGACTATGATCTCGTCCATGGGGCACCAATGCACGGGACGGCGGAAAGTTACGGCGCGGCTTGGGAGATTTTTCGCTAGTGCGCTCAAACGGTTCACCGATAAAATGACACGTTTCATCGCTCATTCATCTCGTTTCATCGATAGGATTGCACGGTTTATCGCAGGGCGAACCAGCCAATCGGGGCTCCGCCGCTGCGACCTGTCGAGGAGAATGAGGGATGGCCGGGTTTAGGGAAGACAATCGTTTCGTGGTGCTGGGTTCCGTCGCGATCGTGATGGTCGGGCTGATGGGCAGCGGCTTCCTGCTCGGCGATGGCTTGCGCCGCGCGAAAGAGGCCGACCGCGAGGTGACCGTGAAGGGCGTGTCCGAACGCGACGTCACCGCCGATATCGCCACTTGGTCGATCCGCTTCTCCGACACCGGCAATGATCTGGCGAGCGTGCAGGGATCGGTCGACCGGCAGGCGCAGGCTGTGCGCCAGTTCTTCACCGAAGCGGGCTTCAAGCCGAGCGATTTCACCGACAGCGACATCTCGCTGATGCGCGATCAGCAGCGCGATGCCTATGGCAATCCGCTCCCCGAAAGCCTCACCGTCTCACGCACGATCCAGCTGCGCACCAATGACGTCATGAAGGCTCGGGCGGCCTATGCGAAGCAGGCCGACCTGCTGCGTGCCGGGGTCGAGATGGGTGGCGGTTCGGTCAACTACACATTCACCGGCCTCAACGAGTTGAAGCCCGACATGATTGCGGAGGCCAACCGCAGCGCGCGCCAAAGTGCGCAGCAATTCGCCAACGACAGCGGCGCGTCGGTCGGCAAGATCAAGACCGCCAGCCAGGGCTATTTCTCGATCAGCGCGCGCGACGGGGTCGACTGCGAATATTGCGACTCGAGCGGTGCGAATACGCTGTTCCAGAAGGTCCGCGTGGTGACGACCGTGGCGTATGAGTTGAACTAAACGCGCCGGGACGCGACCCCCAACCAACCTATCAGCGCAATCCGTTCGTGCTGAGCTTGTCGAAGTGCGGACGGATTGCTCGGCGCCCCTTCTCTCGCCCTTCGACAGGCTCAGGACGAACGGCGGTCCATCTCACATCTCGCGATGCCGCCTCTCGGTCGCGTCCCACAGGGCGCCTGCAGTGTCGGTGCCGTTGAAACGGTCGATCGCGACGATCCCGGTGGGCGAGGTCACGTTGATCTCGGTCAGCCACTCGCCGCCGATCACGTCGATGCCGACGAACACCAGCCCGCGACGCTTCAGCTCGGGCCCCATTGCGGCGCAGATCTCCTCTTCGCGCGCGGTCAGCTGCGCGGCCTCGGCCGAGCCGCCCTGCGCGAGGTTGGAGCGGAACTCGCCCTCGCCCGGCTTGCGGTTGATCGCGCCTGCGACTTCGCCGTCGACCAGTACGATGCGCTTGTCGCCCTCGCTCACCGTCGGCAGGAAGGCCTGCACCATGTGCGCCTCGGGCCACTGGTTGTCGAACACCTCGGACAGCGCGGACAGGTTCGTACCGCTCTCATCGATCTTGAAGATCGCCTTGCCGCCATTGCCGTGCAGCGGCTTGACCACCACCGCGCCGTGTTTCTTCTGGAACGCCTGAATATCCGCCAGCCTGCGCGCGATCAGCGTGGGCGGCATGAAGCGTGCGTAATCGAGCACGAACATCTTTTCGGGCGCGTTCACCACCTCGCGCGGATCGTTGACCACCAGCGTGGTGCCCTTCAGCCGGTCGAGCAGGAAAGCGGCGGTGATGTAGCCGAGGTCGAAGGGCGGGTCCTGCCGCAGCCAGACGACGTCGATGTCCTTCGCGAGGTCGATGATGCGCCGCTCGCCCAGCCATTCAAAGTGATCACCCCCGACGCGCTTCACGCGCACAGGGCGCGCGAAGGCGGTGATCTTTCCGGCGGGCGAGCCGTCGCTTTCCCAAGCGAGGCTTTTCACATCGTAATGCCACACCTCGTGCCCGCGCTCCTGCGCCGAGAGCATCAGCGCGAAGCTGCTATCGCCCGCGATCTTGACGCTCTCGATCGGGTCCATCTGGAAGGCGGTGCGTAGGGTCATATTCGGCTTTCTCCGTTCGTCCTGAGCCTGTCGAAGGGCGAACAGGCCTCGCGCTGGAAGTTCGCGGTTCGACAGGCTCACCACGAACGGTGATGTTTCACGGCATCCAAGCGTTCGCGATGTGGCGAGGGTGCGCGCCGGGTGCAAGCAGGATCACGTCGATCCGTATGTCCTCTCCATCGTTCGCATATTCATGAGCCACCGCGCCCACTGCCGCCGCGACCCGCGCCAGCCGCCGCTCGTCGATCGCAAGGTCGAGGTCGGGCACGCTGCGCCGCCACTTCACCTCGACGAAGGCGATCAGATTTTCGCGCCGTGCGACAAGGTCGATTTCGCCCAGCGGCGTCTTGCGGCGACGGTCGATGATCTCCCACCCCTCGCCCTCCAGCCAGCAGGCAGCCTCTTTCTCCCCGCCGCGACCGGCCTTTTCGGCGCGTTCGCGTTTCTGGCTCATCCGCGCAGTTCCATCGCCCGGGCATAGAGCGCCTTGCGGTCCGCACCGGTCGCCTTGGCCACTTTGGCCGCGGCCTGCGAAGCCTTCTCGGTCTTCAGAGCCTCGCGCAGCAATGCATCGACATCCTCCGCGCTCGCCTCGGTCTCGTGCGGAGGTTCGACCAGCAGCACGATCTCGCCCTTGGGCGGCTTGGCTTCGTAATGCGCGATCAGCGCCGCAGGTGTATCCACCCGGCATTCCTCGTGCAGCTTGGTCAACTCGCGCGCCACGCCCACCCGGCGGCCGGGCAGCGCGGTGTCGATCGCGGCGAGCGATTTCGCCAGCCTTCCCGCGCTCTCGTAGAACAGCAGCGTCGCATCGATCCCGCCGAGTTCGGCCAGCATGTCGCCGCGCGCCTTGTCCTTCACCGGCAGGAAACCTGCGAAAAGGAAGCGGTCGCTGGGCAGACCCGCCAGCGTGATCGCGGCGATCGCGGCGCACGGGCCGGGGATCGTCTGCACCTCCACCCCCGCCTCGCGCGCGGCGTTGACCAGGCGGTATCCGGGGTCGGAGATCAGCGGCGTGCCCGCGTCGCTGACCAGCGCCACGGCGCGGGTCTGCATGCTCTCGATCAGCCGCGCCCGGTCCCGCTCCTCGGCATGGTCGTTGTATCGCCACAGCGGCTTGGACAGGCCGAGGTGCTTCATCAGCTTGCCCGTGACGCGCGTATCCTCGCACGCAACACCGTCGCACCGCGAAAGCACGTCGACTGCCCGCAAGGTTATGTCGCTCAGATTGCCAATCGGGGTCGCGACGATATACAGGCCCGGCGCAAGCGCGGCGTTCGGATGGGCGTCGCTGGTATCGTTCACGAATCCAGCCATGGACCAACGCAGGGGATATTCGCAAGCATGATGGGCTCCACCAAGACCGGCTTGATCCACTGCCGCCGCCTGATCCTCACGCTCGGCATGGGCCTGCTGCTCGCCGGGTGCCAGATCATCCCGCAGGTCGATCCGCCCTATTCCCCGCCGCCTCCCTCGCAGCCGACGGGACAGCAGGGGACGACCGACGACCGGCGGACCCCGCCCCCGATCGATCGCAGCCGCCCCACCCCTCTGCCGCAGGAACCGGGCGACAGCACCCGCCACCGGGTCGCGCTGCTGGTGCCGACCACGGGGGACAACGGGCGCGTCGGCCAGTCGATCGCCAATGCGACGACGATGGCCCTGCTCGACACCAATGCCGACAGCCTGCGGATCACCACCTACGACACCGCCGACAATGCCCGCGAGGCCGCGCGCCGCGCGGTGGCGGACGGCAACCAGCTGATCCTGGGCCCGCTGCTGGGCAGCAATGTCGCCGACGTGCTGGCCGAGGCGCGCCCGCGCAATATTCCGCTGATCGCCTTCTCCAACGATGTCAGCGTGGCCTCGCCCGACGTGTACCTGATGGGCCTGTCGCCCTCGCAGTCGGTCGCGCGCACGGTCCGCTTTGCGCAGAGCCAGGGCGCACGCACCTATGGCGCGCTGGTGCCCGAGGGCGAGTATGGCCGCCAGGCCGAGTTGGCCCTGCTCGAAGCGCTGCGCGGCGTCGGCGGTAGCCTGGTCGCGACCGAACGCTATTCGCGCAACGACGGCTCTGCCGCGAGTGCCGCGCGCCGCCTGCGTGCACGCGGCGGGTTCGACACGGTGATGATCGCCGACAGCCCCCGGCTCGCAATCATCGCCGCAGCCGAGCTGCGCGACGAGACCGGTGCCGGCCCCCGCCTGCTCGGCACCGAATTGTGGAGCGGCGAGAGCGCTATTCCCGCCGCCGGAGTGATGCAGGGCGCGCTGTTCTCCGCCCTCTCCGATGCGCGCTATCGCCGCTTTTCGGAAAGCTACCGCAGCCGCTTCGGCGATTCCCCCTACCGGATCGCGACGCTGGGCTATGACGGCGTGCTGCTCGCGTTGCGGGTGGCGGGCAATGGCTGGCAGCCGGGCCGCCCCTTCCCCACCGGTCAGCTGACCGATGCGGGCGGC
This sequence comes from Citromicrobium bathyomarinum, assembly GCA_001306305.2. Classification (NCBI taxonomy): domain Bacteria; kingdom Pseudomonadati; phylum Pseudomonadota; class Alphaproteobacteria; order Sphingomonadales; family Sphingomonadaceae; genus Citromicrobium; species Citromicrobium bathyomarinum. The sequence continues at coordinate 1,968,822 of CP155577.1, forward strand.
TTCCTCGGCCTCGACGGTGCGTTCCGCTTCAGCAGCGACGGCACTGCCCAGCGCGCGCTCGAAGTGCGCGAGGTGCGTGACGGGCAGGTCGTGGTGGTCTCCCCCGCGCCCGAGAGCTTCTAGCACGCGGAAATTGCGGACATCGCGCCCCTTCCGGCTTGTTATAGTCGGGTCGGACGCGCACATTCACGACCATGTCCGATGATCTGTTCGAAGGTACGCCGACCTCCAGCGGCGATTACGATTCCTCCTCGATCGAGGTACTCGAAGGGCTGGAGCCCGTGCGCCGCCGCCCCGGCATGTATATCGGCGGGACGGACGACCGCGCGCTGCACCACCTCGCCGCCGAGGTTCTCGACAACTCGATGGACGAGGCGGTCGCGGGCCACGCGACCCGGATCGAGGTCAAGCTGGAAGAAGGCAACCGGCTGACCATCGCCGACAATGGCCGTGGCATGCCGATCGACGAGCATCCCAAGTTCCCCGGCAAGTCGACGCTGGAGGTGATCCTTTCCACCCTCCACTCGGGCGGCAAGTTCTCCGGCAAGGCCTATGCGACCTCGGGCGGCCTGCACGGCGTCGGGGTCAGCGTGGTCAACGCGCTGTCCGAACACACCCGGGTCGAGGTCGCGCGCGACAAGACGCTCTATGCGCAGGAATTCTCCAAGGGGCAGACGCTGGGCCCGATCGAGACGGTCGGCGCGGCGCCCAACCGGCGCGGCACCACGGTCAGCTTCACGCCCGATCCGGAGATATTCGGCCCGCGCCAGTTCAGTGCCAAGCGGCTGTTCAAGCTCGCGCGCTCCAAGGCCTACCTCTTCGCCGGGGTCGAGATCCGGTGGAAATGCGCCCCCAGCCTCGCGACCGACGATGTGCCCGAGGAGGAAACCTTCAAGTTCCCCGGCGGGCTTGCCGACCATCTGACGCAGCGCGTTGCCGGGCGCGAATGCGTGACCGCGCAGCCCTTCGCCGGCAGCCAGGATTTCCCGAGCGTCGATGGCGTGTCCAACGGGCGCGTCGAATGGGCGATCGCCTGGCCGCTGTTCTCGGACGCGGCGACCAGCTGGTACTGCAACACCGTGCCCACGCCCGATGGCGGGACGCACGAGCAGGGGCTGCGCAATGCACTGACCAAGGGCCTGCGCGCATTCGGCGAACTGGTCGGCCAGAAGAAGGCCAAGGACATCTCCGCCGACGACGTGATGGCGGGTGCCGAGGTGCTGCTGAGCGTCTTCATCCGCGATCCGCAGTTCCAGAGCCAGACCAAGGACCGGCTGACCAGCCCGGAAGCGACCAAGCTGGTCGAGAACGCGGTGCGCGACCATTTCGACCACTTCCTCGCCGACAATATGGAGCGCGGGAAGGCGTTGCTGGGCGAGGTGATGGAGCGGATGGACGAACGCCTGCGCCGCCGGGCGGAGCGCGAGGTCAAGCGCAAGACCGCCACTAATGCGAAGAAGCTGCGCCTGCCGGGCAAGTTGACCGACTGTTCGGGCGAAGGCGACAAGGAAACCGAGCTGTTCATTGTCGAAGGTGATAGCGCCGGAGGCAGCGCCAAGCAGGCGCGCGACCGCAAGACGCAGGCGATCCTGCCGATCCGCGGCAAGATCCTCAACGTCGCCAGCGCCAGCGCGGACAAGATCCGCGCCAACAGCGAAATCGCGGATCTGATCCTCGCGCTCGGCTGCGGGGTGCGCAAGGATTGCGACGCCGACCAGTTGCGCTACGACCGCGTGGTCATCATGACCGATGCCGACGTCGACGGCGCGCACATCGCGACGCTGCTGATGACGTTCTTCTTCCAGGAGATGCCGGATATAGTCCGCAAGGGGCACCTGTTCCTCGCCCAACCGCCGCTCTACCGCCTGACCGCGGGCAAGGAGAGCCGCTATGCCCGCGACGAGGAGCACCGGCGCGAGCTGGAAGAGACGGTGTTCAAGGGCAAGAAGATCGAAATCAGCCGCTTCAAGGGCCTCGGCGAAATGAACCCCGCGCAGCTGCGCGAGACCACCATGCATCCCGACAGCCGCAGCCTGATCCGCATCACCCTGCCCCCCGAGTTCGAGGACCGCGCGGCGGTGAAAGAGCTCGTCGGGCAGCTGATGGGCCGCAATCCGGAGCACCGCTTCCAGTTCATCCAGAACAAGGCAGGCGATCTGGATCGGGAGCTGATCGACGCTTGAGGGTTGTTGCCCCTCATCCAGGTGTCGCTAGTCACTGGCGTGACAAGCTCTGCCATCCTTCCCCAACGGGAGAAGGATATGCAGGCTTGGCGCGAAGCGCTTAGCCGGAGTTGGATGAGGGGCCTACCTGCCGCTCCAGTTCCGCCAGCACGCCATCGGTATTGTCCAGCACCTCGTTGTTCCAGAACCGCACAACACGATAACCTTCGCCTTCCAGCCATTGGATGCGCGACCGGTCGACCTCTTCGGAATGCTGGCCGCCGTCGAGTTCGATGACGAGCTGAAATTCGTGGCAATAGAAGTCGACGATGTAATGGCCGAGCGGGACCTGCCTGCGGAATTTGAGATTGCGGAACTGACGATTGCGGAGGTGCGACCAAAGCAGCGCTTCGGCATCGGTCGATGCCTTGCGTAGCGCGCGGGCGCGCTTGACTGGTTTCATCGACTCCCACCCCTCATCCAACTGCGACTAGGCAGCAAAGCTGCCAAGTCTTCATATCCTTCTCCCTCGGGAGAAGGATAGCTGAGCTTGTCGCGACAGCGACTAGCGATGCTTGGATGAGGGGGCTTGCCGACAAAAAAATCCCTTGCCCCCTGTAAGAAATCCGCTCCTTGGCCGACTAAAGGGGCATGACCGGGCAACAGGCCAGACTCTACCACCAGGCGGGCGAGCAGTTCGCTCCCGCAATCGCGCGGCTCGCGCGGGCGATGGAGCGCGATGCGGACAAGGCGCGCGATCTGGAGCAGGACATCCATCTGGAGCTGTGGCGCAGCTTCGAACGCTTCGATGGCAATTGCGCGCTCAAGACCTGGGTCTTCCGCGTCGCCCATAATGTCGCGGCGGACCATGTCGGGCGCGATGCGCGCAAGCCTGCCACCGTCGATATCGATGAACTCGACAGCCTGACCGCGACCGGTGAAGGCGAGGTTGCGCGGGCCGAGACCCATGCGCTCCAGCGCCTCCACGCCATCATCCGCACCCTCCCCCTGCTCGACGCGCAGGTGATCCTGCTGTGGCTCGAAGGCCATTCGGGGGCGGAGATCGCGGAGGTTACGGGCCTCTCCAGCGGCGCGGTCGCCACCCGCCTCTCGCGGTTGAGGGAGAAACTCGCCGCGCAATTCGAACTTCCGGAGATCGACCATGACCGATGATCTCAAGCAGATCTGGCAGACCGAGGGCGCTGCCGAAACCTTCACCAAGCCGGAGAATCTCATGGACCGCAGCAGTACATTCGAACGCAAGATCCGTCGGCGCAATATCCTGGAATATGCGGCGGGCGTGCTCGTCCTGCTCGCCAGCGTGCCGACATGCCTGATGTTCGCAGGGATGGGCGAATGGTTGCTGGCCGGATCGATGGGGCTGATGGTCCCGGCGACGCTGTTCGTCCTGTGGAACCTGCACCGCCGCGCATCGAACCTCGCGCGTCGTCCGGAAGAGGACTGCCGGAGCCATCTGAGCGCGCAGTACCGGCGGCAGGCGGAGGCGCTGCGCAAGGTTCCTCTATGGTACGTCGCGCCGTTCGTGCCCAGTGTTTTGGGCGTCTACGGCACGGTCGCGATCAAGGCGATGGGGGTACGCCCGGCAGCCGAGATCATCGAGAGGATCGGCTTGCCGCTGGGCGCGACGCTGGCCTTCTTCGGCTTTGTCATCTGGCTCAACCTGCGTGCCGCGAAGGCGCTGCAACGGCAGGCTGAGGAGCTGGAGGCGGCGTGACCCGCCAACCCGCCCTATCCTCCGCCCTACTCGCCGCGCGTGGTATGGATGTGCAGGGTGCCTTCCAGGGTCCGGTGGACCGGGCACTTGTCCGCGATCTCGATCAGCCTGTCGCGCTGCTCGGCGGTCAGATCGTCGCCCAGCAGGGTGATTTCGCGGTGGAGCGCCTGGACCTTCGCGTCGTCTTCCTCGCAATGGTCGCAGTCGCGCCCGTGGTCACGCTCGTGCGTCACCGCCACCCTCGCGCCCTCGAACGGCAGACCCTTGCGATCCGCGTACATCTTCATCGTCATAGCGGTGCAGGTGCCCAGCGCTGCGTTCAGCAGGTCGTAGGGCGTGGGTCCGGTATCGTCGCCGCCATGGCCGCGCGGCTCGTCGGCGACGAAGCGGTGCGAGGGGGTGTGCACCTCGGTGCCGAACTTGCCGTGGCCGGTGCACACGACAACGCCTGTTTCCGGATGCGGCCAGTCCGCCTTCATCGGCAGGTAGCGTGCGCCCCACGCGGCGATGATGTCCGCGATGAAATGCGCGTCGTCCGCCCTGGTCAGCAGATGATCCGCTTCGCCAAGGCTGATGAAGCTCTTCGGGTGACGCGCCGCCTCGTACAGCGCAGAGGCGTTCTCAATCCCCACGATCTGGTCGGTCGGCGAATGGGCGATCAGGATCGGCAGGCGCAGGCGGCCGACCACCTCGGGCAGGTCGATCGCGCGGGTCCGGTCGAGGAATTCGCGGCTGAGGTGGAAGGCACGCCCGCCGATGGTCACCTCGCCCTGCCCGTCACGCTCGATCGCGGCGAGATCGCCGTTGATGTTGCCGAGCACGTGCGGAACGTCGGACGGCGCGCCGATCGTGGCCACGCCCGCGATCCGATCGTGCCCGATCATGTCCGCCGCGGCCAGGACCGCCGCCCCGCCTAGGCTGTGCCCGATCATCAGGATCGGCCCGCCGAACCGGGTGCACAAATGATCGGCGGAGGCGACCAGATCCTCGATATCGCTGGCAAACCCGGCGCGGCCGAAATCGCCGCCGCTGCCGCCCAGCCCGGTAAAGTCGAACCGCAGCGTCGCGATCCCCTGCCGGGCGAGCGCGCGCGTCACCTCGACCGCCGCCTTGCTCTGCTTGGTGCAGGTAAAGCAATGCGCGAACACCGCCGCCCCGCGCACCAGCCCGGTCGGCATTTCGAGCGCCCCGGCGAGGTCGTAGCCGCGCGCGGTCGCGATGGTGATCTGTTCGGTGGGCATATCGGGAATCCTGAGAAATCTGAGCGATGGCGTGTAGCCATTTCGCCCAGTCGTGCAAATTTTGTCACGCAAATCGTTAGGCAACCGCAAGGGGAGAACCAGCATGCAAATCCAGACACTTCGCGCAATGATGATCGGGACCGCGCTGGCCGCCGCCAGCCTCGCCGCGACTGCCAGCCCGGCCTACGCCCAGACAGGCACCGAAGCGAGCGAGGGGGCCGCACTGCAGGCCCGCCTCGAAGCGCGCGCGGACGACGTGATCGCGGTCATCAATGGCGAGAAGCCGGCCGACGAGGTGTTCGCCCCGGCGTTCCTCGCGCAGGTTTCGCCCGAACAATTCGCGCAGATCAGCCAGCAGATGACCTCGCAGTTCGGTGCTGCGGTGGGCGTCGAAACGGTCGAGCCGGTCAATGCCAGCACGGCCAAAATCACGCTGCGCTTCGAAAAGGCGCTGGCGAGCGGGCCGCTGGGCCTGCAGGCGCAGGCGCCCTTCCTGGTCGAGACGCTGTTGCTGCAGGATTTCCAGCAGCTGGATGACGGGCCGGACAAGATCGACGCGGACATCGCCGCGCTTTCGGGCAGTACGGCGGCGTGGTTCGGTCCGCTCGATGGTGAGGCGATCTACAGCTATGGCGATCCGGCAAAGCCCTACGCACTGGGCTCCGCGTTCAAGCTTTACGTCCTCGCCGCGCTGTCGCGCGCGGTGAGCGAGGGGCGGCTCGCGTGGGACGATGTCGTGCCACTCGATGCCAAAAGCTTCCCCAGCGGCATCATGCAGACGTGGCCCAGTGGCACGCCGGTGACGCTCCAGACTGCGGCGATCCTGATGATCTCGATCAGCGACAACACCGCGACCGATCTGGTGATGCGCACGGTCGGGCGCGATGCGGTCGAGGCGGAGATGCGCGCCAGCGGCCACGCGGGCGGCGGCAAGACGCTGCCCTTCCTCACCACGCGCGAGATGTTCTCGATCAAGGCGGGTGACATGGGCGAAGCCTATGCTGCGGCGGACGAGGCGCAGCGGCGCGCGATGCTCGAAACGCTCGACAGCGACGAACTGACCCGCAAGCGGGTAATGGAGGTGTTCACCTCGGGCACGCCGGTGCTGATCGAGGATATCGAATGGTTCGCCAGCATGCGCGACGAGCTGGGCCTGATGCGCCTGCTCGCCGATCTGCCAGAGGATACCGCGCGCCGGATCATGAGCGTCAACACCGCGCTGAGCGAGGCGGAGAGCGAGGGCTGGAGCTATGTCGGCTACAAGGGAGGGTCCGAGGCCGGGGTGCGCAACCTCTCGTGGCTGCTGCGCGATGGCGACGGGCGCTGGTACATGCTGGCGATCAGCCAGATGGACCCCGCGAGCGAGATCGACACCACCGCACTGCTGATGATCGCCAAGCGCATCCTCACGCTCAAGGAATAGGCGCGGCCCCTTGCAGCGCGCCGCGCAGGCCCCTAGCAAGTTTCGAAACAGGACTTGATAGGGCTCGGTAGATGGAACGTTTCGAAGGCACAAAAGACTATATTGCGACCGACGATCTGAAGGTGGCGGTCAACGCGGCGGTGACGCTGCGCCGCCCCCTGCTGGTTAAGGGCGAGCCGGGCACCGGCAAGACCGTGCTGGCGCACGAGATCGCCAAGGCGGTGGATGCTCCGCTGATCGAATGGAACGTCAAGTCCACCACCAAGGCGCACCAGGGCCTGTACGAATACGACGCGGTCGCCCGCCTGCGCGATGGCCAGCTGGGCGACGAGCGGGTTCACGACATCTCGAACTACATCAAGAAGGGCAAGCTGTGGGAGGCGTTCGAAAGCCCCGAGCTGCCCGTGCTGCTGATCGACGAGATCGACAAGGCCGATATCGAGTTCCCCAACGATCTGCTGCAGGAGCTCGACCGGATGAGCTTCGATGTCTACGAAACGCAGCAGCGGATCGAGGCGAAGGAACGCCCGATCGTGGTCATCACCTCGAACAACGAGAAGGAGCTGCCCGACGCCTTCCTGCGCCGCTGCTTCTTCCACTACATCTCCTTCCCCGACCGCGAGACGATGCGCGAGATCATCGAGGTCCACTTCCCCGGCATCCAGAAGAACCTCGTCACCAAGGCGATGGAGATCTTCTACGACATCCGCGAAGTGCCCGGCCTCAAGAAGAAGCCCAGCACCAGCGAACTGCTCGACTGGCTCAAGCTGCTGCTGAACGAGGACATGCCGGTCGAGGTGCTGCAGGACGCCAACCCCAACAAGGCGATCCCGCCGCTGCACGGCGCGCTGCTGAAGAACGAACAGGACGTGATGCTGTTCGAACGGCTCGCCTTCATGAGCCGCCGCCAGAGCTGAGGCTGCTTCGGGCAGCATATTCCAGCTAGGTCGAGCGTCAATCTTCCCATATGCTTCCCCGCGAGGGGGAGCATATGTCACGCCTGTCACTTCTGATTTTCATCACGCTCGGTTGCGCGACGCCGGTTGCAGCCGAGCCGCAGCCGCTCGACGTCGATCCGCAGGCGGACTGGGTTCACGAACCGACCGGGCTGAACTTTCCCGCGCGGATCAGGGACCTCGGTCGCGATCGGATCGTCAGCTATCTGGCGGACGAGAACAATATCGGCGCGACCTATTTTACCGCCGACGACAGCGAGATCCTGTCGGTTTTCGCTTATCGGGCCGGCAGCTACGATGTCTCAATGATGGCCGATGCAGCCATCAGCGCGATTTCAACTAACGATCGGTTGGGCACCATCGATACGGAAGGCGCGCTTTTTTCGACTTTCGGTGATGAGGCGATTGGCAAGGATAGCGGCGTCCTGGCGAGCTTTCCGGTGGATGGCCCCTACCGATCGACCGCACTGGCCCTGTTCCGCTCCGGCAACTGGCTGATCAAGCTGCGCCTGTCGTCGAAACAGGTCGATGCACAGACGCTCGACAAGCGACTGGCGCTGCTCGCTTCGGGCCTTCCGCTGACGCCCCCGCCCTACTCCGCACCGCCCGCATACCGGCTCGCAGATTGCGGAAGCGTGCCCGCGCACGGGCAGGTCGGTCGGCGAGAGCTGTCGACGACCGACTGGATTATTGCGACCACGGTAATTTCGATTTCCTACGACGAGAGCGTTCAGGACCAGATTGCTGAGAAAACGGGTCAGCACGACACCCCGCGCCTGTGCCGCGACGCTCGCTCGGAGCCGGGGCGCATGTTCTACCGCGAGGCGGAGAGCGGCGAACCTTCGGCGATCGTGTTCGGCGATTCCGGGACGGTAGCCAGTGTTGGAACCGCCGATATCTCGCTGGACAAGAAGACGCCGCCTCCGGTGATCCTCGCGATCGGGAACGGCATGAAAACCGAATTTTTCCAGGGCTTCGGGAGCATTCCGGGGTTCGATCAGATGATGCAGGTGCTCGAGAAGGGCCGCGTCATGGCGAGCGTCGAGCGTACCCCCGAAGGGTCCGCAATCACGCTTCCCCCGCCTGATTAGGTGTTTGGCAGGAGGGCCTTGCCCCCTCCCTTACTGCACCGGGAAGCAGTCCGTGCCCGCGCGCTTGAGCGAGCTGCATGCGGCAAAGGCACCGGGGCCGGTCACGCGCAGGCGGTAATATTGCCGCCGGTCGACCACCGCAGGGATGATCGCCTTCTCGTATTCGCCGAGTTCGGGATAGCGCGCGCTGATGCGCGACCAGTAGGCTTCCGCCTCGCCGGGGCTGCTCTTGGCTGCCAGCTGGATCGTCTGTCCGCGAGCGCGCGGGCGGGCCTGGTCGAGCAGGTCGACCGGCTGCGGAGCCGGGCGTGCCACCTCGGCCAGCGCCGGGCGCCGCCGCTCGGATCGGGCCGTTTGGGGCTGGGGCTGTTCAGCCCGCGCCAGTCGCGGTTCGCTCTCCTGTAGCGGCGTCATCTCTTTCAGCGGCGGCTCGGGTCGCTGGACCAGATGGCCCCGTGCACCCGGCAGCGGATTGGGCATGTTGAGCGCGACCCGCCTTGCCGTCTCGTCCGAGCCGACGCGCTGGTCGGTCACGACCACGGTGGTGGTCTCCGGCCGGGTCAGCGCAAACAGCGCCCGCGCGAAATCGGCGGGCAGGCGGATGCAGCCATGCGATGCGGGATAGCCGGGCAGCTTGCCCGCGTGGATCGCGATCCCGCCCCAGGTCAGCCGCTGCATGTGCGGCATGGGCGCGTTGGAATAGATGTTGGAGCGGTGGAAGGTCCGCTTCTGCAGGATCGGGAACATGCCCGATGGCGTGGTGTGGCCGCGCTTGCCGGTAGAGACGGGCGAGCTGTTCCACAGCACACCGTCCTTGAACACGTACATCGTCTGTGATGGCTTGCTGATCACGATCAGCACGCCCGATTTGAGCACCGCGTTCACCGCCGGTGGCAATGTCGCGCCGTCCACCTTCGTCGCAGTGGCGGCGGGCACCGGCTTCGGCGGCCGCGGCGGCACTTTCTGGACCACGGGGTTGGAGACGAATTCGATATTCTCCGCCGCATTGGCCGAAGTCTGAATCTCCAGCACACGCCCTGCCGACGTGACGAGCAGCAGCGCCGCACACAGCGCGGTCGCCAAGCTGATTATGGTAAAGCCCGCTTTAACCATATTTTCATTGATGGGGCTGCGGGCGATTCGGTTCAATGCTATTTGCGCAGACGAGCGCGATTGAGCGCGGGACTGTTGCCCCATTCCCTCCATCATCCTAGGCATGCTGGCTGCTGAAGGAGCGGTTGCCAGTGTTTTTGAATTTCGTCGACGAGCTGCGCGCAGCGGGCATTTCCGCCAGCCTCAAGGAGCATCTCACGCTGCTCGAGGCGCTCGACAAGGATGTGATCGAGCAGACGCCCGAGGCGTTCTATTACCTCGCGCGCGCCACCTTCGTGAAGGACGAAGGCCTGCTCGACCGGTTCGACCAGGTCTTCGCCAAGGTCTTCAAGGGCATCATGACCGACTACGGCCAGAACCCGGTCGAGATTCCCGAGGACTGGCTGAAGGCCGTGGCCGAGAAATACCTCACCGAGGAGGAAATGGCCGCGATCGAGAAGATGGGTTCGTGGGACGAGCTCATGGATACGCTCAAGAAGCGGCTCGAAGAGCAGAAGGAACGCCACGAGGGCGGCAACAAGTGGATCGGCACGGGCGGCACGTCGCCCTTCGGCCACTCCGGCTACCACCCCGAAGGCGTGCGGATTGGCGGCGAGAGCAAGAACAAGCGCGCCGTCAAGGTCTGGGAAAAGCGCGAGTTCAAGAATCTCGACAACACCAAGGAACTGGGCACCCGCAACATCAAGATGGCGCTGCGCCGTCTGCGCCGCTTCGCGCGTGAGGGCGCGGCGGACGAGCTCGATATCGACCAGACGATCCGCGGCACCGCCAAGCAGGGCTGGCTCGACATCCACATGCGGCCCGAGCGCCGCAATGCGGTGAAGCTGCTGCTGTTCCTTGATGTCGGCGGGTCGATGGACCCGTTCATCAAGGTGACCGAGGAGCTGTTCAGCGCGGCCACCAGCGAATTCAAGAACCTCGAATTCTTCTACTTCCACAACTGCCTCTACGAAGGCGTGTGGAAGGACAACAAGCGCCGCTGGCAGGAGCGGACCAAGACCTGGGACATCCTCCACAAGTTCGGCCACGACTACAAGATCGTGTTCGTCGGCGATGCCGCGATGAGCCCCTACGAGATCTCGCATCCGGGCGGCTCGGTCGAGCATATGAACGAGGAAGCGGGCGCGACTTGGATGCAGCGCATGACCAATACCTATCCCGCGACCGTGTGGCTCAACCCGATCCCCGAGCGGCAGTGGAGCTATTCGCAGTCCACCAGCATGATGAAGAAGCTGGTCAACGATCGCATGTACCCGCTGACGCTCGACGGGCTGGACGATGCGATGCGCGAGTTGAGCCGCAAGCAGGGTTAGGATATGCTTCGCGGTGGAGGAGAGCCCCCAATGCGTATCGCCATCGTACTTGCAGCGCCTCTGGTCCTGGGCTTCGCACCGGCCGAGCAGGCACCGGGTGCGCCTGAGGCGCTGCCCTTCGACATGCCCGGCTATTCGAAGCCTGCCCCGCTCGCCACGGGCGACCTCAAGGATTTCGTGAACCGCGCCACCTGCCGCGACACGATCGAGCAGGCGCGCGAGGAAAGCGGCCAGCCCAAGCTGGAAACGCAGCCTGCCGAGGCAGCCGAGCCGCTGCTCTACAAAGCGGTCGACCGCGATGTGGACGGGTGCGACGTGCTGGTGATGGCCGACGATACGGACGATATCCGCCCGGTGCCCGAAGGCGGCCCCGCGGTGATCCGGCCCGCCACGGGCAACTAGGCTTCCGCCAGACCGACCACAGCAGCTGAGATCGATGGCTCAAACCTTCGGCGCGAGCCGCTTCCAGCAGATTCGGCAGCGACTAGAAGCCTTCGATCCCGGCGAAGGCTGGCGGCTGTGGCTCTACGAGTTCCTGCTGTTCGGCTTCAAGCAAGGGTGGGCCTGCCTGTTCGGCGGGTTGCTGCTCGCGCTGCTGTTGGCGACGCACCTGTTCTATCCGGATGATGCCACCCTCGCCCGCTACGATTTTCTGACGCTGGCCGCGCTGGGCATCCAGATCGGCATGCTCGCCTTTCGTCTGGAGACTTGGGATGAGGCGAAGGTGATCCTGATCTTTCACGTGGTCGGCACCGCGATGGAGGTGTTCAAGACCTACGCCGGATCATGGGTCTATCCCGAGGCATCGCTGCTTAGGATCGCGGGCGTGCCGCTGTTCTCCGGCTTCATGTATGCCTGCGTCGGCAGCTATATCGCGCGCGTGTGGCGGATATTCGACTTTCGCTACACCCACTACCCGCCCGCCTGGACCACGTGGCTGCTGGCGGTCGCGATCTACGCCAATTTCTTCCTCCACCATTTCTGGATCGACCTGCGCTGGCTGCTGTTCGCGGCGACCGCGCTGATCTTCTGGCGCACGCGCATCTACTTCCGCAATTTCCGCGAACACCGCTGGATGCCGTTGCTGCTGGGCTTTGGGCTGGTCGCGCTGTTCATCTGGCTGGCTGAGAATATCGCGACCTTCGCCAATGCGTGGAACTATCCCGGGCAGGAGGCAGGATGGCAGCCGGTCGGGCCGGAGAAGCTGGGCAGCTGGTTCCTGCTCATGCTGATCAGCTTCGTGCTGGTCGCGCTGGTGCAGCCGGTCCGGCGTCCCGGCAAATCGTCGGCCCCGGATGCGAAACCGATAGCGGAGCAGCCGGCACGCGCCTAAAGCAGCGCGCAATGGACGCCCAACTGCTGGTCATCTGCCTGCTGACCTTCGTCATTCATCTGATCGGCACGCTGGCCTACGCAGCCCGCATCGCAGGCGTGCGCACGCGGCGCATCGCGATGAGTTTTGCGCTGTTCAACGTACTGGTGCTGGTCTCGCGCACCGCCAACGGCTTCCTGGGGCCGTTCCTTGCCAAGCGGGTGGAGAACCGCTTGCAGTTCGGCGGCGGGGGCGATCTGGCTTGGGATTTCCGGCTCGTGCTGCTCTCCGCAAGTCTGGCCGTGCTGGTGGGCATCGTGCTGGTGCCGACCGCGCAGCGGCTGTTCGCGGTCGCGATCGGGCATTTCCAGCGCCACCGTTCGACCGGGCGGATGCTGCTGCGCAGCGCCTCGCCCACCGGCGTGCGGATCATCCGCGAATCGATCGCCGCGCCCTCACGCGCGACCTTCACCGGCCTCGGCAAGCCACGCGGCGTCAGCTGGACCGTGCTCGCGGCTAATGCATTGGCGCAGGCGCTGCTGGTGGTGGGGGTGCTCGCCTCGATCTACGCGGGCTATCTCAACCCCGAATTCCGGGTCACCGCCTCGCAGCTCTCCGCCGTCATCAACGGGGTCGCGACGATCCTGCTGTTTGCGCTGATCGACCCGCAGATTTCGGTGATGACCGACGATGTGGTCGACGGGAAGACAAGCGAGGCGGAGTTCCGCCGTACGATCGTGTGGATCAGCTTCAGCAGGCTGGCGGGCACCGTGCTGGCGCAGGCGGTGTTCATCCCCGGCGCGCTGGCGGTTGCGTGGATCGCCGGGGCGTTCTGACCGGCGGCTTCAGCGCGACCGATCAGTAGGCGTCGACCGTTGCGAACAGCGCCTGGATCTGTTCGCGTTCCACCTCTTCCAGCTCCGGCCGCCAGATATCGAAGATCAGCACCAGCCGATCCTTCGCCGCGTTGTTCCACGCTTCATGCTCGACACTATCATCGAACATCATCAGCTTGCCGACTTCCCAGCTTTTCTGAAGCGGGCCGACACGCAGCGCGCCCTCGCCCGGCACGATCAGCGGCAGATGGCAGATGAAGCGGGTGTTGATCATGCCGTGATGCGGCGGGATGCGCTTGCCCGCTGCGAGCAGCGAGAACATGGGCGTTGGCGCGCGCGACACAATCCGGCACAGCGGGGCGCGCTCGTTCAACGTTGCAGTCGTGATCGGGCACAGGGCGGTGCGTTCATCGACGAACACGCCCTTCTCGGTCAGTTCGAAACTGGTCCAGTCCCGGTTTTCGAGCATGCCGTGAACATCGCCCTGCGGGCGGTCATGAATCTTCTTCACGTAAGCGTCGAAACCGCCGGTCGCGCCCAGCAGGGCCTCTGCTTCGGTACGGATGGCGTCGGTCTGCGCCTCGACCGCTTCGGCCCAGGCGAACTCTTCGCGATCGGCAAAATGGACCAGCGGCAAGCCGTCGTAAAAGAAAGTCTGCGGATTTTGCGGATAGCGGACCGGCACCGGGGCACGGCTTGCCTTGCCCTGCATGATCGCGATCGAGTTGGCAAAGCGCGGGTGCCAGTCCTTGCGCGGGAAACCCATCGCAGCAAGACCCTGTTCCAGATGGTTGGCGAATTGCCGGTCGAGCCAGCCCATCATCTCGCTCACGTGGCCCGCAATCGGCTCCCCTGCCCGGCCGAGCCGGTGGAGATGTTGAAGGCCGACATTGTAATAGCCCGATGCCGCGCGGTTGTCGCCCGCGATGAGGTGGTGATCGGCCATCGCGATCATCGCTTCGACATCGCTGCCATTGGCGATAAGCCGCCGCTTTGCCTCGTCCTGAGACATAGCGGGTTGCGGGTTGGGGGTGCTGTTCATCAGTAAAGTAGGACCCGTTCGATCTGGTCGCGCCATTCGGTCTCGTCGTTCGCTGCCATCCGGTCGAGGTCTACCGGAGAGGCGGAGGGATTATCGACCCATTCGCGCAAGGCCGGGCCACCGTTGATCACGTCGATCGCCAGCCGGTCCAGCTCGTATTCGTAGGGAAAATCGCGCCAGATCTCGTAATCCGGATAGAGCGCGCGGATCGCCTTGAAGGCGAGCGCCTGCAACCGCCATGGGCGGAAATGCGTGTGGTCGTAGAATGGCCCTTCTGCGTGGATCATCAGCCCGTTGCACAGCTGGCCCGCGTGCTTGTGGAAGGTCGGTTCGAACCAGCATTCGCGAAGCGCGCAGCCTTTCAGCCAGCTTGGCGCGATCCGGCGCATTTCGGCGTGGACCGCCTTGGCGTCGATATCGGGCGCGCCGAACAGCACCTCGAGCGGGCGGGTCGTGCCCCGCCCCTCGCTCAGCGTGGCGCCTTCGATCATCACTGTGCCGGCATAGGCGCGGGCCATGTTGACGTTGGCGGCGTTGGGCGAAGGATTGATCCAGACGCGGTTTTCGGGCCAGCCATGGCCGGGGCCATCAGGCTCCCAGCCCTCCATCGCGATCACCCGGTAATCGACCTCGAGCCCGAAATGCTTGATGAACCAGTGGCCCATCTCGCCCATGGTCAGGCCGTGGCGCATCGGCATCGGCCCGGCCCCGACGAAGCTTTCCTGCCCCGGCATCAGCATCGTGCCTTCCACCGGGCGACCGGCGGGATTGGGACGATCGAGCACCCACACGCTCTTGCGCGTCTTCGCCGCCTCTTCCAGCAGGTAGAGCAGCGTGGTGACGAAGGTGTAGATGCGGCAGCCAAGGTCCTGCAGGTCGAACAGGAACACATCCGCGCTCGACATCATCTGGCCCGTGGGGCGGCGCACCTCGCCATAGAGGCTGAACACGGGGATGCCGTAGGTGGGATCGGTCTCGTCCGCCGTCTCCACCATATTGTCCTGCTTGTCGCCCTTGAGCCCGTGCTGCGGGCCGAACGCGGACGACACGTTCACCCCCGCGGCGACCAGCGCGTCGAGACTGTGCTCCAGATCCCTCGTGACCGATGCCGGGTGGGCAACAAGCGCGACCCGCTTGCCTTCGAGTGGTTTGCGCAGGTCCGGCTCTGAAAGAAGCCGGTCGATCCCGAATTTCATGCGTGCTGAAGTGCCTCTTTGGGTTTGGCCGGTGCGCTGCTGCCGAAACGGATGGCAAAGCTCATCGGATCATGGAAGTCGGGCTCGTCCCGGCGGTGGGCCATCGACCATAGCGAATGGTGCCCGCCTTCTTCCTCGATCACCGCGCATAGCGAAGCCGAGCTGACCCCGTCCAGTACGCGTGCGGGCAGCCGCACGGTTACCGTGATGACCTGAGGGCCTCGCTGGAAATCGATCTGCGGCGGCACCTCGGGCACATAATCGCCGGCGCGCTTGCGATAGGATGCGAACTTGAAAGCGGCCCAGTCACCCGCAGGCGCGAAGTTGAATTCGCGATAGCGCCCGTTCTGGTCGTAGACGAAGAATTCGAGGCAGGTCCGCCGCCACAGATCTTCCTCGCTACGATGCGCGAAGCCGCGCGGCACCACCACCTTGGCCGCCTGGTTGATGCGATAGCGCAGCAGCAGCTCGCCGCCCATCAGGCGCATCATGGTGACCGAGATCCCGCTCACGTCGAGCGGCGGCGTGGTTGGATGTGGCTTCAACCTGTACGTTTGCATTTTCGACCCCCCATGCTAGCGGGCCCGGTCATTCCCCCCGGAGGAACCAGTGCCCACCTATCGATCCGAACTTCTGAACGTGCTCGACCAGCGGCACTATACGCATCAAATCACCGATGCGGAAAGACTTGATTTGCTTGCTTCCGAGCAGATTGTCCCAGGATATGTCGGTTTCGATCCGACCGCGTCGAGCCTGCATGTCGGATCGCTGGTCCAGATCATGCTGCTGCGCCGGTTGCAGCAGACAGGGCACAAGCCGATCGTCGTGATGGGTGGCGGCACCGGCAAGATCGGTGATCCTTCGGGCCGCGACGAGAGCCGCCAGCTGATGACCGAAGAGGTGATCGCGGCCAATATTGCGAGCATTCGCAAGGTCTTCGAACGCATCCTGACCTTCGGCGACGGTCCTACCGATGCGGTGATGGTCAACAACGACGAATGGCTCAGCGGCCTCGGCTATCTCGATCTGCTGCGCGATGTCGGCCCGCACTTCACGGTCAATCGCATGCTGACCTTCGATTCGGTCAAGATGCGGCTCGACCGCGAGCAGCCGCTGACCTTCCTCGAATTCAACTACATGATCCTGCAGGCCTACGATTTCCGCGAACTGGCGGAGCGCTATGGCTGCCGTTTGCAGATGGGCGGCAGCGATCAGTGGGGCAATATCGTCAACGGAATCGAGCTGACGCGGCGCACCGGCGGAGGCGAACTCTTCGGCTTCACCACCCCGCTGCTGACGACCGCGGACGGCAAGAAAATGGGCAAGACCGCGAGCGGTGCGGTCTGGCTCAACGAAGACATGCTGCCCGCCTACGATTTCTGGCAATTCTGGCGCAATACCGACGACCGCGACGTGGGCCGCTTCCTGCGCCTGTTCACGGATATCCCGCTGGACGAGATCGAACGGCTCGAACGGCTCGAGGGCGCGGAGATCAACGACGCCAAGGTCGCCCTCGCCAATGCGGTGACCGCTTTGGTGCGCGGCGAGGATGCAGCGGCAGCGGCGGAGGCGACTGCGCGCGAGACCTTCGCCGGGGGCGCGGGCGGCGACCTGCCCACGCTTTCGGTCGGCGACGGCATGGGCCTGCCCGCCGCGCTCAGCGCGCTGGGCTTCACCGCTTCCAACAAGGAAGCCAAGCGCAAGATCGCAGAGGGCGCGGTGCGGCTCGACGACGAGGTTTTGAGCGACTCCGCCATGGTGCTGACCGTCGCGCAGGGCGAACAGCGCCGTCTGTCGCTGGGGCGCAAGAAGCACGCGATCCTGCTGCGCTAGGCTCTGCGTAAGTCTTTCGGAACGCATCCTTTTGTCCCGAATTAGGACAAGGGTGCTTAACCCAAAATCAGCCTTTGGGTCGGATAAGTCGGGGCCTTGGACATCCCCGTCAGAGCCGTGAGAGGAATACGCAAGTGGCATCGCATCTGAGTGTACCTGACCAGCGGGCGGCGATCCGTCATCCGGTCGATTACGATGTGATCGCGGACTATTTCGGTCGCGGCGACGTGCCGTTCCACATCAGCAACGTGTCCGCCACCGGCTTCATGATCGACAACGCCAGCGATGGCGCGCGCGGCGACCGCGTGATCGTGAGCTTCCCGGTGATCGGCCGGATCGAGGCCTATCTGATCTGGACCAAGGAAAATCGCGCCGGGTTCCAGTTCGAACGGCTGATCCGGGTGGACGATTTCCTGCTGCTAATCGACGAGTTGCAGCCCAACCCGCGCCTGCGCCGCCGCCGCTAGGCCGATCTGGCGGAAAGCCAGGCTTCAAGGCCCGATCCCAGAATTTGCTTTTGTAGCACCCGCGCGCCTGCCATGGCGCCTGTGTGACGGCTACCGAAAAACCAGATTCCACCCCGCTGCGGATCCATAATTTCCGCGCCTACCTGCTCGCCCGATTCTCGATGATCGTGGGCCAGTACGCGATGATGCTGATCATCGGGTGGCAGACCTACACCATCGCGCGCGGCAACGGCCTCAACGCGTTCGAGGCGTCGGGCCAGCTCGCGCTGATCGGGCTGCTGCAGTTCCTGCCGCTGTTCGTACTCTCGCCCTTCTCCGGCCTCGCGGCGGACCGCTTCAACCGCAAGACTGTGTCGCGGCTCACCATCGGCCTCCAGTTCCTGGGCGCGGCCTATCTCGCGTGGACCACCTATACCGGCCATATCGACCTGACTGCGCTGTTCTCGGTTGCGGTGCTGCTGGGCGTCGTGCGCGCGTTCAACGGCCCTGCCCTGTCCGCATTGGCACCGAACCTCGTCCCCAAGGCGATCCTGCCCAACGCGATCGCGTTATCTTCGATCGCGTGGCAGACCGGGATGATCGTCGGCCCGGCGGTGGGCGGCTATGCCTATGACGCGGCCCCTGCCCTGCCCTATGCCATCGCCAGCGGCCTGTTCCTGATCGCGATCATCTCCATCAGCACCATCGGCAAGGTGCCGCGCTCACCGATCAACGGCGCGCAGCATCCGATCGGCCAGATCGTCGATGGCTGGCGCTATGTCATCCATAACAAGATGGTGCTCGGCGCGATCACGCTGGACCTTATGGCGGTGTTCCTGGCGGGCGCGACCGCGCTGTTCCCGCCCTTCGCGTATGACATCCTGAAGGTGGGGGAGACCGGCCTTGCCCAGCTTGCCGCCGCCCCCGCGATCGGCGCGGCGGTGACCGCGCTGTGGTTCAGCTTTCGCCCCTTGAAGACCAATGTTGGCCCCAAGATGCTGTGGGCGGTGGCCGCGTTCGGCGTTGCCACCATCGTCTTCGGCTTCTCGCGCTTCATGCCGCTGAGCCTCGCGATGCTGGTGATCGTGGGCGCGGCGGACATGTTCAGCGTCTACATCCGCCAGTCGCTGATCCAGCTGCACACGCCCGACGAGAAGCGCGGCCGCGTCTCTTCCGCCAGCCTGCTGACGATAAGCGCCTCGAACGAAGGCGGCGATGCGTTCTCCGGTTTCCTCGCCAGCGTCATCGGCCCAGCGGGCGCGGTGATCTTCGGCGGGGTCGGCGCGATCGTGACGGTCGCGATGTGGAGCCGGATTTTCCCCGTCCTGCGACACACCCGGACCTTCGACCCGCCTGCGTCGTTGGAAGAGGAAACCCCTGAAGAGATTTTGCAGGAGAAGATTTCATGAAAGCCGACTCGATCCTCCAGACCATCGGCAACACGCCGCATATCCGCCTCTCGCGCCTGTTCCCCGACCATGACGTGTGGGTGAAGAGCGAACGCGCGAACCCCGGCGGTTCGATCAAGGACCGCATCGCGCTCGCCATGGTCGAGGATGCGGAGAAATCCGGCAAGCTCAAGCCCGGCGGCACGATCATCGAGCCGACCAGCGGCAACACCGGCATCGGCCTCGCGATGGTCGCCGCGGTCAAGGGCTACAAGCTGGTGCTGGTGATGCCCGAGAGCATGAGCCTCGAACGCCGCCGCCTGATGCTCGCCTACGGCGCGACCTTCGACCTGACGCCTAAGGAAGGCGGCATGAAGGGCGCCATTGCCCGCGCGCAGGAACTGGTCGAGCAGGACTCGAGCGCCTGGATGCCGAGCCAGTTCGATAACGAGAGCAACTGGCAGGTCCACGTGCGCACCACCGCCAAGGAAATCCTCGGCGATTTCACCGATCGCCCGGTCGATGCGATGATTACGGGCGTCGGCACCGGCGGCCACCTGACCGGCTGCGCCGAAGAACTGAAGCGCCACTGGCCCGAGATGAAGGCCTGGGCGGTCGAGCCCGCAGGCTCCCCCGTCATCAGCGGCGGGGAGCCCGGCCCGCACCCGATCCAGGGCATCGGCGCAGGCTTCGTGCCGGAAAACCTGCACACGCAGGCGATCGACGGCGCGATCCAGGTCGATCCCGAAGACGCCAAGGAAATGGCCCGCCGCGCTGCGAGCGAGGAAGGCATGCTGGTTGGTATCTCCAGCGGCGCAACGCTGGCCGCGATCGCGAAGAAGCTGCCCGACCTGCCCGAAGGCTCGCGCGTGCTCGGCTTCAACTACGATACCGGCGAGCGCTATCTCTCGGTCCCGGACTTCCTTCCGGAGTGAACGCATTCGAGGAAATCGCCTATGCCGACGGCGACACCCCGCTGACCGGGCTCGCCCTGCATCCGCAGGGGGGCGCCCGGGCGGCGGTGACGATTTTCCCGACCTTCATGAACAGCACGCCCGCGGTCGAGGCCAAGGCCCGGTCGCTGGCGGCGCAAGGTTATGCCGTCCTGATCGGCGACTTCTACGGACCCGATGCGCCTGCCGACATGCAGCAGGCCTTTGCCGCGATGACCCGCTTGCGCGCCGATCCCGTCGCCGCTCGCCAGCGACTGAGGGCGACGGTCCGGTTGCTGCGCGAACGGCATCCCGATCTGCCGCAGCTGGCCATCGGCTTCTGTCTCGGCGGGTTCGCCGTGCTGGAAATGGCGCGCGACGGCCAGGATCTGGCCGCCGTGGCGAGCTTCCACGGCATGCTCGAAACCGCGCTCCCGGCGACAAAGCCGATCCACCCGCGCATCCTCGTGTGCCATGGCGATGCCGACACGCTGGTCCCGCGCAGCCAAGTGATCGATTTCTGGGAGGAAATGGACCGCGTCGGTGCCGACTGGCATTTCCACAGCTACGCGGGTGTCGAACACGGCTTCACCAACCCGCGCACGCGCGATGGCGCGCCCAACCCGGCCTATGATGCGAGCGCGGACCGGCAAAGCTGGGCAGCAATGCTCGGCCTGTTCGACGAGGTTCTCGATCCGCAAGATTGAGACAGCGAAGATATCGAGGTCTTTCCAGCGAATGCCCAGGCTCGCAAACACCCGATTTTCCTACTCACCCCGCCGCTGCTAGCTTCGCACCGGCTCTTTGAACCTCAAAATATAACGTCAAACGCGGGATGCCCTATGGTGAGGGCACCCCGCGTCTGTACTTCATCAACTAGGTTCCAGCGTGACGCTGCGACTCGGGCGATCAGGAGGCGGTCGCGAAGGCCTCTTCGCCCAGCGCCATCATCGATTCGCTGCCGCTTTCGATCTTGCGGCGCAGCGCACCGGCATCGGGCACGAAGCGGTCGGCGAAGTAGCGGGCGGTGGCGATCTTGGCTTCGTAGAACGCCTTATCGTCGCTGCCCTCGGCTAGCTTGGCCTTGGCGACGCGGGCCATCTTGACCCACATCAGCATCAGGCAGGCGATGCCCATGATGTGCATGTAGTGATGCGCGCCCGCGCCCAGGTGGTTGGGGTTCTGCATTGCGTTCTGCATGAACCACATGGTCGCAGCCTTCTGTTCGCCGACCGCCTTCTCAAGTGCCTCGGCCAGTTCGGCCATGCCTTCTTCGCCCTTGGCCGAAGCGACTTCGTCGTCGACCAGCTTGAAGAACGCCTGCACCGCGCGGCCGCCGTGCATCGCGAGCTTGCGCCCGGCGAGGTCCATTGCCTGAATGCCGTTGGTGCCTTCGTAGATCATCGCGATGCGGGCATCGCGCACGAACTGCTCCATGCCCCACTCGGCGATGTAGCCGTGACCGCCATAGACCTGCTGCATGTTGTTCGCGACGTCATAGCCCTTGTCGGTGCCGTAGCCCTTGATGACCGGGGTCATCAGGCCGACGAGGTCGTCCGCCAGCTGGCGCTCGTCCTCGTCCTGCAGTGCGTGGCTCAGGTCCTGCTGCAGCGCGGTCCACAGCGCGAAGGCGCGCATGCCTTCGTTGAAGGCCTTGGCGTCCATCAGCATCC
The DNA here is from genome assembly GCA_001306305.2 of Citromicrobium bathyomarinum. NCBI lineage: Bacteria > Pseudomonadati > Pseudomonadota > Alphaproteobacteria > Sphingomonadales > Sphingomonadaceae > Citromicrobium > Citromicrobium bathyomarinum. Next base: position 1,990,514 of record CP155577.1, read on the forward strand.
GGCGCACGTCGGGGTGAACGAAGATCGGATCGGCCTTCTCGTCCGGCTCTGCCGGGCCGGTCAGCGCACGGCCCTGACGGCGGTCGAGCGCGTAGGTCACGGCGTTCTGGTAGGAGACTTCGGCCTGGCTGAGGCCCTGGATGCCCACGCCAAGGCGCGCGGCGTTCATCATGATGAACATCGCGGCGAGGCCCTTGTTCTCCTCGCCGACCATCCAGCCCTTCGCATCGTCATAGTTCATGACGCAGGTCGAGTTGCCGTGAATGCCCATCTTGTGCTCGATCGAACCGCACATCACGCCGTTGCGATCGCCCACCGAGCCATCGTCGTTGACGAGGAACTTGGGCACCACGAACAGCGAGATGCCCTTCGAGGAATCGGGCGCCCCCGGCGTCTTCGCCAGCACGAGGTGGATGATGTTTTCCGCCATATCGTGCTCGCCGGCGGAGATGAAGATCTTGGTGCCGGTGATCGAATAGCTGCCGTCGGCCTGCGGTTCGGCCTTGGTGCGGATGAGGCCCAGATCGGTGCCGCAATGCGGCTCGGTCAGGTTCATCGTGCCGGTCCATTCGCAGCTGACCATCTTGGGCAGATACTTTTCCTTCTGCTCCTGGCTGCCCTTGGCGATCAGCGCTGAAATCGCGCCGTTGGTGAGGCCGGGATACATGCCGAAAGCCTGATTCGCGGACGAGATCATTTCTTCCATCGCGAAGGCTACGCAGTGCGGCAGACCCTGCCCGCCGAATTCCTCGGGCATGGAAAGCGTGCCCCAGCCTGCCTCGCGGAACTGGTCGAATGCCTCCTTGAACCCGGTCGGCGTGGTGACCGAACCGTCTTCGTGACGGGTGCACCCTTCTTGGTCACCGACTTGGTTGAGCGGTTGCAGCACTTCGGCGGTGAACTTGCCCGCCTCGTCGATGATCGAGGTGACCATGTCGGTGGTGGCGTTCTCGAAGCCGGGCAGGTTGCCGTAGCTTTCGAGATCGAGCATCTCGTTGATGATGAAGCGGAAATCGCGAGTGGGGGCAGTATAGCTGGGCATTCAAAGGTCCTCTGAAGCGGGGATTTGGGGATCAGTCCTGATCGATTTGCTCGATATGGGCGATAAACTCGGAAAGCTCGCTGATCGATGAGTCGATATCGTCACGCTGCTGTTTCAGCTTGGCGACGTGGGCGCGGCAACGTTCGATGGTGACCCTTCGCTGCTCCACCCGGCCGTCGCCCAGATCGTAGAGATCGATCATCTCCTTGATCTCGCCAAGGCTAAAACCGACGTTCTTGGCCCGCATGATCCAGGCGAGCCGGGCGCGGTCGCGCTTGGAATAGATCCGCGTCAGCCCGTTTCGGGTCGGCGCTATAAGGCCTTCGTCTTCGTAGAAGCGCAGCGCGCGCGCGGTGCAGTCGAACTCCGCAGTAAGGTCGGAGATCGAATAGCTCTCACGCTCCTGCGCATCGGGCCGGTCGAGATGGGCTCCGGCCCCGGTATAGGGCCTTTTGGCAGCAGCTTGGGTCATAGGCGGGAATATATATGCCCTTTACGTAAAGGTCAATCCGTGGCCGGTTCGAGTTGGCCGTCCGTCAGCCGGCGATAAAAGCAGCTGCGCGCGCCCGTGTGGCATGCCGGGCCCGCAGGCTCGGCGTGGATCACCAGCGCATCCTGATCGCAGTCGACCAGAATCTCGCGCACCCGCAGCACGTTGCCGCTGGTCTCCCCCTTGCACCAGAGCTTGCCGCGCGAACGGGAGTGGAAGTGCGCGAGCCCGGTCTTCAGCGTCGCGTCGAGCGCTTCGCGATCGAGATGCGCGACCATCAGTACTTCCCGGGTCGCGGCATCCACCACCACGCCTGTTAGGAGCCCGTCGGCGCCGAATTTCGGCAAGAACTGCGTGCCCGACTCGCGCTCCGCATCATGTGTGTGAGCCATGCTATCCTTTCGTTTCCCGTCGCCTAGCCGGTTAGACCGATTGTTGCCAATCGACCACACCGAGGGGTGAATCCTTTCATTTTTACAACGGCACCGTTGGCAAGAGCCCGTCGCTTTGGGAAGAATGCGTTCTGTGGCCGGGAACGGTCGCCCTTCAGGCCGAGGCGCCTCACAGATGCGCCGGGTTCAGGGGGATGCATTTTCCGGATGGGGGTTTTTCCGGAGGTGCGAAGACGATGGTTTTGGTCTGCCGATCGGCCTTTCGGGGGAATGGCCGGGCAGACTTGGAAATTCGTCACGCGGCGCCCGGGATCGTTTCGGTCCCGGGCGTTTCGTTTTCCGGCACCCTGGCAAAGCACGCGATTCTCACACTTTTTGCGCCCGCCTCCAGCAAGGCCGCGGTGCACGCAGTGCTGGTCGCACCGCTGGTGAGCACGTCGTCGACCAGGATGACATGACGACCCTCAATGTCTTCGCGGCACCGCGGCCTCACGCGGATCGCCCCGCGCAGAGCCTCGGCACGCCTCGCCCTGCCCAGCCCGCCCAGCTTGGGCGTCGCGCGAATCCGCTGCAACGCATCGACCAGCACCGCATGGCCACTATGTTTCGCAATCGCACGGGCGAGCAGCGCGGACTGGTTGTAGCCGCGCTGCCACAGCCGGATGCGGTGAAGCGGCACGGGTACCAGCAGCGAATCGTCGGGCACATCGGCAAGCCGGCTCGCCATCAGCCGCCCCATCAGCGCGGCAAGCCCGATCCGCCCGCCATGCTTGAACCTCAACACCAGCTGCCGGGCAGGCTCGTTATAGAGCGCCGCCGCGTCGATCCCTGCGTGTTGGGGCGGGTGCGCGAGGCAATGGCGGCAAACGCTGTCCGCCGTACCTTGCGAGAGTGGCGTCTGGCACTCACTGCACGCAGGCTCTCCCGGAAACTCGAAGCTTTCCCAGCAGGCGGCGCACAATCCCGGTCCTGCCGCGATTCCATCCCCGCAGAGCGGGCAGCGTGGCGGATAGACGAAATCGACCAGCGGCCTGAAGGCGGAGGACACGACATTGCTGGCCATCGCGGACTATGCTGCTCCCCTGCCCCGATGTAGGCAAGCGCGATGACTGAAGGCCCCATCGAACGTAGCGTCCCTCGCATCTTCTCCCCCGCCCGCAGACGGACCCGCTACCACCGTGCTCTCGCCCGGCAGCGCGTCGAGGATGCCGCGCGGTTCGTGTTCGACGACATGATCGAGGATGTGCTCGAGCGGTTCGACTTCACCCGCGCCGAACCCGGATCCGCCCTCGTGATCGGTGACGTCACCGGGCAGCTCGCCCCGGAACTGCGCGCGCGGGGCTTCGAGGCTGAGAGCGCGGGGCCTGACCGGCTCGACGAGGAACAGCCCTTCCCCCGCACCTATCGTTACGTTCTCAACCTCGGCCTGCTCGACACGCTCAACGACCTGCCGGGCGCGCTGGTCCATGCGCGCCATGCGCTGGAGCCGGGCGGGATGATGATCGCCCAGTGTCTTGGCGCGGGCACCCTCCCGGCGCTGCGGCAGGTGGTGCAGGTCGCGGATGGAGCGCGGACCTACGCCCGCATCCACCCGCAGATCGATCGCCCCGCCGCGAGTGGCCTGATGAGCCGCGCCGGGTTTGCCAAGCAGGTGGTCGACAGCCGCGTGCTCCGCGCCCGATACCGTGAGTTAGGCCGTCTGGTCGCGGACCTGCGCGATCAGGGGCTGACCGGCATCCTCGCCGATGCCCCGCCCGCTTTCACCAGCTCAAGCTGGGCACGCGCTCAGGCGGGGTTCGAACCGCTCAGGGAAGAGGACGGGAAGGTCACCGAGACCTTCGAAATCCTCTCCCTTACAGGCTGGAGCTAGGCTTTCCGCAACGCAGCCTGCGCCGCCGCAAGCCGCGCGATCGGCACGCGGAAGGGCGAGGCGCTGACATAGTCCAGCCCGACCTCTTCGCAGAACCCGATGCTGGCGGGATCGCCGCCATGCTCGCCGCAAATGCCCAGCTTGAGCTTGGGATCGGTCTTGCGCCCGCGCTCGGCCGCCAGCTCGACCAGCTGACCCACGCCATCCACATCGAGGCTGACGAAAGGATCGCGCGCGAAGATGCCGCGATCGACGTAAGAGCCGAGGAATCGGCCCGCATCGTCGCGGCTGAGCCCCAGCGTGGTCTGCGTCAGGTCGTTTGTGCCGAAGCTGAAGAAGCGCGCCTCTTCCGCGATCTCGCCCGCCATCAGCGCGGCGCGCGGCAGTTCGATCATCGTGCCGACCAGATACTCGACCCGCGTGCCCTTTTCGGCGAAGACCTCTTCGGCCACCCGGTCGACCAGTGCGCGCAGGATCTCCAGCTCGCGCTTGGTGGCGACCAGCGGGATCATCACTTCGGGCAGCGGCGCCTCGCCGCTCTTCTCCTTCACCGCGCACACGGCCTCGAAGATCGCGCGCGCCTGCATCTCGTAGATTTCGGGATAGGTGATCCCGAGGCGGCAACCGCGATGGCCGAGCATCGGGTTGAACTCGTGCAGTTCCGCAACCCGGCGCTTCAGGCGCTCCTCGTCCATGCCGGTCGCTTCGACCAGATCGGCGAAGTCGCCATCGTCCGCGGGCAGGAACTCGTGCAGCGGCGGATCGAGCAGGCGGATCGTGCACGGCAGACCCGCCATCACTTCGAAGATCGCCTCGAAATCGCTGCGCTGTTCGGGCAGCAGGCGGGCGAGCGCCTTGCGCCGGCCCTCTTCGTGCTCGGCGAGGATCATCTCGCGCACCGCCATGATCCGGTCTGCGTCGAAGAACATGTGCTCGGTCCGGCACAGGCCGATGCCTTCCGCGCCGAAGCTGCGCGCGGTCTTGCAGTCTTCGGGCGTTTCGGCGTTGGTCCGCACGCCCATCCGGCGCGCTTCGTCGGCCCATTCCATGACCTTCGCGAAGTCGCCCGCTAGCTCGGGCTCGATCGTGGGCACCTGCCCACGCATCACCTGCCCGTTACCGCCATCGAGCGTGATGACATCGCCTTCCGCGAGTTCGGCCTGGCCGATCCGCACGGTGCGCGCCTTGCGGTCGATCGAGACGCCGCTGGCGCCCGAGACGCAGGGGCGGCCCATGCCGCGTGCAACCACGGCGGCGTGGCTGGTCATCCCGCCGCGTGCGGTCAGGATGCCCTTGGCCGCGTGCATGCCGTGGATGTCTTCAGGCGAGGTTTCGACCCGCACCAGGATCACCGCATCGCCGCGATTGGCCCATTGCTCGGCCGTATCCGCATCCAGCGCGATCTTGCCGCTGGCCGCGCCGGGCGAGGCCGGGAGGCCGGTCGCCAGAATGTCGCGCGGAGCATCGGGGTCGAGCGTCGGGTGGAGCAGCTGGTCGAGCGCCATCGGGTCGATCCGCAGTACCGCGGTCTTGCGGTCGATCAGGCCTTCGCCCTCCATCTCCACCGCCATCTTCAGCGCGGCCTTGGCGGTGCGCTTGCCATTGCGGGTCTGGAGGAGGAACAGCTGGCCCTGCTGCACCGTGAACTCGATGTCCTGCATGTCCTTGTAATGCTTTTCGAGCAGGTCGAACACGCGGGCGAGCTCGGCATAGGCCTCGGGCATGGCTTCTTCCATGCTCGGCTTGTCGGCCCCGGCTTCCTCGCGCCGCGCCTTGGTGAGGTATTGCGGCGTGCGGATGCCCGCGACCACGTCCTCACCCTGCGCGTTCACCAGCCATTCGCCGTAATAGTACTTCTCACCGGTCGAGGGATCGCGGGTGAAGGCGACGCCGGTGGCGCTGTCGTCACCCATGTTGCCGAACACCATCGCCTGCACGTTCACCGCCGTGCCCAGATCGTGCGGGATGTCGTTCAGGCGGCGGTAGATCTTCGCCCGCTCGCTATCCCAGCTTTCGAACACCGCGCGGATCGCGCCCCACAGCTGGGTATCGACATCCTGCGGGAACGGCTCGTCCTGCTCACGCTCGACGATCTTGAGGTATTCGCCGACCAGCGCTTCCCAATGCTGCGCTTCCATGTCGGTGTCCGAGTAGAAGCCATTGTCCTCGCGCATGATCTCCAGCGCTTCCTCGAACAGGCCGTGATCGATGCCGAGCACGACGTCCGAGTACATCTGGATGAACCGGCGGTAGCTGTCCCACGCGAAGCGCGCGTCGCCGCTGGTCTTGGCGAGGCCCTTCACCGTCTCGTCATTGAGGCCGAGGTTGAGGACCGTGTCCATCATCCCGGGCATGGAGATCGCCGCGCCCGAGCGGACCGAGACGAGCAGCGGGTCCGCCGCATCGCCGAGCGTCTTGCCGACCGTCTGCTCGACATGGCCAACGCCCTTGGCAACCGCGTCCCGCAGTTCGGGCGCGAAGTCGCCGCCGCGATCGAGGTAGCGCAGGCACTCCTCGGTCGTGATCGTAAAGCCCGGAGGCACGGGCAGACCGATGCTGGCCATTTCGGCAAGGTTCGCACCCTTGCCGCCGGTGATGGTCTTGTCCTTCTGGCGCGCGTCCGAGTGGTCTGCGTTGCCGCCGAAGTGGTAGACTGTCTGCGTCATTTCGATCGTACCCCGGTATTCCCTGACACACCTGACACACTGTCCAGGCGCAAATTTCTATCCCTCGATTTTTCCGAAGTCCGCCACTTGGTGGACCGCATCTCTGAAACGCGCGAGCAGCCCAAGGCGCACCGAACGTTTTGTTTTATTCTCGTCGTTTACCGTCACATTCTCAAAGAAATCGTCAATCGGCGCGCGAAGCGAGGCAAGCGCGGACATCGCATCCGCGAACCGTTCTTCCCGCACTGCCGTTGCCGCCTGCGGGCCTGCCGTATCGAGCGCATCCATCAGCGCCTTCTCGGCCGGTTCGGGCGTGTAGGACAGCGATTTACCAGACGGGTGAGCGGATTTCTCTGCCATCTGGGCGGCGACGACGTCCTTCATGTCCGGATCGTCGACCATCACCAGCGGGTCTTCCTCGCCGGTATGCGGGGCATCGTCGACGCCCTGCCAGTCTTCCTTCTTGAGGATGTTCGCCGCGCGCTTGTACCCGGCGAGTAGGTTTTTGCCGTCCTCGGTTTCCATGAAGCTCTGGAGCGCGTGGACGCGGGCGAGCAGGCGAACGTTGTCGTCATCTGATCGTACCGCGTCGATCAAATCATGGCGCACACCTGCCTCACGCTGTTGAACCTTCAAGCGGTCCTGAAGAAACTGGTGCAGCAAGTTGCGCGGATGAACACCGGCGGCTTCCGGATAGTTCGAATTCTCTTTCAAGAAGGTCGACCAACCCCAGATGCCAAAACGCAGTCCGTTTTCGACCGTGAGTGAAAGAATGCCATTTGCAGCCCTTCGAAGTGCGAATGGGTCTTTCGATCCAGTGGGGTATTCTTGGATCATGAAAAACGCGAAAAGCGTATCCAGCTTATCCGCCAGACTCACCGCCACCGTCACCGGAGCAGTCGGCACCTCGTCGCCCTGCCCCACCGGCTTGTAGTGATCGCGGATCGCGTCGGCGACGGCATCGGGGAGGCCCTCGGCGCCGGCGTAGTAGCCGCCCATCAGGCCCTGCAGCTCGGGGAATT